>CAXXMZ010000001.1:0-33228 GCA_963675355.2 Christensenellaceae bacterium
TTGCGAACAGGGCGAACCATCGCATCCAAGCTAGATAATGTAAACGGCATAGGGAAAAAACGTAAAACTCAGCTTATTAGGCATTTTAAGTCAATAAAAAATATTGCAAAGGCTGAAATTGATCAGCTGAGGCAGGTAGAGGGAATGGACATAAAAAGCGCGCAGGCTGTTTATGACTATTTTCATACGAAGGACACCAGAAACGACTAGACTTGTATGTTAATCATTTAGCTTATATAATTGTATGTAATAAATGATATTAATGGGAAGGTATTTAAAAATGCAGTACAAAATGATCGCGCTTGATCTGGATTATACGCTGTTATCAAGTACTCGTACGATAAGTGATAGAAATAGAAGAGCTCTTGAAAAAGCCAAGGAGATAGGTGTAAAAGTTATTATTGCAACTGGACGACCATATGGTGGAACAAAAAGATTTTTAGATGACCTGAATATTGATCAACCAGCTATAACAAACGGTGGATCGGTTGTAATTGATTCAAAAACTGGAGAGGTTGTTTTTGATCAATTATTGAATCAACACTTAGCCCGTGAAATAATTACGTTTTTACATGACGAAAATTGCTATCACCAAATTTACGATAGATCTGATAAGTTTATGTGCGAGGAATATTGTATGTATGCTCAGTTATATTCAGATTTTACAGGAATGAAGTGGCAGGCAGTTGGAGACTTTCTAAAACGTAGAGAGATTAACACACCCCAAAATTCTTTGTGTAGATATGGAAAAAAGGATTAAGGAGCTTTATGAGATATTAAAGGACAAATTTGGAGATGTGGTTAACGTTGGAATATCTCAGCCATTTTTTATGGAAATTTATGATAAAGGATCACATAAAGGATCTGCATTAAAAAAACTTGCTGAAAGCATGGGGTATGGTGCTGAAAATGTTATTGCTATGGGCGATAGCCACATTGATATTTCTATGATACAATACGCCGGTCTTGGTGTTGCAATGGGGAATTCAGGGCCAATGACGCTTGAGGCGGCTGATATAATTGCGCCTAGCAATGATGATGACGGCGTAGCTTGGGTAATAGAGAAATATGTATTAGGTGAGGAGAATATCAATTGATTAAAAAGCTTCCTGTTAGAGAATTTACCGATGCGTTAGGACTTAATATCTTGTATCTAGGAAAACGCGACTACATGGAATTGCATACAAGTGATATAAACAGACCGGGACTTCAGCTTACTGGTTTTTTTGAATTGTTTGTCTTTGACAGGGTGCAAATAATGGGACCAGTTGAGATGGCATATTTAAAGAGGTTAAAAAAAGATAATCTTAAAGAGACATTGCAATATTACTTTAGCTATCCTATTCCGTGTGTTATGTTGTCAAGAAAACAAGTTCCGCCTAGTGAATTACTAGAGGCAGCTAAACAATACGATGTTCCAATACTGGATTCGCCGCTCACAACAACCAAGTTAATGCATAAAACTATGACGTATTTGGATGAATATCTGGCACCAAAGATAACTAGGCATGGTGTGCTTATGGACATATTCGGTGTAGGCATATTGCTAACAGGAGAGTCGGGCATGGGCAAGAGCGAAACGGCGCTTGAGCTAGTTGAACGAGGGCATAGGCTGGTAGCTGATGATGTTGTCGAAATACGCATGGTGGGCGAAGGGAAACTTCGTGGGTCTGCACCTGAAATGCTTAGGTATTTGATGGAAATACGCGGTCTTGGAATCATAGACATTCGTAATATGTATGGCATCGGAGCAGTAATTCACGATAAGTCTATTGATATAGTGATGAATCTTGAAGAATGGGATCCGTCAAAGAAATATGAGAGATTGGGAATCCATCAAAATACGATTTCTCTGCTTAATGTTGATATCCCTCATATAATTACACCTGTTAAACCCGCGAGAAACTTATCTATTTTGGTTGAGGTCGCAGCTATGAACCATAGGATGAAAAACATTGGGTATTCAATGGCAGATGAGCTTAATAATCGTATGATGGGTGACATTAGCATACTCCAAAACAATAATAACGATGGAAAAAAATAACGAAGTGCAAAGCTTATATCTTGGGGTGGATATTGGTGGAACACAGACAAAAATAGTGATTATTGACCAGTTTGGGCGTAGTTTAACATCACATGCGTTTGCAACAGAAGCGGACAATGGCGTAGAGCATATTGTACAAAACATTATTAGGATAAGCGAACTTCTTTTTATTGAATTAGATATTACGAAAGACGATATATCTGCAATGAGAATTGCGGTTCCAGGTACAGTGGATCCACTTGATAATAGCGTTAGATGGGCTCCAAATATTTTTTGGAATGATGTTAAGCTTGCAAGTTTTTTCAGCAGCTGGGCGGATTTTGAAATATATTTGGAAAACGATGCTAATTCTTTTGCAGTTTCTGAACATGAATACGGGAGCGCAAAGGGATATAAAAATGCTTTGGTGGTAGCTATAGGTACTGGTATTGGAGCGGGAGTGATAATCAATAACGAGCTGTTTGTTGGCTCGAATTTAATGGCTGGTGAAATTGGACATATGTGTCTTTACCCAAATGGGTTTAAATGCAATTGCGGTCAAAAAGGTTGCTTTGAAATGTATGCGTCGATTAGAGCGATAGCAAGGATTGCTAGGCAACAAGGTCATAAGTGCTTTGCAGATGATAAAGTGTTGAGTGAAAATTCGGTAGGAGGAGTCATTAAAAAATTAATAGAGGATGCGAAAATTGGTGACAAAAAAGCTATTAGTATTTGGAGAGAGTATATTGACAATTTAGCTTTAGGGCTATCAAACGCGGTCAGGTTAATTGATCCAGAGGTAATTGTTTTAGGTGGCGGCATTTTAAATGCAGGCGACTTTTTTATTGCGAAATTACATGAAAGCATGAAACGCATGTCTATAGAGTCAAGCAGATGCATGCCTAAACTAAGGCAAGCATATTACACTGATAATGCAGGAGCAATTGGAGCTGCTGCTATTGCAAGAATAAGACATTTAAATAAAACAAAGTAATAGACATGGCAGAGCATCGCATAAAGTATTGTAAAAACATTTGGGATGTGTGCTATGAAATGGAATAAAGAAAAGACAAGTTACTTACTAAGTGCAATACTCATATTGTTTGTGCTTTTTATGCCATCGTTTATTCAAAGCAAGGTAGATAGTGAGAGTTATGAAGATTGGTTGACTCCCGATCAACCGGCTTGGCAAGGGCAACTTTCGTTATGGGCAGTAGTCGGATTTCCCGTTAGCCAGAACACGCTTAACGGATGGGTGAAGTCCATAGTAAGTTCGTTTGAGCGTGATAATTTTGGTGTATATGTTGATGTGGAAGTCCTAAAATATGATGATGCAAAACAGAGGATGAGCCAAGGAGAGATGCCTGATGTAGTACTGTTCCCTTCGGGTTTTTTCGAGTCTCCTGTTGATAAGCTAGAGGTGTTAAAAGATAATGATACTATAAGGGATGATGTACAAGAATCAGCTATTTTTGAAGGGGCAATATATGCTTATCCTGTAATGATGGGTGGATATGGCTTAGTCGTTAATGAGGATAGGGGAATGCAAGCGTTGATAGAACCGCCAACGGGAATTAATTATTCTGTAGATGATATTATTCTAATGGCAGATGGTAATCAAGGTGGAATATGTTTCGATAATAGCGAGTTTTGTAACCCTGGATTTAGTTTGGTACGCGCAATTAGTAATAGCGATAATTCTGATTATCGATGGTGGTCCAATCAATCAAAAGAGTATAGTGAATTTGAATCAAACAAATTACTTTTATGTTTAGGAACACACAAGACTTCTGCACAAACGCAGTCTAACTATGAGAATGGTAACGGGTTTGCAAGTTCGAACTGGGCTGTTAGTGATTTCACAGATATGGTGCAATATGTTGGAACAACTGCGGGTAAAGATGAAAATAAATTTAGTGTATGTAGTCTGCTAGCAAATAGTTTTGTTAGCCCAGAAACACAGGAGTCGTTAAAGGATATTGGCATGTTTAAGGTTATCGAATCGGAACCATTGTATGAAGATGATAATAGATTTTTTGCTGTGGAGCAGGTGTTATCATCAAGCACTTATATACCAAATTGCTTTGGATATGAGCAAGTACGGGAAAGATGGAGTGAATTGATGAATAGATGTAACAATGGTGATGTTGAAGCATTTAATCAGTTATTGAACGAAATGGATAGAACTTGTAAACCTTGATAATTTATTGTAGAATTAGGCATACAAATGTTTTTTGAGGGCGATTTAATGAGTGTTGAAAAAGCGTTGTTAGCGCTTAGGGATATAATAAATGACGAAAATATATACATTAATGAACCAATGTGTAGGCACACGTCATTTAGAATAGGCGGCGCGGCTGACTTGTTAATCGATGCACACAGTTTTGACGACATAGAAAATACGGTCAGAATATGTAAAAAGTTTGATATCGATTTGTTTGTTATGGGCAATGGAACAAACCTTTTAGTGCGCGATAATGGTATACGTGGAGTTGTGCTTAAGATCAACAAAGGATTAAGCGAAATTCAGTGGACTAATAATAGGGTGTATGCGCAAGCTGGAGTATCGTTGTCCAAGCTATCAAGGCAGTCGATTGCCCACGGTTATACTGGACTGGAGTTTGCCTGTGGTATACCTGGTACAGTGGGCGGGGCAGTTATGATGAATGCAGGGGCATATAGAGGTGAAATTGCTGATTGTTTAGTAAAGGTAAGATATCTAAACAGCGATGGAGAGATAAATCAACGGATGGTTAAAAAGGATGATTTATCTTATAGAAAGAGCATTTTTTCTCAGATGGAAAGCATTGTATTGGATGCTGAGTTTGAGCTGGCTAAAGATGAAAATAATTGTGCTGAAAAATTAGCAAACGAGATTACAGCAAAGAGAAATGCAAAGCAACCAGTGAACATACCTAGTGCAGGAAGTACGTTTAAACGACCTATTGCTGGATACGCTGCACAGATGATTGAACAAGCTGGATTAAAAGGATTAAGAGTCAATGGCGCACAGGTATCTACGCTACATAGCGGGTTTGTGGTGAATACAGGTGGCGCAACGGCAGATGATGTATTAACTTTGGTTAATGAAATAAAACAAAGAGTTAAAAAGGCATTCGATGTCGACCTTGAACTTGAGATAAAGGTAATTGGAGAATAATAAAGGATTAGGCTGTAGCCTAAAATTAGGTATATAATGGAAATACGTGCAGATTACCATACACATACAAAGTTTAGCCATGGAAAAGGTAGCGTTGAAGATAACGTTATTGCTGCAATCAACGCAGGTATGAGCAAGGTTGCAATTACGGACCACGGACTAAAGCATATTATGTTTGGTTTGAGAAGAGACAAGCTTGATAAGCTACGTGAGCAAGTTGATTGCATGAATGCAAAATATAAGGATAAAATATGTGTGTTGATGGGTGTTGAAGCCAATATAACAGGCATTGACGGTACAATAGATGTACCAGAGGAATTGTTGCATAAGTTTGATATCATTATCGCTGGATATCATCGAATGGCATTATTAAAGGATATGAAAACCTTTATGCAATTTACAGTTAAAAGCTCAATATCAATTAAAAAGAGTAAATTGCAAGAAATTGAGCGAGTAAACGCTTTGGCTTTTGCAAATGCGATGGAACGATATCCTATAGCGTGTATTGCTCATCCAAACGACATGATAAGTTTGGATATGGATATCTTAGCAAAAGCAGCAAAAAAGACAGGGACTGCTCTTGAAATTAATCTTAGGCATAATGCGCTTAACGAATCGCATATAAAAAGGCTTAAGGATTTGGGTGCGTCTTTTATGATAAACAGTGATGCTCATAAACCCCCACAAGTCGGAGCGCTTGAAAAAACGATATCTTTTGCTAAGACGTGCGGTTTAGAAGCAGATGATATATTAAATGCAATGGGATGTAGCAAAAAAGTTCGTTTGGTTAAGGATACGATTTAGGAGGTCGACATGGATTTAGTCATAGTAACTGGGCTATCGGGTGCTGGGCGGACGCAGGCATTACGAAGTTTAGAGGACATCGGATATTTTTGCATGGACAACCTTCCACCTAGCATGATAACTAGTTTTATTGATTTGAGTAAGAATAAAAACTCTGGAATTAAAAGGGCTGCGATTGCTGTGGATAGTCGGTCGCGTGATTTTTTTGATACTATATATGATACACTTCAAGAATTAGAACAAATAGGGGTAAATGTTCGTATTCTATTTATGGATGCAAACGATGAAGTGTTAATTCGCAGGTTTAACGAGACTCGCAGGAACCACCCAATGGCTATTAATGGAAGAGTTGTTGAAGGCATTGCAAAGGAACGGAATCTAATGCAACGTCTTAAAGAACGCGCTAATCTGGTTTTGGATACTAGTGTATTTTCCATAAAAGAGCTTAGATCTGTGATTAGATCGGAATTTATAAAAGACGCAGTATCAGAGGACGTAATGGTATCAGTAGTGACGTTTGGATTTAAACGTGGTATTCCGATCGATGCTGATATGGTTTTTGACGTTAGATTTTTGCCAAATCCATTTTATATTGAAGAGTTACGCGAGCATTCTGGAAAAGATCAGGATGTATCGGACTATATATTCTCTTTTGAACAGACAGCCGTATTTTTAGCACAATTAGTTGAGATGATAGAGTATCTACTTCCTTTTTATAAACAGCAGGATAAGAAACAGCTGGTGATCGCTATAGGATGTACAGGCGGGGATGCATAGGTCTGTTGCAATAGCAGAGGTTTTGTTTAAGCAACTTAGTGACATGGGAATACGCGTGTCAATTGCGCATAGGGATATAGGTAAGGATAATATCAAAGAGGTGACGTGATATGTCTTTTTCATCTAATGTAAAGGATGAAATACTTAGCAACACATCTTTGTCGAAGTCGGAACAAAGAGCTGAGCTTTCTGCACTCTTGCATGTTATCGGCTCAATTGGTATTTCTCAAGGTAATCTTAACATAGTAATACATACTGAAAATGCTGGTGTTGCTCGTAGAGCTATCAAGCTCATGCATTCTTTGTACGAAGTTAAAACGCAAACAACAGTGTCAAAAGGACAACGGCTTAATAAAAAAAGCGCTTATTCTGTCCATATTAGTGGAGATGTTGTATCAATTTTAAAAGATACTGGATATATTAGTGATGAGGAAACTGCATATATTAGTATGCAGGAATGTATTAACGAGAAAATTATTAATGGCGAGAGTAATGTTAGGGCGTTTTTTCGCGGAGCTTTCTTAGGGGCGGGGTCACTAAGCAATCCTAAACGAGGATATCATCTTGAATTTGTAATTGAAAAACAAGATTTTGCGGAGAATCTTTGTTCTCTTTTATGTAAAAAAGGATTGAGTGCTAGAGTTATTGAACGTAAGAAGCATTATGTCGTGTATATAAAAGAAAGCGAGCATATTGCTGACTTATTGATTATGATGGGTGCGCACAATGCAATCCTCGCCATGGAAAATGTTAAAATATTAAAGCAGATGCGAAACGATGCTAATCGTGCTACCAATTGTGAAACAGCAAACATCGATAAGACCTTAAACGCTTCATATCGTCAGTTGGATAGCATTAAATATATCAAAGAAACGGTGGGGTTAAGTGCGTTGCCGACACCACTTGAAGATATTGCAAGGCTTAGGATGGAGAATGCAGAAGCTTCACTTAGTGAATTAGGTATGATGATGGGGGGACAACTGGGAAGAAGTGGGATCAATCATCGACTAAGAAAAATTGATAAATTTGCCATGGACCTACGAAATGAAAGGGGAGAATAAGTATGACCAGAAAACAATTCTTGGTGAAAGCTAACGGAGGATTAAAAGGTCGGAATGTAGAACTCTTCACTCAGACGGCTAGTAAGTTTACATGTAAAATTGATATTGAAAGCCATGGTAGGGATAAGGTGATTAACGCAAAAAGTGTTATGGGTGTAATTGCAATGCTTATTGAGCAAGGTGATGAAATTCTTATCGTGGCAAAAGGAGCGGATGAAAAAGAAGCTATTGCTGCTTTGGGTGAATTCCTAGAAAATGAAGTTTTATATAATTAGTATTTGAAAGCGGTGAAAACGTGCCAAGTTTTGCTCATTTACACGTACATAGTGAATATAGCCTACTCGACGGTGCAGGTCGAGTAGGCGAAATAATTTCTGCCTGTAAACTTCAGGATATGGACTCAATAGCGCTTACTGATCATGGAACGATGTATGGCGTAGTTGAGCTTTATAAGCATGCAAAAAATCAAAGCATTAAACCTATTTTAGGATGCGAGGTATATGTTGCGCCGAGAGGTTATAGAGATAAAGAGGTGCGTACAGATCGCGAATACGCACATCTAGTATTACTTGCAAGGAATCAGCAAGGATATAAGAATTTGATGAAGCTGGTATCTATTGCTTCTGTTGACGGATTTTATTATAAACCTAGGATTGATTATGATTTGCTTGCCCAGTATTCAGGTGGGCTAATAGCATTATCTGCTTGTTTAGCAGGAGATATTCCAAGATTGCTTTCACAAGGACGTGAACAAGAGGCGTATGAGCTAGCTATGCGCCTTTCAAAAACAATGGGCGAGAATAATTTTTTTATTGAGTTGCAAGACCATGGGATAGACGAACAACGCAGATTAAATCCGCTACTTATAGATTTAGCAAACAAAGCTGGGCTAGGATTAGTAGCAACAAACGACGTTCATTATGTAAAAAAAGATGACGCAGAGGCGCAAGATATTTTAATGTGTATTCAAACAGGCAAATTTGTTGATGACGTTGACAGAATGAAGTTTGCGACCGATGAATTTTATTTAAAGTCGCCGGACGAAATGCTAGAACTGTTTTCATATCAACCGGAATCATTATCTAATACTGTAGATATTGCAAATAGATGTGATGTTGAATTGGATTTTTCTAGTATGCATATGCCGGGATTTTCAGCACCAGATAACATGGGAAATGAAGAGTTTTTGCGAAACCTATGTAATGAAGGATTGAAAAAGAAGTATTCAGTGGTGGAAGATAAGCATATTGAGAGGCTTAATTATGAACTTAATATGATAATTAAGATGGAGTTTACTGATTATTTTTTGATAGTCTGGGACTTTATAAAATATGCAAAAGATAACGACATCATGGTAGGCCCAGGTAGAGGTAGTGCGGCGGGGAGTATCGTTGCGTATGCTTTGGATATTACTAATGTAGATCCGTTAAAATATGATTTGCTGTTTGAGCGATTCTTAAACCCTGAAAGAATAAGCATGCCGGATATCGACATTGATTTTTGTTATGAACGAAGACAAGAAGTAATCGATTATGTCGTAGAAAAATATGGCGAAAGCCATGTAGCGCAGATCATTACGTTTGGAACTATGGCGGCAAGAGCAGCTATTCGTGATGTTGGAAGAGCTATGCATGTGCCTTATGGCGAGGTTGATGCTATAGCTAAGATGGTGCCTAATGAATTAAATATATCGCTAGAAAGATCACTTAAAATAAGCAATCAACTCCAAAGCGCATACCAGTTAAACGAAGGTACAAAGAAGCTAGTTGATATGGCAAGAAAACTTGAAGGTTTACCACGACACGCATCAACGCACGCTGCAGGTGTGGTAATTTCAAAACGAGAACTTACTGAATATGTGCCGATTCAAAAAGGTGACACAGGTATAACTACTCAGTTTTCTATGGGTACTTTAGAAGAACTAGGTCTATTAAAAATGGACTTTCTGGGACTAAGGACTCTTACTGTTATTCGTGATACTGTATCAATAATAGCGAGTAATCGCGGTGAAACGATCGACATCGATACAATGGAGTTTGATGACCCCGAAGTATACCAAATGTTAGGGCATGGCGACACGGATGGCGTGTTCCAGCTTGAGAGTCAAGGTATGAGGGCGTTTTTGCGTGAGTTGAAACCTGAGTCGTTTGAAGATATTATTGCTGGGATATCCCTTTATAGACCAGGACCTATGGATCAGATACCGCAGTACGTAGCATGCAAACATGATCCAACAAGGATTAGGTTTGACCATCCAACGTTAGAGCGGATACTTGGTGTTACGTATGGCTGTATAGTATACCAAGAGCAAGTAATGCAGATTGTCCGTGATATGGGTGGATATTCGTTAGGAAGAAGCGACTTAGTGCGTCGAGCAATGGCAAAGAAAAAGGCTGATGTTATGGAACAGGAGCGTAATATCTTTGTTAATGGATTGGTAGAAGATGGCAAGGTTGTTGTGGCAGGCGCTCTTAGAAACGGAGTAGATTCTGTTACCGCAAACAATATATTCGACCAAATGATTGATTTTGCGCAGTACGCATTTAACAAATCGCATGCAGCAGCATACGGTGTTTTAGCTTATCAGACTGCTTGGCTAAAGTACTATTACCCACTCGAGTTTATGACAGCTCTAATAAACAGTTATATGGGTACAACGTCTAAAGTTGCAGCTTATGTTCATTCGTGTAACAAAAATAATATTAAGGTAATGCCACCGGATATTAATAAAAGCATGACTCGTTTTTCTCCTGAGGATGATAATATCAGGTTTGGGTTAGCCGCAATAAGAAATGTTGGTTTTTCGGCGGCAAAGTCTATAATACGGGTGAGAGAAAACGTAGGAAAGTTTGCAACGTTTACAGAATTTATTGAAAAATTACCGGATGATGCGTTTAATAAAAGAATGATAGAAAGCTTGATAAAGGCTGGATGTTTTGATTCTCTGGGCTATAAGAGAGTAGTTTTAATGAGCGAGTATGAAAAAGTGATGAATGCCAAGTCTCAAGATAGAAAGCGTAATATTGAGGGACAGGTATCCTTATTTGATGTTCAAGGGCTACCGAGTGATTCAATGGGAAGGTCTATGAATAAAGAAACGTTTGAAGATTTACAAGAGTTTGATCAGCGAATTTTACTTGCTCAGGAAAAAGATATGACAGGTATGTATTTATCAGGGCATCCTCTTTCAAGTTATCAAGAGTTATTAAGTTCATTTGAATATACTTCATTGGATATTAACGAAGCAGGCGAAAATGCTAAAGATTCTAAGGTTGCAGATGGAGATATCGTTAAGCTAGGTGGTATAATAACAGCAATAAAAAGAAAGACGACTAAGTCGAATCAGACTATGGCATATGTTACCATTGAAGATTTGTTTTCGAATATTGAGTTGATTGTGTTTCCTAACGTGTTTAATCAATATAGCTATGTTGTTGAGACTGATGCTTTGGTAGTAATTAAGGGTAGAGTCAGCGTTAGAGAAGATAACGATCCACAAATTGTCCTTGAGAGCGTTGAGAGTATGGACAGTTATATTTTAAAGAAGAATAAAAGGGATA
Organism: Christensenellaceae bacterium; assembly: GCA_963675355.2. Classification (GTDB taxonomy): domain Bacteria; phylum Bacillota; class Clostridia; order Christensenellales; family UBA1431. The sequence goes on from CAXXMZ010000001.1 coordinate 11,386, forward strand.
TTTTAGCCCTGTCAGTTAATAGCGAAAAGAACGAAGAATTATTGCATAAAATATTTGAAATCACTAACCAACATAAAGGGACAACTTCTCTAGCCATTAGGTTTACAGAAGTAGGAAAAACGAAACGTATGCCAAGGAGCTTTAGCGTTAATCCTTCAAAAGAATTGGTGGGCGAACTAGAAAATTTGCTTGGACAAAAAAATGTGAAGTACTTTTAGAACCTAAATACTTATCGGTTATGATATAATAATTATGGTCTCTGATGACTCGCGATTTAGTAATATGTATGGGGGATTTTTAATAAATAGAGAGTTGACCTTTGGAAGATAATATAACTAGTTTAGGAGGATGGGAATGTATAACGAAACGAAAATAAATGTGCGTTTTAACGAATGTGGGATTAATGGGTATGCTCATCATTCAAGTTACAATTGTTGGCTGGAAATGGCTCAACTAGATTTGTTTAAGAAACATGATACTGATTTTGTCCAGATACTTGATAAAGGATATTATTTTCCAATAATCAAGTTAGCAATAGATTTTATTTCACCGATTAGATTAGGTGATGATGTGTTAGTAAGGCTACGTATTAAAGACCTTGGAAGAATAAAAATTGTGTTTGATTATGAAATATTAAGCCAAAAGGATAATGCTTTAATAGCAAAAGCATCTAGTGAACATGTTTTCCTTAGCAAAGGCTCTAAACCAGCCGATATTAAACGGGGATTTCCCGATCTATATAAAGCTTTGGGGCAGTATGTTATTTAAAATATTCAGCCGAGCGATATATGAGCTCGGCTTTTTTTATGGGGGAATAGGATTTGGGAAAATCGCCACTATGTAAGAACCAAGAAATTGAATTATTTATTCAAGATATCAGTGCTGAAGGTCAAGGCGTTGGGAAGCATGATGGATATACGGTGTTTGTACCACAGACTTTGATAGGCGAACGCGTATTGATTAAGGTGATAAAAGCTGGGAAATCGTTTGGTGTAGGCAAGCTTATTAAAATAATTCAAGAATCGCAATATAGGCAACACCCAACATGCGAGAAATTTGGGAAGTGTGGTGGCTGCGACTTAATGCATCTTAAGTATGAGGCACAGCTTGAGTTCAAGCGTAACAGGGTTTTGCAAGCATTAAAACGAATTGGGAAACAAGAAAACGTAGTGGTGAATAATACGCTTGGAATGGATTATCCATATAGATATCGTAACAAGGGTGCATTTTGCATTCAAAAGATAGATGGTGAAATACGGTTGGGGTTGTTTGAAAAAAGGACGCACCGTATAGTACCTATAGATGATTGCATTATAGAAGATGAAACATGTAAAAATGTCATTTCGATCGTTAAAGAATGGGCTATGGAAACAGGTGTATCTTGTTATAACGAAGAAACGGGGAAAGGTTTATTAAGGAATATTATCGTACGAAGTTCTACCCTTAATGAAGTAATGGTAATTCTATGTACAAACGGAAGGAACATTCCCAAGTCTAAAGTTTTGGTTGACAATCTTTGTAACGGAGTTGATTCCTTAAAATCTATAGTACAATGTATAAATACTAAGCAGACAAACGTCATGATGGATGGTGAAATTAATGTTCTGCATGGAAAAGACAGAATAAACGAAAATATACTCGGTGTGAAAGTAGAACTTTCTGCAAAAGCATTTCTGCAGGTTAACCCTATTCAAACTGAAGTTTTGTATTCACATGCAATTGATCGAGCTGGAATAACTAAAGATAGTTTTATTCTGGATGCATATTGTGGAAGTGGATCAATAGGACTATTGGCTGCAAGCAAAGGTGCAAAGGTCATAGGGGTTGAATGCGTTGAAGACGCTATAACAGATGCAAATAGGAATGCAAAGCTAAACAATTTTGATAATATAGAGTTCATTTGTGGTAATGCTGAGGAAGAAATACCTAAGCTTTTGAAAAACGAGCAAAAGCCGGACACAGTTATCGTTGATCCCCCAAGAAAAGGATGCGCACAAACGTTGTTGGACGCAATTGTTGGTGCAAAAATAGAAAAAGTTGTGTATGTTTCATGTAACCCAGAAACGCTGGCAAGAGATGTAAATTTTTTTACGCAAAGGGGCTATTTATTAGGGGATATTCAGCCAGTAGACATGTTCCCGCACACAGTACATGTTGAGTGCGTGGTAATGCTGTCAAGGGTGAAAGAGTAGGATGTGAAAAGTCAGTGAATAAAGGCTTTTTGAGGTTTGAGAGCAAAGATCCGATGTGCAAAAATCGTAAAAATATTGGCTCGTGGGGGCAAATGAAATAAGCCTTAACCCCAGTGACAGAGTGAATTAGATATCAGTGGTCAGCGAGTTTTGATGTTTGGATTTTCGAGGTCGGGTGGTCAGATTAGACGTCATAGCGTAGTGACGGAGCGGGTTAGATGTCAGGGGTTCGCGAGTGAGCAGATTGGATGTGGAAGTTATGACAGAAACTAATAGAAAAGATCATAGATAAAGTATATTCATGTCAGTTATTGTATTAACATTATTCGTGTTTATTGGAAAAGTCACATTATTAATAATCATATTGAGTCGGAGATTATTCCTTGCGAACAGTTTCTCTAATTTTTAAACAAAAGTAGTTTAATTTCATCCTCTTTCAATAAAAAACACTTTACAAACTGGAAAAAAATAGTATAATTGTTATGATAATCATTATAATTTTCGTTAAGAACACAATTCAAAGAAGTAATTTTAAGTATAACAAGTGAAGAGAACATTATATTTCATCTAAAGGGATCATTGCATAAGAATCCAAGTTATTAGACCAAAGAAAGCTATGTATTAAAATTCAATAATGAAAGTGTAGGGGTTCGTTATGGGCAAAAGATGGAGTAAAGTGGTTAGTTTTATTCTCGTGGTTGCGTTTGCGGTTAGTGTTGTGTGTACACCTATCAATACGGCATTTGCTAGATCATATGCAGTAAATCAGCAAGAGGACACAGCGGTACAAAGTGATACTTCGCAGGATGGGACAAGCTCTGAGGATGCTAAACTAGATAAACAAACGGCTGATGCAGAAGATTTATCTAAAGAGAGAAGTGCTGAGCTTGCGGAAATGAAATCTACTGAACTTGTAGAACAGCGGGATGAATGCACAAAATATTATCAGCTCGAGGATGGGACAAACGAAGCTGTATTATATGGCTGCCCAATTCATTATTTGGAAGATAGAGAATATAAAGATATTGATAATAGTCTGTCTTTGACGACAAACAAAGATGGGAAACAAGTGTATGTAAATGCAGATAATGATTTTAAAGTTGAAATATCACAAAACTCAGATAAGGCTTCTGTTAGTTATAATGGATATAAACTTAGTTGGACAATAGATGACATATCAAAAGGCGTTAAGGCTACAAAAGAAGATAGGCTGACAAAAGATGAATGGAACAAGATGTCTGAGGGCGACAAAAGACATAATAGTGCAAAGTTGTCAGATGGCGTAATCTATCAGGATGTTATGCAGGATGTTGATTTGCAATATGCGGCAATTTCAAAACAAATTAAAGAAAACGTAGTATTTAATAAAAAGACTGATGTAACAACAATCTCAGAGCAAGTGACAACAACCGGATTGGTTTTAATTAAAAATGATGATGGCTCTATTGATGCGGTGGATAGTAAAACAAAAGAGCCAGTTTTTCTTATTCAACCGACATATTTAATTGACGATAATGGAGACACCTGTGATAACATCGGTGTAGAGCTTACAACGTCTAAAGATGGCTATACAATTACATATACATTAGATAAGGAATGGATGGAGAAGGCTGCCTACCCTGTAATTTTTGATCCTACTGCAACGGTCAACACAGGAACTGATGGTTCATATGTAACTGATAACAGGATATGTCAAGGGTTACCAACAACTAATTATAAAAGCGAATATATTATGTGTACTGGAAACGGCAGTACAAGCCAGCAAAATAGGTCTTTAATAAAATTCAATAATTTGCCGTCAATTTCGCCTTCAAAAATATATGCTGCAAAGCTTAAAGCTATAATGATTTATGATAATGTTGCAGCAACAAGTACAGTTGCGGTACATAAGGTTACGAGTAATTGGACTTCAAATGTTACGTGGAATACAAGACCGTCTTATAATAGTGCATATAGTTCTGTATCTGTTACACCGACACAGGGGGCCACATATACATGGAATATTAAACAGATTGCAATTGATTGGTACACTGATAATGACGGATTACAATTAAAAGACACAGCTTCTTCTTCAAATTATAAGGAATTTGCAACATGGCAGTCGTATTGGTACGATGGTCCCAAAGCGTATTTTTACTATGATACGACCGTGCCTGCTGCGCCTACTAGTGTAACAACAACCCCGGTTGCTACATCGACATGGACAAACGATAAAACGGTGACACTTAAGTGGAGTGGCATCACAGACTCGGGCGGTAGTGGGCTTAAAAAAGCTCAGTATCAGATTGACGACGGTGCGTGGACAAGCATACCTACAAGTTATGGTATTGCTTCGGGGTCATATCCGATTACTATTCCATCAAGTTCAAAAACACATACTATTAAAGTTCGTGGCGTTGATAATGTTAACAATTACGGATCAACACGCTCAGTAGCATATAAATTAGATGTTACTGCACCCGTTGCACCTACAAGTGTTACAACAAGTCCAACTGCTTCATCAACATGGACAAATGATACCACTGTATCATTATCGTGGAGCGGTATTACAGATGCTCATAGCGGTGTGAGTTATGCGCAATATAAGATTGATAGTGGATCATGGGTAAACATATCAACTAGCTATGGCATTACTTCGGGTACGGTTCCAATTACAATTTCGTCATCCGGTACTCATACAATTTATGTGCGTGGCGTGGATAAAGTTGGGTATAGCGGTGCAACCAAGTCTGTGGTATACAAGCTAGATGTTAATAAACCAACATCCCCAACAGATGCTTCATTAACGCCGGTTGACTGGGACAGCGGGGCGGTGACGATTGCAGCGTCAGGCGCTACAGATGCAATTTCAGGCGTGCAAAAATATCAGTATAGCACAACAAGTTTAACGGAAGGGTTTGCAGATATACCGGCGAACAACCAGATTACTTTAACGTCTGGTGATACTACCGTATATGTGCGTGCTGTCGATAATGCTGGTAACGCAGGGATTGCTGTTCCGACTAATGTTATGCCTGAACCAGTAACGGATCTTAGTGTTAAGTCAAATGTTAATTATACGGTTGCGTTAAGTTGGACAGCGTCCGTTACGCCAAATGTGACATATGACATATATAGAAATGAAAGCGGTCAAACTCCAGAATTGATTGCTACAGATATTGATACTGCATATTGGAACGACTACAACATGAACTATGATACGACGTATTTATATAGTGTTGTGGCAAAAAAAGAATACCTAGGTGCAACCGTTGAAAGTGTTTCAACCGCAGGTCCACAGGCGACAGTTGTTTCGTCGGATGAAGTGAATAAGAAGGTCGGCAAGAAAGACTATGAAATGTTTGCCGAATTCAGCACACAGAGCGGTAACGGATTTATTAATCCTGCATCTGGAAACTTAATGTATGAGACTAGTGATATCTCGGTAGAGTCACCGATCGGTGCGCTTGAGTTTGTTCGTTCATATAACAGTCTAACCAATTATTCAACCCCACTTGGACAGGGGTGGGATTTTAATTACAACATAATACTTCTTAAGGAATTTGATGAGAATCAAAACGAAGAAGGGATAATATTAAAACTTGGCAACGGAAATATGTATCGTTTCCCTTATGATTCTCAGACTAAGACCTATAGTCGCCCGGATGGTTTGTATGCTGAACTTGAATGCAATGGTGAAACAGGGAAATATGTTCTGACTTTCAAAGACAAAACGGAATATATGTTTAATCTTAGCAATCAAATCGAACGTATTACGGATAGAAATGGTAACTGGATACAGTTTAGCTATAACGACGTGGGCGGACTTGTTTCCGCTGAAGATAACAAAGGAAACGATATCACGCTTACATATTCAACAGAAGCAGGAGAAGGGGGATTAATAAAGACAGTAACAGGTAGTGGCAGGACGTATACATATACCTATTCTAATGGAAAACTTGCACAGGCATACGTGACATATGAAAGTCAACAGATAGGTGAAGTTTATACCTATACGAACGGAATGCTCACAACAATTACAAACCCAAATGGATTTGATTATGATATTGCGTATGCGTCTAATAAAGTTAGCACAGTAACGAACCCTCTCTCACAGGTAATGACGTTAACGTATCCAGGAGATGATGATGATCTCTTAGTGATAACTGAGTTTAACAATGTAACTCAGCGTTATTATTATGACAGTACAACGCTCGTGCTGAAGAAGACGCAGTTTGAGAGCGAAAACCCAACGTTATACACTTATGACAGCGATTATAACCTCACTCATATTACTTACCCTGATAGTACAGAAGAGTCGTTTATCTATGGCTCAGATGGAAATATGCTCACTTACGTAAATAAGGCAGGTAAAACAGCTACATATACATATGGCGATACGAATAATCCTGATTTGCCTACGCAGATCGAAGAACCATTTAATGGAGCGAATACTAAAGTAACAGTAAATCAATATGATTCAGCGGGTAATATGATAAATACCTATGTTGATGGGATTAATCAGAGTACGGCATATACATATAATGAATACGGTAAAGTTCTAACACAAATTGTCTTTGTGATGGACGGTTTGAACACATATGAGTCTGAAACTGATTATACGTATGATAGTATGGGGCGTTTAGCTACTACAACGGTAATTACTGATGATCCTAATGACGGAGATGTTGTTACGTCACAAACGTATGATTCATATGGAAATGTTGATACTGAAACCGATGCAAAAGGCGTCGTTACGAAAAATTACTATAACATACTTGGTCAGCAGACTCAGCAGACATCAGCATACGGTACAGCCGAAGCAGTAAGCACGTATTATGAATGCGATGCGCTTGGAAATATAGTTTCTGAAACAGATGCTGAAGGCAATGAGACGACAAATACATATGATGATATCGGCAGACAAACGCGTGCTGATTATGCTGATGACACATATTCAACTACCTCATATGTTGTAAATGCAGATGGCACACAGGTTACTACTCAGTTAGACGCTGAAGGTAAAAAGTCAATAACCGTAACGGATAAAAAGGGTCAAACGATACTGCAGGGTACTGCGGGAGATGTGACTGATTCTAACAATGATACTACGACAGGTAATGAGTATACATATAACGGTGATGTGCTAATTGAGTATACGCGTAGTGCCTACGATGTAATGGGCAACGTGACGTGGACAAAGGACAATACCGGTGTTGAGACAACTAATACATACAATAATATGGGGTGGGTAACTGCATCGGCTACGGCAAATGGTGGCTTGTGTACTATTACTACGAATACATATGATGATATGGGTAATGTTTTGACTGCTGTGTCGCCTGAAGTCAATACTGAAACTACATACGATAAACTTGGACGGTCGTTGATAGTTACTAATACAAAGAATGGTAGCAGTACAACGACAACATATGCGTATAATGGTGTTTACAGCGGTAAGTTGAGGTCTGTTATGACTGACCCACTGAATCGTGATAAGGTAACCGAATTTGATGAAAAAGGTAACCTTGTTAAAGAAATATTTGGGGATAAGACTACTGAATATACGTACGACGATAATGGCAACATGCTATCAAGTACGTTAACTAATAGCAATTTCTCCGGTCAGAGTGCCGTTACGTTATATGAATATGATGGAAACAACCGTAAAACCAGAGTAACGTATAGCGATAATGACCAGTATGTGCTGTATACGTATGACGATAATGGTAACGTTACTATGGAACGCCTGTATGAAAATGATACGTTATCCTGTACTACCGAAAATACGTATGATGACATGAACAACATAACAGAGACCAAGCGTAATGGAGTAACCATTGCACAGTATTCCTATACAGACAATGGTGAGGTCGCAAGCATCAAATATGGCAGCGGTTCTTCGGACAAAAAGATTGGCTATGTATATGATGAGGCGGGGAAAATCATTGAAGTAAAGGATTTGACAAATGGCGGTGATACGCCAATTCGTGAGTACTTCTATCTTGATGGTCAGCTTGATTATCTTGTTGATGCTCGTGATACGGACGATGCTAGGCAGGACTTTACGTATGATAGTCTTGGGCGTTTGACAAACGTTAAATATTATGACACTGACGATACGACTGTGCTTGAGGAATATTCCATTACATATGACGATACTTTGACCTATGCAAAGTATAAGATTGCAACGGAAACAACTACTACAAACTATGGTGGTACAGAGATAGTAACTGAAAAGGAATACACATACGATGATCTGGGGCGGTTAACTCAAGACAGCGTGACAGAGACCATAGATCAAGGCACCCCGACAACGACAGTAACTGCATATGCTTATGATGCTGTTGGTAACCGAACAAGTATGACTAGCGGCGGGAATACATTGTATTATCATTATAACGATTATGATCAGCTTCTTAGCACGGATACCGATAACGATTTGCAAACGGAGTCTGATATTGTCACGTCGTATGGATACGATCTTTCGGGTAATCAGACTTCTATGACGGAAGGAACAACAGTCACGACGTATGATTATGATGATGCTAACTGGCTGCAAGACGTAACAGAACAGACCGGGCAGGATCCATCTGTTACTCTAGCTGAATATGAGTACGATGCCGCTGGTCAACGCACACAAAAGATTGCGGGCAGCGATGAAACAAATTATTACTATAACGGACTTGACCTCCTCTATACAAAGGACGATAATGGCGATATAATCGAAGAAAATGTGCTGGAAGATGATGGTAGCATCATTAACAGTAGCCGTGCAGATACAAACGACTACTGGTATAGGCAGGACATCCGCGGCAGTGTTACAAACATAGTTGATGCTGACGATGATGTTGTTAAGAGCTATATATATGATGCCTACGGCAACACTGACTCAACAGGCACATTCATTAATAGTTTTGCGTATACAGGCGCTGTAATCGACACCGAGACAGGGTTATACTACATGAATGCTCGGTACTATGATCCAGCAACGGGCAGATTAATATCTGAGGACAGTTTCAGGGGTGATGGAGAAGCTTTCTGGCACTTATATGCGTACTGTGATGGCGACCCAGTAAATAATACGGATCCGACGGGGCATTTTCCAGCAGATGTAGCAATTGATTTTGGCATTAAAGCAGGACAGGCGATATGGGCTGGCATTTTAGCACTTGGGACACTTATAGGTTTTGGAGTAGCCCAAGATGTTTCAAAAAGTATTTCGACATCAACAACTAAGGCAAAAACAAAAGCAAAAACCTATAAAAGGAGGAACTTTTATGAGGTACATCATATTGTGGCTCAAAGGGCTAAGCTTGCAAAACCAGCGCGAGACATTCTGAAAGATTTACGGATAGGAGTCCAAAATAGAATAAACAAGGTTAGCTTAAAATATCAACTACATAGGAATTTACATAACACGGCATATTATACTAGTGTTAATGCTGCTGTCACACGAGCATATAAATTATCCAGGGGAAAGAGACAAAAAAATAAAGCGGTTCGAAAAACTCTAAGGAATATTGGTAATGCGCTAAGAATCGCAAACCGATTGTGTTAAAATTATGTTTGTGATATTGAATACTGCTTATATCCTTTTTTTGGAGAGTAAGCATGTTATTCTTATTAAGAGATAGTCGATTAAAAAGATATAATTAGACTAAAACAATTAAGAATTATACCTATGCATGTACTGGGGGAATGGATATGGAATATAAATTTAAATTTTCAAGGTCATTTGAAATCAAGAAATCACCTGATAGAAAGTACTTTGCGACTATTGGTAGCTCTCTAATTATTTGGGATGCAAATACCGGTAAAAAGATTAGTACTCTTAGCCAAATCAGGGATCCTGATACAATGAGTTTTTCTGGTACTGGAAAATTGCTTGCAGTTAAGAATACATCCGGTAAAATTGCTATTTATGAAATGGAAAGCTTGACTTATTTAAAGAGCGTACAACCAACAAAAGAGGAAGGATGTGAAGTGTATTTTACGCCTGATGAAAGATATATTGTAAGTGCGGATTGGAATGGTAATATTTATACAGTTGAAATTGAATCAGGCGAAATATCAATAATAAAAAAAGATAATATTATGTATAATCGGATGGAATATATTGCTGAGGAAAAACAGTTTATTTTTCATAGTAAGCAAAAGTACACACGTGTTGTGTGGGAATATCCTTTTGATAAAAATAAGGCTCAAATAATTGCTTATGGTACAGAATATGAATCTGTTGTTTGGTCACACGCTAATCAATGTTTTGCGGTAATTGACCGTAAAAATAGGTTGCTTATTATGAATAAGGAATTAAAAAAAGTTATTGAAAAGATTGATGTTAGGAATAAAAAAAATAAAAAAGTAGGCGTTGAAAAAGTAGCGTGGTCGTCGGATGGCAAATTGATAGCGGTAATAACGGATGCCATTGAGTATCAAGAGGATGCTGTGCATTTGGTTAGGGTGTATGAGTATAAAGAGTTTAAGTTATTGGCCGAGTATTATATTCCATATGCTTGCTATATAGAGTTTACAAAGGATAATAAACAGTTCCTCATGGGGGGCTGGGAGGAAGGGTACTGTATAAACGTAGAAGATTTGCAAAAAGAAGATTCGGTTTCTATGAATGACAACATTGATATTAAGAAACATATTGAAGAGGTAGGGCTGAGCATAGAAATACTAGAAAAAGTATCAGAAGATGAATTGCTCGAAGCCCTGTTTTCTATTTCTGAAAATATGGTGTTAGATAAGGCTCAAGAATTAGATTGTGATGAAGTGGAGGCACTGAAAAATGTCCCAGTGGTGAACAAGTTGACTTATTTGGTATATTGGTTTGCGAACGAAACAACAGAGGGAGGCTTGTCTCAGTACATTTTTAATTCGGGATGTGAACTATGCGGCTTACTTAAAGATGCGCTAGAGTTTTTGGACATGCCAAAGCATATAGGAATCATAGATAAGGCTGTTTGTTTATATAAACAAGGTTACTTGATAGAAGATGATAGATGGATAGAATTAGATCAAGAATATTTGGCAATCGATGAAAATCCGATGGGCATGCTATATGAGTATATTGAATCAAGTGCTAGTTAAAATTGTATTGGTATGGAACTCCATACGGTAAATGATAGATTTTGTTGGCGTATTGAAAAAAAGATTTAATAGAATATCTCAAACAATATTAATTGACCTTGCTTTGCGCAGGGTCAATTAGTATTGTGCGTTGTACGTGGTATAAGGCATAAATGTGTGAAAACGATTCACTTAGTGGTAGGAAACTAAGTGTTTTATTGATTGTTTTCGATAATTAGCACTTAGGGGCGTTTGTTTATGAATGAATAGGATTTATGGGGCTTTCACGATAGGATAAATAAGTTGTTTGTAGGACTCGGGTAGTTTAGGATAGATATTTCTAGATTTCGCTTGCAGGGGGTGGTCACAACATATGATAAAAAAGCGCCAATATCATATCTGGCAGTATAAGCTTGAGCAGCTTTCAGAAGCTGATGGCAAGCTGATGCTGGAGTTTAATAAAAATGATGCCGTAAACACCAGTGAAACGCTGGTTTTTTACATATTAAATGAGAAAATAATGGATCGTAAATATGACGATACCATAGAATATAAAACTGATAAAAATGGTAATGAAGTCAGGGTGAAAAAGAACCTTCTTCCTATTATCACCATAGAAACAGGTAGGAGCAAGAACAAAGAGCAAACTGTAAAGCTTGAGAAGTTGCTCAAAGAGGGCTTTTATACTGATACACAACCGCAGAGACACTTCGTGTTTTTAGATAATGTTTTATCAGGTTCTCAGAACAAAGAATGTAGGCAAATCTTTGTGCTGGAGAAATATTTTGAAAAGCTTAAGGAGCATATTTCTCTCGGCATTGAATCTGAAAAATGCACTATCTCAAAGAACCTAACACGTAACGCTTTGACCACTACTGACGTTTATTTAGCTCCAGCGGATATGAAAAACTTAGGTATCTGTATCATTCCTGACTGTGAAGTGCCAGTTTATGAAGATGTAATGATAGTTAAACCATATATTCGCACCCCAGAGGAAGAACAGCAGTATCAAGAATTAATGGCTTGGATCCAAGAAGATAAGGAGTATTACAAGTTAGTAAAAGCAGGGAATGATTCTGTAAATTCTGAGGATTGTACTCTTGAAAAGCAAACAAGAAGTAACAGAGATAAAAAGAAATATAAGACGGTTAACCAGTGGGAGGATGTAGATCGTAAAGTAAAAGCAGAGGAGCTTGAAAATCCAAAAGCTAGGGTTTATGTAGATAAAAAAGGAAAATACTATGCCCTATACATTGAAGAGCAGACCGATGAAACAAAAGAGATCCCTATCACTGAATGGTCAACAGGACTCCAGCTTGTTACTGATAAAGACCACAAATGCATAGAGAATGTATTCGACGGCATGGGACTTGTTAGTAAACGGTTAGGAAAGATATTTAAAGACAGCCTAGACGCAAAATATAAGATTACAGGTTATCAGCTGAGATTACCGTGTATAAAAGGGTTCTTTCCGTGTGTGGATTTTCATGGATATTATAAAAAACATGGGATAGAAACTATCACAGACATATGGGGTACAACTCATTACATAAAGGACATCGACCTGTTAATTACAGAATCTACATTCAAAGCAAAGTTAAATGTAATAGAAACGAATATCGATGGGTCTGAGAAAAAAGAGTGGTTGTTTTCGTCTATTGATGATTATAAAAATAGGCTAATGAAATATGGCTATGATGTTATCGGTATTTCTAATTATGCAAAGCCAGTGGAAGAAGAATTCAGAAGGGCTACATATCAGCTATGGCTGGCTCTCAATGTTGATAACCATGATTTGATAGCATTTTCAAATGTGCAGGGCGATATAATCCATAAGGCATTAACTATTTATCGTAAAGAAGAATTAGACTGGGAAGATATAAAATATATATTAACCTTTTTAAACCTAGTTAAAAAGGAAAATGCAGATACAAACCTAGAAAAAGAATGTTCGGATGCTATTAAAGCTATACATTTAAACAAGAAAATGGTCTTTGATAAAAAAGTTATAAAAACCCTTAGAAATCTAATAGTAAGAAAAGTCGAGGATATGTGTCTAGGCAGAATGTATATCAAAGGGAAATATATGTATGTTACTCAGGATATACTAGCGTTTTTGCAATATGCTGGCTCAAGTGATAAGAAAAACTGGCAGTATAATGGTTTCTTAAACAAGAAAGAATGTTATAGCGGCGGGAAGGTTCTCGGCAGAACAGTTTTTGCAAGGAACCCTATTGTAAGCTATTCAGAAATTACAAAGGTGGATTTTGTAGATTATGATGGTGAGGACTCAGAGTTTGTTAAGCATATTGATAATATTGCACAACTTCCACTAGGTACTGAACCAGATAGACTCGGCGGATTGGATAAAGATGGAGATGAGGTGATGGTCTTATCAACTGACTATAATCTAAAGGAAACGCAAATAGAATATCTGCAAAATTGTATGAACGAAAAAATTCAAGAGCATTTTAACAACAAATTTCCTGATAAAGAAGTTGTAACACTTGCGGATTATATAGTCCCTTCATATGTACAAGTTAATGATGACGATAAAGCTACTGCCATGAGTAAGGAATGGAACAAAGAGAACGTCATAGATTTTATTTTAACATCAGAGGATAAGACGGGAATAATTACTGATATAGATACAACCATAGCTAACATAGGAAATGCAGAGGGAGATATAACAAAGTATGCTTTGCCTATTGCAATCATGAAGGACTTGCAAGGGAAGATGATTGATGCAAGCAAAAGTGGTTTGTTTGATCAGGTAGTTATTCCAGAGGTGATTAAGCTTAAATACAATAAAAGACCTCAGTTCATGTTTTATAAAGACGGAAATGAATTTAATAAGGACAACGAGACGGTTTCAGCACTTGACTTCCTAAGAAATGAAATGGATGAATTCAAGAAACATGTAGATAGAGTTATGTGTGATGATGTGAATAGAAAGATCAAGAATCAGAACTTCAATAATATCTATAACTATTTAATGAACCCTGAATTAGATGGTGGAGTTGTGCAGAATGTTATTGAGAGTTTAGATGGCGTATACTCCAGTTTTATACGGGCAAACAGAACATTAGCCATATTGAAATCTAGTATCAATCCTTATTCCAGTGATGACAAATATAAACGAGAACGTGAAGTTGTAGACCAGCAATTTAAGGACTTGTATGACAACACAAGAATGGCAGCTGAGAAGATTTGCAGTTGTCCTTCGTTACTTGCTACTGCTGCTGTTAGGATGACTTATATTAATAATCAAAACAATAACTATTCTTTTTGTTGGGTTGTTGCTTCTGAGGGTATTCTTCAAAACATTAAGATGCATGAGGATAAAGAAAAGATATTTGTAGTTGGGGGCAAATGGAAGTGAACAGGATGCTTTTGTGTGGTTGGGTGAGTGTTATAAAACTCAGGTTCTAGAAGAAGAGTACTCATTAGAATTTGATATGAGTATTCCAGAAGAATATTTGAGGAAGAAAGTCGAGGAACTGCCGGATATTCATGATTTAATAATAACCATTATGGGCGTTGAAAAGGGAAAGGCAGAAGAGATAGCTGTTGAAATGCTAAACAGCAGCTTTAAGCTATTTGAGAATGATAAAGGTTGGGTTTGGGATATCGGGAGATATGAGTATTAAAGAAAGAGAAACCTTGTCTTCAGGAGTTGATCTAAGGAAGTATATTGGTCATGATGTAATGATTAAAAAAATTATTACGGCTGAGAAAACTCAAACTGTAATTAAAGTGGCTGTTGATATTAAAGGTTAGTCTTACTGCCAGCGAAGCTGGCGTAGGGTGGACAATGCTGAGAAAGGCTTGTACAAACTATTTAATATTAAGGAGGTCGTGAAAAATATGAAGAAACATACAATTGTAATTACGCAGGAAAGAATGGCTGGGTGGCTCATGTTTAATAGATTTCATTGTATAGACATCAAAGAAGATTTGAAAGATAGAAACAGAAACATATATATCTTTAGTGATACTTCTAAAATGCGTGCAACAATGGGCAAATATAACCAATTTAAAGATGCTGTAAGCGTATAGTAGAATGGGGAAGGGGTTCATTACAAAAGTGGAGATTGAAACAAAAGAAAAAGTTATATTAAAACAAATACCGATTAATTACAAGTATGAGAATGATGAAGAAATAGTTACCCATTTTACACACAAGGTGATACCACGTAGTGTGGACGATCTTATACAAGAGGACTCGGAAGATATATTTTTTGCTAATGCTGTTCAGGATAATGTAAAAAAAGAAAGAGAGAACTTTTCACAGCAACAAATAGATTTTTCATATGAAGCTGCAAGATTGATTACAGGAAGATTAAAAGAGAATAAACCGGTACTTGTGCCAGTTAGATGTGGATTTGGTAAATCGACTATTATTTGGGACGATTCTTAATATACGAAAATCAGTCAACAAATTAAAGAAAATAAACCATTAGAAGATATGGGGATTATTGTAGTTACTGAAAGGCTGAAAGATTTAAGAAAAATGCAAAGGTTTATTTTTGATAATTTTGGCTATTATAATCAATTTCAATATAATGACAAACAAAATAAACTTCAAGATGTAAAAGTACCATGGATGTATATTATGGAAAGTTGGAATGCTTCGATTGGTTGTAGAAAGAGAATAAAATCGTACAATGAATCTTTAGAGCAGTGTCCTCTATGTGAGTTTAGGGGTGATTGTAAGCTTGGATCACAATATAGGGATCAATCTTATAGTCCCATAATTGGGATTACAACAAGCAGGTTATACCATTATGCTGATTCAGGGCAGTTTGGTAGAATTAGAAACTGGAAAAGTAAGGGAAAGGATGTAATTCAGTTAAAACGTAATTTGTTGCTTGTTGACGAAAAACCAAAACTGACGAAAGTGAAAAAATATATCAGAAAAAACAATACATGAATTAATTGATGCTGTATCAAAAATTGATGAGTGTAATAGCCGGAATATCCGGCAAGATAAGAAGAAGTTAAAAGACTATCTTGTTAATATAGAAACAGAACTGAAAAACATAATCGAAATTAATCAAGGTTATAGAAATGCATATATAAATCCATAGAAAAGAAATATTATCACAGGATTTCATGAGACTTTGGAAAACTTATACGATGGATAACTATAAAGCAAAAATTAATGATATTGCTGATATGTTTAGTAATGGCGCTGTGTTTTGTAGAACAGGAAAATATGATATTTTCAAAACAGTATCTATGGCAAATTTTATTTTAAATGATATTAAGACGATTATTTTTGATGGAACAGCAGAATTGTCACTAGAATATGATCAAGAGGACTTCAATTTGTTAGATGTAAGCGATTTTAGGGAGTATTCTAATGTTACTTTTCATGTTGTGACAGGCAACTATTCAAAGACCAAGGTTAAGAATAAAGCAGAATTACTTAAACCTATTATTGACTGGACAAATAAGAATATTGATGTTCCCGTATACGTGGTATCGTATATGAATGTAAGCGGGTATTTATATGATTCATTTAAAGAGAACCAAAAATGTTATAAAAGATAAAGAAGATGATAATTTTGAGTATATACCGTATTTTGGGAACACCAAGGGGAAAAACAACTTTAATGAATGCACAAAAATGATTCAAATTGGTTGGAATAGGTGGGATTCTGATTCCTATATTGCAAAAAGAATAGCTACAAGTAAATTAATAAAGAAAAAAGTTTGATGATGAATATGAGAAGAATTCTGATTATTGCCACAAACTTTTAGAAAATGACAATGGAGTTTTTTGTCTTTCTGATATTGAAAAGTATAAAAACATGCAAAGGTTTAATGATTTCGAGCAAGAAGGTTTTTAGAACGAAGATACGAGAGTTTACGAGTGAAGAGCCGATAGATGTTTATGTATTTAATTGCAATAAGGTCATGCAAACTATGATAGAACAACGCTTTGTTAATTGTACTATTATAGAAGAAGAGTGGAGAGAAATTGCTGAGTATAAAATTAGAAATAGGGCTAATGCAAGTAGTATGATATTATAAAATTTCTCGATTGGTTAAAAGAATGGGATGGGAATTATATTCCAGTTAAGCAAGTCAAAGATATAAATAATATAAGTGATAATTATTGGAAAAAAATTAATAAGAATAAGCATGTTTCCCCCAACGTGGAATTCAAGAGGCATAAAAAACAGTTAAATACGAAGGAAAATATTGTCTTGTCGCCGATGGGAAAGGGATGAACTAGTATATAGGGGGGTACTCAACTCTATAATAATATATATAGGTTATAGTACACACCTAAAAATTTATTATATCATAATTATAAAATAAATACAAATATATTTCTTTATATATTTAATAATTTGTAGTTTAGAGGTGAAAGCACTGATAATAACAGCGTTTCATAAGTAAATCAGTCAGTAAGTGTTTAAGCTATCTATCTTAAATGATAGGTAGCTTTTTTGTTGTGTAAATTAATAATAAGGAGAATTAAATATGGAATTTTTAAAAGTGTTAACTGCAGAAGCATTAAGAGTTGCTGTTGGACTATATGGTTTGTTGTTTTTTTATTAGTATATTTTACTTGCAGATATAGCAATTAAAAAGATAATGGCTTTTATAGTCAAAAAATTTAAGCAATAAAAAATTATATTTTTGTGGACAATGCTCGCATTGGACACAAGGGTGGGAAAAGGCTGAGTTTACGAAGCTTTTTTCCAACCAAGGGGTGTGGGGTTACCCACAAAGCAACTGTTTATTCCAAATGGAGTAGCCAGTTTTTTTATACCAATTTTGAAAGGAGTATTAAACTACTATGCAATTCAAGAAAATTAAAATATCAGATTTAAAACATGCTGAATATAACCCTAGGGTTGATTTACAGGCGGGAGACAGAGAGTTTGAGAAAATAAAAAGTAGTATTACCGAGTTTGGCTACTGCGAACCGATTATTGTGAATAGTGACATGACGATTATTGGAGGACATCAAAGAGCAAAGGTATTAAAAGAACTCGGATATACCAAAATAGACTGTGTTGTTGTTGATATTGATAAGACTAAAGAAAAAGCTTTGAATATTGCGCTTAATAAAATCAAAGGTGAATGGGATTTACCAGCATTAGCTAGTTTGCTGGATGAATTAAGAGTAGAGGAATACAATATTGAACTTACAGGCGTAGACTTTGCCGAAGCGGAAAAGCTATGGGGACGAGTATATATTAAAAGATGAGAATGTAGAGGGAAGAAGAAATACTAAGTTACCTGAAGAACCTGTTATTAAAACAGGTGATATTATTTTGCTGGGCAAACACAGGTTTATTTGCGGAGATGCTACAAATAGTAAAGACTTAGAAAAACTAATGAATGGTGAAAAAAGCAAAGCTTGTAGTGACGGATCCGCCTTACGGTATAAGTTATGTGGGGAAAACAGAAGAAGCAATGACAATACAAAATGATAATCTTGATGATGGTGAGTTTTACAACTTCCTGCTTGGAGCTTTTAAAAGACTGTATGAAATATCCGATGATGGAGCTAGTATATATGTGTTCCACGCTGATGCAAAGGGATTGATACTTAGAAGCGCATTTGTTGATTCAGGTTTTAAATTATCACAATGTTGTATATGGGCAAAAAACACTTTTGTTAT
This sequence comes from Christensenellaceae bacterium, assembly GCA_963675355.2. Taxonomy (GTDB): domain Bacteria; phylum Bacillota; class Clostridia; order Christensenellales; family UBA1431. The sequence continues at coordinate 30,278 of CAXXMZ010000001.1, forward strand.
GGGTAGACAACCGTACCAGTGGCAACATGAGCCAGCGTTATTTGGTTGGAAACCAACAGGTTCTCATTATTGGAATGGAGATAGGAAGCAGAGCACAATATGGAATTTTGATAAACCTAGAGTAAATGATATACATCCCACAATGAAACCCATTCCTTTGATTGAGTATATTATAAAAACTCTAGTAAATATGGGGATATAGTAGTAGATACATTTCTTGGAAGTGGGACGACTATCCTTGCAGCAGAGAACACAGATAGGATTTGTTATGGGAGTGAACTTGACCCCAAGTATTGTCAGGTTATTATAGAACGATGGATGAATTATAAGGATGGTGATGTGATTGTTGAAAGAGATGGGCACAGATACAAGTATTCTGAGTTAAAGGCAAAAGTATAAAATGTCATTATCTAAACTTAGCTATTTTAGTCAAAATAACTGCTAGTACTAAAAGGGAATTTATGGTAATATTATTTGATTCAATTCATATTTAGCAAGGAGACATGGTTTATGTTATCAAAGTTTAAAGAGTTTCTTATTGTTATTATTGTTGCTGCCATATCGGCTTATATAATAACGACTACCTTATTATTGTTGCAAATTGACTATTACTTAGCGGCAGGAATTACTCTTGTTACTGTATATATTGGAAGGTGTTCTTATTACATTAATACGAATCAATAAAAGATTAAATCTTTTAGAAGAAAAGTGTGATCCACAAGCGTTCCTAGATGCTACTGAAAAGCAGAGAAAAGGTACTGGTAAGAATAGTAAAATGAATGCCATATTAGATATTAATAAGTCAGCAGCGCTTATTTCAATGGGAGAATTTCGAGAAGCAAAGGAGACATTACTATCAATAGATAAATCTAAATTATCAAATAATAATTTGCTTGTATACACGATAAATATGATTTGTTGCTTATATGAATTGGGGAGGAATTTCCGAAGCAGATGAATTATTAGAAACACAGGTTAAAATGATGAAACCGTTTAATAAAAAGATAGCTCAAGCAAAGAAAAGTCTCATTGCAGAAAGCTTATTTTACTCAAATAAATATGAAGAAAGCAAAAAGATTGTATCAAGAGTGTTTACAGTTGAAGACAAGTAAACGAGTTCGGTTAGATATATTGTATAGATTAGCACAGATAGATGAACTAAATGGAGATATTGAATCAGCGCGAACAAAATATATGAAGTAGCAGAGAATGGAAATAAGCTGTGGATAGCTCAGCAGTCTAAACAGCATCTATTACAGATGTAAATCTGCTTAAATGAATAATAACACGACATAGAACAAATGTACGAGAGAGCCGATATAGGCTCTTTTTGTATTTAGGGGGTGAGAACATAGGCAGTAGAAAAGGTATTCCAAATAAAGAAACTCGTTATGATTTAGATGTTTTACCAAGATTGTCTGACATAAAAGAATGGCTGATGCAAGGAGATACAGTAAGGGAGGTTTGCAAGAAACTTGCTATTTCACATGACACTTGGTATCGTTATTGTAAAGAGCATGAAACACTCTCTGAGCTCGTTACTCCTAGGCAGGTCTGATTATATGTAACGAGGTAGAAAAATCATTATTGAGGCTTTGTACGGGCTACGAGTATGAAGAACTCAAGACTATTGTTGAAGAGGATAAAAATGGAAAGAAACGTACTAAGATTGAAAAAGCAAAACGTCACCAGCCACCATCAGCTGCAGCTATTTCATTCTTTTTGCGTAACAGATTGCCTGAGGAATGGTCAGAGAAAAGAGAACTGCTTTTAGGACACTAAGGAAAACGAAGAAGCAAGGAAGCAGCTGTTTATTGAAATGATAAATGAAGATGTAATTGAAGTTGAACAAGAAGATGAAGAAAAAGAACTGAATACATAGTTATGGTTATGTCTCTAGAATTAGCTTGATTAGAAGAAGTTAGTACGGTAATGTGAACACACCAAAGAGAAAGGGTGTGTTTTATTGTTTTGATTTAAGTGGCTTCGAGATTAGCTTATACAGGAAAGAATTTAGCGAAAACACAGTGTCTTGCTACATAAGGGACATAAAAGAGTTCCTTAAATGGCTAGAACTTTATGGCAAGCATGTGCTGAGATTGACGAGTTTTGTTTTGCAAAGATATAAGAAGCATTTGTTAAAGGTGAACCAGTCAATCCTTAGCATCAACCGTAAGTTGGCTTCATTGAACTCGTTTTGTAAGTTCCTGCATAATGATAACCTCTTAGTAGATTCAATAAGCGTAAAGCTGATAAAGAATAGGACAAAGGCGAATACAAAGGTATTCAACCTGACCACCTACCAGCTTTAGAGAAGAAGTATATAAACAGGCAACAAGCAGCATTATGCATAGATGAAATGCTATTAGCAACAGGTATTAGGGTGAGCGAATTATGTAACCTTAGACTTAGTGACATTGCGTTAACAGATAATAGGAGCCAGATAAAAGTTATTGGCAAAGGCAGCATAAATAGAACCATTCCACTTAATAAAGATGCTAACAAAGCAATTGAGGAATATTTGACCGTTAGACCTAAATCATCGCTAGATTACCTGCTTATTGGACAAAGAGGCGCATATAGTCGTAATGCAATCAACTTAATATTAAAGAAGTACTCAAATCAAACAGGAATAAAGGTAACACCGCATAATCTACGTCATAGTTTTGCCTATAACCTCATCATGAACAGCACCCCAATCACAATGATACAAGATTTACTAGGACACTCTTCGATATTAACAACAATAAAATATACCCAAACTACTGAACAAGATAAGATAGATGCTTTAAATGCTTTAGTATGGTAATTAGAAATAGCAACCTCTTCAAATAGGAGGGGTGCTTCTATTTTGCAATGAATAGCCTAACAGCTGATGCCTCAGAAATTTTTCTAACAATTCTATGGAAGGAATGATGCGATTGACAGAATATGAAAGACAGAATAAAACT
>CAXXMZ010000002.1:0-16956 GCA_963675355.2 Christensenellaceae bacterium
ACTTGTCCGTTCCTAATAAATACGCCCTGTACAAGTGCATAGCTCTCGTCTATTCCAAGCGCAAAAACATCCCTACTATCACCTTTATCTGAAACGACTCTTTGTCTTTGATTAAGTTCATCAAGAGCAATAATTGTATCCCGAAGTCTAGCCGCTCGCTCAAACTCTAATGCCTCCGATGATTTTTGCATCTCCTCTTCAACTTTGGCTCTAAACTCTTGCTGTCGTCCTGCTAACAAGTCGACAATGCGACATAACGCATTATAATAATCTTCCTTTGAAACGTTTCCAGTACACGGCCCCATGCATCGTCCAATTTGATAATTCAAACACGGACGTTCTTTTTTTTCAATCGCCCGCAAAATATCTTTTTTACACGTTCTGAGAGGAAACATTTTTTGTGCAACATCTAAGACATCCCTTAAAGCACCGCTAGAAATAAAAGGACCATAATATTGTGCTTGATCGGTTCCTCGCCTACGTACTATCTGTAACCTAGGATAATCATCGTTAAAATCCACCCTTACATAAGGAAAATTTTTATCATCCTTTAACAAAATATTGTAGTATGGCTTATACTTTTTTATGAGGTTACACTCAAGTATCAAAGCCTCGACTTCATTCCCAGTTACAATAGTTTCAAAACGCTCAATTTTCTGTACCATAGCTAATGTTTTTAAGCTATGAGATCGCATTGACTGAAAATACTGCCTCACGCGATTCTTTAAAGATATCGCCTTACCAACGTATATTACATGCTCGTCGCTATCCTTCATAATATATACGCCAGGCTTTGCAGGCAACGCTGATATAAGTTCTTTCAACTCGTCAGTTGTAATATATTCGTCCATATTAGTATCCAAGTTCCTTAGCCTTTGTTAACACCTTTTGTGCTACTGGAGCAGCATAAGTACCACCTGCACCAGCGTCTTCCATTACAACTACTATTGATAAAGGATGATCATCTTCATTGCAAAATCCAACAAACCATGCATTAGGTTTGACTGATCCATCCTGGCTAACTTCAGCTGTTCCCGTCTTACCAGCAATATCCCATCCAGAAACGCTGGCCTTCGTTCCCGTTCCTGACTCAACAACGCTTAACATCAAATCCTGAATAATACCAGCATTCTCTTCACTAAGTGGAGTGCTATATTCATTAGGTGTCATTTCCTGATAATCATATCCCCTGACATTTACCAAGTTTTTTACAAGCTTTGGCTCCATCATAACGCCATCGTTTGCAATAGCATTTACAATCATGCACATATGAAGCGGCGTAACCAAGTCTTTATGCTGACCAACAGCGGACCATGCAATATCTCCAGCTTCTTCAGGAATTTCATACGATGATGAATACAACACCATATCGTCAAACAAAAAGTTTTTATTAAACCCAAATTCTTCAGCAGTCGCATTCAACTTACCCGCACCCAACTCGGTACCTATCTTAGCAAAGACGTTATTGCACGACTTTTTGAATGCTTCAGCTAACGTAATTTCGCCATGTCTTGCTCCGCCATAATCGGTAATAACATCATTACCAATCTTATATTCTCCTTCGCAATCAAAAGTACGACTGAGTGCATCTGAATCATTTTCCAAAAGCGCCAGTGTAGTAACAATTTTAAACACTGATCCAGGAGTATACCTTCCCATTGTTACTCGGTTAACAAGTGGCGACTCTACATCGTTTTCAACGCCTAAATACTGATCAATATTATTCTGGTCAAACCCTGGCTTCGATGCGCTAACAATGATTTCACCCGTTTCATAATCCATAACAACTACAGCGCCTCTATAATCCCCTAACGCTTTATAAGCATATTTAGTAAGCTCTGCGTCGATTGTAAGCACTACATCGCTGCCCTCTCTCTGTGCCCCTGTAATCTCTTGATACAATCGTTCTACTACGTTATCGTTAAATCCTAGCAGATAATTTGCAAAAAACGCCTCTGCTCCCGCCGTGGTTATCCCCGAACTTTCACCTACAACAAGCGAGGTTGCAATGCGAGTGTCCTTATCTGAAGCATAAACGCGTTTACCATCGCTATCGTTAGTTGCAAGCACTGTCTTATTCCTGTCCAGCAAATCCCCTATAATTACATTCGACTGCTCAGAAACAATCATAGGATTATACGAATTTGCAAACCATCTATCTCCATACATCAAAACCGAATATCCTAAATAAACCGTTAACAGGGAAAACATAGCTATAAACAACGTTATAGTTACTCGAATATTTCGTCTTTGTTTATTCATTATGAGTTCCCCTCCAACTGTTCAATTATTTGTTCCTCAGCCTCTGCATTCTTGCTTGCAATTCCTTGCAAAATACCAACTAATATCATACAGCTAATCATTGAGCTGCCGCCATAACTAATAAACGGCAACGTAATTCCAGTTAACGGAATCAGCTTGATTACTCCGCCAATGATTATGAAGCTTTGAAGCGTAATCATAGATGTACATCCAAATGCCAATAAAGTATCAAACCGTGTTTTACAGTTTAAGGCTACCAATGCACCCTGCAATATAAATATTACGTATAACGCAATTAACGCTACTCCAAAAATTATTCCAAATTCCTCGCATATTACAGCAAAAATAAAGTCGGTATGGTAAGCCGGGATTGCATGGGGCACACCTAGTCCAAGCCCCATTCCCATCAGACCTCCACTGGCTAAAGCCATCAACCCTTGTACGACTTGATAACCTTGCGATTCATATGCCGCCCACGGATTTTGCCAAATAGCTACCCTAACACGCACATGATCAAATAAATAATAACTCGCAACTGCTCCACTTCCAAACATTAAAGAACTTATTCCCACTAGCGATAATTTATTTGTGCCAATATACAGTAATATTAAAAACGTACCGCTGTAAAGTAACGCAGCACCCAAGTCACGCTGCAATACAAGCAATCCTAGCATCGCACCCACAACGCCGAAACATAACAACATGCGCCTCACTTGTAATGGTTGCGCTAGTACCGCCGCTACGACTAACACAAATATTACTTTTACAAACTCACTGGGCTGAAAGGTCGAACCAAGTACTGAGAACCAGTTTGATGCTCCTCCCACCCTTTGACCTAACACAACTGTTACCGCCAACAAGAATATGCCTCCAGCTGCTAAAATGTACGTTACCTTACGTTTGTTCCAAATTGAAGACTTCCATACAGCAAGTAAAGCCCCAACCATCAAAGCCATTCCTATTGCAATCCATCCTGCTTGCTTAAATGCATAAGATGGGTCTAATCTATATTGAACAATAACCCCTATCGCCGCTAGCATATTTGCAATTATCAATAGATATCTATTGATATTAGGAAAATACTTATTCATCAGCCAATACTGCAAAATAAACAGTGTTACCATTATTATTCCAAATAAAACGGCAATGAAGTCTATTGGTTGTTCCTTTAATGCTAGCAACGTAAACGCTGATAGCTCAAACAACACAATAAAAACCATTAACCACGTGGCACTAGGTCTTTTTCTTACTCGCATCAAAACTTCACCTATCCTTCCAAGTCTATGAAAAGCACAGTTTTACCTGCTGATATTTCGTCACCATCTGTCAAATCTGCATGCTTAACAACCGCTTCGCCGTTTAGCATAACACCTTTTTGAGACGATAGATCCACTAACATAAGTTTCTTGCCTCTTAGTGTTATCATTCCATGTGATGCTTCCATGCTCCGCGAAGGAATAATGATATCGCAAAACTTAGATCTTCCAAACACATTCTCTTTTTTTATGCCGAACCGTTTACCAATTAGTTCTTTAACATCACTTTGACTAATAACTATTTCACCATAAAACTGCTTGTCTATCTCTTTTTTAACTTTCTTGTGCGCACGATACTCGCTCAATGCATTCTCAGCTATTCGCCATACTATATAAAGTATTACGATAATAAACCAATATCGCATAATCAGCGCTAGTACTTCGTATAAAGATGATTCCATTTATATACCTCCAAACAATGCAATCATAATAATATAATATCACACGCCAATACTTCATTGACGCACAGTATGAATGCAATGTTTCAATTTTTATACAAAAACGCCGGCATTCCGCCGGCATTTTATCTGATATTATATTCCTATATACGTTAAGTATGATTTATTTTATAATTACTCCACGTATTTTGTCTATATAAATATGCACAAGCTTTGTATATAACCAATCAAACAAAACAAATATTACTTGCAACGGAATAAGCAGCCATAACACCGAAAATCCTAATTCAATCTGAGAAAATAACACCTCAAAAGAAAACAAATATATTATTACAGCGGCAATATTGCAGTACAATAGTTTTAAAGCAACACGTATCACCTTATCATTTATTCGCTCGAGATACTCCTTTACTATTCCATAATGTCCAAAAAAAGCTACATATGGCAGCAATATTAACTTATTATGAATCAGCAAAAATCCAAGTAACGCCGAACCGATCAAAGATAAAACTGCATAACCCGACTTACGCTCAACCATTAGCACGATTGGTAATAACGATGCAATAACATAAAACGTTATCCTTAAAGTTGGAACTATGCTAGCAGTATATAACAACACAAGCGTCAAAGCTATCACCATCGACGAGAGCGTTATGCACTTTGTTCGCCGCAATGACGATGAGTTTTCAAACATGATTTTACTCCTTCACAATCAAGCGTATGCTTAACAACAAGTTATACAGTCCCCGCCCAAACATTCACAACAACAATCAGCACAAATCAGCCCTTGACATAGAGCACAAGCACTAGTATTTGAAGCCTGAGCACCTGCCTGTTGATAAGTCCGACCATATCCATAGCTCATGTTGTTTAAGTTATTGAGTCCTGAACGATACTCTATATTACTGGGATCCATCTGAACTGCCCGTTGCATATGCGCTCTAGCTTTTTCATACCAGCCTCGCCTCAAGCACACAACGCCATAAAGATAATTCCATTCAGCAGTTCTGTTACCAATGGAATTAAGCGCAGCCTCAGCTCCAGCAATATTCCCTTTGATTATCATATCACGAACTCTAGCTAAGCTAGGGTCACCAGCCCCACCACTATAATCATACTGGCCACTTTGTCTACTTGAACCAGCACCCGTACTATAACTACTAGTTTTAGTTTTATTAAGAAGCATATCATATGCTTGATTTATCTCTTTTAGTTTCTCCTGCGCTAAATCAGATAAAGGATTATTTGCATACTGATCGGGGTGATATTTTTTCACCAATTCACGATATGCTGCACGAATCTCTTCCTGAGTAGCGTTTTCAGAAACTCCTAATACTTCATATGGATTCATTAACCTGCTTTGTTTCTCCTTTCAAAATTCCCTCTGTTTTATCCATTAATCCAAGATATATTATGTTATCTAATAATTCTTTATATCTTTTTAAACTAATCAATTCATAAGCAGCCGCACACTGAGACAAGGCTGTTTTTAAATTAAATTCAACCCTTTCCTTCATCTCTTTTTTACAACTGGGGACGTCATCACCTTTTCCATATTGCAACCATAAAACATTATACGACCCACTTCGAACATCTCTTTCGAGGTCGTCATATGCATCCATTAGATATATCCACTTGCCAAGGTTATACGCAAACCACTCAAGGGCTCGTTTATCCTCTTGATTTGCATCCATAAAACTAATTACATCTTGCATTAGTCTACCAAACACATCAGCAACCTCATCCATTTGGTCACACTTATCATTTTCTAGCTGAGCAAGTTCGTTAATATGCTTTTCAACAGCTTGAACTAGCTTTGGATTCCTCTTTTTGACCTTGTTATATGACCGCCTAAGTGCGATTCTCCCAAACACAGCTTTTTTGCTGCGTTCATCGTTATAATCATCTCTAAATTTGTTATATGCCATGACTACATTTATATCCGCTGCAAACGATATCGCTTTATTATCGTTGCAAACTGGCTTTTTTTTGAGCGGATTAACTATACATCTTTGCGTAGAAACACATGTCTCGTTTGGACTAATCGCCGTCCCAATGATAGCAATCAACGTAGTATCGTAACTGAGCGTAGACCTAGCCACAGTTCCATACCTTCGCGCTAAAGACTTACACTGTCCACAGTATATCGCCTTATAAAGCGTCATATCACGCACCTTTAACTCAGGGCGCATAGGTTGTACATATCCAAACATCGTTAAACTTGATCCACCTCTTTTATCTTCCTGTATTTTATCATCGATAGCATAAAACTGCCACTATCAATTTTATTTAATCACCCATTTATCCCATTTCTCATAAAATAGTTTCATCTAAATAATCAGGAGGATTTAAAATGAGAAATAACTACGACAACTATGATTCAATGTGTTGTAGGTGCAATAACATGAGTCGCAAAGATGAAATGTGTGACATGAAAAATTGTTGTCAAAAAGACATGGATCCTTGTCACTGCTGTGACCCATTGTTTGAACTGCCTCTAGCTCAGGCTTTCGTTCGTCCTCAAACATATGGCAAAACCCTTTCGCCTATGGAAGGATTATGTCATGGGACAATTTTCCCTGAGTTACTCTCACAATATAGATAAGGAGTAAAAAAATGTGTGAAAAACAAATAAAATTACTTTGCGAGATACAGGCCGTTGAGTTTACTTGCTTAGAATTACAATTATTTCTTGACACCCACCCAGACGAACCTAATGCGTTATCAGACTTTAACGCTTGCTCATGCCGTCTAAGACGCCTTTTAGATCAATATTGTAATGAGTTTGGTCCTATAGTGTCAAGCGGATTGCAACCAGCGGGTGCCACTTGGTCTTGGGCAGATTCGCCTTGGCCTTGGGAAATGTAGTATAGGAGGATTATTATGTGGATATATCAAAAAAAACTTCAACATCCTGTCAATATTCGTAAACCAGACCTTCGCATGGCAAAATGCCTTTTAGCCCAATACGGGGGTCCCGATAGTGAACTAGGTGCAGCTATTAGATACTTAAACCAACGCTACTCTATGCCAAACGACGTTTGCAAATCCATACTTACCGACATAGGTACAGAGGAGTTTGCTCACTGGGAAATAATAGGTACAATGATACATCAATGTATGAGAGGTGCAACACTTGCTAGCATAAAAGCCGCCGGTATGGATGGTTTTTATACAATGCATGACTGTGGCCTATTCCCATGCGATCCAAATGGAGTCCCATTTACGACGGCTTATATTGCTTGCACTGGTGATCCAGTTGCCGACCTAACAGAGGATATGGCTGCCGAACAAAAAGCTAGGGCTACTTACGAGCATTTAATTACCCTAACTGACGACCCCGATATCAGAGAACCGTTAATATTTTTACGTGAACGTGAAGTAGTGCATTTCCAAAGATTCGGTGAAGCTTTGAATATTGTTCAAGGAAACACCTTAAGTAAAAAGAAAATGTATAACTGCTCTAAAAAATCTTGTTATTGATAAAGCATTGTACCATAAAAATAACCGACAAAAACTTAGTCGGTTATTTTTTTGTATTGTAAATAAAAAATTTACAATACAAATATGTAAAAATTTTAAACACAAATAGTAAGCAAACATGGACTTTCATGGCAGAACACTTTATAATAAAAACACACACTATTTAAAAGGAATGATGCAATAATGACAGATAATTTATTCTTTACTGGTCCTAGACCACCCAATCTATTTGATAAAGTATCTGCTGAAGCTAGCCTTAGATACAGCGAATCAACAATAAAACGTGTGTTATCACCAACAGAGCTAGTAGACGTCTTTGAAAAGAAAAAAGAACTGATAAATATAACCAAACCATTTTTATACGAATTGTATAATTTGGTTTCATCTACTGGTTTTATGATCCATCTGTTAGATGAAAACGGAATAATCCTTTTTCAAATATGTGCTCCTGATAAAATCGATATTATGCACAAACATAGAATCCAAGTTGGCTCTGATATGAGCATTAATAGTGCGGGTACTAATGCTGTCAGTATTTCATTGGCTAAGAATACTCCTTGCCAAATAGAAGCTAAAGATCATTACCTTGACTTCTTAAAAAAGTATACTTGCTCATGCGCCCCTATACGTGATGAACAAGATAACATTATTGGCTTTATTACCCTAAGCGGAGATGGCAAAAATATGCATGACCATACCCTAGGTCTAGTAGTAGCTGCTGCAAACTCTGTTAAAAACCATATGCTATATTTAGATAGCTTGAAGAAAATAGAACAAATCAATTCTGTTACTTATTCAGCAACTGAATCTGTTCCATTTGGCATTATAACTACTAATATTGATGGAAAAATTGTATCTATTAACTCATATGCAAAAAATCTTTTGAACGATCGATCTCCGATTAATCAAAATATTCATCAGTATTTTACAAGCAACGAAACTAATGAAGATACTTTAACTATCGAAAATATAGATAGCAAAACGCACGTCTTACGATATTCTTCTATACCATCTTTATTTCAAACTAATCCTATATTAAACGACTCAGGGATTAAAATAGGTTATGTGATATTATTGTATGACACTAAAAACCTGATTGAAGTTGCATCCAAGGCAAAAAGTTTGTTGTCACCACATACATTTAATGATGTTATAGGTAACTCAACTGTGATGCGTAACTTAGTTTCGCACGCAAAACAAATTTCAGATGGTCCTGATAACATACTAATTGAGGGTGAAGATGGTGTTGGCAAATCCATGATAGCTGCATGCATACATAACTATAGCGATAGAGGCAAATTTCCATTTGTTGATATAGATTGCCGTTTATCTTCAGATAACGATCTGTTAAAAGGATTGTTAGGTAACACAGAAAGCGTTCAAGGGAAAATTGATTTAGCGAAAAACGGCACTTTATTGATAAAAAATATTGATTGTATGTCTGCTTCTATACAGAGCAAATTATACGATCATATTAATTTAAGCAATCTTAATACAGCTACTAATTTTCGGATTATTTCAACAGCCCAACCAAATCTACAATTATTGGTGCAAGAAAATAAATTTAATATTGAATTATTCTATGAACTTTCGACTGTGAATGTTTTTGTACCACCATTAAGGGAAAGACAAGAAGATATACCTTATTTAATAAATTCTTATTTGGAAGAAACATCAAAGCAAATGAAAAAATCACCACCCGACCTACCTCAACACTTATATGATAGATTGCTTAAATACGATTACCCATCAAACGTATTTGAGCTTAAAAAAATGATTGAACGTATCGTTGAGTTAGATGGTAAGATTGACTTTGACGCTGAATTCAAATCCAACCATCATATGGTAAGAAGCCAGGTGGATTTTAGTAAAGAAACCTTACCCCTTGTAAAACTCGAAGAAATTGCAATAATAAACGCTTTAAAAAACAGCAATAATAACTATGCGGCTTGTGCAAAAAAGCTATGTATAACTCGAGCTACACTTTATAATAAAGTAAAAAAATATGACGAATAAATTGTTAAACATAGAACCGACTGCCTATTTAGCAGTCGGTTCTATGTTTATGCGCCTAATCCTATTTCCTTGCACTTACAATATACTTTTTTCATTTTTGCTATGGCATTGCTTCTTGTGGCCTTCAATGCATCAGCTTCACGTGGTGAAGGCATTTGCTCTTTATAAAACGCAACAACATCGCTCCATGGGTATCCATCAATGAAAAACTTTTGTATTACCAGTTTTTCTCTTTGCGTCAAAACGCTAAGCATTGCTTCCATTCTCTTCATCATGTACCTATATTCTTTAAGCTTTTTTTCGATAGCTCTTATCTCTTTATTTAAATGCTCGTTATGATTCATTACGTATGAAATCGCCTGACTTTCAACCTTGGATATATGATTAGAACCAGCATTAACTATTGTATGATTTGTATTCGACAACGCATTAGCCTCAATTTCACCATCCTCTATCATATTATCGTTTTTTTGTTCGATTAGTAATTCAAGCTCATTTTCTAAAAATGCTACCATAGCAACTATTTCTTTAAACGCCTTTAATTCTTTTTCAAAATCCATAATCATCATCCCCTTATTCTTATTTAAAACATTCGTTATAGATATGCACCCAGTCACCATCTAACTCTACTTCTACCTTACAAAAAATAAATTTTGAATATTGTTTTATTGCAATAGCTCTTAGATTAACATCAGCCTGATCTGCTTCTGGGCGGTAACTCATAACCAATTCACCAGGCAAATACTTTTTTCTCTCTATATTTGTTACAAGAAGTGGAACGATCCTTTTTGAAAACGGAGACTTTACTCCGAGCTTTTTGATTATTTGATTAACGCTTTCTCTTGAAACCCCAACTTCCCTTGCTATTGCCCTATTAGACAATCCTTGCTTGTTTAAAAGTAACACCTTATTTGAATAGTTGTACATGCTGCTCTCCTCCCATTGTGAATATCATGTAACTAATGACATGAAAAATCAGCAAGCTGAATTGAAATTTAAGGTGCACCAAATATTTTTTTGCTAGCAAATCTGTTTAAATGATATTGTATAGTTAACCGTTAATATATTTTATAGCATTTTTATATGTGACAACAACAGCTAACATCAAGGTCTATTGTTTCACATTTAAATTCCATCGGAAAATAATTGTTTGATATTGTAGCATAATATTAATTATTTTGTTGATTTATATAAAAAAAAGACGAAACATCTTTTTGCTCCGTCCTTTAATAACTTAATCTTTATTATCTTGGCAATAGACCAATTTTCTTTTTCACTTTAGATAGCGTTCTACTTGCACGGTATGCTGCTTTTTCTGCATTCTTTTTCATTATGCCTTCAAGATACCCTTTGTCTGCAGAAATTTTTGCAAACTCCTCTTGAATGGGTCTAATTACCTCAACGACCGACTCAGCAACCTCTTCTTTTAATTCTTTATATCCCTTACCCGAAAAATCTGCTTCCATCTTTTCTATCGTAGAACCTGTAGCTGCACAATATATATTCATGAGGTTTGATACACCAGGTTTATCTGGGGAAAAACGTATACTACCTTCAGAATCAGTTACAGCTCGCTTAAACTTTCGGACAATGACATCGATTGGATCAACAAGCGAAATATATGCGTTTATATTATCATCAGATTTCGACATCTTACAACTCGGCTCTTGCAGACTCATTATCCTAGCGCCCTCCTTTGGAATAAATCCATCAGGTATAGTAAAAATATCACCATATATTGAATTAAACCTATTAGCTACGTCCCTTGCCAGCTCAATATGTTGTTTTTGATCAGCTCCAACAGGAACGAGGTTAGTTTGATATAACAAGATATCTGCTGCCATAAGAGACGGGTATGCAAATAGACCTACATTTATGTTTTCATTATGACGCTGGCTTTTTTCTTTAAACTGTGTCATACGTCCTAGCTCGCCCATATACGTATAACAATTTAGTATCCATGCTAACTCAGCGTGAGCCGAAACATGCGACTGAACATATATCGTATTGTCGTCTGGATCTAATCCACAAGCCAACAACAACGCAAACGAGTCTTTAGTTCGTTTTCTTAAATCCTTAGGCTCGGTACGTACCGTCATTGCATGTAAATCAACAATGCAATAAAAACAATCGTGGTCATGTTGAAGCTTATTCCAATTTACTATTGCCCCTAAATAGTTGCCCAGTGTAAATACGCCTGAAGGCTGTATTCCACTAAAAATCACTTTTTGTTTATCGTTATTTTCCAAGGGTCATATCATCCTTTCGAAAACGGTAACAACCGAAATATCATCTATCATTATCTAAGAACTTAAGCATTCTATCCGCTATCTCACTAGTCTCCATAACTTCTTTAAACCTTATTGGCAAATCCTTTAGCGAATTAATAGCATCTGGTACGGCTAATGAGCTAACTTCACACAGGCGCTCTGCCATCTCAAATTCATCACCTGCAACAACATGCCCTAATGCCTCTAATACGTCTTTAGAGAACTTATACGGGCTTGCTGTGGATACAATTACAGCAATGGAATCGTCACCCGAACAGGCAACATACTCATCCTGTACTGCTTTTGCAACAGCGGTATGAGTATCCATCAAGTAACCACTTCCATTAAATACTTTTTTAATCGTTTGCTTTGTTTTATCATCATCGCAGCATCCCGCAACAAATATATTAGTTTTTTCAGATAGGTCTTGCATATTTATTTCATATTTGCCATCCTTATTTAACCCATTCATCCATTCACTAACCTTAGCATCATCCCTGCTAGCAATCTCAAACAACAACCTCTCTAAATTGCTAGACACTAAGATATCCATGGACGGAGAAATGGTTTTAAAGAACTCTCTAGATGCATCGTAAACGCCTGACTCAAAGAATTCTGTCAATACGTTGTTTGCATTAGATGCACAAATAAGTTTTCCTACAGGAAGCCCCATCTGTTTTGCATAATACCCTGCTAGAATGTTTCCAAAGTTTCCAGTAGGCACAACAAAATTAATCTTATCTCCATTATCAATTTTGCCGTCAATAACAAGTTTTGCATATGCCCAAAAATAATATACGATTTGAGGCAACAATCTACCCCAGTTTATTGAATTTGCAGACGATAACTTAACGTTCCTTTGCTCAAGAATCTTTGCATATTCTTTATCAGCAAATACTTGCTTAACAGCAGTCTGTGTATCATCAAAATTACCTTTGATAGCGCCCACAAATACGTTTTCGCCCTTGTGCGTAGACATCTGTAACTGCTGAGCCATTGATACCCCATTATAGGGGTAAAATACTCCTATACTAATGCCATTTACATTAGCAAAACCTTCAAGCGCTGCTTTACCAGTATCACCTGATGTTGCAACAAGGATCAAGGTTTTATGCATATCTCCAACTTTCTTCTTAGATGCTTTCATTAAGTGCGGCAGCATCTGAAGCGCCATATCCTTAAACGCAAGAGTTGGACCATGCCATAATTCTAGGACATATTGATTATCAGATAGTGCATTAATCGGAGCCTTGTCCTCATGATCAAATCCGTTCCCATAAGATGCATTAACTATATTTTCAATTTCATCATCTGAAAACTCGTCCAAGTATGGGGCAATAACATACTTTGCCAAATTAATATAACCATCTTTAGCAAGCTTAATAACCTTATCCATATCCATTTCAGGAAAATGTTTGGGCACAAACAAGCCACCATCGGGAGAAATTCCCTGTATGATGGCTTGACTGGCTCGAACGTTAATGCTTGCATCACGCGAGCTAATATACTCCATATTTCCTCCAGTTAATCTATTAAATAATCTTTCATTTCTTCAGTTGCATTATTCACATCGCCTTTTATGCTGATAATCACATTAATGTCCTTGGTCAAAGCATCCAGCTTTTTAAAGAATCCATCAAGATTTTCAAGAGAATCTTGGTTGATTATCTTTAAAAATCCATCGATGTAAAGAGTTTCAAGATCATAGTCGTTAGCTCTTAACCCTGCAACGAACCCCATGAACATAGGCGCACTGTCTATCATATACTCTGATGCATCAATAAACCTAATCGGTCGCTTAATTTCAAACATATACCTATTATCATCATCAATAAACGCAATATTCCCTTTATTATCAACAACTGACTCATTAGCCATCTGAATTATCCGTTTGGTCTTTCCAACGCCCTTTTTCCCAAGTAAAATTTTTAGCATTATTATCCCTCCAACTATATATTATCTATCTTACCGATACTTCTCAATATTATCTATTCCCATTATAAACGAAATCGTCCGTTCTTTCCATGCCTTAAAAAAATTTACTCACATTTTTTATCCTTCAATGTTATAATGATCACCATATCTTTATTATTTGAACTGGTTTTAATAAAAAAATCGTGCCTATATCAAAATATTAGTATGATTATAAGCACGATAAAATTCTTGTTTAAGAACTATTCTAAACTAGCAACAAACGTTTCAATGCGATCAAGACCATTTTTTATATTCTCTAGGGACGTTGCATAAGACATCCTAACAAATTCATCAGCACCAAAGCTTATTCCTGGAACAACAGCAACTTTTTGTGCATAAAGAAGCTGAGTTGTAAAATCCATTGAACCGTTTATAACATTGCCGTTACTCTTTTTGCCAAAAGTTTTCGATACATTCATCATCATATAAAACGCGCCAGAAGGTAACCGACAACTTAATCCATTTATGCTGTTTATCCGCTCAAACATATATTTCCTTCGCTCATCAAAGGCTTTCCTCATAGTTTCTATCTCATCCATAGAACCATATAAAGCAGCAACGGATGCATGCTGTGCCATTGCATTAGGATTAGAAGTTGAATGACTCTGAAAATTCCCCATAGCTTTTGCAATATTTAGCGGCGATAAAGTGTACCCAATTCTCCATCCCGTCATGGCGTAGGTCTTAGAAACCCCCGATATAATTATTGTATTTTCTTTATACTTTTCTCCTAAAGTAGGTATGCAAACCATCTCTTTGCCATCATAAATCAATTCTTCATAAATATCGTCGGCAACAGTAATTACTCCCAAATCTATTGCAACGTCCATCAAATCTTTTAACTCATCTCTAGAATAAAGACTGCCAGTTGGGTTAGACGGGTTATTTATTACGATCGCCTTTGTTTTTGGAGTGATAGCGCCTTTAAATGCCTCGACCGAAAGCTTGAAATCATCGGATTCGAGTGTATCAACAATTACAGGAACTCCATCAGCCATTTTAACCAGTTCTGGATAACTCAGCCAGAATGGAGCTGGAATAATAACTTCATCACCTGGATTTAAAATAGCCTGAAAAGTATTAAACAGCGAATGCTTTGCTCCGTTTGATACAACTATTTGAGCACAATCATAATCTAACCCATACTTACTTGCATATTTATCGCTAATAGCCTTTTTTAGTTCCTGCGTTCCTGATGCAGGAGTATATCTTGTCATTCCCATATCAAGAGCCTCTTTGCCCGCATCAATAATAAACTGTGGCGTCCCAAAATCCGGCTCCCCTGCACCGAATCCTATTACGTCATGTCCTTCGGCTTTCATTGCTTTAACTTTTGCCGTAATCTCAAGAGTTAGAGAACCTAGTATATTATCGCATTTTTTTGACACTTGCATTAAATTATGCCTCCCAACAACCAAAAT
The DNA here is from genome assembly GCA_963675355.2 of Christensenellaceae bacterium. Lineage (GTDB taxonomy): Bacteria > Bacillota > Clostridia > Christensenellales > UBA1431. The sequence continues at coordinate 15,141 of CAXXMZ010000002.1, forward strand.
AATTTTATGTGTATGAAGGATTCTAACCCTCATCATTCATCATTTGCTATATTTACACTTGATACGTAGCATATTGTAATACAAAATTGCATATTTTGCAATATAAAATTGCATTCTTTGCATCTTTTATATGGTTCAATATGCAAGAACTACACAGCTTTACCATATACTTCTTGATTTTTTCTAAAATGAAGGATAAAATTGTTAATAAAATTGAAAGGTGTCAGTTTAATGTCAAACTTTATTATAATGACAGATTCACCATCTGATTTGCCAATCTCTTATTGTCGAGAAAATGATATTAGAGTAATTTCTCTCACCTATATAATTGATGGCGTTGACGCCCTTGATTGGGATAGCAGAAGTGATGATTACCAAGATTTCTATAAGCAGCTTAGTAACGGTAAGTTGTCAACCACTTCGCAAATCAATACTAATCAGTATATAGATTTCATGACTCCACAATTAGAGGTGGGAAAAGACATATTATATATTGCTCTTTCTAGTGGGCTTTCTGGTTCATACCAAAGCGCAAATGTCGCTGTTAAAACGCTAAAAGAAAAATTTCCTGATAGAAATGTCCGTGTAGTAGATTCACTAGGGGCTTCTGTGGGTGAGGGTTTAATCGTTATGAAGGCAGCCCAGATGCGTGCTGCAGGAGATAATCTAGATACCATTGCTGATACCATTACAGAAATAAGATTAAACATGCATCATTGGTTTACCGTCGATGACTTGAATTACTTAAAACGCGGTGGCAGATTATCAAGTGCAAACGCTATGATTGGTAGTATGTTGAACATCAAACCTATTTTGTTTGTTAATAATGAAGGAAAACTTATTCCTTACGAAAAAGCACGCAGTAGAAAAAGAGCAATAAAACAATTATGTAAAAAGTTTGCTGAACACTTAGATATGTGGGATAAAGGTATCATAGGAATCTGTCATAGCAATTGCTTAGAAGACGCTAATCTACTCAAATCACTACTAGAAAAAACTGCTCCTTGCCAAGAAATTGTTATTTCTAGTATAGGTGCAGTAATAGGCTCTCACGTAGGAGCTGGTACACTAGGATTATTCTTTTGGGCGGATAAACGCGACTAAAATAAACATTAAGCATCCTACATGTATTGTAGGATGCTTTTTTAATATGCTTAAAAATAGTATGTGCTGTTATGCATCAATATCATTATACCATTTATCCCTTGCCGCCATCCCAACGTCGGGTCTGTTTGTAATTACTCCATCAACATTCATCTTTATTAAATCAATAATCTCTTTTTCATCATCTGCTACCCATGTATTAACTAAAATCCCATTCTCATGACAAATATCAACCCATCCCGATCCATAAACAACGTTTTTTAATGGATGCATAGCACCAGCTCCAACTTTATTTGCATAGATATGTGGATCAAATATCGCAGCAACATGAATTAATCCCGTAGCTAATTCCGGCGCAATTTCCTTAATTCTCTTTAAAGAGTAGTGATTAAAAGATGTCAGTATAACCCTGTCCTGCATACCACAATCATATAAAATCTCTATAATTCGTTCTTCATAACTTGGATATGGAATACTGGCAAATTTCAACTCAATGCTTATAAAAACATCTGTTTCTTTAACAAGTAACAATACATCTTTTAGAGTAGGCACCCCGACCCACTCGCTTTGAGAAATTAATTTATCAGCACGAAGCTTTAAGATTTCATCCTTAGTATGCTCGCATACAAGACCTATTCCATTAGTCGTCCGTTCAAGAGAAGCGTCGTGTATTACAAATATTTCACCATCTTTACTCATATGTACGTCTAAT
>CAXXMZ010000003.1:0-6619 GCA_963675355.2 Christensenellaceae bacterium
CTGATTGCCAACGGCATTGTAGCCGAGAAAAACAGTGTTTGTTTCTGTTTTGGCAACATTGGCAACAATCGTTTTATATCATGGATAAACCCCATGTCAAGCATACGGTCGGCTTCATCCAACACAAAATGCCGGACGTACAGTCACAGCGCAGGATCTAGAGAATGGTATAGCAGAGCTCGATTTGTATTTGAGCAGAATCAATGAAGAGGTGTAGCATGAACAAAGCAGCAAACTTACTCAAGGAAATGAAAATTAGTCATCTGGGCAAAGTTCTTGCCACCTGCCTATCAGATTTAATGACTACCAACAAAGATGTTTACTACCTAGATTGCGACCTCGCAGGTGCGCTTGGTACAACGTCATTAATGGAAAATTATCCGAAGCAAGCCATCAATTGCGGCATCATGGAAGCGAATATGATTGGCATGGCGGCTGGAATGTCGCTGAAGGGAAAAATCCCTTTTACCCATACCTTTGGGACATTTGCCGCACGAAGGGTTGCGGATCAGGTTTTTATATCCGGTTGTTACAACGACGCAAATATTAAAATGATCGGCAGTGACCCTGGCATAAGCGCACAGACCAACGGCGGAACCCATATGCCGTTTGAAGATATAGGCGTATTTCGGTCGTTCCCGAACATTACAATTCTCGATATTAACGATGAGGTGCTGCTGAGAAAACTTCTGCCGGAAATAGTAGCTACTCACGGTATGATGTATATTAGAATGCCACGCAAGGGTTCAGAATGCTATTACGATTCGCATAATACGTTTGAGATCGGAAAGGCAAAACTTTTGCGTGAAGGCAGAGACGTTTCGATTATTGCGTCTGGTGTTGAAGTATATGCTGCACTGTGTGCCGCAGAAAAACTGCAGGCACGTGGTATTAATGCCAGAGTTGTAGATATGTTCACGATCAAGCCCATTGATAAAGCAATGGTGATTGAATGTGCAAGCAAAACAGGAGCTATTGTTACTGCTGAAAACCACAACATCATTGGGGGGCTGGGCTCTGCGGTAGCCGAAGTCTTATCAGAAAATCAGCCATGCGTCATGAAGCGCATCGGGGTTGACGAGATGTTTGGTGAAGTGGGTACATCAGAGTACTTGGCGCAAAAATTTGGCATGACCAGTGATGATATAGTGAGCGCATGTTTGGATGTAATCCAACGCAAAGAAAAATAACATACTGTTTAACAGCTATGACTAACAAATCAATACCACCGGATAAGCTGGTGGTATTGTTAGTGTTGCAACTTGTTTTTTGCTTATCGTCAAGTATTATTGTCTTGTTAGTTCTGTAAATAACTTATTAGATTATCTACTACATACCCAACGTTAGACCTGATTTGCAGAGGGTCTAAATCATCTTGGTTGAGAGTTATTACGTCGCTGTTGAAAAGGTCGTCCAAAGTATCTTCATCGCAAACATTGATAATGAACTCTATCGTTTCAATAAAACCTATACCGTTCTCCTCAAGATCATCGTTGTCAAACCTTATTGCGGCATTAGCCCTTTTCTTTGCAGCGATATCGCAAGAAAACCTGGGATCCATTATAAAATTGTTAACGGAAACCTCGTTTACATCTATAGATACAGCTCTGCGTGTGTTATTCTCAATATATAGCTGAACATTTAGTCCTTTTTTATTAGCTGTTAAACCAATATATGAAACTAGAATACCTGAATCGTCAAAAATCACTCTATCCATCATAGCAGACCTCCCAAATATATGTGGTAAATATTATAACTTGCACAGGGAAAAAATACAAGATATGCAATGTATAGATATACCAATAAAAGAGAGTGGAGCGACCTTCACCCTCTATGAGTATTCAGCAATATACTCTATTGCTAAACAACCTGAACATTGATTACAGGGATGCCGTTATATCCGTAACCAAGGCGATTCCACTCTACTCTATGCGGCTGTGTTCTTCCAGTGCTGTCTGTAGCTCTAACCATTATGGTGCATGATCCTTTTCTGTGTGCATGCCAATTATATGACCAATACGACCACGAGTAGGGATGGTCTGCATCTTGCCAAAGCTCTGTTTGTTTCCAGCTTCGACCGCCGTCTAAACTTATTTCCACCTTGTCTATGATTCCTTTTCCTGTCCAGGCAATGCCGTATATACGATGTTCCCCAACGTCTAATGTGGACTGTGGCAATGGCTGTTGAATAATAGAGTTTACCTTCATCAATGTGACGGGCACTTTGTTACGGTCGCTGTTTACATATGGGAAGTAGTGATAGTCGTGCTTTTGATATGGGCCGTCAAACGGCTTGTCGAGCAGTGTAATTTTCTTTAACCATTTTACGGACGCCATAGCGTACCATTTTGGCACTATCAGCCTAAGCGGATAGCCGTGTTTGAATGGAATAGCCTTGTTGTTTAGCCCATAAGCAATGATTGTATCGGGATGCATGGCGACGTCCATAGGAATGCTTCTGGCAAAGGGATAGTCGCCTTCAAAACCTTCAATTTCGCCAGAATCATGACCTTCAAAAACGACATCGCATGCTGTGTCTTTTACGCCAAAAAGTTTCAAGATTTCGCATAGGGGTACCCCCGTCCATGCACCTTGGCTGATTGCACCGTCGTTCCATTGCGTACCAAACGTGGGTGGGTTAAATTCATTTCGTTTATTGCCTGAACATTCCAGCGGTAAAACTATTGTTTTGGATGGGATCTGCACAAGCTGGTCGTATTGGAACATGCCGGGCTTTTTGACGAGCCCGTCGAAAATAAGCGAGTATGACGATGGAGTAATAGGTGGATAATCATAATGATTTCTTAAAAAGAAAAGCTCTTCGGGAGTAATCCAATCATCTATAAAGTGAATGGGTGTTCCCTGGATCTCCGGATTTAAAGAGATTGTAGTAAGAGACGGCACTTCAACTGGTTTATCTTTGCTCATAGTTATCACCTTTCTTTTTCAACAAGCCATATGACGAAAAACAAGATTTCTTTACAATATATTAATGCACCAAAAAAATATTACACGTCATGCACTTTCGCATGTTGATTCTTATGACGTTTTAAAACGTTGACGCAGAAAATGTAGTATAATGCGTAAAGGGCATTTGAAATATAACGAATAATAAACTGCTAGCAGAATTGGAAAAAGATAATTGCTAACCATTACACTATATGGCGCATCATTTTAACCTAAAGCTACACATGAGGGTGATAGCTTTTTTGATAGTTAATTCCTTTTGTTTTATGCCATAATAATATTAGAGAAAAGACGGAGGAGTTAATGATGAAAATCATATCAGATTCGACCTGCGATTTATCGCAGGATATTGTCGACAAATATGACATTGAAATAGTATCGTTGACAATAAACATTGATGGGCAACGGTATAGAGATCGAATCGACATTAAACCTGATGAATTCTATAAAATCTTGGAAGGATTAGATGAGTATCCAACTACATCAATGCCAAGCCCTAACGATTTTGTTAAGGCTATAGAAAAAGCTGTAGAAGATGGGCACACTGAAATAATATGTATTTGTATGTCGAGCGGAACAAGCGGGTCATATCAGTCTGCTAAGCTTGCGGAAAGTGATTACTTCGCAGATAACAAGAACAGCAATATAAGAATACACGTAGTTGATTCAAAAAGCATGAGCCATGGCAGCGGATGGCTAATTCTAAAAAGTGCTCTATTAAGGGAAAAAGGAGCAACGTTTGATGAGTTGGTCGAATTTAATGAGACCTATAAGAAATTTGTTAAACATTTTTTATCGGTAGGTGATTTAGATCACTTAACTAAGAGTGGGAGATTAAGCAACGCAAGCGCATTTATCGGTAAAATACTGAAAGTCATGCCTATCATGACTATGAAGAATGGAAGAGGCTCGATTGTCGCAAAGGTGAGAGGACGCAAAAAAGTATTTAAGCATTACGTCAGTGAGTTTAAAACAAGGGTTAATAAGCAAATTACTGATTTTATTATAATAGGCTATACTTCGGATAAGATTTTGGCTGAAAATCTGAAAACTATGATTATTAATGAAACTGGTTTCGAAGGTGAAATTTTCATAATGCAGATGGGTGTAGTGGTAGGCAATCACGTTGGGCTAAGTGCAATATCTTTGTTTTTTGTTGAAAAAGAACGTCAGAGGGATAATTTATTGTTGAATGAAATTCATAGTATTGCCGAGAAGAAGAACGAAATTTTAGAGAAGATAAAACGAGATTAGCACATAGTATCTGATGGGCTAGAGGTTAGTTGTTCTGATTGAGAGGTAGAGGCTACCCTCTAGTCCCGCAAGGCAAGCCATGAGAGTGCAAGAACCAACCAATTTGGTGGCTCAACGCCTTCGTTTTAGTGTAATAGGAGAATAATATGAATTCTAACAGCAAGTTAGAACTTGGGTCAACATATCTGTTTGTTAAAGATATGAGCAAGTCCATAGAGTTCTATTCTGCAATATTGGAGATGCAACCTACAGCAACCAATGAAGACAGATGGGCGCAGTTCAATTTTAATGGCAACTGCATTGCCCTTAGGAATAAATCATTTGATGATAAGCTTAGCAACGAGCAAAAAGCTGAGATATTTAGCGATGAATACCTTAAGTATTATGAGAATTTTACCATAAAGTATGGTAATAACTTTGTTTTGAACTTTTGGATAGAGGATTTGCAATCGGAATATGACCGCATTAATAAATTAGACATTGCAGAAATGTCACCTATAATGACTATTAATTTTGGTACTCCATATCATTTCTTTGTTGTGAAAGACCCTGATGGGAATACACTTGAGATTACGGGTTTGATAAAATAACGTAGTAGGATAACTAAAAGTTATTAACTCTCTAGTTCTGTAGATAACTTATCAAATTATCTACTACATACCCTACATTAGGTCTGATTTGCAGAGGGTCTAAATCATCTTGGTTGAGAGCTATTACATCGCTGTTGAAAAGGTCGTCTAAAGTATCTTCATCGCAAACATTGATAGTAAATTCTATTGTTTCGATATACTCTATGCCGTTCTCTTCGAGGTCTTCATTGTCAAACTCTATTGCTGCATTAGCCCTTTTCCTTGCGGCGATATTGCAAGAAAAACTGGGATTCTATTATATAATCGTTAACAGACACCTCGTTAACATCTATAGATACAGTTCTGCGTGTGTTATTTTCAATATACAGCTGAACATTTAGCACGTCTTCATTAGCTTCTAAACCTATATATGAAACTAGAATACCTGAATCATCAAAAATTACTCTATCCATTATAGCAAATATTATGATTTGCACAGGAAAAAAATACAAAATATGCACGTGGATAGTGGCAGGGGCAGACGCAATACAGCACACTCTCTGTATAGGTGCAGTAATCAGTTTGTATTCTGGTTATTATTTTTCAAACGGTTTAAGTTCTCGTTGATTTTCTTCATTCGCTTTATAAAGTAGATCTCAAATGCAATAGCGAATATAAGAAACATTGGAAGTATTGCAAGCATAAACACAGGTATATTAAACACCTTATATAAAAGCCAGGGTTTAGTTAACCATACACCTGCCGTATAAAGCAGTATTCCAGATACAATAGTAATAACCGCACGTACTAGTGAGGGCAGCTTTAATCTTACGTATACGACCATCATTATTTTCTCGAGTAGAAGTGTAATGACAGCGAACAGCAAAGCGCCTTCTAGCACGATATCAAAATGATATAAATTGCCGTCATAGAAGAGGACGATTCCGCAAGTGAATACCAAGCCAATCACAAAAAATATTAATAAATTTCGTATAACTATTTTCATTTCATTACACCTCAAATTCCAAGTCTCTTTTTAAAGCTCTGATAATATGACCTGGTCACATCGATCTGTGCGCTGTTCTTCATCTCTAGTATATATTTGCTTCCTATCCACGGTATAATCTTATCAATAAAATCTATATTGACTATGTGAGACTTGCTTACCCGCAAGAAACTATGAATGTTTAGTTTTTCTTCTAACTCATAGAGCTTCTCTTTGACAACGTATTGCCCATTAATAGCTTCGCTATAAGTAATTTTGTTCACTGCTTCAAAATACATTACATCCGCATATTTAATGAGCGATATACTGCCCTTTTCATCCTGCGCCGGTATATAAGAGCTGGTGCTAAAGCTTTTCTGATAGAGAATAAATTCAGCCTCGTCAGAAACTTCAATACCTCTATTTTCTAACTCTTTGAGGATCATGTCTTTAGAAGATTCCTCGCAGACTAGTTTAACTTTCAATAATTATCACCTCGCAGATTCTTGGGGTTTGATAAAACTACAAATTCATAATAGGATTTACTAGTCTTCCAAGCAGGAAACTAGCTCCTATTGATAGTACCACAGCAACGAACAAGCTTATATAGTGGTTAAGATTAAGCACAGACAACATAATGACAACAACAGCTATGATAAGAAAATGTATTACATATGCGTTAAACGCATTTGCAGACATATATCTTAGTGTTCTGCTAGTGCGGTTGAATCTGTTTTTAAACAGTGACAGCAAGCCTACTGACATAATCATAAACATAAATTGTTCCCATATTGCGTACAACAGTGCAGTAACGTTAAGCCCACCCATAGTAGCATCTGCGTTG
>CAXXMZ010000004.1:0-78231 GCA_963675355.2 Christensenellaceae bacterium
TGAGCTCGCGGAAATGGAATCCATTGAACTCGTTGAACAGCGGGATGAATGTACAAAATATTATCAGCTCGAAGACGGGACAAACGAAGCTGTATTGTATGGTTGCCCAATTCATTATTTGGAAGATGGAGAATATAAAGATATTGATAATAGTCTGTCTTTGACGACGAACAAAGACGGGAAACAAGTTTATGTAAATGCAGATAATGATTTTAAAGTTGAAATATCACAAAACTCAGATAAGGCATCTGTTAGCTATAAAGGATACAAACTAAGTTGGACAATAGATGATACATCAAAAGGCGTTAAGGCCGCAAAAGAAGATAGGCTGACAAAAGATGAATGGAACAAGATGTCTGAGGGCGACAAAAGACATAATAGTGCAAGTTTGTCAGATGGCGTCATTTATCAGGACGTAATGCAGGATTGTTGATCTGCAATATGTTGCAGTTTCCAAACAGATTAAAGAAAACGTAGTATTTAACAAAAAGACGGATGTAGCAACAATATCAGAGCAAGTGACAACAAACGGATTAGAGTTAATCAAAAATGATGATGGCTCTATTGATGCGGTGGATAGTAAAACAAAGGAGCCAGTATTTTATATTCAACCGACATATTTAATTGACCGATAATGGAGATATGAGTGACAACATCGGTGTTGAGCTTACATCGACAAAGAACGGTTATACGATTACTTATACGTTAGATAAGAAATGGATGGAGACGGCTGCCTACCCTGTAATTTTCGATCCTACGGCCAACGGTCAATACAGGCACTGATGGTTCATATGTCACCGATAACAGGATCTGTCAAGGATTGCCAACTACTAATTATAGTAGCTGTAATATCATGTGTACTGGCAACGGCAGCACAAGTCAACAAAACCGATCTCTTATAAAATTCAATAGTTTACCGTCAATTACACCTTCAAAAATATACGCGGCAAAACTTCAAGCTAAAATGATTTTTGATAACGCTTCATCAACAAGTACGGTTGCTGTTCATAAGGTTACAAGCAATTGGAATGCAAACGTTACGTGGAACAACAAACCGTCTTATGCTAGCGCATATAGTTCTGTTTCTGTTGCGCCAACACAAGATGTTACATATACATGGAACATCAAGCAAATTGCGATTGACTGGTATACGGATAATGACGGATTACAATTAAAAGACACAGCTTCAAATTATAAAGAATGGGCAACTTGGCAGTCGTATTGGCATGATGGTCCCAAAGCATATTTTTACTACGATACTACTGCTCCTGCCGCACCAGCTGGCGTGACAACGAGTCCAGTTGCTACATCAATCTGGACAAATGACAAAACAGCTACACTAAACTGGAGCGGCATCACAGATTCGGGAGGCAGTGGGCTTAAAAACGCTCAGTATAAAATAGATGGCGGATCGTGGATAAGTATACCAACAAGTTATGGTATTGCTTCGGGCTCATATCCGATTACAATTCCATCGAGTTCAGCAACACATACGATTTATGTTCGTGGTGTTGATAAAGTAAACAATTATGGGGCGACAAGTTCTAAGACATATAAACTTGATGTTACCGCACCCGCTGCACCTACTAGTGTTACAACAAGTCCAACTGCTTCATCAACATGGACAAATGACACAACTGTATCACTATCGTGGAGTGGTATTATAGATGACCATAGCGGTGTGAGTTATGCGCAATATAAGATCGATAGTGGATCATGGGTAAACATATCAACTAGCTATGGTATTACATCGGGTACGGTTCCAATTACAATTTCGTCATCAGGTACGCATACGATTTATGTGCGCGGCGTGGATAAAGTTGGGTATAGCGGTGCAACCAAGTCTGTGGTATACAAGCTAGATGTTAATAAACCAACATCCCCAACAGATGCTTCATTAACGCCGGTTGACTGGGACGGCGGTGCGGTGACGATTGCAGCGTCAGGCGCTACAGATGCAATTTCAGGCATACCAAAAATATCAGTATAGCACAACAAGTTTAACGGAAGAGTTTGTAGATATACCGGCGAACAATCAGATTACTTTAACGTCTGGTGATACTACCGTATATGTGCGTGCTGTAGATAATGCTGGTAACGCGGGGATTGCTGTTCCGACTAATGTTATGCCTGAACCAGTAACGGATCTTAGTGTTAAGTCAAATGTTAATTATACGGTTGCGTTAAGCTGGACAGCATCCGTTACGCCAAATGTGACATATGACATATACAGAAATGAAAGCGGTCAAACTCCAGAATTGATTGCTACAGATATTGATACTGCATATTGGAACGACTACAACATGAACTATGATACGACGTATTTATACAGTGTGGTGGCAAAAAAAGAATACCTAGGTGCAACCGTTGAAAGTGTTTCAACAGCAGGTCCACAGGCGACAGTTGTTTCGTCGGATGAAGTGAATAAGAAGGTCGGCAAAAAAGACTACGAGATGTTCGCTGAATTCAGCACGCAGAGTGGTAACGGATTCATTAATCCCGCATCTGGAAACTTAATGTATGAGACTTCGGATATCTCGGTAGAGTCCACCGATCGGTGCGCTTGAGTTTGTTCGTTCATATAACAGTCTAACCAATTATTCAACCCCACTTGGACAGGGATGGGATTTTAATTACAACATAATACTTCTTAAGGAATTTGATGAGAATCAAAACGAAGAAGGGATAATATTAAAACTTGGCAACGGAAATATGTATCGTTTTTCGTATGATTCGCAAACGGGTACTTATACTCGCCCCGCGGGGCTGTATGCCGATCTTGAATTTGACAGCGCTTCGAAAAAATATTCTCTGACATTTAAAGACAAAACGGAATACCTGTTTAATATTAACAATCAGATTGAGAGCATTACAGACAGAAACGACAACCACATACAGTTCAGCTATAACGACGAGGGCAGGCTTATTTTCCGCTGAAGATAACGTAGGTAATGAAATCACAATTGCTTATTCGACACAAGCGGGTGAAGGAGGTCTTATCAAGACAGTTACAGGCAGTGGTAAGATGTATACATATAACTACACAGATGGAAGGCTATCGAATGCATACGTTACATATGAAAGCCAGCAGATTGGTGAAGCTTATACCTATACAAATGGCATGCTCACAACGATTACAAACCCAAACGGATTTGATTATGATATTGCGTATGCATCTAATAAAGTTAGCACAGTAACAAACCCTCTTTCTCAGGTAATGACGTTAACGTATTCAACAGATAATGGCGATCTTTTAGTAACGAGTGAGTTTAACCACGTAACGCAGCGTTATTATTACGATAGTACAACTCTTGTGCTGAAGAAGACACAGTTTGAGGGCGAGAGTGCAACGATATATACCTATGATAGCGACTTTAACCTGACCAATATTACTTATCCTGATAGCACAGAAGAGTCGTTTACTTATGGCTCGGATGGAAATATGCTTACTTACGTAAATAAGGCAGGTAAAACAACTACTTATACATACGGAGATACAAATAATCCGGATTTACCTACGCAGATTGAAGAGCCTTTTAATGGAGCGAATACTAAAGTAACAATGAATCAATATGATTCAGCTGGTAACATGACAAATACCTATGTTGATGGAATCAACCAGGGTACGGCATATACATATAATGAATACGGCAAAGTTCTATCTGAAATTGTTTTTGTAATGGACGGTTTGAATACCTATGAGTCCGAAACTGATTATACGTACGATAGTATGGGGCGTTTATCGACGACAACGGTAATTACTGATGATCCTAATGATGAAGATGTTGTTACGTCACAAACGTATGATTCATATGGAAATGTTGAGAGTGAAACTGATGCAGAAGGCATTGTCACTAAAAATTACTATAACATACTTGGTCAGCAGACCCAGCAGACTTCAGCTTATGGTACAGCCGAAGCAATAAGTACGTATTATGAATGCGACGCGCTTGGAAATATAGTTTCTGAAACAGACGCGGAAGGCAACGAGACGACAAATACATATGACGATATTGGAAGAGAAACGCGTAGCGATTACGCTGATGGTACATATTCAACCAACCTCATATGCTGTAAATGCCGATGGTACGCAGGTTACTACGCAGCATGACGCGGAAGGTAAAAAGTCAATAACTGTAACAGATAAAAAGGGTCAGACGATATTGCAAGGTAAAGCCGGCGATGTGACTGATTCTAACAATGATACTACAACAGGTAATGAGTATACATATAACGGCGATGTGCTTATTGAATATACGCGTAGTACCTATGATGTAATGGGCAACGTGACGTGGACGAAGGATAATACTGGCGTTGAAACGACCAATACATATAATAATATGGGATGGGAAACTGGTTCAGCTACGGCAAATGGTAGCCTGTGTACTATTACTACCAATACATATGATGATATGGGTAATGTATTGACTGCTGTGTCGCCCGAAATCAATACTGAAACTACATACGATAAACTAGGACGGGCGTTGACAGTTACCGATACAAAGAATGGTAGCAGTACAACGACAACCATATGCGTACAACGGTGTTTACAGTGGTAAATTGAGGTCTGTTATGACTGATCCGCTGAATCGTGATAAGACAACTGAGTTTGATGAGAAGGGCAACCTAGTCAAAGAAACATTTGAGGATAAGACTACCGAATATGCATACGATGATAATGGCAACATGCTTTCAAGCACGTTAACCGATAGCGATTTCTCTGGTGAGAGTGCTGTAACATTATATGAATATGATAACAATAATCGTAAAACCAGCGTAACGTATAGTGATGATGACCAATATGTACTGTATACGTATGACGATAATGGTAACGTTACCATGGAACGCCGTATGAAAATGACACGTTGTCTTGTACTACGGAAAATACGTATGATGACATGAACAACGTAACAGAGACTAAGCGTAATGGAGCTACCATTGCACAGTATACATATACAGATAATGGTGAGGTTGCAAGTATAAAATATGGTAGCGGTTCTTCGGACAGGAAGATTGGCTATGTATATGATGAGGCAGGCAAAATTATCGAGGTTAGGGACTTGACAAGCGACGGTGATACGCTGATTCGTGAGTACTTTTATCTGGATGGCCAGCTTGATTACCTTGTTGATGCTCGTGATACGGACGATGCTAAGCAGGACTTTTCATATGATAGTCTTGGTCGACTTACAAATGTTAAATATTATGATACTGACGATACGACTGTGCTTGAGGAATATTCTGTTACATATGACGATACTTTGACTTATGCAAAGTATAAGATTGCAACGGAAACGACTACTACAAACTATGGCGGTACAGAGATAGTAACAGAGAAGCAATACACATATGATGATTTGGGGCGGTTAACTCAAGAAAGCGCAACTGAGACTATAGATCAAGGCACCCCGACAACGACCGTTACCGCATATACTTATGATGCTGTTGGTAACCGAACAAGTATGACTAGTGGTGGAGATACATTGTATTATCACTATAACGATTATGATCAGTTGGTTAGCACGGATGCCGATAACGATTTGCAAACGACGTCGGATGTTGTCACGTCATATGAATACGATATTTCGGGCAATCAGATTTCTATGACGGAAGGCACAACAGTTTACAACGTATGCTTACGACGACGCTAATTGGCTGCAAAACGTAACTAAGCAAGTTGGGCAGGATCCAACAGTTACTTTAGCTGAATACGAGTACGATGCCTCTGGTCAACGCACTCAAAAGATTGTGGGCAGCGATGAAACAAATTATTATTATAACGGTCTTGATCTCCTCTATACAAAGGACGATAATGGCGATATAATCGAAGAAAATGTGCTGGAAGATGATGGCAGTATTATTAACAGCAGCCGTGCAGATACAAACGACTACTGGTATCGACAGGATTCACGTGGTAGTATTACAAACATAGTTGATGTTGACGATGATGTTGTTAAGAGCTATACGTATGATGCCTATGGCAACACGGACTCAACAGGTACATTCATAAATAGCTTTGCGTATACCGGCGCTGTGATCGATACCGAGACAGGGCTATACTACATGAATGCTCGGTACTATGATCCAGAGACGGGCAGGTTTATTAGCCAGGATAGTTTCCGTGGTGACGGAGAAATTTTCTGGCATCTGTATGCGTTATTGTGACGGTGATCCGGTGAATTCTACGGATCCGACCGGGCATGCAAAGCAAGGATTCGTGTTATATAATGGGGCGGATGGCTTTAGCAAGCACGCTGAGAGTGAAAAGAATTACTTAAAGATGAAGTATAAATTATCATATGTATCTAAGCTTAATATCACAAGTGCAAGATATTTTAAAGATGTATGGAATCGGCTTTCGAGTGCAAATTATGCTGTAAGTTTGATTTTTCATGGAGGTCCACATGCTTTTTCGTGTGGTAAAGGGAATAAAAATAACATTGCAACGTATAATTCAGTGCATAAAAAAAGAGCCTGATTATAAGAAAGCGTGCTACTGTACAACAGATAAGTTGGAAAAAAATTCAAGTATAAAGTATTTACGATTATTAATTTGTAATGCAGGGCATTTAAATCATAAGGGTGATAATTTAGCAAATGCGTTTAAATCAAAAATTGGTGGTGAGGTTTGGGCGTGTGATGGCAGCGTGGGCTTCGATATTGTTAATGGAAGATATTATCCACGGCTAGCTTATGATCAAAGTAGTTTCTATGGTTATATACCTGAAGGTACTAAAAGCAGGAATCCATCAGGGTTTTATTCGTATAAATAATAGGATGGTGAAGTTATGACTAGAACTAATAGAAAAGAAAAGAAAAAAATTGAAGTATATTCAATGTTAATTGTTGTATTAATATTATTAGCTATTATTGGGGGAGCATGTTATCGAGTATTAATTTTAAGGCGGAGATAATTTCTTACGAACAAGATGAAGATTTCTTATCAATATTAGAAGGGTTTTTTGAAGATAATGAATATAAGGAGACTTTTGCGTGGTATGATATGTCAGATGCAGAAGCTAAAGATCTTCAAGAAAACCCTGAAAACTATAGAGGATATTATATTGACATTGACATTAATAATATTTCAGGACAAAAGGTTTATTGCGTGCAAGCCAATTTATTAAAGCGATATCAAGATATATGGATGAATAGAACAGGACTTGCGGAATGGATGTATGCAACTGCACTTGAAGAATGGGATATTATGATAGAACCAAATGATACGTATCCTGGATCTATATACATAATCGTAAAAACGTCTGACATGACGGAAAAAGAAATTGATGAGTTAATAAGGAGCATAGGTATAACAGTTAGCGCTCGGAATGTTAAATGGCTCCCGTTTGTTACATCAGAAACTGTATATTTTGAAAAATAAATATAGTTGACTAATATTAATTGACCTTGCTTCGTGCAGGGTCAATTAGTGTTTTAGTAAAACGATTAGTGTGGTTGACACTGAGATAGTGCTAGGTATTATGATCCTGAAACGGGCAGGTTTATCAGTCAAGATAGTTTTCGTGGTGACGGAGAAGTTTTCTGGCATCTGTATGCGTATTGTGACGGTGATCCCGGTGAACTGTACGGATCCGACCGGGCATGCGTATAGTAGAGCAAAAGCAGTGGCATATGCTATGAAGTGGGCTATGAGCAGAAATACGCAATATCAAGACTTTGGACGTCATGATTGTGCAAATTTTGTTTCTCAGTGTCTACATGCTGGAGGGTTCACGATGAATAATAGCTGGCATTCCTATCATAAGAAAAAAAAGTACGGGTACATTTGGGGAACGTATTATTATTGGGATATTTCAGATGCTTGGAAATTTGCAGATGGACAATATAAGTATTTTAAAAACTCTGGAACGGTAAAAAAGATAAATTATAAAAATCAAATTAAATATCTAGCAAAAAAGGTTAAAGTTGGAGACCCCCTGTATTTTGATGATACCGGAGATGGGAAAATGAATCATGCAACGATAATTAGTGCAGTTAATAGTAAAGAAGGAAAGATTTGTTATGCTGGTCATTCTAATAACAGGAGGTATTGGGGTCTACATCAAACTTTTAAAAATAATGAGAAAAAAAACATTTATGTAATACATATGGGGTGAATGGGATGAGGAAATTTATAATTAATTATAAATGGATTATAGTAATTGTAGTAATTGTAATATGTTGTGTAGGCGGTATTCTGTTTATTAATTCAGGTATTAATGGTCAACTTATTAGTTGTTCAAGAAGTGAAAGTTTTATTAATAACTTTGTTAGATCTGAGTCTGCTTCTGAATTTCATGAAGAATTTAAAAATTTTTTTAATATGGAACAAGAAGTAGTTGAGGAAATGTATAAAAATCCAGAAAGGTACACTACATACTGGATAGTGGTTAATATTTATAATGATGCAAGTTATAAAATATATGATGTCAGACCAAGTTTGGGAACGAAGTTTGATAATATGTGGATACGTCAAGATACGTTTTCTGACTTTTCGCTTGATTTGGAGGCAGGTCAGAACTATATACATTCTGTTGCAATAATAATAAGAACAGAAGGCATGACGGATGATGAAATTGATAACTTGATTAAAAGCGTAGGCATAACTATTTCGGCAAATATATTGGCAGATAGTTTCCCTATAGTTGCTTCGAAAACAATTTACTTTAATAAATAAGGTTTAGACTAGGTTGCTGTCCAACTAGATATAGAACACATATTTTCATGCTTACTTTTCCATTTCATGGTGAGTAAGCATGATTCGTATACCGTGTAATGCGGGACATAGAGATCATATGAATGACAATTTAGCAAATGCATAAATCACTAATTGGTGGTGCAGTTTGGGCATGATGGGAGTGTAAGCTTTTATAACCCTCGGACTAGTATTTATGCACCGCGGCTATCTAATAATCAAGATGGGTACTGTAAATATTTGTTAGGCAAAAGCTTGTTCCCCGTTAGGATGACAAGAGGTAATTGATCAGCTAATAAGAAGTATAGGAATAACAGTAAGTGCTGAGAATGGTGAAGTGATTCCTCTTTATTACATCAGAACCACTATATTTTGAAAATTAAATATAGTGGTTGATTGTTTTCGATAATTAGCACTTAGGGGCAGATTTCATTCATGAAAGAATAGGATTTATGGGGTTTTCACGATAGGGCAAACTAGATGTTTGTAGGATTTGAGTAGTTTTGAGAGTGCAGGATAGATATTTTTGGATTTCGTTTGCAGGGGGGCATTACAGTTGGTCAAAAGCGCCAATATCATATCTGGCAGTATAAGCTTGAGCAGCTTTTAGAAGCTGATGGCAAGCTGATGCTGGAGTTTAATAAAAATGATGCCGTAAACACCAGTGAAACGCTGGTTTTTTACATATTAAATGAGAAAATAATGGATCGTAAATATGACGATAACATAGAATATAAAACTGATAAAAATGGTAATGAAGTCAGGGTGAAAAAGAACCTTCTTCCTATTATCACCATAGAAACAGGTAGGAGCAAGAACAAAGAGCAAACTGTAAAGCTTGAGAAGTTGCTCAAAGAGGGCTTTCATACTGATACACAACCGCAGAGACACTTCGTGTTTTTAGATAATGTCTTATCAGGCTCTCAGAACAAAGAATGTAGGCAGATGTTTATTTTAGAAGAATACTATGATGACTTAAAAGCGCATATCTCACTTGGCATAGAACCATCTAAGTGTACTATCTCAAAAAACCTTACAAGAAACGCTTTGACCACTACTGATGTTCATTTGGTTCCAGTGGATATGAAAAACTTGGGCATTTGTATTATTCCCGACTGCGAAGTGCCAGTTTTGAAACAGTAAATATGATTAAGCCATATAATCGTACTCCAGAAGAAGAACAGCAGTATGCGGAATTAATGGCTTGGATTGAAGCGGATAAAGAATATTATAAGAAGAAAAAATCAGGAAATAATCTTGTGAATTCTAAGCATTGTACTCTTGAAAAGCAAACAAAAAGTAACAGAGATAAAAAGATATACAAGACGGTTAACCAGTGGAAGGAAGCTGATCGCAAAGTAAAGGCAGATGAACTTGAGAATCCAAAAGCTAGATTTTATTCAGATGATAAAGAAAAATGCTATGCCCTATATATAGAAGAACAGACAGAAGAGTTAAGAGAAATCCCTATTACAGAGTGGTCAACAGGACTCCAGCTTGTTACCGAGAAAAACCACAAATGCATAGAAAATGTATTTGATGGCATGGGACTTGTTAGTAAACGGTTAGGAAAGAAATTTAAAGAACACTTAGACGTAAAACATAAGATTACAGGTTATCAGCTGAGACTGCCTTGTATAAAAGGGTTCTTTCCATGCGTGGATTTTCATGGATATTCTAAAAAACATGGGATAGAAACTATTACAGATATATGGGGTACAAGCCATTATATAAAGGATATAGACCTGTTAATTACAGAATCTACATTTAAAGCTAAGTTAAATGTAGTAGAAACAAATGACGATGGGTCTGAGGAAAAAGATTGGTTGTTTACGTCTATTAATGATTATAAGGATAGGCTAATGAGATATGGTTATGATGCCATAGGTATTTCGAATTATGCAAAGCCTATTGAAGAACAATATAGACGTGCAGCTTATCAATTATGGCTGGCGCTTAATGTTAACAACTACGATATGATAGCATTTTCAAATGTACAGGGCGATGTAATTCATAAGGCGTTAACTATTTATCGCAAAGAAGAATTAGACTGGGAAGATATAAAATACATATTAACTTTTTTGAATCTAGTTAAAAAAGAAAACGCAGACACGAATCTAGAAAAAGAATGTTCAGATGCTATTAAAGCTATACATTTAAACAAGAAAATGGTTTTTGATAGGAAAGTTATTAAAACCATTAGAAATGTAATAGTTAGAAAAATTGAAGATATGTGTCTAGGTAGAATGTATATTAAAGGGAGATATATGTACGTTACTCAGGATATATTAGCGTTTTTACGATATGCTGGTTCAACTGATAAGAGAAACTGGCAATATAAAGGGTTTTTAAACAAGAAAGAATGTTATAGCAGTGGAACAATTGTTGGCAGAACGGTTCTTGCAAGAAATCCTGTTGTAAGTTATTTAGAAATTACAAAGGTGGATTTTGTAGATTATGATGGAGAGGATTCTGAGTTTATTAAGCATATTGATAACATAGTACAACTTCCGCTTGGAATTGAACCAGATAGACTCGGCGGATTAGATAAAGATGGCGATGAGGTGTTAGTTTTATCAACTGACTATAATCTAAAGGATACCCAAATAGAATATCTGCAAAATTGCATGAACGAAAAAATTCAAGAGCATTTTAACAACAAATTTCCTGACAAAGAAGTTGTAACACTTGCGGATTATATAGTCCCTTCATATGTACAAGTTAATGATGATGATAAAGCTACTGCCATGAGTAAGGAATGGAATAAAGAAAACGTTATTGATTTTATTTTGTCGTCAGAAGATAAGACGGGAGTAATTACTGATATAGATACAACTATAGCGAACATAGGTAATGCAGAAGGAGATATAACGAAGTATGCTTTACCAATTGCAATCATGAAGGACTTGCAAGGTAAAATGATTGATGCAAGCAAAAGCGGTTTGTTTGATCAGGTGGTTATCCCAGAGGTTATCAGATTCAAATACAATAAAAGACCTCAGTTCATGTTTTATAAAGACGGAAATGAATTTAATAAGGACTGCGATACAGTTTCAGCACTAGATTTCCTGAAAAATGAGATGGAGAAATCCAAGAAATATGTTGACCAAGTAATGGTTGAAAATGTGAATCGTAAGATAAAGGATCAGAACTTCAATAATATCTATAACTATTTAATGAACCCCGAATTAGATGGGGGAGTTGTGCAGAAGATTATTGAGGATTTAGATGGTGTATATTCCCACTTTATACAGGCAAACAGAACATTAGCTATATTGAAATCAAGTATTAATGCTTATTCTAGCGATGATAAATATAAACGAGAACGTGAAGTTGTAGACCAGCAATTTAAGGACTTGTATGACAAGATAAGAATGGCAGCAGAGGAAATTTGCAGTTGTCCATCGTTACTTGCAACTGCTGCTGTCAGGATGACATATATTAATAATCAGAATGACAACTATTCTTTTTGCTGGGTTGTTGCTTCTGAGGGTATTCTTCAAAACATCAAGATGCACGAGGATAAAGAGAAGATATACGTGGTTGGAGCAGATGAAAATGAACAGGATTCTTTTGCGTGGCTGGGGGAGTTATATAAAACTCAAATTTCAGAAGATGAGTACCCATTAGAATTTGATATGAGTATTCCGGAAGAATATTTGAGGAAGAAAGCCGAGGAACTGCCTGATATTCATGATCTTACAATAACCATTATGGGTGTTGAAAAGGAAAAGGCAAAAGAAGTAGCTGCTGAAATGCTAAACAACAGCTTTAAGATATTTGTGAACGATAAAGGTTGGGTTGGAATATTGGGAGATATGAGCATAAAAGAAAGAGAAACGCTTACTTCAGGAGTTGATTTGCGAAAATATATTGGTCATGATGTTATGATTAAAGAAATTATTACAGCTAAGAATACTCAAACCGTAATCAAAGTGACTGTTGATATTAAAGGTTAGCCTTATTGCCAGCGAAGCTGGCGTAGGGTGGACAATACAAGGGTAATATCTTGCCGTTTAAATTATTTTAATAATCTAGTATAAGGGGGGATTTTTAATGATTTATTTGTGATAACATAGTAAAAAATCAAGCACGTGTTGTTTATCTTAGATTAAAGATATCTATATGTTTAGGTGTTTTTTATTTTGTCATTTTTTATATTCATTGATTGAGGCAAAGTTAGGCGTTTTGTTTTTCACTAAATATTGTAAGCACTATTAAAATTAAATTTAAAGGGGGACAACTAATCTGAAACTTAAAAAAACTGAACAAATTGTAAACATGGATATCAATGATAATTCTCCAAAAGAGATAGTTGATAACTTTGTATACTCACAAGAAATCTTGTATGGTAATAACGTTAATAAAACACAACGAAAAAACATGAGCACACTTGCAAATTTACTATACTATCCAAATCAAGATGATATCAATGTGCCTATTGTTGCAAACATACCAATGGGGGAAGGTAAATCTAGCCTTTTAATTGAGTTTATGAAATATCTATGTGCTAAAGACCCTGGATTTGGAGCGGTGGTTGTTAAAAAGACGTTAGAGGAATGTCATGATTTTTGCATTGAAATGGGACTTAAAAATAAAGAATATGAATTTGAAGTCTTTGGCAATGATAAACAGAAATTAACAGATGCTTACTATAATTCTACAAGTGGAGAGCAATTAAAATTATATAACACTATAAATCAAAGCGACTTTATTGCTAGAACTGTAAGGGGATTTAATTTTACTGATTGTGTTAAATACGGCAAAAAAACAAAAGAAGAGATTACTGAAAATATATCATATGATCTTGTTGATTACGACTATAGATTATGTCGGGGGTGTGATATGAAATGCTCAGCTAAAATGAGCAAAGTTGAATGCAGAAAACACGGAATTTTAGCAATATCTCATACAAGGTTATTTTTAAGCAACTATATAAATGAGTTCTGTGATGATATCATGTATTTTAACCTTAATGGTGAGAAAGCGAAACGAAGGCTTTTAATAATTGATGAAAAGATTGACATGTGTGATATACCAAGTATTACTGATTCAGACTTTGAAAAACTAAGGGAGATAGTATTTGAAAAATTCAGTCAATATGGAATGTTGTTTAACGAAATATATGAATATATTAATTGTTTAGAATATCAAGAAGAAATGAATAAGCCAGTAAAAGAGCAAACAAAACTATTTCGTAATGGTATTGGTTTTGAATTTGAAGAGGAATTACTTGAAGCGTTTTATGAAGATACTTCTATTGACAGAAAAATTTATGAAAACCTTTTAAACTTGGGTAGAATTTTAAACAGTAAAAATATTACTACTGGCATTCCGTATCGTTTTGCAGATAGTAAGGCGAGAGCTGATAAAGAAAACAGAAAATTAACGAGAGAAATATTTGCTCATAAATACTTAGACTTAGCAGCATATAACAATAAATTTGATAAGACTTTGATTTTGGATGCAACAGCTAATTTAGACTATGATTATGATAAATCTAACGTTATAGGATGTGATGATATAATTAATGAAAAAAGAGAAATAAATGTGTATATTCCATATAGGGATGCTAATACATCAAAAAGCAGTTTATTAAGTGCTGGTAATCATAAAATGAAAGCTATGGAGAGAACTTCTTCTTACATGGATAATATAAAAAATCTTGTATTGGAATGTAAGCAGATAATGGAAACTTGTAATAAAAAAACATTGATTGTTGTATATAAAGAAATCATAATAAACAAAACTTATGAGTTTAAGAAAGATTTTATAAATGAATTAGAGAACGAATATGATGAGGGCAACTATGAAATAATTCATCATGGTGAATTTACGACGGGTGTCAACAAATTCTCGGATTGTGAAAGGCTTATAATAATTGGACAATTAAACAAATCTAGTAGTTTTTATCAGAATAAGTGTCTAGCTGTTGGAAGAAAAATTGAAGAAGATGATACTGATGTTCAACATATTAGTAATACTGCTCTTAATGATTACTTGATATCAAATATACAGCAAATAGGGAGAACTGCATATAGAAACGAAAAAGTAGTTGATGTATATTTTTTGGCAAGAAAAGAAGTAATTGAAATCCTCTTAACCGAACTAGATAAATATTTTTTATCAACAAAAAACACGTTTAAAAATACATATTATTATAAAGACCTAACAAAACAGGAATTATTAATTGAGAAGATTTTAGTTACGTTTAAGGGTTTGAAAAAGGGTGAGATTATCAAAAGCAGGATATCAAAGCGCTGTGCGATGAAATAGGTATGGATAAATCAGTTATCAGAAATACACGATTTAAGCAAAAATTAAAACAAATAGGTATGATATATAATCTTGGGAATAATAGACAGTACATTCTTACTAAGAATATATAAAAAGTGTGAAACTCCTATATATATTATATATAGGATATTAACGCTTTTAGTGTTATATATATGGAAGAGTAATAACAATTAATAGTAAAAATATTCGAGTCAAAATAAGTTAGTAAGGGTTTAAGCTATCTATCTTACATGATAGGTAGCTTTTTTGTTGTGTAAATTAATAATGAAGGAGTGTTAAATATGGAATTTTTAAAGTGCTGTTTATAGAAGCATCAAGAGTCGCTGTTGGGTTATATGGTTTGTTATTTTTTATTAGTATATTTTACTTGGCAGATATAGCAATTAAAAGGATAATGGCTTTTATAGTCAAAAAATTTAAGCAATAAAAAATTATATTTATGTGGACAATGCTCGCATTGGACACAAGGGTGGAAAAATGCTGAGTTTACGAAGCGTTTTTTCCAGCCAAGGGGGTGGGTTTACCCACAAAGCATATAACTGTTTATTCCAAATGGAGTAGGCAGTTTTTTTATACCAATTTTGAAAGGAGTATTAAACTACTATGGAATTCAGGAAAATTAAAATATCAGAATTAAAACATGCTGAATATAACCCTAGGGTTGACTTACAAGCTGGAGATAAAGAGTTTGAGAAAATAAAGAGTAGTATTACCGAGTTTGGCTACTGTGAACCTATTATTGCAAATAGTGATTTGTCGATTATTGGAGGACATCAAAGAGCAAAGGTATTAAAAGAACTCGGATATGAAGAAATCGACTGTGTTGTTATTGATATTGATAAGACTAAAGAGAAAGCACTGAACATTGCACTTAACAAAATCACAGGAAAATGGGATGAACAGAAGCTAAGTCAATTATTAGAAGAATTAAAGCTTGAAGATTATGATATTGAGATAACTGGCTTTGATTGGTCAGATGCAGAAAAGCTATGGGATGAGTATATATTAAATGATGAGCAGGCAGAGGAAGAAGAAATACCTGAGTTGCCTGAAGAACCTGTTATTAAAACAGGTGATATTGTTTTGCTGGGCAAACACAGATTTATCTGCGGAGATGCTACTAATAATAAAGACTTAGAAAAACTAATGAATGGCGAAAAAGCAAAGCTTGTAGTGACAGATCCTCCCTACGGTATAAGCTATGTGGGGAAAACAGAAGAAGCGTTGACAATACAAAATGATAATCTTGATGATGGCGAGTTTTACAGCTTCCTGCTTGAAGCTTTTAAAAGATTGTATGAAATATCTGATGATGGAGCTAGCATATATGTATTCCACGCTGATGCAAAAGGTTTGATTTTTAGAAGAGCATTTGTTGATTCAGGGTTTAAACTTTCTCAATGTTGTGTATGGGTAAAAAACACCTTTGTTATGGGCAGACAACCATATCAGTGGCAACATGAGCCAGCTCTATTTGGTTGGAAACCAACAGGCTCTCATTATTGGAATGGGGATAGAAAACAAAGCACAATATGGAATTTTGACAAACCTAGGGTAAATGATATACATCCCACAATGAAACCCATTCCTTTGATTGAGTATATTATAAAAAACTCCAGTAAATATGGAGATATTGTTGTAGATACATTTTTAGGGAGTGGGACAACTATTCTAGCAGCAGATAATACAAATAGGATTTGTTATGGGAGTGAATTAGATCCAAAATATTGTCAGGTTATTATAGAACGATGGATAAATTATAAAGATGGTGATGAAGTTATTATTGAAAGAGAAGGACAGCAATATAAGTATTGTGAGTTAAAGCTAGAAATAGCGGTTTAATAAGGCATAGAACAAATGTACGAGAGAGCCGATATAGGCTCTTTCGTTATTTAGGAGGTGAAAACATGGGTAGCAGAAAAGGAATTCCTAATAAAGAAACTCGATATGATTTAGATATTTTACCAAGATTGTCTGACATAAAAGAATGGCTGATGCAGGGAGATACAGTAAGAGAGGTTTGCAAGAAACTTGCTATTTCACATGACACTTGGTATCGTTATTGTAAAGAGCATGAAACACTGTCTGAGCTCGTTACGCTGGGCAGGTCTGTTATATGTAACGAGGTAGAAAAATCATTATTGAAGCTTTGTACGGGTTATGAGTATGAAGAACTTAAGACTATTGTTGAAGAGGATAAAAATGGAAAGAAACGTACTAAGATTGAAAAAGCAAAACGTCACCAGCCACCATCAGCTGCAGCTATTTCATTCTTTCTGCGTAACAGATTACCTGAGGAATGGTCAGAGAAAAGAGAACTGCTTTTAGACACTAAGGAAAACGAAGAGGCAAGGAAGAAGCTGTTCATTGAAATGATAAACGAAGATGTAATTGAAGTTGAGTATGACCAAGAAGACGAGGAGCAAACAAATCTAGATACATAGTTATGGTTATGTCTCTAGAATTAGCTTGATTAGAAGAAGTTAGTACGGTAATGTGAACACACCAAAGAGAAAGGGCGTGTTTTATTGTTTGATTTAAGTGGTTTTGAGATTAGCTTATACAGGAAAGAATTTAGTGAAAACACAGTGTCCTGCTATATAAGGGACATGAAAGAGTTTTTAGGGTGGCTAGAACTTAATGGCAAGTATGTTGCTGAGATTGACGAGTTTGTCTTGCAAAGATATAAGAAGTATTTGTTAAAGGTGAACCAGTCAATCCTTAGCATCAACCGTAAGTTAGCTTCTTTGAATTCATTTTGCAAGTTCCTGCATAACGACAACCTCTTAGTAGATTCAATAAGCGTAAAGCTAATAAAGAATAGAGACAAAGGTGAATACAAAGGCATACAACCTGACCACCTACATTGCTTTAGAGAAGAAGTGCATGAACAGGGCAACAAACAACATATCTGTATTGTTGAAATATTACTAGCAACAGGTATAAGAGTAAGCGAACTATGTAACCTTAGGCTTAGTGATATAACCCTAGCAGACAATAGAAGCCAGATAAAAGTTATTGGTAAAGGCAGTATAAATAGAACCATTCCACTTAATCATGACGCTAAGAAAGCAATTGAAAAATACTTAAAAGTTAGACCTAAGTCATCGCTAGATTACCTGCTTATTGGACAAAGAGGTGCGTATAGTCGTAATGCAATCAACTTAATCTTAAAGAAATACTCAAATCAAACTGGAATAAAGGTAACACCGCATAACCTACGTCATAGTTTTGCATATAACCTAATAATGAATAATACTCCAATTACAATGATACAAGACTTATTAGGACACTCCTCTATATTAACAACAATAAAGTATACTCAAACTACTGAACAAGATAAGATAGATGCTTTAAATGCATTGGTTTGGCAATTAGTAATAGCACCTTTTCAAATAGGAGGGGTGCTTCTATTTTGCAATGAATAGCCTATCAGCTGATGCCCCAGAAATTTTTCTAACGATTTTAGAAAGGAATGATGCGATTGACAGAATTTGAAAGACAGAATAAATTACTAAAGCAATATATGGATAAATATTTTACCACATCAAAGATAACACAACTAATTGAGACATTTACATTTTCAGAGCTTCGTAAACTTCTAGGCGAGATGGATATTGAATTCTTTGCTATCTGTTATTTCCCTAAATATTTCGATAGACAATTTGGGCAGTTTCATAAAGAATTATTTGCTGAACTAAAATATATGCTTAGCAACAAAGGGTTGATTGAGGCTTTTGGACTTCCAAGAGAGCATGGAAAGTCGACAATTAATTCTTTTCTGTTCCCTTTGTATTCAACCCTGTACAATAAATCACAGTTTACTCTAATAATATCAGCTACTGAACAAATAGCTTTACCGTTTCTTGACATGATAAAAGATGAACTTGAAACCAACCAATTATTAAAAGAGGACTTTGGTATTGAAGCAGGCAGCAGATGGAACAACAACGAGATATGGATTAGAAGCAGAAATGGAATAGATTCTTGTATCATGATTAGGGGGATAGATGGTTCGCTAAGGGGCATACATTACAAGCAGTATAGACCGACACTTGTTTTGCTAGATGATTTGTTAAAAGATGATACTGCTAAAAGCGAATCTAAACGAGATCAAGTTAAATCAACATTTAGAGATGTTGTCATCCCGATAGGCACTAAGGATACTAATATACTTGTAGTGGGGACTATACTAAATGAAGAGGATCTGATGTCTGATTTGCTAAAGGGAAGAATATCTGGAGTTAGAAGCATAAAGAAATCAGCGATTATAAACTGGTCAATAAGAGATGACCTATGGAGTGAGTGGGAAAAGCTATATAATGATTTAAAGGATTTAGACAGGATAGAAACTGCTAAGTCCTTTTTCTATGACCATAAAAAAGAAATGCTAGAAGAAACAGAAATCTTATGGGAAGAATACCTAGACTATTATTATCTTATGTGTAAAAAACAATCTATGGGCGATAAGTCGTTCTACAAAGAAATGCAGAATGACCCTAGAAGCACAGATGACTATATCTTTCAAAACATATTCTATTGGGATAAACTGTCCGACTTTGAAGAAATGGAAGTGGTTGTGTATATAGACCCTGCTATAAAAGCAGGTAAAAGAAACGATTACTCAGCTATTACCGTATTAGGTCAAGATAGAAAAACAAAGCAGATGTATGTTATAGATGGGAATATATATAAGCTGCTACCAGATGATTTATTTAAAGTTGCAATTGAAAAGATTGAGATGTATTACCCAGAGAAAATAGGGTTTGAAGTCAATCAAGCACAAAGCTATATGAAACAGAAGTTTGAAGAGGAGTTATGGAAGAATAAGGTTCATACACCAGTTGAAGAAGTGCATAGCAGAGGAAATAAACATGAAAGGATAATAAGCCTAGAGCCTGATGTTAAGAAGGGATATATATTATTTAATCTAGCCAATATAGGGTACAACAATCAAGTCAAAGACTATAACAAGTTTGCTAAATATGATGATGCTCCAGACTCACTTTATGGTGCTGTACAGTTGGTACAAGGGTTGCAAAGTTTAAAGTTTTATGACAGGAGGCTATTGTTTTAGAAAGGGGATTTCAACTATCCCCTTTTGCCTAGTTATGAAATTTTTGTAAATTTTGTTTCGGTGCATTTGGGGCACGGTGGAAGTGTATCCGTATTATCATCAAGAACAACTTTTTGACCGCAATTAGTGCATTGATATGTACCTTTTCCTGGCTTTTCTCCTGTTGAATAAGTCATGGAATCATCTCCTTTCTTGTAATATCTTAGCAGATTAACAATATCACAAAGGAAACATGTCGGAAACAGATTCGACAATATAACATAAAAAAGGAGTTTAATTTTGCAAATAACAGAGAATTTAATATTAGAATGTCTAAGGGAACTTGAAAAGATAGCATTGTCGAAACAAAGGTATCAAGAATATTATGAAGGCAAGCATAACATCTTAAAAGATTATGCTATGCAGGACAGCAGAAGTAACATGAAACTGGTTTTCAATTTCCCTAGAAAATTCGTTGATAATGAAACAGGTTATCTATTAGGTAAGCCTGTTAATTTTGTGTCTAAAACAGATAACACTGAGATTATCGATGCCATTGACATAAATACAAGTCACTGGGATAAGGAGCATAATATTAACCTTAGAAAACAAAGTGAAATATTTGGAGAAAGCTATGAACTGAATTACATTAACCAAGACGCAGAGTTTAGTGTTACGATATTAAACCCATTAAATGCTTATGTGCTGGAAGACGGAACTGCTGAGAGGAATGTATTGTTAGCCTTACATAAGTTTAACAGAAGGTTTGATGATAAAAGTTATCTTGATGTATATACAGATAAAGAGATTATTCATTACGAGATAGAAAATAGAGATGGCTTAATAGAAACAGGCAGACATAATCATATCTTTGGTAGAGTGCCGGTTATTGTATGCATAGCAAATACAGAGAGAAATAGCGGTTTTCATGACGTGATTTCGTTAATCGATGCATATAACGCCATTAACTCTGATCTATGTAACGAAATAGCTGACCATAGAAATGCTTATCTGGTAATTGAAAATGCTAAGATAGAAGAAGACGATTTGCTTAAAATGAAATCTATGGGTATTATCCAAGTGCCTAAAGGCGGGGAAGTTAAGTGGCTCACAAAGGACATAAACGATTCTTTTGTGAAAAACGAGCTAGAGAATATTGAAAGAAAAATATATGACATGATGGACGAAGTGAATTTCAATGAAAACTGGGCTAGCAATACTTCATCGTTAGCTTTAAGGAACAAACTATTAAACCTTGAAAACAGGGTGTCAATGCGTCAAGCTATTATGGAAAAGGTAATAAAAAGCAGGCTAAAGAACCTATTCATCTTTTTGTCAAAGAAGCAAGGCAAACAATATGATTATAGGGACGTAGTAGTGAAATTCACAAGAAACCTTCCGACAGATTTGGTTTCCATTGCAGATATCATATCAAAACTACAAACAATATGCTCTCAAGAAACACTGCTCACGTTACTGCCTTTTGTAGAAAATCCGAAGATAGAAGTAGAAAAATTCAAATCAAATAACGCCGTAGAGGGCGTTTAAAACGTTAGGGGTATAAATATGCCCTGCACTAAAAAATAGAGCGTTACAGGCGAAATTAGAGAATTTAATATGTTGTCAAAAACAAGCTACAAACCCTTTTGTTATGGGCTTTGTGGCTGATTTAATTTAAAAATTTATTTGCCCGTTTGGAGGTGACATGTTGGGTAGATTAGATAAGGAAACAAAAGAAGAGATGATATTTTGGATTAATGATAAAGGCGTTATTGAATACAATAAAACGTGTGCTAGATGCAAGCGTGATTGTAAGCAGTCCTTTAGGGTAAAGATTCATAGTTGTCGTAAATATGAAAGAAGATAAATCAAGAATACGTTTTCAGGTTTATGAGTTGAAAGGGTAAATAATAGGAGGAAAGAGAATGGATATAGAACAAGTAAAAGAATATATGGAGTTAAATAAAGATACAGATCTTCAGGAGTTGAGTGAATTAACTGTTGAAGGTGTAAAAGAGTTTATAGAATCAGACGAAAATGCTAAGAGGTGGTTTGATTCAGTTAAAGACAAACATTTATCAAAGGGACTTGAAACTTGGAAAAGTAATAATCTTGAAGGTCTTATTGATAAAGAAATTAGAACTAGGTTTCCGCAAAAAGACGAAAAGGACATCGAGGTAGAAAAACTAAGAGCAGAAGTTGAAAAGATGCAACAAGAAAAACAAAGAGAAGTTCTAACTAACAAAGCACTAAAAATTGCTAACGATAGAAATCTTCCAATTGATTTGGTGGATTTTTTTATTGCTGAAAATGAGGAAGTTACGGTAGAGAACCTATCTGTGTTAGAAGATGTGTTTAGTAAATCTGTTCAAAGCGAAGTGGAGAAAAGATTAACTGGTGGTAGCTACATACCACCAAAAGATAATACAAAAACAGTTATTACTTTAGACGCTATTAAAAATATGTCCCAAACAGATATAAACAAAAATTGGGACAGCGTTAAAGAATTATTAAAAAACAGGTAAGGAGAAAATATGTCAGTATTAAATTTTATACCAACGATATGGTCGGCAAGACTCAATGAAGGATTCAAACAAAACTTAGTGTATGGGAACTGCATTAATACAGATTATGAGGGCGAAATCCAAGGTGAAGGTTCAACGGTTAAGATTAACTCAATAGGGGAAGTAACGATAGGAGATTATGATAAAGTAGCAGGTATCGGTTCACCCGAAGAACTAACATCAGAGCAAAAGTCGTTAGTGATTGATCAAGCTAAGTATTTTAACTTTCAAGTTGATGACGTTGATAAAGCGCAAGCAAATGTTGACTTATTAGAAGCAGGAATCAAAGAAGCAGCCTTTGGGTTGGCTAATACAGTTGATAAATATATTGCTGGGTTCTATACAGAAGTAAAGGCAGAAAACATTATTGGAGATGACACAACCCCAATAGTACCAACTAAGGATAATGCTTATGATTATTTAGTAGACTTAGGAGTTATTCTAGATGAAAACAGCGTGCCTGAGGATAATCGGTTTGTTGTGTTGCCTGCTTGGTTCTATGGATTGCTAGTAAAAGACCCAAGGTTTACTAAAGAAATGAATGTTATGAGGACAGGGTTTGTTGGAAATATAGACAACATGGCAGTATACAAATCAAACAACGTTCCAAGCACTACTGGAACAAAATACAAACTCATAGCAGGTCATAGGTCAGCAATTTCATTTGCCGGACAAGTTGACTCAGTTGAAGCATATAGACCAGAATCACAGTTTAGCGATGCTGTTAAGGGACTACAAGTTTATGGTGCTAAGTGCATCAAACCAGAAGGCATTGCAATACTTACAGCTAATAAGGCATAAGAAGAATAGAATATTATTTATATGGGGTGCATTTAGGTGCATCCCTATATTTTTTAAGAGAAGAATGGAGAATCTAAGCGATAGTATATTTTTCAAAGAAAGAAATCGAAACTCCATCAACATCGTATTTTTTAGTAACTTTAAAACCATGCTTGTGGTAGAAATAGTGGTTTCTCAATTTATCAGAAGGGGTCTGCAATGACCAATGTACGGCGTCTTGAAAGCAAGTATCAATAAAATTCATAGCAAGTTGTCCTATTCCCTTGTTTTCATAGTCAGGAGTAACGCAAAAACATCCTAAATAATAATCACCATCACCATTATTCTTAATAATGAAATCTCCGACAACATTATCGTCACAGAGTATTTTATATACAATACTATTTGATATACTTTCGACCATGCTATCATGAGAACGATTATATCCTGGACAAACACCGTACTTTACAAAGTCGGAGTAAAAGCTCTGATTCTGCACAGAAATCAAGATATCAGCATCTTCAATTACGGCACGCTCAAATTGAATATTCATAGGAAGTCTCCTCATAGTCTTCTAGTTTTGATGACAGATGCTTCGTGGCTTCAAGAAGAACACTTGAGCCTTCTGCCCATTACACTTATTATCCTATATCCATTACAGTATAACAAGTTTTTATGCGGTATCCTTGCAAAAAAAACACCGCAAATATATTTATAAAGGAGTAATTATTATGGCTTGGTATTTAAATAAAGAAACAGGACTCAAGTGGGAAGTGATAGATAAAAACTTGATTAAAAGGCTTTTAAAAAATAATTATCATGAGATTGTTGAAGAAAAGAAAGATAGCAAATCTAATTCTGCAAAACCAAAGAATGAAATTAAAAAGTAGGTGACGAGATGGATGGATTAGCTTTAATGAAAGAACTACTGGGTATAGATGTCTTGGACACTTCAAAAGATAGTATCCTTAATCATTATATTAATAAGGCAAAGCAGATTATATTAGCATATTGTTGCTTAGCAGAGTTATCAGAAGAGTATACCAATGTAATTATAGATTTTGCAGTCTATCTATATACGAATAGAAATAACGTTGGTGTTGTTAGTAAAGCTGAAGGTGAAAGAAGTGCAACATTTGAAATTGGCATTCCAGAGGACATAAGACTTGCTTTGCCACTGCCCAGAATAAAGGTAGGTGGATACTAATGTTTTATGAAACAGAAATAAAGGTGCTAGATAAAGATTTAGTAGAAGTTAAAACCTTGTATGGAGATATGCAGCCTTATGACAAGGTAATGAATTTTGAAGATGACATCGAACTTGAAATTAGATATAGAGTGTTTTGTGGGGGAGGAGTATCCTTAAGCACAGATAACTACTTTTTGATTGAAGGAACTATGTACAAGGTTATGGATGTGAAAAAGTGGAGCGATCATTATGAAGTGCTAATATATGAATGCAAAGCGTAGGTGGACATATTGAAAAAGATAGATGATTACTTGGAGTTTCTACTTAAAGAAAAAGGAGAAAGTATTCTTTATAAAGGACAGGAGCAGAAGGCAATAATTTCAGATGCAACCGATAATATTAACTTTTACGATGATAAATACATAAGGATAGATTTTGAAATTAGAACAGGAGATACAATCGGATATCAAAACAACATATGGCTTGTTATTAGTGAAATAGATAAAAACAGACTATCCTATAAGGCTAAGATAAGAAAAAGTAATTACAATATAAAGATAGTGGTTGAAGAAGTGTTATGTGAATTCATCTCAATTATTGAAGGCGTTAATTTAGGAATAGATGTAGGAAAGTTTATGAGCCTTGAAGATGGCAAAATAAAAGCAACTGTACCAGCAGATGATATTTCAAATAATATAGATACTAATATGAGATTCATCAAGATGGGGAAGGCATGGAAGGTAGTAGGAGTAGATAAAAGCAAGGTAGGACTTAACATACTTCATTGTAAAAAAGATGTGTATAGTGCAAACGATGATAAAGAAGACGAAATCGCAAACAAAGACAGAATAGAAGTGTAGAGGACTACCCAGAGTGGTAGTCTTTTGTTATGTGTATATTAAGGAGAGTGAAAAATGGATAAATCGATTGAATATCTATTGAGTTTAAACATACTAAACGAACTAAAAAGTATGGATTTAATTTTGGAAGACGAGTTTATTAAAATAGATTTAGAGAACAAGAAATGTTTTAAAGAGGTAGCTTAGATTTAAGTTGATTAACTGGGGACATAGATATATCATGTGACACACCAAAAATAACATAAGGGGAGGAATAAGCTTGGCAAAAGCGGTGGTCATTAAGCCAGTAGAATACATGGCTTTTAACGGGAAATCGGTAAACGAAGTTAAGAAAGTAGCAGCTTATTGTAGGGTAAGTACGGATAGCGAAGAACAACTAAATAGTTATCAAGCTCAGGTTTCATATTATAAGGCTCTCATTCAGAATAACACTGAATGGGAGTTTGTTGATATTTATGCTGATGAAGGCATATCAGGAACCAATTCATTAAAAAGAACCGAGTTTCTAAGGATGATTAAGGATGCTAAAGACGGGAAAATAGATATAATACTTACAAAATCAATTTCAAGGTTTGCTAGAAATACAGTAGACATATTGCGGTACACTCGAGAGCTAAAAGAATATGGAGTAGCAGTTAAGTTTGAGAAAGAAAATATCAATACAATGGAAGCATCAGGAGAAATATTCCTTACAATATTTAGTTCTCTTGCACAAGAAGAAAGTAGAAGTATTTCTGAAAACTCAAGGTGGGGCATAGTTAAAGGATTCAAAGACGGTAAAGTGTTTTGCAATACTACTAGATTCTTAGGATATGATAAAGATGACAACGGCAACCTTGTAATAAATGAAAAGGAAGCGCAAATAGTTAGAAGGATATACCAAGAATACCTAGATGGGAAAAGCTATAGCTCTATCGCTAGGGGTTTGGAAAAAGATAATATTCCAACAGTAACGGGAAGCAAAAAGTGGTGGGATAGTTCAGTAACAATAATATTAACAAACGAAAAATATTATGGTGCACTCCTACAACAAAAGACAGTTACCATTGATTTTTTAACGCATAAGAGAGTCAAGAACAAAGGGTTTGCTGATAAATACTTAATAGAAGATAACCATGATCCAATTATATCAAAAGAAGTGTTTGAAAAGGTGCAAGCAGAGAAAGAACGGCGGGCTAAGCTAAAAAACAATATCAAAAATGATAGGGGGAAGTATTCTAGCAAGTATCCTTTTAGCGGGAAGATTGTATGTAGTAAATGCGGTAGCACATATAGGAGAAGAACGTGGAACAGCGATAAAAGTTGCAGAAGGGTGGTATGGCAATGCAAGACGTATGTAAAGGAAGGAAAGAATGAGTGTGATGCTAAAGCAGTATATGATGAAGTAATAGAAGATGCATTTGTAGATGTATTCAACAGAATGAAAACGGATAAAGATGGGTTTATTCAAGTTTTATCAGATAACATACAAAAGGTGTTAGCACAAAGTGGGTATATGGCAGATATTGAAAAACTTGATAAGGAAATCAAAGACAAAAAAGATGAACTAAAAAGCCTAATTAAACTTCAAACTACAGGCGTGGTTGATAAGGAAGTATACAATGAAGAATATGAAAGGATATCTAATGAACTTAATGAATATCGAGATAGGAGAGCTAAGTATGAAAAAGACGTGAGAAGAAAAGAAGAACTAAGGCTTAGAACAGATGAGATAATGAAAGTATTACATGACAGGGTAGGTTTATTAGAACAATTTGATGGAGATATATTTAATGCGTTGGTTGAAAAGATAGAAGTTATCGAACCAACGCATTTTGTTTTTGTATTGAAGAGTGGGATGAACATGGAAGTAAATGATAATATTTGTTGAATATTACATTATTATGGATCAAAATTGTGTTAAATATAATATTGCAATCGTCATCTGTAACATTAGTCAGTAGTAACCAATTTGGTTAATACTGAAAATGAAATAAAAAGCAATATGTTACAGAAAACTAAGACGCGAGAATTGTAGCATGATGCAAAAAAATAGTAAGGAAGTATTGGTACATGACGGGACAGGTTTATGATTTGATGGGCATATATTTAATGCGTTGGTTGAAAAGATAGAAGTTATCGAATCAACGCATTTCAATTTATATGAAGTTTAATACATGTTTTAAGGTTACGTTTAATAAAAAGTTATTCAGTTTATATATTAACTACAGTACTTAAAAAAGGGTTCAATTCTTATTTTGAGGGGACAGGTTGTAAATATTTTTTATATTATACAAGTTAGGAGAGTAAAATGAAAAAAAGTAAATTATTAATCATTGGTATTGTTGTAGCATTAGTTCTGGTCGGTGGTGCATATGCTGTATGGACTTCACAAGTAGATTTTTCTATCAACGCTAGTTCAGGTGATTTAGATGTTGAGATTAACAGCGTATCTATTGGCAACGTATCAAAATACGTTGAGTTTGGAAAGAATTCGGTTTCGATATCCGAAGATAAAAAGTCAGCAAACATTAATCTTGAGAACTTATATCCAGGGGCTTCTGCAAGTGTAGTGCTTATGGTAGAAAACACTGGAACATTGCCAGTAAAACTAGAAAAAGCCATACAAAAAACAATAAAGGTTGTTGATACAAAAACAAACAAAAAAATGGGACATGATCTTATGAAGGATCTTAATGTTGCATATTCGTTAAATGTTGTTAATGGCACTAAACGAGTAGCTAACGGAACTGGACAAACTGTATACGGGGCACATCAGACAGTTACAATTTTAGATAATTCTGATATTGTTTTGCAGCCTGGGGAATCTGTTGCAATTAATATGACGATAGAATTAAGCAAGTCTGCTGAGGAAAAAACTGAAAATAAAATATTTAGTTTCTCGTTTACTCCATATTTTGTACAAGCAAATTAGATTAAGGGACTATAATTAGTTTAATCCCGAGCATAAGCTCGGGATTATTTTTATAACTTGGGATGTTTATAATACTTTTTATCAGTTTATATAGTTTACAAGAAGTGAAATCGAAGCAATAATAATTCAATTTGCGGAGTGAAAATCATGAAGAAAAAAAAAGAGAGGTAGATGGATAATTGTAATTATAACAATAGTATTATTGCTTTCCGGTGTTGCGTATGCACAGTGGATAGAAGCAATTGATATTGTAATAAGTACGAAGACAGCAAATACCGATTTAGTAGCAGTGAGCTTTAGTGAGAACTCTAAACTAACTGATAACGTCAATGTTGATATTTTATCTAAAACGAAAGGTGTTGTTAAAATAAGCTCAATTCAACAAGGAGGATATGCTACTATAAGAATTATTTTTGAGAATACTGGGACAATCCCGATAAAAGTTGATGGCATTAATATATCTGATGCTAGTTCATCAGATAGCAGCAAAAGTATTTCGGCAGAGATCTGTGCTTATGCAAATGAAAAGAGGATTGTAAAGAAAATTTACAAGCTAGATAAGCTGGAATCAGAAACAACGATAGAGATGAACAACAAATTATCAGGAATACCCGTTGGTCAAGAATTAGTTTTGGTTGTAGAAATTTCTTATAAAGATAATGGAAATGATAAAGCAAGCAAAAACAAAAACGAGCTTAAAAGCCAAGATATTACGTTTACTATTAGCCCAGAGTATTCAAGGTTTAACGAAGGATAGTTTCTATTAAGTATATGATGCACGAACTTATTATCAAAAAGATTGTTTAATGATAATATTATACGGGGGAAACCATGACGATTAGTTTATTAAACGAATTATTATTAAAAATAATGGAGGTTGGTGCCTCAGACTTACATCTTTCTGTTGGAGCGTTTCCAGCTGTGCGCAGAAAAGGTGTAATTGAATTTCAAAGAAATCTCCCCAAAATTACGCAAAATGATATAGAAGGTATTATCTCAGCAATTGCACACAAGGAAATGAAAGAGGAGTTAATTAAGAATAATAACTGTGCTTTTTCTTATGCTATCCCGCATAGAGGCAGATTTAGAGTATGTATCTATAAACAAAGGGGTACGTATTTCATCACTTTTAGAGTTAGTAATTTTAATACACCAACAAAAGAGGCATTAAGATTACCTGATGAAACTGATAAGTTATTCTCTATAGATTCCGGATTAATATTGATAACTGGTACTAAAGGGAGCGGTACTACGTCTACGTCCGCATATATTATTGATAAGTTTAGGAAAGAGAGGAAGTGTCATATTGTTACAATCGAAGATCCTATTGAGTATTTATTTAACCACGATAAAAGCATTATCAGTCAAATGGAAGTCGGTATTGATGTTAATAATATGTACACAGGTATCGAGGTCGCATTAAAGGATAACGCAGATATTATTTATCTAAGTTCAATTATGGATGTTCCAACAATCCGTTTGGCTTTAGAAGCGGCTAGATCTGGTAAAATTGTAGTCACTACTATGGATATACCGGGCGTTGTTGAGGTAATAAGAAGCATAATAGATATTTTTCCTTCAGAGAGTGCTAACTATATTAGAGCGCTTTTATCTCAGAGCATCAAATGTATTATTTCACAGCAGCTAGTACCTGATATAGAAGGAAACATGATACCAATTTGTGAAGTGCTTTATGGTGTTAAAGCAGTGGCGAATCTAATTAGAGAAAACAAGATTGTTCAAATTGATAAAGTACTTGAGACCAGCTTGAAAATCGATATGCTTTCAAAGGACAATCATTTGCTCAAATTATATAGAAGAGGTTTAATCTCTGAGGAAATATTAAAGGATTTTGCTCAAAATTGGGATGTTTTATCAATGTCTATTGCAAAGATTGACGAGAGGTAATCGTGGATAGCAAAAAGATATTTTTAAATGAAAAACGGGCATTTGCAGTTTTGATTTTTATATTAGCTTATTATGTTTTTGTAAAATTAGTTGATTTTGACAAGGAATATTTAAGCATCATTACATGCCTATTTTGGTCTTTGTTATCAGTTTATGTATATTTTCAAAAAAACGTTAGACCAAGCAGTAAATTAAAGCATAAAGAATTTTTTATGATTTGGATGCTTGTGTGTGGCGTTTTATATATTGTCTCATACTTCGCAATTGGCATAATAGATGGGTTTGGATCTAATATGTATGATACATCGTTTGTTGGTGTGTTAAAAAACATATTAACCTTAGGTACGGTAATCATTTTTAGAGAATGGGTTAGAAATTATATTATTAATTCTGTGCAAAAGAAATATGCTATATTCTTTGGTGCATTGATAATAATAATCTTTAGCTTTTCTGAAATCAATATTCAATCGCTGGTAGAATTAAATGGTATCGAAGAATGGATGTCCTACGTAAGTGCAAATGTATTGCCGCAAGTGTTCTTCCATACTTTTCTAACGTTTGCCGCATACACAATGGGATATATAGGAACAATGATCTATGCCAGCATAACTAGATTCCCTATTTGGATTGTTAATGTAGTTCCAAATTTTAGGTGGATTACAATATTACTGGTAGGAACTCTTTTCCCTATTCTGTGCATCGTTATTTTATTGGCAGTGAGTAAAAAGAAAGCAACGTTAGGAAGGAAAAGAATTCAAAAAAAAGAAAATCCGTATGCGTGGTTAGCGGTTTCGGTTTTACTGGTCGGGTTATCGTGGTTTTCGTTAGGGATTTTTCCGGTATTTCCGTCTGTAATAGTTTCAAATAGTATGAATCCGATTATTGAAAAAGGCGATTTGATATTTATCGATAGAATATCGTTTGATGATTTAGAAATCGGCGATATAATTCAATATCAATTAGAAGATATTCAAGTAGTGCACCGAATTGTTAGGTTGGAATCAGATGAAGGAATAAAGTATTTAATTACTAAGGGCGATAATAATAATGCAGAAGATGTTAATCCAGTTGGACAAGAGCAGGTAAAAGGAAAATATATTGGAAAAATACCGTATATAGGATGGCCTTCTGTGCTGCTAACTCTAAATGCAAACGAAGATAGGGTTGAGCAAGGGGAATAGTGATATACGTAACAGTGGTGAAAAAGTATAATGAGGAATTTATAATGACAATTTTAAAGAAGAAAACAAGAAATATTCTTATTATTATATTAAGCTTAATAGCGATCGTTATGCTTGTATTAGCAGCATTCGAAATTTTTATGCCGGATTTTGAAATAATAAAAAAATCTATATTTGAAGCAGAAGGAAAATCTGATATTACATATAAAGTACATATGAAAGAAAACCCCATTTACGGAAAGACAACGTTGCCTCAAGAACAATATTACGTAAAACCTTTTATTGACCATATAGAAGTGAATTGTGACTTTGTGATTAATTCAAAAGATTCAGCAATAATTGAAGCAACTAATAGAATAGATGGTGTGTTGATTTCTCAAATAGATGGAGATGAAGAGACAGAGGTTGTTTGGGAGAAGACAAAAAATTATGCTAAGCCAGTATTGGAGAAGATAGAGGGTAACGAGCTTGCAGTAAATAGATCTACTAATGTTTATCTTGAAGAATTCGATACCTTGGTAAATAAGTTGATAGAAGAGCATAATCTTTTAACTGATTATGTATTACAAATTAATTTTATAACAGACGTTAAAATTGAATATCAAGGAGAAATAAAGGCTGAAGAGTTTACTTCGTTTATTACAATTCCGTTTACAGATGCGATATTTAATATTGAAGGGTTGGATGCAGTTGATAAAACAGTATCAATTGATGAAGAGATTAGCTCAGAACAAGGGATAGAAATAGGCAAGCTAATATTGTACTTTGTAATCTTTGTTGTTGTAACAGGAATTTTGATTTTGATTCTATCTAAAACGAAGGTGCTTGTAAAAGATGACGAATACATGGCTGACGTTTTAAATATATTCAAGGAATATGGCGATAGACTTGCCGGGTTAAGCGAAACTTTGGCATATCAATCGTCTGTTATGATAAGTATTGATAAGTTTGAGGATGTGGTAAAAATAGCTGACGAAATCGGACAAACAGTGTTTTATTATCGCGTTGAAGATGAAAATGAACGCAAGGTTGAATTCTATGTGTTTGATGAAGGCCGTATATATTATCTAGTTAAATTTGGGACATTATAGAGAAAGTGCTTAAGATATAAAAATATTTTTGTGCCAAAGAAGACGTGTTTGAGAACATTTTTTTCTGCGCCTTATTCGAACTTGGTGGACGGAATGTTCCAGATGCAGAAACTGAAAGGGTGCAAAAAAATAGACGTTCTAAAACCTAAAGATAAAAAAGAAAGATTTCCGTTACAAGTGAGCGTACAGAACCAAATGGTCTAATATCGATGATTATGATAATTTTGAAGAAGAAATTGTGAAAGATGTAAAGGTGATATGAAAAAGCATCGATGAATGAAAAACTGAAGAAGATTCCTCTTCAACTAATTATGTGCGCTACTGAGGGAAATGTTTTAATATTGATTCAGTTATTGTTTTTGTGGGTATTTAAGTTCATATATATAATTGATAAGGATGGTGAATATGAAGATACTTATTGTGGATGATTCAGTATTTTCTCAGAAAAGTATGCAAAAGATTGTAAGAGAAAAGTATCCCAATGCTGATATTATTTTTGCTTCATCTGGAGAAGATGGATACCATTTGTTTTCTCAGCATAACCCGGATTATATAATTACAGATCTTCTCATGCCGGGAATTGGAGGAATTACTATGATTAAAATGATACGAAAGTTAGATGAAAAGAGCAAAATAATTGTAATTTCATCAGATATACAAAAAGCAGTAAAATCTGAAATGTCTCAACTGGACATTCCGTTTATAAATAAGCCACTCCATGATGAAAAGCTTCACTGTCTATATTCTGCTTTGGAGTCTTAAGGATGCTTAATTCACTACAGAAAGATGCATTGACTGAAATATTAAATATTAATTTTGGGGCTTCAGCAAGTTTGCTTTCGGATATGCTAGGACGGAGACTTATCCTTTCCGCACCCATTGTCAATTATAAGCAAGGTTCCGATTATAATTTGCATATGGATTCACATTCAACTGTTTTTGTAATGACGTCCTTGGCATTTAACAGTAAATTTAGTGGGAAAACACATTTGATTTTACCTAAAGAAAATGCTCGTCTTCTTATTCAGTCTTGTTTAGGAGAAGAGTATATTGAGAATGCTCAACTGGGTTTATATAAAGAAGAAATGGATGTATTTAAAGAAATAAGCAATGTTATCCTTAATACTTTTGTTGGAGAACTAGGGAATCTATTAGATGAGACGTTGAATTATCACTCTTTAAACACAATTCACACTTTTGATTTTACAAATAATATATCTTCTGCACAACAAGTACTAGAATTTAAAACCTCCTTTTTTTTGTTGGATCATCAAATTAATGGAGTTATTCTTTTAGCTTTATCTTTATCATCTTTTAATATACTACTTGAAAAAATTGATATTTTGCTTGAGGGGTTATAATGCTAGATTATAGTTATAATGCTTTAAAAAAAGTTGATATTGGTATAATAATTACAGATATTGAACAAAACATCGTTTTTAAAAATGATAAAATTTATGATACTAGTGGGATGCATGATAATGATATTATTGGTAAGCAGCTTGCGGATGTTTGCCCGACGCTTATTAAACAAACTTATCAGACAATTATTGAGGACGTGGTAAATACTGGGAACCCACGATTTTGTTCAAGTAAATTACATGGGAGTTTTTGGGGTGTAACTACTCGAGACAATTTACGCCAAAATTTAAGTATAGAAGCTCTTAAGAATTTTGATAATCAAACAACCCATATTTTATTTCAATTTGATGATGTTACTGAGCAAATTGAATTTGAGCAGACGTTGAAAACACAAATTGACGAATTAAAAAAAGAGCAAGATAATAATGAAAGAACAAAAAAAGCAGTACTTGAAAAAATTGCATTTCATGATTCTCTGACTGGTTTATACAACAGGTATTCTTTGGTAAATAAACTTGAGGAAGAAATTAGCTATTGTCGTAAGTATGCAAAATCATTATCTTTGTTATTTATTGATTTAGATGGATTTAAGGCAGTTAACGATACTTATGGACATCTTGTCGGCGATGTTCTACTCCAACAGGTAGCTGGTCGTCTAGAAAGCAATACTAGGCATTCCGAATCACGGGCAAAAGATATCGTGTCGCGTATTGGCGGAGATGAGTTTATTATTGTTCTCAGTGAGGTTTCAGATAGAGAAGACGTCATTATTGTTGCAGATAAAGTATTAAATATTATTCGTAAGACTTTTGTTATTTCAAACATAAAAATAAATATTTCTGCAAGCATTGGTATTTCTATATATCCTGACCATGGTATTTCTGCTAATGAAATGATTGATAATGCTGATAAAGCCATGTACAAGATAAAACATACCACTAAAAATAATATATTAATTTGTGATTGCCTGACAGTTAATTAGCCGTGTACCAGCAGATGGCATTTCAAATAATATTCATACTGATATGAGATTTATTAAGATGGGGGAAGCATGGAAGATGGTAGGAGTTTATTTCCTACACTTCTATTTTATCCTTACTTGCGACCTCATTTTCTTTATCATTATTTACACCAAACAAATTTTTTACAATCAAGTATATTATGTCCTATCTTTGATGAAAATCTAACCCTTTCAGTTTCGAGTGCACGGCGAAAACTACAAGCCGCATTACTAATGGTAGCAAGTCAGTTAGACCTGTTTCCGAATACTTCTGTCCTATATAATCGGATAATATAAAAGTCAGGATATAATAATCAGCTATTTGTAAGTTTATTGATTACATCATTATTACCGTCTCAACACATGTTGAGTGCGTGGCAATGCTGTCGAGAAGGACTAACTGAAAAGCGTTATTATTACAATAATAATAAGCATATTAGGTTTGAAAACAAGTCCAAAGAGACAGTTTCAGGTGTGAGTGGACGATATCGATGTT
The DNA here is from genome assembly GCA_963675355.2 of Christensenellaceae bacterium. Lineage (GTDB taxonomy): Bacteria > Bacillota > Clostridia > Christensenellales > UBA1431. The sequence continues at coordinate 35,394 of CAXXMZ010000004.1, forward strand.
AGCACTTGACGTGTGGTTTGAGTCAGGTTTATTTATAAATTGGAGGATCTTATGATTAAATATATTGTAGCATCAAAAAATGATATGGAATCACTTATGAAGATCAGGTTAGAAATGCTAAAGGAAGTAAATAACCTGAAAGATGATTATATGTTTAGTGATGAATTGGTTGAACATAGTATAAGGTATTTTTCGAATTTTAATCAAACTACGATATTAGCAATAGATGAGGAAGTGATTGGTTGCGCTACATTAAGCTACATCGAAATAATGCCAACTTTTTTGCATCCGACAGGCAAGCGAGCACAATTGATGAATGTATACACAAATTGTCAATATCGTAGACAAGGAATAGCGATTGAAATGATATATATGCTAGTTAATGAAGCAAAAAATAGAGGAGTTACAGAGGTAAGCTTAGATGCAACAGAAATGGGGAGAGCGTTATATAAGAAAATTGGCTTTATTGAATCGGGAGAGCATATGATATTGACTATAAAATAGAGTTTTTAAGCATAGAACATGATACTAACGTATAAGGTAACGCAACTAGAGATTGAATGCTAAACATCGAAAAACCGAACGTATGGTTTGATGACGGGACGGTTAAAATCCTATAGACCTACTGTATCTAGCATCGAGAAGTAAAGGCAAGAAAGTGTTGGTATAAAGCAAGTTTAGTAATTTAGGTTTTAGTCATGCACGTTATAATTGCCTCAAAATCAGAAAGTATTAATATCAAGGAGGTTGAACTATGAATAAAAGGAATATTATATTATCAGTACTTGTATTATTGTTATCGTTTGCTTTATGTGCATGCGGCGGAAATGTTAAGAGTGTCAATGGGGTAGATGTAGAATCCCAGATATATACTTCTGATGATATTAATTCAGCTATTGAAACTATAAAAAAAGAGTTCGATAAAAACTGGAAGGGCTGCACATTAAAAGAAATCTATTATGCTGGTGATGATACTTCTCGCGGTTATCAAGTTTATGCTGATATAAATGATGCAGATGAAGTCATAGTTTTATTGTCTTCTTTTGATGTAGATTCATCAGGGGGCGATGGTTCACTCAATCCTAACAGCACATATGATGGCTGGAATTGGATTTTAGTACGAAACACAGGCGGTCAATGGAGACATGTTGACCATGGATATTAATCATAGAATATAGTCTCGCTACCTGCATGAAAAACGAAACAGCCTACTTACATGAGCCACAGATTAGATATCAGGTTTTTAGGCGGTGATTGAAAAAGTCTGTAAAATAAGGTATTTTCGCTGTTTTTGGACTTGTTCCCCAAATAGCCTAACAATCACATGTCGAGTGCGTGGTAATGCTGTCAAGGGTGAAGGAATAGGAAGTCTGGAAGCATAGCATGAAGCTGACAAATTTCAATTTTTCAATGAACGATATGCCACATCAGTGGATTTACCAAATGTTCACATTCGTTATATGCAAAAAGCGCAAGTGCATATATTGATAGGTAACCAACGGACGATTATCGACGTCATATGTATGAGCGGCAACAAATATATTGGAGGGGGACGGAGGTTCCCCAACGGAAACAATCATCGGTGAATGCTGAAAGGCCTGCCCGTCAAATGAAATTTGAACGATATCTCCCGGTTCCACCTGAGAAATTTCCGCCTCAACAGCGACTGGACCGACACCATGATTATTAACAAGGAAACGGTACAAGAATTCGACGCCTGTCCACGCAGGTGCTCGATTGTTTAGACTGTAGTAAAACCAGCCAATTGTAGGCTTGGGGTTCATGACACCTGCCCCCGCGTAAAGCGCCTGCGAGGTAAAATTCGTACAATCCCCCCCGAGGTTTTCAAAATCATAGTATCGTGGGTTGCGTCTATACGCCCATGTGTGTGCGTAGGATACAGCTTTTGCTCGATCATAGGGCTTTGTTCTCAATCCAGACACCTCCCTTTTGTGTATTGTATGCGTGAGACGGTGCGATTGTTCGCTTCATGAAAGCTGGTTTCCCTTGTGGATTGGTTTAACTACCCTGCTGAGAAAAAAATTTAGAACTTAATATTATCTAATAACTTTGACTAAATTATTAGATAACAATAAATAAAATAAATATATAATATTCAGTAGTTTAGAAACAGGAGGGAAAACTTTGGCTGAAAAGCTTGAAATAAGGGGTTTGTGGGATTTTATGGTTGGAAGCCGAGGACTAAAAATTGAAAAAGTATTACTCCGTGGGAATATGTCCAAAGGGTTGATTTGATAGTTAAGTGGTCAGGTTAGATGTCATAGTCTCGTGACAGGGCAGGTTAGATGTAGAAACTCTACGGAGCGTTTATTGAATTATAGTCTGTATGCGAATATTCTTAATATATGGAGGTGAACGTGAATATGAGTTTGCTCATAAGAAAAAGAATGGAAATCTATTTCTAGAGTTTATGGTAATATTAATAACCTTAGGTATAGGAAATCAATACATAAATAATTTAAGTTCGAAATCGAATGTTCCAGCTCAGTTATGATATGCTTTGAGATGTGATTTGTGGTATACTGATTAACACGATTTTTTGCGGTTTCGATACGGTTAGCTTAAGCATTGACAAAGGGGAGCTGAGGAATGTTTAAAATAGGAGAGTTTTCAAAACTGACTCAAGTTTCAATTCGGATGCTAAGATATTATGATGAAATAGGGTTATTAAAGCCGTCTCAAATTGACCGGTTTACAGGATATCGTTTATATTCAGCAGAACAAATACAAATTCTGCAAAGAATAATATTGTTACGGGATACAGGGTTTAATACTTCTGAGATTACTGTTGTTCTTAAAAATTGGGATAGTGCTTTCATATCTGATCAGCTAAAAAAGAAGAAACATGAAATACAACAAGCAATCGAGTTGGAAAAAGAAAAGCTTAAAAAAATTGATAATGCAATTAATGATATCCAAGAAGAAAAAATTTCAGTTCATTATAATGTTTCCGTTAAAAGCATACCTGCTTATCAGGTTCTTTCACTGCGAAAGATTCTTCGTGACTATTTTTGCGAGGAGATGCTATGGAAAGAGATGTCAGATTATATCAAGAGCGAACATATCAATATATCAGAAAAAAACAGCGACTTTGCAATTTATCATGATGTTGAATATAAGGACTCCGGTGTTGGTGTTGAGGTATGTACTATTGTAAATGGGATAGGTGAAAGCAGAAACGGATTTACGTTTCGAGAAACTGAAAGAGTTGATACAATGGCATGTATAATGGTATATGGACCATATGAAAATATAGCAATAGCATTTGAGTCTTTTGCTCAATGGCTGATAAATCATAACCAATATGAAATGGCAGGGCAAAACAGACAGATATGCCATATAGGTCCGTGGAACGATATAGACCCAAGAAAATATCTGACTGAAATTCAAATCCCAATAAAAAAGATTTCAGTGAATAAGTAAGCACATAATGTTATTTTACCAACCGACAGTTAAAATCCTGTTGGTTATTTTTTATTGACCCTCACACAATGGTAGGGTTTATTATGGTATCAAAGTTATTATGAAAATAAACGGAGGGGTTATTTGGAAGAATCTACAATTTTTTTAATTGGGAGAATAAATTTAGTTGTTAATGATATTAATTGCATATAATTAATTGTTCATTTGATTTTTTGCTGGGGTAAATGCAATTTGAACTCTTTTAAGGATATGGGACATTACCTGAAATTATTTACCCACGGTTCAGAGTTTATTAATTATCGTACAGTCCAAGACTATATTGATTTAGTATGGAAAAAGTTGAAAGTTTCAAAATAGTTATTAATTAGAACTTTACAAAGGCGGAAGGATGAGAACTCGAAAACCCTTTAATTCGAGGTCGATATCGTGGGTATATGGTTTATGTCTATTATTAAGATATAGTCATTTGGAGGAGACTTTTTAATATGAATTATCACTTTGAAATAATGTCAGTAAATGAAAAAGAACGTTGGATTTATATAAACCATGATTGTTCATTTGAAATTGATGCATTTGTAAATCTTGTGAAAGCTATTCAAAGTGATTGTAATGGCAAGATAATTAGTGTTGGGGATGTACAGTATAGGATTGAGGGTTCAAAATTAGATTTGATTTTTCAATGGGATGATTGTTTTGGTAGTGTAGTGATTTATAATAAAAAAGAGCAAAAAGAATTTGTGATAGAATTTCTTCAAAGCTATTTTGTTAAGCTTAACATATAAAGTATAAAATAGTTAAAATTGAATTGTAATATGGTTTTTATTGGGAATATAATAGGCTAAAGCTTGTAATAAAGCGATTCAGATCTCATTGTCTGGGGAGTGCTAGGGTTAATGTGTTCGTGAGCGGTCGCCATGCTTAAACATGAGTTTGCAATTATGATAAAGAGACTTCACGTTTTTCATTAATTAGAATCAATAAAATGATGGAGAGTAATTATGGTTAAGAAAAAAGTACTATTTGGAATAATTGCCGCAGCGATAATTAGTGTTAGTTTAATTGGTTGTACTAATCCAAATTCAAATAAAGCAGTAAATGATATTGAACTTAGTAGAATTTCTAATAATTCGGTAATGGAATCATATAAAGCAGTTTTGCAGAATAAGGCTGAATTTTTTAGCACAGATAACGAAGAAAATCTATATTTGAATAAATTTTTAACTAACAAATAGAAGATAACCATGAACCTATCATATCAAAAGAAGTGTTTGAAAAGGTGCAAACAGAAAAAGAACGGCGAGCTAAGCTAAAGAACAATATCAAAAATGATAGGGGAAAGTATTCTAGTAAGTATCCTTTTAGCGGGAAAATCGTATGTAGTAAATGCGGTAGCACATACAGGAGAAGAACGTGGAACAGCGATAAAAGTTGTAGGAGGGTAGTATGGCAATGCAAAACTTATGTAAAGGAAGGAAAGAATGAGTGTGATGCTAAGGCAGTATATGATGAAGTATTAGAAGATGCGTTTGTAGATGTATTTAACAGAATGAAAGCAGATAAAGATGGGTTTGTTCAATTGTTATCAGATAACATACAAAAGGTATTAGCGCAAAGTGTGCATAAAGCAGATATTGAGGAACTAGACAAAAAGATTGAACATATAAAGAATGAACTGAAAAGCCTTATTAAACTTCAAACCACAGGGATGGTTGATAAAGAAGTATACAACGAAGAATATGAGAGGATATCAACCGAACTTAATGGATATCGAGAGAAAAGGGCTAAGTATGAACAAGACGAAAGAAGAAAAGAAGAACTAAGAAGTAGAACAGATGAGATAATGAAAGTATTACATGACAGGGTGGATTTACTAGAACGATTTGATGAAGATATATTTAATGCGTTGGTTGAAAAGATAGAAGTTATCGAACCGACGCATTTTGTTTTTGTATTGAAGAGTGGGACAAAGATGGAGGTAAATGGTAATATTTGTTGAAGTTTATATTATTATGGAATAAAATAGAAACAAATATTAAAGTGTCTTTTCATTATTTCATTGAAGATGGCTACAATAATATTTTCAGGAAATCAGGCTTTGGTTACTTTTGATCAAAGTTTGTTAGGAGTGAAATATGCATATTTATTATTTTCAACGTTATCATAGCAAATAAAATGTAGACACAGCTAATGCAATGCTGTTGCTATCGCGTCTGTATTCGTGAGTATGGACAGTAATTGCTTGGTATTTAAGATTGGCGATAATTATAGGAGTGCTAAATCATGGAGCGGGTGCTATTTTGATTGAAGAACTTGGTGATGATAACAATCCTTATCGTGCCAGCTGATTTCTTGAAAGGGATATTCGAATTTAATCTAGACGAATAAAAATGTAACTAATCCTGATATTCCTGCAATGTTTGCAAATCCAATTCACCATTGTCCTAGACTTTCTTTCTCAAAAGTGTTGCCCTTGAAAAACAAAGAACACAAACTCCTGACATCTAACCTGACCACTTGTCAGGCTGATAAGTATCTCTTGATTATGATCTTTTAAATTTTTCAAGCTGATTGATTTGTTTTTATACAATATCTCAAATGAGAGAGCATGATTTAAAAGAATTAGAAAGAAAACATTGTTGCGGTATTAGATAGTGGAAGGAGAAAAGATGGATCAAAATAAATTTAATAATGTAGATGAATACATTTCGCAATTTCCTGATAATGTTCAAGAAATTCTTTGCGAGTTGCTACGGGTAATAAAAGATTCTGCGCCTGATGCTGAAGAAAAGATTAGTTATCAGATGCCTACATTTTACTTATATGGTAACTTGGTGCATTTTGTTGCATACAAAAACCATATTGGTTTTTACCTAACGTCATCAGGTATAGAGGCATTTAAAGATGAATTATCTATTTATAGAAATGCAAGAGGTTCAGTACAGTTCCCTATTGATAAGCCTGTGCCATTTGAATTGATTAAGAAAATTGTTGAGTTCAGGATTAAAGAAAATAAAATTTAAATAAAAGAAATGATGAAACGCATTCATAGAAGGTTTTGGTATGGAGAAAGAAAAAAAGACCCTTTCATTGGAAGAGCGTGAGGAAATAATTGAAATACTGAAAACTCGATTTGATGATAATATGGTTAGACATAATGGACTTGAATGGAAAATATAAAAAGAAAAATAGTAGCAAATAATGAAAAACTGAGGGCATTGTATGAAATGGAAGTCACGGGTGGTCATTTTTGTATAACACTGAGGATGTTTGGATGAGATGTGTATAAAATTACTAAAAAGCGATAAATTTTTCAGTTACTACTTACCTCACAAAGAATTATACCCATATATATCCTATTACTCCATTCAACACATGTCTTTTTCGACAATAGCTCCATTGTTCATTCCGGATTTGGGTGGATCAATAATAGTTAGCCGTCACCAGAACGGTTTGGACATGATAGTTTGGGGACCGTTTAGCCAGATCACTGCAATCGAAAACAGGCAACATGCTGTATTGGCGCAGTATTTTATTGAGTTTCAGCCGGGCGGGTTATCACGCCTTGTTTATCAAAACAGTAATGAGATCCTCAATAGAAAAATAATACTGAACGAGATTGATAGTAATGTATACTATTCGCTAAGACAACTCTTTGAAAAACACATTGATGCGGAGGATGCTTTGATATCTTCTCTAGATAATTATTTTTTAGAGTTATTGGATAAACGCAAGGACGCATTAGCTAATGGTCGTAGCATTTTGAGCTTGTTGCAGAATTCTAGTATTAACATAACAATGGATTACTTATCCACGGATGTACATTATTCCACTCGTCATATAAACCGATATCTGAATGCATTAACGGGGGTATCAGGTAAAAGCTATATTAGGATCAAGCGTTTCAACAAAGCTGTTGAAATGCTTAAACAAAGCAATCATTCAATAGAAGAGATTGCATACTGTCTTGGTTATTTTGATGCTGCACACTTTGTCCATGACTTTTTGGAAATATCGGAGCTATCTCCCACGCTATACCGAAAAAACAAGTCTGATTTTTACAATGATACATTGAAAAAAATTTGATACAATTTAACCATATTACTAAAGATACTTTGTATGTTTATCTATGAAAGGAGAACGTGGACATGAAATTTCACAGCCCTATGATTATTGTCAAAGACATTGATAATAGTAAAAAGTTCTATCTCGATATTCTGTACGAAGAAATCTCACAAGACTTGGGAAGCTATATCGTTTTTGGTGGAGGTTTTTCCATGATGACTCGGGAGAAATGGAATATATTTACAAATGACGCGCCTGCTTTAGAAGGGAATTGTGGGCATAACTTTGAGCTTTATTTTGAAGAAGATAATCTCGACGATTTTGTCAAAAAATTGGAAAGGAACACAGACATTAAGATATTTACGGAATTTCAAGAAGCGCCGTGGGGACAGCGTACAATCCGTTTTTTTGACCCTGATAAGCACGTTATCGAGGTGTCCGAATCTATGGAAGCAGTTGTTATAAGAATTTTATCGTCTGGAATGACGCTGCAGGAGACTTCAGAAAAATCTATGATGCCGATTGAGTTTGTAGAAAAGTGCGCTGCTAAGCTTGGCGCAACAGTTTGAATAAAGAGGTGTGCTTATGAAGTATTTATGGCTTGACGAATATTGCTTGGAAGAGCAAGGTGCTACAAAAGAGTTTAAAGCGGAATGGAATGCAACAAAATATTTAATTGGCGGGAAAATGTTTGCGTTACAAGGAGCTGATAACACAGCCAGACCCATTATAACTTTGAAATTGCTTCCCGCTGATGGAGATTTTCTTCGTAGACAATATGAAGATATTGTTCCTGGTTATTATATGAACAAAGACCATTGGAACTCCGTCTATCTTGATGGCTCGATACCTGATGATGTGTTGCGGGGAATGATAGACAAATCATATACTATACTTTTTAACTCATTGACAAAGAAAACACAAAAAGAAATTACGGGATAAATTAGAGGCTCTCTTATATGTGGCATATAAAAAAGTCGTATTTGGAAGATGTAAGGTTGACGTAGAAATACACCCTGACGCCAAGGGGATATCAGCATCAAGCGACAGCATTATCACCGTCTCAACACACGTTGAGACGGTAGTATTGATGTCACGGGTAAAAGAAATGAGTGTGTAATGTGAAACAAATTTACAAAATCATATATCCAAATGGTAATTTGGTTTAGAAAAAAGCGGTAAGGTTCAGGTCATCGATACAGCAGATCACATATTAACGTCGGAATCCAGAGCGCTTACTGGACAACGAGCACAACCGCTCAAGCTGAAAAGCTACTTAAATATGTTATCAGCAGCTTTTAACCGACCGGAAACCAGAAAGGCTTTGCCATCTTCAATAAGCGGTTTGTGGAAAGCAGACTTATTCTTCGGAACTACAGATGCTGATAGATGGCTTGGAATATCATTGAAAATTAATCCATCTCAATTAGAAGGTGCGAGAGGATTAAGAATAGGTATCGTATGTATAAATATATTCATTCTTTTCTTCTCTCCATTGTGAAATAGGATATCGATGTTAAAGCATTTAATGCCGTTTCCAGATTGCTCACCCAAACTACAAGCTTTCCATTGTTGCATTCGTAGATGAAGTCATGCAGAGCTTTGCTTTTGTATTGAGAGAAGTCCCCTACAATAGCAAGACGTACATTGTAGTTGGAAAATTTCTGCAAAACCTCACCTGCAAAGCGTGTTTTCAGATCAAAGAAATCCTCATTTAAACTTTCCTGGAAGAGTACAATTGCATCGTTACATCCCAGATATTGGGCGGCAGCCATCATGTCCAGTGCATCTTGAGCACTTTGTATTGACTTCGTATGGTCAATAACGGCAACTTTCTGCCCGTTCTTTTCAATAATATGCATACTTATATCTCCTTTGATAAGAAAGGTATTACCTGATCCGCCGCGCTTGTAATCACATGCGCACCCTCGGTCAGGTTAACGGTTGCATGCGGCACAAGACTGGAAAGCCGATGTGCTGCCTTTGTGGCATTCATTGTTACATCGTTGGTTCCTGCAATGTAAAGCATCGGCATGGTCAGCAAACGCATCTGCTCATCTGTGAGAACCGGCAGTGCATCTGTGATTGGGTTGAAGTTTTCCATCACAAGCTTCATAAACTCAAGCACTTCCTTGGGGATCGCGGCATCGCCCATTACTGCGTCAGTGACAGCTTCTGCACTATCGGAATTGCTTGCAATATCTGCGGTCTGATTAACGAAAGACTGCTCGGGCGGGATAATACCGGACGGAGCAAGCAGCGCCAACGCGGCTGTACGTTTGGGATATGTGGCTGCAAAATGCAAGGCTAACCAGCCACCCATTGAATTTCCAATTACCACTGCTTTCTCTGTTTTGAGCCCATCGAGAACTTCGTTCAACCAGTGAGGATATTCGGTTGACTGAATGTTTAAGCGATTGTCCTCGCTGTTGCCTGGCTCTCCTGGGATATCAATAGCAAAGACATGATATTGCGCCGCCAAAGCAGCCATATCGCCAAGCCATGCGGCACTGTTGCTGCAGGAGCCGTGCAAAAGAATAATTGCGGTATTTTCCTCACTTCCTGCCTCCAATAAAAAGGTTTTGCCAAAGGATGTGTCCACATACCTTTGTGTAAGAGGGAAAAAGCCTAGGATGTTATTGTAGTATCCGCGTATTTTGTCCCGACCTTCTTTTGATTTGAATACGTTCATTTTGTTTCCTCCTTTTGTTGTGTAAACACTTCAATGGCATTTAAAATTGCTGACATGAATTGAATATTGCCCCAAAGCGTTAATCGCACTGTATTGTCTGACTCCAGAAATTGTGCATGCAGAGAAGCTTGACCATATTCCGGCGGTTTGACATTCATTGCTGCAGTGAGAGAATTGATGATGCGGTCTGCATCGTCTTTACCGCACACTTCAATATCGATTACTGAGGATGCTTTCACACGCACCTGCGCCAAATCATCTGCCGACCTTTCGCCGATCACAGTGCGGTTCGTTTCGGTGAACCTGCTGAGATCATGGCCAGAGATGCGCCAGCTTTTGCCGAGTTTTGTCGCGTTTAGCTTTCCTTCACGAATATACCGTTGAATTGTTTTGGGGTGTATACTCAGCATTTGAGCAATTTGGTCTACGGTATAGTATTTTTCATTCATGATATAAACTCCTTATAATTACTTAACAAAGTAATTATAAGTTACGATTGGTAATCTGTCAACAGGTTTCTATAAGAAAATTGGTGAAAAAATGCAGCTGATATTTTTGTCTTTATTCTTTCACATCCACCGTCATGCCGGACTTGAACTCCACGGTGAATTTATCCGCTGCATCCGCAGATGCCGTGTAGACGGTAACCTTTTCAACCAGCCGCCGGAGCAGAGCATCACACCCACCTGGCGGTGGGAGGTCATATTCGGTCTGGGCGGTGGGCTGCTTCTCGGAAGCTCGTTCATTGACTTGTTTCCATGAACGGTAAATAGTATAATCACGCTGTAGACATTTTCCCGCAAGCAGATAAGCTTGATGGATTTATTTCCGCGTACGGATTGACTATACAAATCGATCAATCTGATGACCTCGTTCCACGTTGAGTGCGTGGTAATGCTGTCACGCAAATGTAGTGGAGAGGAATAAAACAAATAACAATATATTGAGATTATGCCAGTCAAGATGTGATTATACCCTACTTGTCATTCGTGCAAATTAACGAAATTGAATAGGTTAATTAGAGGAAAGGGGAGAAGTTCCCCGTCGGGAATTTGAACGATTGATGAAAGAATGCGAAGCTCATAATATCTCTGTTGTTATCAGCAGGTTTTGCAGAGACACCGTTGAAACTCTTTCTGCATTAAAGCGATTAAAGGCGGCTGGAGTGAGGGTGATATTTGACAGGAGAGTCTGGACACCGATGAGATGGACAATGAACTCATGATTTCAATTATGGAATCCTTTGCTCAGGCAGAAAACTAGAGCCGTAGTGAAAATATCAGACTGGGACTTGCTCATCGGGCTGCCAGTGGCGCTTCTGGACTATAAAAGCGAAAGCTTTACGGTTACACTAAAGATAAAGGAGGAGAACTTGTAATTGAATATGAACAGGCAAAGGTTGTCCGTGATACTTACCGTTGGTATCTTCATGGGGCAAGTGTGCTTGGAATTATAAAAAAGCTCTCAGAGATGGGTGTTTTATCCCCTACTGGGAAGGAAAAATGAAATAAGCGAGCTATCGAAAAGATGCTTGAAAATGAAAGATATACAGGAACGGTTACGCTTTTGGATTCTGCAAGACAAGAGTATAGATACCAGATGAAAGAATGCCTTCCGCCGATAATTACAGAGAGTGAGTTCCAATCGATACAGGAGAAAAAGAAAAAGCGAAGTAATATTGTTACTGACGATGACGGAACACACCGCAGTAGCAAGAGATATAGTTCAAGAAAGAAATAGATAAACTGGAAGTTGTTGAGGAGATTATTTATATTTTATTTATAAGGAGAATGAATAATGGATTTACTACAAGGTATTAGAGAAAGACGAAGTGTTCGCAAATACAAACAAACACCTATTCCACATGAAATTATTGCTCAGATTGTAGAAGATGCATCTTATGCACCTTCTTGGAAGCACACACAGATAGCTAGATATATTTTTGTTGAAGATAGAAAAATTATTGATAAAATTGCAGAGCAAATGGTGTTAGATTTTAAGATGAATGAAAAAACACTTAAAAATGCCCCTGCCATTATGTTAGTTACTTATATTACCAATCGTTCAGGTTTCGAGCGTGACGGGACATTTTCAACTCCAAAATGCGAAGGATTTGAAATGTTTGATGCCGGAATTGCTGCTCAGACATTTTGCTTAGCGGCATATAAAAGGGGGATTGGAACTGTTATTACAGGCTATTTTGATGAAGAAAGAATATCAGAATTTTTAGATCTTCCAGATAATCAAAAAATTGGTTGTCTTATTTGTATGGGCTATTCAGATGAAAAGCCAAACACACCTAAAAGAAAGGCAGTATCAGAGTTATTAACGTATAAATAAATTACCTATTATGAGCACAATCTTCAGTATGTCAAATTCCGGTTTGAATATCTGTTGAATTTACAAATAGCCTACTTATATGAAACTGCAGAATAGATACAGATGATTAGAGAGAATATGAAAAAGGCCTGTAATACCACGTTTTTTACTGCATTGTGGACAGCCTAATTATCACATGTTGAGTGCGTGGTAATGCTGTCAAGGGTAAAAGAGTAGAAGGCTGGAAAGGCTTGGAATAAGGGCTTTTCTAGGTTTGCGAGTAGAAAATCCGATGTGTGAAAACATGAAAATGTCGCTCCGTGGAAACAAGCCCAAGGGGCAGTTTCGATAGTCAGGTGGTCAGATTAGATGTCATAGCGTAGTGACAGAGCGGGTTAGATTTCAGTGAAATAAGCCACTTTTTATAAAAAGTTAAAATTAACAGGTGAATATTATGAATCTAAAACAAAGGGCAAGACAATTAAAAATAGATATTCCCGCCGTGTTTTAAGTTTGAAAAGACTCACCAATTGGATAGTATAGAATCTATAAATTATTAGGGAGGTTGAACTATGAATAAAAGGAATATTATATTATCAGTACTTGTGTTATTGTTGTCGTTTGCTTTATGTGCATGTGGTGGAAATGTTAAGAGTGTCAATGGGGTAGATGTAGAATCCCAGATATATACTCCTGATGATATTAATTCAGCTATTGAAATTATAAAAAAAGAGTTCGATAAAAGCTGGAAAGGCTGCACATTAAAAGAAATCTATTATGCTGGTGATGAGACTTCCACGATTATCAAGGTTATGCTGATATAAATGATGCAGATGAAGTCATGGTTTTATTGTCTTCTTTTGACGTAGATTCATCAGGGGGCGATGGTTCACTCAATCCTAACAGCACATATCATGACTGGAATTGGATTTTAGTACGAAACACAGGCGGTAAATGGAGACATGTTGACCATGGATATTAATCATAGAATATAGCCTTTCTACCTGCATGAAAAACGAAACAGCCTACTCACATGAGGTAACAGATTAGATATCAGGTTACTGTGTAATAGTTGAAAACGCCAGTAAAATCAAGCGTGTTTCGCAGATTTCGGGCATGTTCCCTAAATAGCCTAATAAAGTCGAGCGTAACGTTGAGTGCGTAGTGTTGATGTCAAGGGTAGAGAGTAGTAAAAGCTTGAAAACAGTGTATAAGCAAAATTGCTTTGGGAGAAGACCAATATGGAAATACGTGAAATAAGAAAAGATGAGCTGATTGCGTTACTCGAGTTATACACTCAACTTCATGATAGACATTATGCCTAAAGTTAATGAAAGACTGTTAGAACTTTGGGATAATATTTTTCTAGATTGTAATCATCATATAATTGTTGCCATTGAATACGAACGAATTATATCTTCGTGTGTAATAATTATTGTACATAATCTTACGCATAGTCAGCAACCGTATGCTTTTATTGAAAATGTGATTACAGATGTAGCTTATAGAAATAAAGGTTTTGCTTCGTCATGCATTAATTATGCGAAACAAATCGCTATCGACCACGACTGCTATAAAATCATGTTGATGACAGGGAGTAAAAAGGAACAAACCTTAAACTTTTATCGTAAAGTTGGATATAATAACGAAGACAAAACAGCATTTATACAGTGGTTATGATTTTTAGAAAAAATCAATTTAATACATAGTTTTCAAAAACAAGTGAAAAGTGCTAGTATCAGGCGCCAGTGTCGATATCGATCTTAGTTACTCGATGTGTGGCTAGGTTAGATGTCAGGGGTTCACAAGTTAGTAGATTGGGCGTTTTTTCTTTTTCTTGGGGTTGAGTAGAGAAGGTTGGGCTTTAGGTGCTCGTGATGCGAGGAACAGATTGGATGTTATATTTGGGGAGAGGGTAGGATGGATACCAAACTCTTTTATGTAAGGATTTAAAGGTTTCATAATGCACTTAAAACATTTCGGACAACTTATATATCACTGTAACTACTTGATAAAATACATGAATAGAAGAGAAATATTGGGTTAAAAAGTATGTGTCCCACAAACCATATTGACTTCCCCTCTAGACGGGAAAGGGTATAAGATTGATTCGCACCTCTGCCGCTAGGGTTAGTAATGAAACCATCCCTAGAATTGGTTCACCGAGTATTGAGATTTTGGTGCATTAATCACCAAATTGCTCCCAATAATAGTTTTTGAGGCATTGTCGAATTCTTATTTGTTTTCATTTCAATGGTCCTATCAGTGGCCCTGAGCGTAAAAAAATATTTTTGATGGAATACTAAAAATAGTCTTGGATAAAAATAAATGCATAATAATTACTACTCAAGCAGAATTTTCACTGATAGCCATATAAGGAGGTATAATATATGAAAAAAGTTCTCAGCTTGATATTAATGGTTTTTCTGACCATGGGTATTTTGCTAACTGGTTGCAAGCAGATAAATGAGCCAAGTGATAGACAACTAATAACAGAAGAACCAAGTCCTCGAGAATCAAGCACTCAGGAACCTATTGAACAAAATGCGAAACTTGGTGATTTTTTTCCTCTCACAATGGGAAGCACATGGGACTACGAAGGTGAAGGTAATGAGTACGCTTCATTCACTAGAAAAGTTCTTTTCGCTAGAGGTGATAGGGCCCAAATCATGGAAGATAACGGCGGGACTATCAGTGCATCTGTTTTTGAGACTTCACAGGACTCAGTTACTAGAATATTTTTTAAGGGCGAAGAATATGGTCAAGAAAATTATATAAACACTGAGCCAGAAGAAAATTTAATAATACTCAAGGCACCACTTGAAGTTGGTACTAAATGGGAGGAGCCAAATGGTATCAGAGAAATTGTAGATATAAACGCAACGGTTGATACTCCGGCGGGGAGATACGAAGAATGTATAAAAGTAAAAATCTCGTCAGAGGATTCGACACTATATGAATTCTTCAAAAAGGATATAGGTATGGTAAAACGGGAATTTATATTTGGGGATAATGTGGTTACGTCCAGTATTAAAGAATACATAATTAAGTAATAATTTTTAAGAATAAACAATTTACAAAAGGTCTAGTCTCATGATTTGCAGTAAATCCCGATGATAGTGTAATATTTGCTCATCGGGATTTGCTAATAAATATCTCATTATAGCGCAAGAGGGTATGGACTAGGCTCTGTATCGTAAGGATTAGCTAAGTAGCTATTCGTTTCGGGACTAATAACTTTGAAACTTGAGACAAAGCAGATTAGATAAGGGCAGGTTAGATGTCGGTGCCTGATACATGTTGAGTGCGTGGTAATGCTGTCAAGGGTAAAAGAGTAGGATATCTGCAATGCCCAGTAAACGAGGCGTTTGTAAAGATGGGGGGAAATATATGAAATGCGCTAATTGTGGTAATCACAATCTCAAAACATTGCATGATGAAGGGGATACGTTTTATTGTTCATTATGTTGTCATAGGACACAAACTGCCACGGGACAGGATGACTTGATTACATGTCCCTACTGTGGAAGATTAAGAGATCGAAAAGCTTATCAATGCATGTGGTGCGGAAATACAATTGGACAAAATATCCAGTCCACGAAAAAAGAATATGCAGAATCGGATAAAAGCCTGACAGAGTTTGAGGAAAATATGGACAATTCAAATATTCGATTCTGGAAGTTGCGAGAAAAAAAGCAATAAGTGGAACCGCTTGTTTACGGGAATAAATTGACTTTTGAAAATATTGATAGCTGAGTTGACAGGATTGATTTTAATTAGGTTGTGGAGACAGGGATGGTGAACGAATTGGCTAATCAACATTGCTTAAACCTTTGGTTAATGATGATTAGCCTTGATTTTGGGCTGCCCTGATAGTAAATTGATATATACAATAAAGGTTTTCTATTGTATATATCAACAAATTTGAATTTGCAGAGGGGAATATATAGTGGAAAAAGCAAGAGAATATCTTCGTGAGACTTCAAGACCTTGTGGAGCAGGAAGTTCTGTTTATTATGGTAATCGTACTAGATTTGTTATAGCAGAGGAACAGGCAAAGTTAAAGGCTATAGAAATTCAAGTGATTATTGATTATACTAATGAGTTTTTAGAATTATTGGAGATGGATTCGGTTATCACCGCGAAGCGAGAATATTTTGGAAATAATTTATATAAAGGAATGAAAAAAATCAATAATCTTGAAGATGAGCGTGATATAGTTTGGATGAAATTTACAGAAGATGGTTTTTTGGGCGTTGTAGCTACTAGTAATGATATAAATTTTGATATACCGCTATCAGAAAAAGAATATGATAAAAAGCATAATGCTGCTGGAATTATTATTCATCACTTAGAGAAAAAAGGGATGAAAGTTTTATCTTAATATTCCCACTCAAAAACATTCCAGAAGAGCTAAAAAGAGGAGATGTTGAAAGAGGGATTGGAAACTATTTGATAAAAAAAGGGTTCCCATTCTGGATTTCTTTTCGCATAGATATTAATTATAATAGATAAATTCCAATTTATCTATGAGTTTGAAATGTATTATAAGCAATACTGTATTCTGCTGTAAATATCAGAGGTATGAGAATAGTAATATTATCGCTTAGTGGGGATTGTCCACAGAGGCAGATTTGATAAAGTGGTCAGGTTAGAAGCTGATGTTTAACTAGTGGTCGATTTAGATAACAAGGGTTTGCGGGTGAGTTTGAATGTTTTTCGGATTTTGGCATGTGCGTCGGAATAGGTCAAATTTTAACAATAGATTGTGGAGGGATAAATCTCGACAGTCGTTATATATGATTTTTCAGTTTAGATCAGCAGGATAGATCAATATTTTGGTATTCTTTTGATCAAATTTTAATAAGACCATATTTTATTGATAAATTCAATTGGGATTACTTTGGAATATTGGACGGTACAAAAAATCATCAGTTGATAAATAATGAAATTATTGATAGACGCGATTACTCTGATCATTTACCATTAATATTCGCAATATTGTGAAGGAAGTCTAGAAAATGGCACGAGATTTATGGGAATTTAAGGACGCGAAAGAATTAGAAAAATATACAAAGGATTTACCAGATACAATTCTAAAAGAGCAAATAGCGTTATTAGGTGAAAAAACGAATTTTGTTGTTTATGGAAGGTCTTCTTCTGTTAAAGTTAAAACTGACGACATTGACTATAATGTTGCAACGATATTTAATGTAGTGGTATCAGCCCTAGATAATTACGAAAAGACCATTCTAATTATGTGTTCAAATCCGGAAACAGACTATCCTGTAGCGATCACATTAGAAAGCAGTTTCGAAGAAGATTGTGAAATGTTCACTCCGAAATATACATGCAACAATAAAGATTCGTTCGAAACCGCCATAAAAGAAATTTTATCATCCGATCGAGTTTTACATATTATTGAGATGTTATATTCAAAAGCATTCATGCAATAGAACTAGTACTAATATTTTCTGAATTAGAATATTGTTGAGGCACCCCGCGTTCAAAATTTACGCAGAGTACCTTGTTCTTTTTTGTCCTTATTTACCCACATCCACCGTCATGCCGGACTTAAATTCCACGGGGAATTTATCCTCGTTGACGGTGACTTTTTCAATCAGCCGTCTGATAAGTGAACCATCATCCCCAGTAATTACGGTAGGTTGTGCTTTTAGGAATACATACACATTGTCAATCCTTTTGCTCAGTTCATTCAGAGCAGCAATGTTTGAAAAATAGCTGAATTGACCAGTAAAGTTGGACTTGCTCGGATGTGCAGTTGAATGCTGAAGGAAGAAGAATATCGGAAAGCCGTATGCGGGAAAACGCTTCAAATATTGACTGAATAGCATAAGAGAAAGTACAGTTATTTTTTATTAATTCTTGGAAACAGAGGTTGTTTGGGAGAAGAAAAAAAATTATGCTAAGACATTATCGGAGCGATAGAGCATAATGAGCTTGCAGTATATAGATCTACTAATGTTTATCTTGAAGGATTTGATATCTTGGTAAATAAGTTGATAGAAGAGCATTCTATTAACTGATTATGTATTACAAATAAATTTTGGGAGATTCACCAGGCTAAAACAATATTAGAATTATCTTTAACTGTTTGATGTGCTCCATATACAGTTTGGCTAATTCCGTTATCTACTCGTTTAGTGTCGTTAACAACATATAATAAATATGAAACATTAAGATCCTACATAATGTACCATTTGTTTGTTTCTGTATCAACAACTTCAATTGTTTTTTTGTATTTTTACTGGTAATATTCCAGTGTTTTCTATCATAAGTTCTATATCTAAGAAGAGATGTACCAAATTCAACTTTCTTTTTATTTTTCAAATATGCATTATTGAGAGTATGCAAATGATTTTTATTTAAACCCTTTATTTTTTGTATCAAAAAGGTTGACAGCAATTAATAATGGGTATAGGATAAATGTAACAGAATACCATATAAACATTACAAAAGTAACGGGGAAAGGTTGGGAGAAATGAACATGCCTAATGATATGGAAAATATTAAAAACGAAACTTTGGTTCGGAGCCTTTATACGTTTATAGGATTGCAAAAGGGGTATAAGAAGGTTTTAGAATGCATTAATGATTCAGATATTCAAAACGATGCGTTAAATGTTCTAATGGAAACCAATGAAGTAACACAAAATGCACATGATAAGGCTTGGTATGAAGAATATTTAAAAGAATTAAATAAGAAGATTGAACTTGAAGGACTCTTAGAAGGTGAACTAACTGTTGTAGATGTGATTAAAAATGATGGCATATTGATACAATCAATTGTCACGTGCAAAAACAATGCAATTTTTCCATATTACACTGCAAAAGTCATAGCGAATACATTTTTATTTGGAGATAAGTCAGATTTGACATCATCCGCTATTAAAGAATACGCAGAGTATTATGGTATTAAAGAAGCAGTAGGTAAATTTTGTGAACTTGGACACGAACCTGAACTATTGCAGCTTATAGAGGAACAATATCTAAAAGGAAAATGTGGTAATTATACTGAAGACACAAAAAAAGTTCAAATCATGAAAGAAGCTTTTAGGCTAGGGTTTGATAATGAGAAGAAATACAGAGGCTGTGCTCAATGCACACTTCTTTCCATGTTTGAGATCACTAAAAAAAGATCAGACATATTATTTCAAAGCGCAAGCGGTTTGGCTGCAGGTATGGCTCAGTCAGGCGATGGCGCTTGTGGGGGATATACAGGTGGCATAATGCAAATGGGATCTATTATTGGTAGAAGGATAGATCAGATGAAAGAGAATGGTGATCGTGAGGTACAACTCGTATCGTACAAGATGGCACAGATGTTACGAGATAAGTTTATCCAAACATATGGGAGTGTTATTTGCCAAGACATTCATAAGGAGATATTTGGTAAATCCTATTGCCTAAGAACACAAGCAGTAAAAAAAGAGTTTGATGAGGCTGGCGCCCATGAAACAAAATGTACAACAGTGATAGGGACAGCATGTGTTTGGATATCAGAAATACTGTATGATGAGGGTTATTTAGATTAAGATATGTACTTGTGTTTTGTAAGGAGGACAAAGAGATGAGCGTTCCAATTTCATTAAAGGGGAAAGTTGCTGTTGTGACCGGAGGAAGTAGAGGGATGGGAAAGGCGATTGCACTACGTTTTGCAGAGGCAGGATGTTTAGGTGTTGCCGTAATTGATTTAAAGAAGGACGAGAATCTGAAACAGGTTGGGGAAGAAATTAGTAAATTTGGTTCGGAACCTTTGTTATTCGAGGGAGATGTAAGTAACAGTAGTAATGTTAAAAAGACTATTGATGATATTGTTCAAAAGTGGGGTAGAATCGACATTATTATGAATAATGCAGGTATTGCTGCGCGCGGTGATTTCTTTTCAACGCCAGAAGATGAATGGGAAAAGGTAATTAGCGTTAATCTTAATGCTGTTTTTTTTGGAATGAAATATGCAGCTGAATATATGAAGAAGCAAGGGGCAGGTACTATCATCAATATGGCATCCATGTCTGGTGTTACAGGGGGTACGCAGGGACCCCATTATTCGGCATCTAAAGCTGGCGTTATTGCTTTGACAAAATTTGGAGCAAAAACACTTGGTAAATACGGCATTCGCGTAAATGCAATGGCGCCTGGCTATGTTCAAACGGATATGCTAGATTCTTTGTTCGTTGATCCTAAAGTAAGAGAAGAGCGTTGGGCTACTATTCCGTTGGGACGTGCTGGAGATCCGAAAGAAGTTGCAAATTTGGCTGCTTTCTTAGCCTCAGATCTTTCTAGTTATATATCTGGCGATACTATTTTAGTTACTGGAGGGAGGTTGAGCTAGCAAAGGTACCATATGAACGATTTGGAGATTGTTGACAGAACCTGGTCTAGATAAAGAGGAGGTAAAAACAATGTTGAAACCGCCGTATTTTATGGGAATTGATGGAGGAACGGGAAGTATTCGAGTAACTATTTTTGACAAGGATGGAAACAACCTAGGTGGCAAGGTGTCGGAGTATAATACATATTATCCTAAAAGCGGTTGGGCTGAGCAGAGCCCTGAGGAATGGTGGACATCGCTGAAGGAAGCAGTACCAGGAGCAATTCAAGCTGCTGGAATAAAAGCTAGTGATATCAAGGCCATTGCGTGTGATGCTACGACTAGTACAGTAGTGTTATTGGATAAACAACAAAAAGTTGTAAGGCCAGCAATCCTGTGGATGGACGTTCGCTCAGCAGATCAGGCAAAACGTATACATGAATCAAATCATAGGATGATTAAGTTTTACGCAGCGGGAGTGCCTGCTGAAAGCTTGGTTCCAAAGTGTTTATGGATTAAAGAGAATGAACCGGAGAATTGGGATAAGTCGGATGTGGTTTTTGAATATACTAACTGGCTTAACTGGAAGTTGACGGGAAATATCAATGCAAACATATCTGTAAACGCACTGCGCTGGTTCTATGACGAACCGCAGGGAGGTTACCAAAAAGATTTCTATGAAGCTATTGGCTTGGGCGACATTATGGAAAAATTCCCTAGCAATGTATTGCACCTTGGTGAGGTTCAGGGAAAAGTTACCAAAGAAGCAGCTAAAATTCTAGGGCTCGTTGAAGGTACGGTTGTAGGTGAAGGTGCTTTTGATGCCTGTGCAGCGATGGTTGGAATCAACGTTGTTGAGCCTGGTGCAATAGCAATGATTAGTGGTTCATCAACACCGTTGTTTGGTCTTTCTCCAGTAGAAATACACAATAAGGGTATCAATGGAGCGTATCCAAATTGTCTTTTGCCAGGAACTAGCCTGGTAGAAGGTGGGCAGGTTTCAACTGGTTCTATAAAAACTTGGTTTAAGAATAACTTGTTACCTAAGGAATGGGAAGAAGAAGCTAAAAAACGAGGAGTTAGCGTTTATAAGGTAATCGATGAAAAAGCTGACGAGATTCCTCCGGGGTCAGAAGGTTTGATTCTGCTTGATTACTTCCAAGGGAATCGTACGCCATACGCAGATTCTCTTGCTAGAGGTGCGATTTGGGGGCTCTCCTTGTCGCATGGACCAGCCCATATCGCACGTGCAATCAATGAGGGAGTTGCTTATGGTGCTGAGCATTGCTTTAGGGCAATGGACGAAGCTGGTTATAAGGTCAATAAGATCGTTGCTTGTGGAGGGATATTGCAAAGTCCTGTATGGATGCAAATACATGCTGATGTTTGTGGACAGCCAATTTACACAACAAAGGAAGTCCAAGCTGAGGCTTGTCTAGGGGATGCAATTATTGCTGCTGCGACAGTAGGAGAATATGATTCTATACCAGAGGCAGCTGCTAATATGGTTAAATTGGATAAGGTTTATGAACCAAATATGGAGAGGCATGAAGAATATAAATTCTTTGTTCAGAAATATATTGATACATGGCCGCAGTTACGCCAACTTGTACATGAAACAGTAACTCATGTAAATAAATAGCATGTTTATGTAGAGTTTTTTGTGAAAAAGCCCCAAATTTTGGGGCTTTTTACTTGGGAATAGCAAGTAGAGAAGCGTTGACAATGTAGCTATTACTGATAAAATGAGGGGGGATGTAAGGTTGACAAAATATTATTTACGGAGGGTTTTCGATGCCATTAGACAACCGAGATATGATAAAAGTAGCACATTATTACTATAATTTTGGGTTTAATCAGCAACAGGTCGCGGATAAATTCGGTATGTCGAGGCAACGAGTTAACAGGCTTTTAAAGCAAGCGCTCGTTGAAGGTGTTGTAGAAATAAAAGTTCGAGATTTGTCAAATGCAAAATTAGAAAGCAAATTAGAAATAGAATTTGGGTTAAAGGAAGCCGTCGTTGCGGACAATAGCGATATCTCTAATGAGTCAGTAAAATATTTAAAAAGTATTGTTAAAGACGGTTGGAACATAGGTGTTGCAAGTAGTACGACTATAGCAAAGATGTTACGTGATGCTCCCTTAGAAACAAAAAAGCATGATGTTAGAGTTGTTCAGTTGATGGGTGGGATGAATACGGCAAATACTTCTATACGACCAGATGTCATAACAGTTAAGCTGGCTAATGTTTTTGGGGGTGAAGCGCATGTTGTTTTTGCACCTGCAATTGTAGATAACCTCGATCTAGCGGAACTTATAATGAAAGAAAGCCAGTTTGAAAACATAAAGATGATGTATTCAAATTTAAACGTTGCTTTGGTAACGGTGGGTGTTTTAAAAGAGGATACTATGCTAGTTGATGCGGGATACTTGAGTAAGTCTGATTATGATATGCTTAAAGAAAAGGATTGCATTGGGGATGTTGTAATGAGGTTTATTAATATGGAAGGAAAGATTGTTGATCCTGAATTTAATAAGCGTGTTATGAGTATTCCTTTTGAAGATTATTTAAGGACAGAATTACGCGTTGCTGTTGCTTACGGTGAGGAGAAGGTCAAGCCTATTATAGGAGCAATTAATGGGGATTTGATTAACGTGCTAATAACAGATACTGATACGGCGAAGCTTTTACTCGCATACAAAAAAGAGTAAAAAATTTATTATATTTTGTTTATAATTTCATATACTGATTGTATTTATCAGAGATATTTTTGTTTAATAGAAGATAGTGAGTATGGAACAAGATAGATATGCTATTGAGCTTGAAAAAGCAATATTCAATTGGTATTACTGTGGTGGAGATGCAGCACCGCAATCTATTTTTAATGCAATCCATGCTGGTATAGATAATGACATGCAGGTGCTAATCCCAATTGAAACTCTTGAAGCGATGCTTAAATCTATGGGGAATATAGAGGATGTTAAGGCAGGACATGTATTTTCTACGGATGAAGACGTACAAATTAAATTTCACCATTTGGTTGCGAATGAACGGGCAGAATCAAAAGAAAGTTTATTATCCTGATTATCAAAACTACCCAAATCCTACAAATATTTAGCTTGTCCTATAGTGAAAGTCTCATATCAATTCCACATTAAATCTTATAGTGAATCACTTGAAAAATGTTAATTTAAAAATGAATGTAAACTTGGAAAACAGTCTAAAGATCAGTATTATAGTCCAATAATTGTGATTACAACAACTCGATTATATTATTATGCGTCATGGCAATATAAAGTTTACTTTTTTGTCATTGTTGATATGGCGGTACTTAGCAGTTCCGATGAGTTTCGTAATGCTATACGGATTCAAAACAGATTAACAGGTTATAATCGGATAGCTCAGCTTATATCAGTGCAATAAATTACAGAAAGGAGTTGAAGTGATGACGATTCAAGGCATCAGCTCTATTGCGTCAACGTTTAGAAACAGTTATTTTTCTTCCAAAAACCTAAGTGTGCAGAGTGATGAAACCCAGCAGTCAAATGTACAGGAAATAGACGGCCCGCCGCCAGGGCCATCACCGTCAGCACCACCTGAACTTAATATCGATACGGACGGGGACGATCTTTGGAGCGAGTCTGAGATGAGTATGTTCTCGGAAAATATGGGATTGTCGATTGATACGAGCGAAATTATTAGCATGTATGACACGGACGGAGACGGTAAAATTAGCGCTGAAGAAGAAAAGGCAATGGCCGAAGATAATGCGTTTAATTTGTCTGCTCCGTCAGAAAGCTTAGGGTCAACTGAGGGAACGGTAAGCTCAGAGCAAACAGAAGTTCAGCATACATCCGAAATATTCAATCAAATGATGCTTGCATATATGCGAAGCGGTAGCGAACAGGAAGGATATTCTTCGCTGCTGGATTTAGCACTGTAAAATTTAGGTTGAGTTTCCTATTATATTTTTGTTTATATCGAAGCACATGATATCTGGGAAAACATCGTACTAAGATTAAGATGATGATGGCAGTACGCAGAAAAAACAAAGAAGGCAATGGTAAAAAGGCTGTGCAATTTATTGTACAGCCTTTTTGATATGCTAATAAATAAGGGGTGAGGATGTGGAGGAGATTATTAGGGTGAGGTTAATCATAGGCGGTATTTGTCTTTCAATAGTGTTGTTTTCAAGGGCTAGGGTATGGACAGTCTTTCAAAAATATTTCGGAATACATACAAAGAAAGGGATTGTATCCAATGTTTTGCATGCGCGATGTTAAGCAGTATTGATACCAAACCAGTGTGACGGCAGGTTGACCGACTGTTACAATCTACGCAGTAAAACAATACAGTTGGCTGTGTTTGCTTTCATTGGAATAGTTGAGAAAAATATGGGATTGCTAAACATAGCAATATTCATTGTTTTGATTGCTGTTGCTACTAGAGCGTTAGTGTTGCCGGTAGAGATGATGCAAGCAAGCGGGCATTGTGCTCAATGTAAAAGTCAGGATTGTTTACAGATTAGAAATTTGAGGGCGCATAGAAAGTTCTTAGAGCTGCAGCGTTTACGTATGTTAGCTGGTCTATTTGATATGATACTCAAAATTTTGTTTGTGATTCTGGTAATTGTTATGAGCAGAAAATAAGAGAAAACAGATTAATGGGGGATAATATTGTTATAAACGTATTAATGCCATAGTAAAATTAGAAACGCTCAAATTTTTGAGCGTTTTAGTATATTAAGATATGCCTATTAGTCAATTCATATGTAATGGTTTTTTGATTGTATGGTTACGGCGCGTACATCTGCTCTACAAGTGTTACTCTTTCATTATCATCTACATGGATTTTATAGTAATGGGTTTTTAGGACTTTTTCTGGATCCACATGATATAAAGCATTAATATCGGAAAGCGTTGAAGGTGTACCTTCTGCACCAGATACCATAGTGCCATCTGAATGATACATAAGTTTAATACTTACATTTCTTAGGTCGATTTCTCGCAGATTAGTACTGGTATTCTTCTTTACAAATTCACTGTCTGCATAGTTATTAACTTCTGTTTCTGCATCAAATTGAGTATAGCCTTCGTTTGCAATAAGCCATGCAATAGCTTCTTCGCCTTTTAGCATATCCCAGTAGTCAAATTTTGCGCTACCAGTTGCTGGATTGTAGGATACCATTGTTGCGTAACTCGTATACATTCTTGTTCCTGGATTTGTTGGCGTAGGTGAAGCTGATGCGCTCGATGAAGATGTTTCATTTGGTTGTTTTGAGGTGGACTCTGTCGAAATAATTGTATCAGATCGCTCGCTCATTGTATTAGTATCTGTTGATTTGCCTATCATTGGTAAGACGGTAAATACAAACAGCAAAGCAAGAACTACAATTGTGGCACAAATAATGATAATAGATATTAAAATATTTTTCGGTTTTCTATCTTTAATATCTATTAGTTTCCCGCAATTTTGGCAAGTGGTACTATTTGCTTTTGTCTCTTTTTTACAATATGGACAAATCATATTTCTTACACCCTCTTTCAAGTGCTAGTGTTTTTGTTATATACAATATACACTCCAAATTATAAGTATTCAACTTTAATTTTAATTATGATATTTAATCGTTATGAATGGCGATATAATAATTTCTTAAAGCAGAGGGTATTGCTGTACAAGTAACATGGACATAAGTTAATGACGGGCAGGAAGCAGAAAACTGTTTGGACGAGAGGAAATCACTCTTGTTGTTTTGGATGTGATGCTCTCAAAAGAATGGCTGGGAGAGTATTATAAGACTTGTTTTTTAGAAGAAGAGCACATATTAGAATTTGATAAAGAAAAGGACATAGGTATTCCTGAGGAATATTTGAGGAATGAACCTCGGGATTTGCCTAACTTCAACGATTTAAAGGTGACGATTATGGACGTTGGAAGAGGAAGAGCAGAAGAGATTGCTAATGAAATGTTAAACAGCAGCTTTAAGTTATTTGAGAATGAGCGCCTATCACTTTGGTAGTAACTGAAAATGAAACTAAGAGTAACGTAACAGAGATAAAACACAAAAAATGACACTAAAGAAATGCAAACCCAATAAAATTGCGTGATTCATTATTATGCAGATTTTTCATAGTAATGCATTAATATTGTCGATAAGTAGATTTTTTGCTATCTCTTTCACAAGTTTATTGAGTTGCGAACCATAATTTGACGCGCTTTTCGCAAAGGTCTCATCTCATTTTTTTAAATTCTCTCATTATCGCAAATCCTTAGGGCTTTTTTTTAATATATGTTCTAATTTTGGTTGTAGATAAGAGGCATTATAAAAAGAATATTTTTATTTATATGTTTATTTGTCCATCTACCAAAGTGATTATTTTTTTACTTTGTGCTGCAATCTCGTGATTATGTGTAACAAGGATAATAGTTGTTCCTTGATTGTTTATTTTTAAAAACCACTTCATTATTTCCTGCTCACTGACAGCGTCTAATGCAGCAGTGGGTTCATCTGCTAATAATACTTGGGGATTATGACACATTGCTCTTGCAATAGCTACCCTTTGCTTTTGGCCTCCAGATAATTTACATACAGGTATATCCCGTTTTTCCTCGAGATTAAAATTATCTAACATTTCTTTAACGGTATGACTAATAGTATTTTTTAATGTTTTCCTCAATTTTAAGGGTAGGGCAATGTTGTTGAAAACAGTTTCATCTTCCAGCAATGCATAATTTTGAACAATCATGCCTATATTTTTTCGCCTATGAAGAAGACGTTCTTTGTTTGACGCACAACTCATATCTTTACCTTCAAACAGAAAGTTTCCGTTTTCAAAACTAATAAGACCAGCAATAATATTCATTAATGTACTTTTACCTGATCCGCTCCTTCCCATAAGGGAAACGAGATCTCCTTTTTCTATGGATAGACTAATGTCATTTAATGCACAAATGTTTTGATTATTTAAGTGAAAAGTTTTTTCAACGTTGATTAATTCAATATAACTCATAATGGTTTCCTTTCATTACCCAATATAGTCTTTTTTTAATATAGTATCTACATATAGACTTGAGATTAAAATAACGGATATGCTGCTAATTAATATAATTAAAATAGAATATTCAATTGATATAAAAGCCTCCGTTATGGATAAGGCCAGTAAATTAGCTAAGACGCAAAGAAGCAGTATACTTTTACTAATATCAAATACTATTTGTAAAAAGCTCGCACCACAAATTAATAATACTTGATAATAATGTTTTTTTGCTTGATATATATAGTAGGACATCTGAGAAAACAGGGCAAATAATAATATTAAAAATGCGCTTACTATAATGACTGCGGTGTTTATATACTGTTGACTAATACACTGTAAAAAATATGCGGAAGAAATCGGTATGCTAAGAAAGTCTAATTTATATACTCCATATTCTTTTGTTATAGATTGTAGCCAACCATATAAATTTGCAAATTGGCTTTTATCGTTTAGAACGTATACTCCTTCAATTTTTGAAGTATATAGGGCAATTTGATGATATGCTTCATCTGATTTTGGTATAGGTTCATTAATATAATTTAGAGATGGCATCACTATTGTGGTATCTAATAATGTGGGATTCTCTTGATGAATATAATAGGAGTTTTCATTCAAGAAACCTACCACCACCAAAGAATAGTCCTTAAACAGATATTCAGCATTATTAATTGTATCTCCAATCTTATAAAATTGACTATACGCACTGCCTAAAACTACAGGGATGGTCTCTTTGTTGTCACCAATATACTCATCTTGTGAAAAAAATCTGCCTGAATCTAATGCCAAATTATATACTTCAAAGAAACTATTACTAACCTGAATAGCATTTAATATATTCCCATCTTTATCATAGTAAAAATCATCTGGAAACACAGTGTTGTCAATGGTAATATATTGATCAATTATATCGTAGTATAAATAGTTTGGATTGGTACTCATCTCAGAATGCAAACTTTTTATTCTCTTTAAAAAGTTTGTATTAAGTAATTTCGAAAATTCTTCATTCGAAACTGTATCTGTTATAGAATAATACGATTTATTTGCTATACTTGAATAATTAGAATGAGCAGATGTTTTTGTATTATATGAAGAATATAAAACATTCGTAAAAATTAGTATTAATGCCGCACAAACTAACAATAATGCGCTTAATAATTTTATTGCTGCAGAAGGCTGTTTTTTTATCCTATCTCCTTGTTTTTTAATTGATAGAGTTAACGTTGTAATGATTATGGTAATGAGCATAACAACAAAACTAGCCAAAATAGCATAAGCAAATGGTAAAAATTAAAAAGATGTTTTTGTTGTATAAATCAAAATGAAGAAAGCAAGAATCATACCAAAAACTAAACCACAATATTTATTTAACATATGCTTTTTTAGCATATGAAAAGCAATCTGAATTTTTGTTGCACCGTTTATATTGTAAATTTGCATCTCGCTTTTTTTATTGTATATTTCAAAATAAATAAATAAAATAAATATTAATAAAGCGATTATTGAAAAGCAATCATATAAAAAAATTGAATTATAACTTGAAGAATAGAGTTTGTCCAATCCAATAGTTTTAAGCGTTAGCTTATCAATCTTAATGTCAGAGGATTGTAATGCGTCTACTGATTTTTCTACGCTGCTGTTTGTGCCATCAAGAGTAAAATTAAGATCATTTCCAAGGATGTTTTTAGCATTTCCTAGCGTAATCAAAATAGAATAATCCACAGTAGAAGGAACGGAATCAAGGCCCATAACCCCAATTACTTCATATTCTTTGTTTTGGATACTAATATATTTTTTGTTGTTTCTATATATTAACTTATCTGTCCTGCCTTTTCCAACAATTGCTACATTATTATTTTGTTGAAAATCGTCTTGTGAAAAAAAGTTGCCCTCCATAATCGGTATAGGAAAAGTAGCGTTATTACCTGCATACACGCCTTTTAGCGTGCTAGATTCATCTAGATCGCAATATATGATGCTATCATCACTTAAAATAGTTGACCAATTTATGTCAACTTCATTATTTTGCAGTTTAAATCTATAGGCATTTTGTGAATACATGCTTGATGATAGTGATTCAAGTGTTGTTTCATAGTAGCTAGCTTGTATTGTCCACAACAGACAAAACCCAATAATAATAAATGGAATAGCACTTACTAGTGATTTTAAAAATTTTTTTATCGTTATCATAATCATCCTTTCAATTATTGTGAGATACCAAAAGGTATCTCACGATAATTAAATTAATAGGTTAGTATACACCGCCCCAGTTTGATCGCATAACTGAGTTATTATAATGGCAGTTTTGGTAAGGAGATTTGGCACGTGCAGTACCAGTAGACCATTTTTGACCAGAATCTGTATATGTTATTGCCCCGCCTGATGAAGTCATACGAGCTCGAGTATAATGGTTCTTTGTAGGGCTGCATGTTGTTTTGCTACATGCGCGAACACCATAAACAGATGTACTCTTTCGTTCCTTCCAACCTTTATGTTTTACGGTGTAACCATTTGGCGTTTTAGTCGTAATCCATCTTGCGTTACTCTCTCCAAATCCGGATGATTTTACGCTCACAGTACCGTCGGTTTGTTCCACTTCTTTGAATTCACCATCTTGATAAACATATAGCGTGTTGTTTTGATCAAGAATATAATCGCCGCCGGCTGAGGAACTGCCGGTGCTGTCTGAAATACTGCTGGCAGCAAAAGCGGTTGAAGTAATCGATAACATGGAGATCATCACTAATGACATTATAAATACTATTCTTTTCATTTTTTTCATTCTCTTTTAGCTGTTGAATAATTTTTGCTTTTGTGTTACATTTTTTATAAAGTTCTTGCGAAATCTTTTCCGCAATATGCGGTAGGTTCACAGCCACTTGTTTTGCAAGGACTTTTCAATGCAATCATATTCATCCCTCCATTCTAGATTTTTTTATGACTCTTGTCTAAAAAGCCATTCCACTATATATAACGCTTTGGCTTATCAAAATTTGGGGTAAAATATACTAATTTTATATATTTTATATAATTGTGATTGGAAAGAAACATATGTTTGCTGATTTTTCTCATTCGGAGGTATTATGACGTTATTATTAAAAGTGTTTCAAGATTATAATAAATTATTGTTTCGTATTGTGTATGCCATCATTCCTAAAACAGAAGATGTTGAAGATATTCTACAAGAAACTTTTGTAAAGGCGCTTTTGTCTAATAAAAATGATATGACAGAAGAGGAAACCATAAAATGGTTAATAACAATTGCGCGAAACACATCGTTTTCTTTCCTTAGAAAGAACAAACCGACTGAATTATTAGATGATTATATGGATACCCTGACTACTTCTGATTGGTCTTTGGGTAATCTTTTTTTAATTGATTTAAACAGTCTGAATACGAAAGTACCTATAGAATTAATTAAGTATTTTATATTAAATATTAAATATGAAGTGTCACTTCTAGAAATATCAAGGAAAACAACTGTTTCATATGAGCGTTTGCGTTACAGGAAAAAGATATTTATTGAAGATTTTATTACTTGGTATTTTGAATAGAATGATTTTTTGCATTCTATAACTATGCTTATTGCAACACTGGTACAATCGGCACATTTAGGTATAGAATCTGTTTTTTTTCACCCGTTAACGCTAAGTAAGAAACGCACAAGCCGTAATCGGATTGCTGTCTAATAAAATATTAGGGTATTAAAGAAAACTGACAAAACCGTCGCTATGGTCGGTGACGGTATTAATGATGCACCCGCATTAGCAACTGCAGACATCGGTATGGCGATGGGTACAGGTCAGATGTAGCGATGGAAGTAGCCAATATTACGTTGATGAGCGGTGATTTGCTTGCTATACCTGTAAGTATTGGGTGATCTATAAAGACAATGAGGAAGATTAAGCAGAATCTCTTTTGGGCGTTCTTTTATAATCTTATTGGTATTCCGATTGCAGCATTAGGGCTATTAAATCCAATGATCGCAGGGGCTACAATGGCTTTTAGCTCGGTATCGGTTGTAACAAATTCGCTGAGCCTTAAGCGATTTAAACAGTATAATACGCGATTGAATTAATTTATTGCATAAAATAAAACTCTCTATTGACAGAACAGAGTGTTGTTGTGTGTTAAAGTCATATGTCAAAGAGCTACTGTTGATCATTTACTCGATTTAAAAATAATTCAGTGGGCAAGAGCTTGATGTCCATGCCGACCATTAATTTTCATTATTTGTGACAATTCATTTTAGTTTTGCTGTGTTTTGGAACGTTTGGTGTGACTGCTTTGGCAGTAGGACCGATAACAGGTGACTATACGCTATCATGGAATAATTTTGTGTTAGATGTATCTGGCACGGCAAAGATAACAAGTGATGGCACTGCATATACGAATGTAACAATCAATTGCGCTGATGGAACGAATCTCACAATTGTTAATGTTAATATTAATAACGGTAGCATATCAGTTCCTTGTATTAATGTCACTGGTACAGCGTCTCTAACTTTAGAAGGCACGAATACGTTAACCGGTATGACAGGTACAGCATTTGCACCTGGACAGCCTGGTATTAAAGTAGCAAACAGCACAAACTTGACGATCATGGAATCGTCAAGCACACCAGGAACTGACTCGCTCACTGTCAAAGGCGGTACAGGTTGCACTGGTATCGGTGGTGGCAATGGGGGTAGCGGTGGATCAATAACAATACAGAGTGGTAGCGTTACTTCTACTGGCGGCATGCTCGCTGCGGCTATTGGCGGTGGAAATCTAAGCCCCGGGGGCACGGTCACAATTAACGGTGGTACGATTAATGCAAAAGGCGCATGGAGTGGCCCTGGCATTGGTGGTGGACAGAAAGGCTCGGCAGGTACGATTACGATTAACGGTGGTACGGTTGAAGCCTACGGCGGCAGCAATGCTGCAGGTATTGGAAGTGGTGATGATGGTACAGTCGCCAGCGGTGGCGATATAACTATAAAAGGCGGTCTGGTTTATGCAGCTGCTGGTGCTATAGGGGCAAATGATATTGGTGTAGGTAAGAACGGTGTTGATGGTGATCTTGAGTTCTCCGGCACTGCAAAAGTATTTTTAAAGTGCAATCTTGTTTCGCCTACCAGTGGTATCTTTACACACTTGAATCTTGATGTTGCAAAAGCGGACTGGGCAAGTAGTGAATTTTATTTTGCTGTACCAGGTACGTGGGATTTTACTGGCGAATGGTTGAATCTGAATTCACTGGAATATGATGCAAACAGCGCGGACTCTGGGTCTGTGCCTGCTACTAAAATTAAACAGCCTGGCGAGACTTTTGTTGTTGCTGCAAACATTGACCTAGTTCGGGATGGGTATATTCTTGATGGCTGGAACACAAAGTCGGACGGTACAGGTGTCGACTATAGTGCGGGTGATACTTTTGATCCCGGCATCACAAATCCTGCTGTGAGCACGTTGTATGCGAAATGGGTACCGGAAGCAACTCCAACTCCGACCTCAACTACGACTCCAATCCCGACCTCAACGCGGCACCTCCAACGGTTGTGGCTGGAACCATAACAGTAACCGGTGTCATATTAGATGAGCAAGGGAATCCGATGCCCGGCTATAAGGTCGAGCTGCATTCAACACCGCAAGTTGTTGTCACTGACGCAAATGGCAAATTTACATTTAGAAATGTATCACTTGAAGATCACATGCTATATGTAAGGGATGCGGACGGCAACATTATTGATGAGTTTGCGGTTAATTTTGAATTGGGCGATGTCTTTGGCTGGAATATGGTTGGTGATGATGTCGACGTGACTATACAGACAAATACAATAATTATAGATTTTACAATCGTAATGGACGACGGTAATGCTGCGATTGAAAATATTGAAAAGTTTTAAATCCAGCTTCTGGTTTAGATTTAATTGTTTTGCCTGTGTTGATTGCGATTGTACTTATGTCAGTTATTGGTTTCGTGATAATAAAACGCATACGGATTAGACAATCATAAAACAGTGATATTTGCTTTGGCAGCGCTGTACGATATGTACGGCGTTGCTTTTAGGGTGTCTTTTTATTGATTACACGACGGAAGTAACCAGATGGTCCTGTATTTTTTGTTGCTCAGTTATCACAGCAAGAGATGGAGTCCGATACAAATGCATATTTGATCTACGCAGCGGTATACTATATTCTGAAGTATTGAGACTGATGATGAGGTGACAAATGACATTGCTCTCGCTGTATTTGGATATTTATAATCATATATTGAAAGATGATAGGCCGTCTGTTTACTTGAACAAAATATATTCAAACTTGCAATTTCGTAACCACCCATTCCATATGCTTTATAGATTGAAAGTTACGGAACAGTCTCCCCGACATCATCCTGAAGGAAATGTGTGGAACCATACCATGCTTGTAGTTGACGAAGCAGCAAAAGTCAAGTTAGAAAGTAAAGATCCTATAGTATTCATGTGGGCGGCGCTGTTGCATGACATTGGCAAGCCAAATACCACCAAAGTCAGAAAGGGTAGGATAACCGCATATAATCACGATAAGGTCGGTGCAGAGCTTTCAAGAGAGTTTCTTGGGGAGTTTACTAATGATAGCAATTTTATAAACAAAGTATCTAATCTAATACGATATCATATGCAGATACTTTTTGTAGTTAAGAACCTGCCTTTTGCAGATATACCTGGAATGATACGCGATACGGATATCGAAGAAGTCGCTCTGCTGGGTCTATGTGATAGGCTTGGAAGAACTAACAATGAGAGGTCAATGGAAGAAGAGAATATACAGCTATTTCTGCAAAAGTGCAAATAACACTATGACGTTTGGGAGTTATAATTGCTTAAGCCACCTATGAAATCTTTCCTTTGAATTTGGAGTAAAAGTATAAAATTACCGCCAATGGGGAGTAGTTAGACTCTTCTTATTGGCGGTATCTTTGTCTTTCGTAAAATCCAATCCAGAAACTGGGGAAATCTTTGAATTTTACTTTTATCGACCCAGGTCGCTTGTATGCTAAATGGTGCCTTGTCTTTGATGATAAGCAATTATAAGGTTAATTTTTAAATTGAGATTGTTAAATATAATTACAAAGATAGCCACCGATTATTAATCGACGGCTATTGTTTTTATACAATTGCTATAATCAAGATTAAGTGGTATAATTAAGTTCACTCTCGACATTATATTAAGCATATATCTTTAATTATAACATATTTTTAACGAAACGTCAAGTGCTATTTCGAAAGATATTTGTATGTGTTTCTCTATTGGAGGTGATTCTTTTGTCGTTTGAGATTATGAATATATATTCATCCTTGATACAAAAACAAGCAGTTGATGAAATTGAAAAATGTAATAAGTTTACTTTTAGATTTGGGTTAACTTTTTCACACCAGGATGCTATGGAACTAGTTGAAACTAGAAATATGTCATTAAAAAGCAATGGACGTATTGAATTTGGTGGTGGTGTAATTGATAAAATAATCAAGGAGTTTTGTGATTCTCCTTATATTTCTATGCATAACTATGTAGAAACACTCCATGAGTTAATTGAAATTTTCTATATTTATAAAAATGAAGCCTTAGATTTAATTCGTGATGATGAATTAATAAAGTTTATGAAGGACTCCTTTGATGGCAAATGCCAAGGATCATTAGAATTATTATCAGGGAGAGAACTTGATAAAATGGCCCGAAACTTAAGATATGGATATGATTATGGTTATTCAGAGGATAATGAGTACGAAGAGGAGGATGAAGATGTCGAATATTGAAAAACAACATATCATAGAAAGTCATAATTTGAGTGGTGAATTTTATTTTAATTCTATTCTACAGGAGGCATATACCTGTGGACTTATAAATGAGTCTGATCTAGAAAATATTCAGTTGCAATGTATCGGTCTCTTATCATATAAAAGTGAAAGATACAATACGGGTGAAAGCAGTTCTATAAGAGTTGAGACAGCTGAAAGCATTATGAAATCTATTCTTTATTCAATAGGGGTGTATTTAAAGTCGTTTCTGGATCCAGATTATGCTGTAAAAGAACTAAAAGCAGTAAAGATTTCTGAACTTTATGAGGGAGGTAGAGAATTAGTTAATACTAGATTTCAAGCAGCAAAGCGTATCTATAGTATGGTTAAAAAGAATAAACTGGATACATTGAATCATTCTTATAATTTGACACTTAGTGAAGAAGGAATTGGAATTTTCTTTAAGTCATACAACTTAGAGTATGAGGCGCATGACTCTCCTGCTTCAATTGATTATCAGCTTTGCAATCCTGTTAATGATTTGGTAGGAATAGAATTTATTCAAAAATATCTCGAGAATATATGCCTCGAGAATGAATTTTGTACGAATTTTGCAGCAGAAAACATACATCATCTACTTAATGGATACGACAGAGGATACGCTGATTTGTTGATCAATATTTTTGAACATGTATTAACGACGGCTTTGGGATGTTCTCTTGCTAATCGTAATATCAGGGAACTTAATATTTTGCCAGAAGACATTCGATTTTTATATGAAAAGTTATTAAAATATGATAATCATACACTTATGTTAAATATTTATAAAGCAACAAAAGATATTTTCGAAGAGTTGAGGATTACAAATCTTTCACTCCAAAAATATATTGGAAGTAGTTTGTCGAAGGTTACAACGAGTATAGAAAATGGTCTGAAATTAAATACGCTTAGTAAAGTATTTATAACCCCTATTAATCCGGATTTAGAACCTAAAATTCATTTTGAATCAAGTGCTAAAATGCCCGATGAAGAATACAGAGGGTTAATAGAAGAATTACTTATTTGTAGATATTCATATGATAAGTTAGAACTTATTAAGGAGAAGGTAAAATCTTTTGATGATCTTGAAGATATATTACTTGATGCACAACTAGAAGAAGAGGAATTTATTTTGTTGTTTAATACTCTCAAGGATGTTGAGATTGCAGCAATGATTACGAGATACCCGTTTGAATCGGACGTTCAAGCTGTTGATTTATCAGAAGTGGAACAAGTAGTACGATTATACCTAGAAAATTATATTAGGCAACTTCCAATTAATAGACGAGAACAAATTATCAGAATTGCAAACCATCTTATAGAAGATTGATATTTGGAGAAAGAAGCTTTGACAATACAAAATGATAATATTGATGATAAAGGATTCTATGATTTTCTGCTTGAAGCTTTTAAAAGATTGTATGAAATATCTGATGATGGAGCTAGTATATATGTGTTTCATGCAGATGCAAAAGGTTTGATGTTTAGAAGCGCATTTGTTGATTCAGGATTCAAACTTTCTCAATATTGTATTTGGGCGAAAAATACTTTCGTTATGGGCAGATAACCATATCAGTGGTAGCATGAGCCAGCGTTATTCGGTTGGAAATCAACAGGCTCTTATTATTGGAATAGTGATAGGAAACAAAGCACAATACGGAATTTTGATAAGCCAAGAGTAAACGACCTACATCACACAATGAAACCCATTCCATTAATTGAGTATATTATTAAAAACTCCAGTAAATATGGAGATATAGTAGTAGATACATTTTTATGAAGTGGAACAACTATTATAGCAGCAGATAATGCAGATAGAATTTGCTATGGGAGTGAACTTGACTCCAAATATTGTCAGGTTATTATAGAACGATGAATAAATTATAAGGATGATGATGTAATTATTGGACGAGATGGACAAAGATATAAGCATTCTGAGCTAAAACATGATTAGTTTTATTGTTTCCTATTTAATGGGAAAAACTTTTTGGTACGTTTAAGTAAGAAAAAGGTTACGATAGGGAGCAGTTTTACAGTGATATTTCATTGCGTAACGAAAGGTTTGGAATTAGTGCAACGCTAACAGCTTATGCAGATAACATAGATATTGCAAAAACAGTCGCATTTGTATACTAGGGCGAATGATTGATGTACTAATTCTAGATAACGATTTAGCGTAAATTTTACAAGAACATGAAATCATATTGCAAGCAAAACACAGTCTATTGCACGACGTCAATTCACAAGAGATGAGTTCGAATTAGCTTTTAAAGTGGCTCGAAAATTAGAGCAAGAGCACCGGGTTTTATCTATAGGATGGTATTCTAAAGGAAGAATCAGCAACAATACTTTGGATAGTTTTTTATCATATTGGAATGTAATAGAGATAGTTGGTAAAAAGTATCATACTGAAAACGAGAGGACAAGTCAAGGTGTTATAAACAAGGTTTATCAGTGCTTTTTTAGAGTATTTTGGTCCTGAGAATAGTTGGGAGCTGCCTGCATAATGGATTAACGATATGCATGACAAACGCAGTAGCATTGCCCACGGCGGAGAAGAAGCAACATCTGAAGCCATAAATAAAAGCGCAGTGCTAATACCACTATTGTCACAAACGGCTAGAAAAATAATAACTAAGATCATTGATTCCAAATACCTAGAAGATATTTGGAGTATAGTAGAGCGTGAAAGGTGGATGGAGTTGTTCGCCTAAGTGTTCGTCCTCCTTCAAATGTTGTTTATACGCCATAAAAAAACACCTTCCAGGCTATCATGATAACCCGAAATTGGATTCAACTTACAAGAGGAAAGTGTTGATTAGTATCCCAGACGCAACCATAAATCCCTAAAATTGCAACAAAAGTTATTCTAATGGTTTTGGGGAAATAAAAGCGCAGATGACAGGGCTTGAACAATTTCTAGAGACCACGAAACGTCATTGAATGTTTCCATGCATGACTGAAGGCATGAGAAAGCATTATCAACGTTTCAACACATGTTGAGCGCGTGGTATTGCTGTCAAGGGTGAAAGAGTAGTATGGCCAGAAAGGCTTGAGATAAGGGGCTTGTGGGTAAAAATCCGGTGCGCTGAAATAGTTTAAATATCCCTTCGCTAGAACATGTCCAGAGGTCGAGTTTCGGGCGCGAGTGAATGATTTAGATGTCAGGGGTTCGCGAGTGTACAGGATAGATGTTTCGGCATTTTGGGGCTTGGCGAGTGGACGAGACAGATGTTTTTTGAGTTTGGTGGGGTTGTCTGAACAGGTTAGATGTATTTGGGAAGGAGATAGTATGGCTGATCTGGAGAAAAATAGGCAAGATATCGACGAAACCATTGGAGAATGTGCGGCTGCTTTGCGTAAGCAACGCCTTTATTATGATAGTATTCGTTACTTGGATATAATGTCGATTGACCCGGATATATATTATGACGGATTGAAGGACTGGTCGCAGTTCAGAGAACCTAAAGATACAAGCCGAAGAGACGCTGAAAAGGATTCAGGGGTTTCTTTATTCCTTAAAGTAAAAGCATTTTTTTCAGATGAGGCTAAGAAAGAACTGTTTGATAAAAAAGTAAAGGCTGATGTCCTCGAAAAAGAATATGCAAAATATTATTAGGAAAGAGTTGCTCACAATAGAGAGATTTTCTATCAGAGACAGGAAGCAAACAATAATTCTATTGATCAAATGCATAATTCTTTAAAAAATCGAGACGGAAACAGGTACGAGAGTATTTCCAGACAGCACTTTCAAATGACGTTTTTACATTAGATATGATTAATTCTAATGAAATTTATAAAATAGAAGCTACTGTTGATATCTATTCCCCGCAGGTAGCAGAGCTTTCTTATAGTTACAGAATTCCAAACCCTGAAGAAGTGTGTATTATTCAAAAATTTCTCTATGATAAAAAAACTGAAAGAATTGAGCCCAGAGAGTTGGATAAGACATGTGCAAAAAATATAAGAATGAAAATGGCCAGAGCGTTATTACTTCGTTCAGCTATATTAGCCTATAATTCTGATGCTTATGCTTGTGTCGATACACTGAAAATTACAGGCTTTCTTTCGTTTTATGATCGCGCATATGGAAACACACAAAGAGTTGATGTCATCAAAGTTACAATCACTCGTGATATTATAAGACAACTTAATCCAGAAAAATTAAGCTTAGCGGAATTGTTCGAAAAAGTATTAAAAGAAAAAGTGGATAAAGGTCTATATGTCAATAGGCCATATGAACATAAAAAATAGTAGAGAGCAAGAGTCGCTCAATAGGTAAATTTCCTATCAGGGCAGCTTGCTCTTATTCGTTTATATCGACGCTGACACCCGACTTAAACTCTACAGTGAATTTATCCTCGTAGACGGTGACCTTTTTTCATCCCCCGAACAAGTGGCTCGTTGCATACGTTCAGGGCGGTGGGCTGTTTTCTCAGAAATCCACTCATATAAGCAATCCCTTGCGTCCACCAAATGAAATTGTAGCTATGATAAAATAAGTTGGATGTGATATTCTGTTAACGAGTAGGTTAGGTGCAACATATAAATTGAAGTTAAGGAAGCGTCTGTATGAAGAAAATTACAGAAGTAACAAGACAGGATTTATTAGATATTATTAGAGATGGATTTATAATTTAGAAAAAATGTCATCGACAGACACTAGGTTCAGGAATGCGAATGATGATATCCGACAGCATACAATAAATAATGATGACTGGGAACCGTTTTGGTTTTTTACGGATAGTCGATTTAAACTTTCCAATGGCAATGAGGATGAATACATATTAAAATTCATATGTGAAATGCTTCATCCGGTAGTAAGGAACGGGAGCTTGCCTTGGAGAAAGTATTTAAAAAAATTTAATCAACTTCTTAGTGCCGACGGGTATGAGCTTTGCGCAATAAAGAGTATTTCTGGAAGAGAGATTTTTGAAGCAAAAGAAATGGATTATATAGCGATTGAGCACATACCAGAAATCATTTATGCCTCTATGAAGCTAATTGGTGAAGGCTCCTATGCTAAAGTATTCAAGTTTAAGGATGAGTTTTATCAAAAGACTTTTTGTCTGAAAAGAGCTAAGAAAGATTTGAATGAGAAAGAGCTGGAACGGTTTAGGCTAGAATTCGAGCAAATGCAGGGTTTATATTCTCCTCATGTTGTAGAAGTATATTTCTACAATGAAGATTCTAACGAATACGTTATGGAATATATGGACAGTACCTTAGAAAAACACATCAAAGGCCACAATTCAAAGATCAGTATGGAGGAAAGGAAAAACATCATACTGCAACTGATTCGTGGATATCAATACATACAATCTCAATCCATGTTTCATCGAGATGTGAGTTTTAAGAATGTATTAGTGAAAAAATATGATGACACTAACATTTACAAAATTTCTGATTTTGGTCTGGTTAAAATCCCTAATAGCGACTTGACTTGTGAGAACTCCGAATTGAAAGGATGTCTAAACGACCCGACACTGAAAGTTAAAGGGTCCAGTAGCTATGATATGCTGGATGAAATATATGCTCTTACGCTATTATTTGTGTACATACTTACTGGGAAAACTAACTTCGCAAGTATTAAAGAAAAAGATCTTAGAACATTTATGGAAACGGGTACCGATTCCAACAGAACCAAACGTTATCAAAATTTAGATGAATTAAGAACAGGCGTGCTTACTTGTATAGCCGCGATATCATAAGTAGAGGAAGTTGGCTATTCTCCAAATTCATCGTCATGCTAGACCTGAATTCCACAGTGTTTCATATTTTTCTGCATTTGTTCTTCCACAATTATTTTAATAGTAACATACAATTCTCTATAAATAATTTTTTGGTTCGACAAAAACGGTCGGATTTGAATACTTTTTTCTTCAGATAATTGGATGTTTATAGTATATTATTAAACCGTAAAAAAATTTGTTAGTAAGAAAGGCGGCTTGTGCATTTGGATCCAATAACATTAAATTTTATCATTATTGCATACATATTATATTTTATCGTAGATATTATTTATATTCGTATATTTAACACAAAAAGAAAAAAAAATATTGATTTTAAGGACGAGTTTATAAAATTATTGATTGTATCGTGGGCTATTGGTGTATTTGTCGTCACTCTCTTTCCTATAGGAGGGTTTGAAAATGGAGATAATCCAATTATTAATATAATCCCATTTTATAGTTATATTTTTTGTTTTGAGTATGGAGCGTATTTATTACCTTTGCGTAATGTTATAGTTAATATTTTAATGTTTGTACCTTTAGGATTTATATTGCCTTATAGAAACAAAAAACGAATAACAAAAAAGCTTGTCATTAAATACCTCTGCATAGGAGCAGCATTTTCTATTATGATTGAATTAACTCAATTATTGTTCTTTTATTTAAACCTAAATAGCCGTTCAGTTGATATTGATGATGTAATTCTAAATACGTTGGGAGTAGTATGTGGAATTCTATTTTATAAAGTTTTTGGGAGGAGGTGGAATTCTAATGGAGTAGGCTCAACAAATAATTTAACACATCAGATAGAGGAAGGAGGTGTCTTGAATGACCAAACAAAAAACTAGCAATAAAAAGTTGAAATGGATACTTGCTGCTACGTTATGTATGGCGTTAATGGCAGTGCCAATTGTTGTAAAAGCGTATTCTGGTAGTTTCAGCTTCAATATCATTGCCGCAGTTACTGGTTCATATAAGCATAACTTGTCAAGCAAAGCAACCACTGTGTCTCAAACTGCGCGAACAAGGACATACCAGAATGGATATACAACAGCATCAAAACGATATCGTGTTGGTATTCAGCGTAATGGCAGCATAGGGGTGCTAAGCGCGGGCTATGTTACAGCTTATTCTAATAATACAACTAGAAGTATAACATACCCTAAAAGCTCCATGGCTGCTGGAACATATCGTGTTCTTGTAGAGAAATATGATAAAGTGTCCGATTTTATTCGAGTTGTTGGTAGTGGAACAATACAACAATAGGTAAAGGATAATAAATATGTATACTCAAGTTATTTAGTTGTAACTTGAGTGTACATATTGGTTTATATGGGGGGAACTCAATATGGCATTATTTGAAGTTCATAATTTGCTGAAAGACTATTATATAAATAATATTCAGATTAGAGCGATTGACG
>CAXXMZ010000005.1:0-20329 GCA_963675355.2 Christensenellaceae bacterium
AAGCAGCTGAAAATATGGTTCAGGTTGACAAGAGATTTGAGCCTATCCCAGCTAATGTTGAGATTTATGCAGAGCTCTTTGACCTATATAACAGGTTCTATGCTGCTACCACTCCAGATTTCTTCCCTGGACTCAATAAATTCCAAAGTGAGCGTGTATAACGATAAGCTTAATAGATAAAGCTTTTGTTGTGAGAACGGCTCCGTGGTTAAAGACCCCGGGGCCGTGATTAGGATAATATTTGTACATTAACGCTATTGTTTATATACTTGTTTGTATAAAACTGTTGCGTTTTAATTCCCGTAGTGTGTATACGCACATAAGTAAGTGGAATGTTATAAAATTTTATGTAAAGGTGTGATTACAAAATGATCGATCTATCCAAAATGGATAAGAAGTCAATCGGTAAATGCTTTGACTTGGCC
Source organism: Christensenellaceae bacterium (assembly GCA_963675355.2). Lineage (GTDB taxonomy): Bacteria > Bacillota > Clostridia > Christensenellales > UBA1431. The sequence goes on from CAXXMZ010000005.1 coordinate 426, forward strand.
TGTCTACCAAAGAATACAACGGAGGCTGTTGTACGTAGCGGTGCAAAAGATGCTATTGCTTATAACACGAATGTGTTTCAGGTTTCAAGCCCATTCTGGCTACCAGTTGTATTAGAGGAATTGCAAGGCACGGATGTAAAGCCTTCTTGTTGTATCGGGTTTCCGTTTGGATCTACGACAGCTTTTGCAAAAGCAAAAGAGACCGAGGAGGCCGTTAAGCTGGGTGCAAAATCGCTTGATATGGCAATGAATATCGGAGCATTAATGTCTGGCGATAATAAGTCGGTAGCCAAGGAACTAAAGGATTTTCAGACAGCAGCACAAGGCGCGGATACAAAAGTGATTATCGATGTTGCTTTTTTGACTGATGAACAAATTGCTACGGCAACTAAGTTGATCGTTGAAGCTGGTATTACATATGCTAAGACAGCTACTGGGCAATTTGAAGGTCCTTCTATGGAACAGTTCCTTATTATGCGTGACGTATGTCAAGGCACTCCTACAAAAACTAAAGTGTCAGGTGTAAAGTTCCCAAGGCCACAAAATGCTTATAATTTCTTAATGGCTGGTGCAGATTTGATAGGAACGCGTTCAGCTCCTGAAATCATCGATGCGCTTGATACTATGAGATCTATAGGGATCGTCCCGCCCTATAAACCATAACATCGAAACTCCATATGTACTTAACGGTGACAGCTATACAGCAATCGACATTTTGCCCACGTGTCGATTGCTGTGAGCATTTCAAAAATATTAGATGTAAATTGAGTCATATAGGGCATTGAACCAAATAATCTCTAATATAATGTAATTAGGAAATATATTGGAGGTATTTTTAATGCAATATAATGCATCAAGAGAACTAAGACGTTTTGTTAATATAATATCTCAAAAACCGCAAGCAATGGCGGTTGTGAGTGGAAGCAATGAATATCCAGATATAAAAGGGAAAGTATTGTTTTTCCAAATAGAGCATGGTGTGATTGTACTTGCGGATATATCTGGTCTTCCGACATCGGATGCAGAGTGCAAGAGCCCCATATTTGCTTTCCATATACATGAAGGAGATTCATGCACAGGGAATGCCTTTGCACAGACGTTATCACATTATAATCCAGGTAATTGCCCTCATCCGTATCATGCAGGAGATATGCCGCCTTTATTTGGGAATAATGGTTACGCTTTTGAAGTCTTTTTAACCGACAGGTTTACTGTTAATGAAATAATCGGACGTACGGTTGTCATTCATGTAGAGCCTGATGACTTTACGACGCAGCCATCTGGTAATGCGGGCGCTAAAATAGCGTGCGGTGAAATTTTTAGTTAATGAATACTACTATATGAAAGTCCTTAGCTGATTTGGCTAGGGATTTTTTGTTAGCAGAAATATTATCTTGAATTTTGCTGAGGTTTAGCTAAATTAGTATTGTTTTTGCAAAATCAAATTAACTGCAAAAAAGTTCTACTTATTTAATGAAGATTAGTTTTATGGTATAATTTTGAATATATATTTTCACAAAATGAAATTATTGGTTGTTATTAAGTAGGTTTTAAATATTTTGAACGTCAACACGTTTACGATTTATGTGAAAAGTATGAATAATATGGTTTTGTCTATAAGATAATCTTTTAATGGTGTTGAATGGCTTAATATTAAGAAAACGGGGGAGGTTTTCATGGGTTACTTTGCTGGTCTAAAAAAGGGTAAAGATTTTGCTTTAAAGAGCATACGTAAAATTACAAAAAAAACATTAATAATCGTTTTATCTATCCTTATGGTGTTTTCTTGTTTTATGGTAAACAGAACTGCACTGGCGGCAACAACGCTTTTTGCCGGTGATATAGTCTTTATTGGCCTTAATTCAGACGGTGACGATGAATTTTCACTTCTATTATTGAAAGATATCACATCTGGCACCTCATTTTATATTACTGATAAGGGATGGAATCATGATACCGGATTTGCTACAGATTCTGGAGATGGCATTTGGGAATGGACGGCAGATACTGATTTGAGTGCGGGAGCTATTATTCATATAAAGACCACGAATGATGGTGTTATCGAACCTGGCAGTTTGGCAGCGACACCTGGTTCAATCGATTGGGTTGAAAATAATGGCGCAGTATTATCTTACACAGGGGATCAAGTTTTTATTTATCAAGGACCTTACTCAGATCCAACTTTTATTGCAGGTGTACATTTTAATGTAGAGGCTAGTAGTGATACAAGCAACTGGGATGGCTCTTCAAGCTCAAATAAGACATCTGCTTTACCAGGTCAGCTAACTAATGGTGTAAATGCGATTTGGTTGTATGAACAAGGTTCAGAGCCAACGGAACGGGACAACTTTATATATGATGGTTCTGTGACTTCAGGAACCCCCGCTCAACTGCGAGCGGCTATAAATAATCTAGATAACTGGAATGTTGATTCTAGTAATAGTATCCCATACACGATCAATCCTTTTCCATATAGTTTTACAGTCTTAAGTGACAACGAAGCACCAACCATATCAACTAATAATGGGTTGACGCTTGATGAAGGTGCAACGAAACTGATAACGTCATTTGAGCTTGCTGCTACAGATGGCGACAGTGATCCTTTGACCTTTACCGTAACGACATCTCCAGCTCATGGTCAAATAGAAAATGTTACTAATTCTGGAGTGGCTATTTCAAGTTTTACTCAACAAGATATTAATAATAATAAAATACAATATATACACGATGATAGTGATACAACATCGGATAGCTTTGTATTTAAAGTTAGCGATGGTACAGACGAGGTTGCAAATCAGACATTTAACATTACAATAAATCCTATTGATGATACTGCACCTACTGTTAATGTTACATCAACCGAAAGCGACCCAACAAACAATTCCCCATTTACGGTAAACTTTATGTTCAGTGAGGATGTTACGGGATTTGCTCTAGGCGATATAAGTGTAGGGAATGGAACAGCATCAAACTTTACGACAAACAGTGCATCATCGTATTCTGCTGATATTACGCCAAGCAGCGAAGGAACGGTCACTGTTGATGTTGCAGCAAATGTTTGCGTCGATGCAGTAGGAAATAATAATACGGCGGCATCACAGTTTAGCATTGGGTATGATAGTACCCCTCCTTCGGTGGGAATTTCATCAACAGAGAGTAGCCCCACAAACAATTCTCCATTTACGGTAAACTTTACATTTAGCGAGGATGTCACGGGATTTGCCCTTGGTGATATAAGTGTAGGAAATGGGGCTGCGTCAAACCTAGTGGTAAACAGTGCGTCATCGTATAGCGTGGATATCACGCCTGATGCTGACGGTACGATTACCGTGGATGTAGGAGCTGGAGTATGCTCGGACCTTGCAGGGAATAACAATACGGCGGCTTCGCAATTTAGCATTGTATATGATGGCTCTGCGCCTTCGGTTGACATTACATCAACCGAAGGCAACTTAACGAACAATTCTCCATTTACGGTAAACTTTACGTTCAGCGAGGATGTCACGGGATTTGCCCTAGGCGATATAAGTGTGGGGAATGGAACAGCATCAAACTTTACGACAAATAGCGCATCATCGTATTCTGCTGATATAACGCCGAGTAGCGAAGGAACGGTTACTGTTGATGTTGCAGCAAATGTTTGCGTCGATGCAGTAGGAAACAATAACACAGCGGCTTCGCAGTTTAGCATTGGGTATGATGCAACTGCGCCAACAACGAGCATTACGAGTTTAGAATCTGATCCAACTAATAATTCGCCTTTTGTTGTAGACATTACATTTAGCGAGGATGTCACGGGATTTGCTCTAGGCGATATAAATGTGGGGAATGGGACAGCGTCAAACCTAGTAGCAAACAGTGCGTCATCGTATAGCGTGGATATCACGCCTGATGCTGACGGTACGATTACCGTGGATGTAGGAGCTGGAGTATGCTCTGATTCTGCAGGGAACGATAATACGGCGGCTTCGCAATTTAGCATTGTATATGATGGCTCTGCGCCTTCGGTTGACATTACATCAACCGAAAGCAACTTAACGAACAATTCTCCATTTACGGTAAACTTTACGTTCAGCGAGGATGTAACGGGATTTGCCCTAGGCGATATAAATGTGGGGAATGGAACAGCATCAAACTTTACGACAAATAGCGCATCATCGTATTCTGCTGATATAACGCCGAGTAGCGAAGGAACGGTTACTGTTGATGTTGCAGCAAATGTTTGTGCTGATGCGGTAGGTAATAACAATACAGTGGCTTCGCAGTTTAGCATAGAGTATGATGCAACCGCGCCAACAACGAGCATTACGAGTTCAGAATCTGATCCGACTAGTAATTCGCCTTTTGTCGTAGATATAACATTCAGTGAGGATGTTACGGGCTTTGCCCTTAGTGATATAAGTGTGGGGAATGGAGCAGCATCGAATTTGGTAGCCAACAGTGCGTTATCTTATAGCGCGGATATTACGCCGACAACTTACGGTAGTGTCACTGTTGATGTTGCGTCTAGTGTATGCAGTGATGCAGCAGGTAATGATAATGCGGTTGCCAGCCAGTTTAGTATAGAGTATGTAAACAGCGTACCTACTAGAAAATCTGGGGTACTAGAGACGAATACAGCGAGTGTGGCGGTGAATACAGCGTATACGCTTGATTTATCTAATATATTTGTGGATAGCAATGGTGATGGCTTAACTTATGAAGTGAATATTGATGGCAGTGGGTATGTTGCTGCTGATGAAAGTTATTCTTATACACCAGCAACAACTGGAGAACATATTCTGGTATTCAGGGCAAATGATGGTTTTGGTTATTCAACGGAGACTTATTCTGTAACGCTTACGGCAACATCTGCGCCAGAGCCAACAATTACAACAACACCTACACCTACAACAACACAAACAGCGACATCAGTAGCGCCTAAAGTGACGTCTACACCGACATCTACGCAGATCCCAAATGGTAATCGGACAGTAACAGGAACATTGCTAGATGCCGATGGTAATCCATTGGTTGGATATATAGTTGAGTTGCATTCAGAACCGATTACTACAGTTACGGATGTGAATGGTCGTTATACGTTTAACAATGTCGAGTATACTAACCATGTGTTGACCATTAAGACGCCTGAAGGCGAGGAGATTGCATCGTTTGAATTGTTGTTTTATCCAGGGAATGAAACTAGTACGATGGTGACAGATAATGGTGCGACTATCACATATACACCTGGTACGTTAGCGATAGATATCATGGTTGAGTTGTCAGCGGATCAAAATAGTGCAAAGATAGTTAAAGTCTCGGCAATAGAAATCCCAGAGACGAGTGGAGATAGCTTGTGGTGGATATGGGCATTGTCTGCTATGTTTGTGGCTAGTTTAATCACATGGTCTATTTTAAAAAGAAACCTAAGAAAAGCATAAATGCTATAGGACAATTATTATATTTCCTTATTGTATAGAAGAAAAGATAAAAGGTCCCGTACTTAAAATGTATGGGACCGAATATAATCATGTGGGCTAGTATCAATGAGGGTTTTTATTAAGGGGGATGCGCTTATGGTATCCTCTTTGTTTTTATAATAAAACGGGTGTAAATGCGCATTACATAATTCTTTCGCGGAGAAACTACGACTATATTGGACCGATATTGCAAAGCTTTACCTACAAGATCCTAGAATTCATCTAAAGAAGTATGTTGATGAGTTTGATGATAATAAACGATGGTGATAATATAACAAAGAATATTCAATCGAGTAATGCCAAAACGGAACAACTATACACGCATACACGGTATAAGTAGCTTGGTTATTGTCATGTATATAAGGATATCGAGGTGTTGTCTCGGTATAGAAAGTGCCCTTTAAATGGTACTAGTAATTCAAAAATCGAAAGGAACATTATGAAAAAGAAGCTATATTTTATATCCATTACTTTTCTGCTGGTAATCGCAGCTGTTTGTGGATGTACACCTTTGAGTGCCGACGGAAATGAAGACACAGATACGCTATTTCAGGTTTCCACACTTAATGCGCTTATGCTGGGAGATTACAATGGATCCATTACTGTGGATGAACTTTTACAGCAAGGAGATGTTGGGCTTGGAACATTTGATACGCTGGATGGCGAAATGATTGTCGTGAATGGTGTGGTTTATCAGGCTAAGGCAGACGGCTGTGTCGTAAAACCTGACGGCAATGTCACCGTACCGTTTGCGGCTGTTACTAATTTTGAAAGTGATATAGCGTTAACGTTAAGTGATATCGAGGATATCGAAGCGCTCAAGTCAGCCTTGACTGAAACGGTATTAGAGAACAATGTAAATATTTTCTATATGGTAAAGATTACAGGAGTTTTCGATAGTGTACATGTGCGTAGCGTTCCAGCTCAGCAAAAGCCATACAAGCCGCTCTCGGAGGTGGCCGAGAGTCAAACTGAATTCAAGTATGACGATATATCAGGAACGCTGATTGCGCTCTACTGCCCAGATTATGTGAATGGTATAAATCTTTATGGGTGGCATGTCCACTTTATTTCTTCGGATGGAACAAAGGGCGGTCATGTGCTGGATGTTGCCTTTAAGTCTGCGGAGGCTAATATTGACATCACGGGTGCATATAAACTGGTCTTACCAGATACTCAGGAATTTGCTTCATTCGAACTAGCTAACGATATGCAAGGTTCTACCGATAAAGTAGAAGGCAAATAAATTCGAGAGAGCTGAATATAAATTAATAGGTGTTTTTTACTTTAAATGGGTTTAAACAAGAAGGGATACTTTTATAGTATCCTTTTAATTTTTGGGATGGCTGATGGGTATCCTTGGAGGAGAGGAGAGCCGATTCCTGTCCGTCGGTACTCTGCCACGGATGTCGCTTTCACCGTATTAGCAGCTATAGAAATATCTATAACCGCCTCCTATACAAGGCCATTATATTTATCGTTATCGTACTCAAGCAGAAGTCGTGTCAAGTGCTCGGCATGCTCTTTTTCTTCATCGCTTATTGCAATAAGCGTTTGCCTTACTTCATTAACATTTACTTCGCTAGCTATTTGTTCATAAAGCACGCTTGCTTCAAATTCGCCTTTAATGTCTTTCCGTATATTATTAAGTATTATCTGTCTATTGTAGTTCGGGATATATGTTTGCATTGGCGATGTGACCCTTGGTGCAGCCCCGATAAATTCTTTGTAGGCTTTGTACTGCGCGGGGTCGTATTTTCTTAGCAGTGTTAAAAACATACCGTAATGTTTTTTTCATCGTCAACTATGCTGTGCCAGACTCTGTTTATCTCTTCCATATCTGAATTAGCAATGTGCTCTGTGTATCCATTCATCGCTATTATCTCGGCGATGAGTGCCCCTCTTAATTTGTTTGTCACAGTTTTTGCTAAGCCCTGCGGCTGCCCATAAGGGTTAGTATAGCTCATAAAAATACCTCCACAGTTTTATGTCTTCTATATACTATTTGCTTTAGTCAAGAAAAATGCGTTAAAAGATAGTTAGTAGTATATTGTTGGAAAGCATTGGATACTTTATATACGACACGCTAATGGGGTATTCTAATCATGATATATGTTTACGGAGGAATTATGATGTCAGATAAAAAACAGACCAATAAGCTCATCAACGAAACTTCACCCTACCTTCTTCAGCATGCCCATAACCCCGTCGACTGGTATCCGTGGGGCGAAGAGGCTTTTAACAAAGCTAAAGTAGAAGACAAGCCGGTATTTTTGTCCATAGGATATTCAACCTGTCATTGGTGTCATGTTATGGCTCATGAGAGCTTTGAAGACAAAGAAATTGCCCAAATACTCAATAAACACTTTGTATCAATAAAGGTAGATAAGGAAGAACGCCCAGATGTTGACAGCATTTATATGTCAGTTTGTCAAGCGCTTACGGGTAGTGGCGGTTGGCCTACAAGCATTTTTATGACTTATGAGCAAAAACCATTTTTTGCAGGGACATATTTTCCCAAGAGCTCTGGATACGGCATGATAGGCTTTATAGATTTGCTTAAGAGCATAAGTGAAAAGTGGGAAAGTGAAAGAAAAGAGTTGCTTAAGTCTGCGGATAAAATTATAGAACATATAGAAACTCCTATAAGGGGAAACGGCGGCCTCGATCAGGAATTGCAACACAGTGCTGTTTCATTATTTAAACAGAGTTATGATGATAAATATGGTGGTTTTGGAAGGGCGCCAAAGTTTCCTACTCCTCATAATCTGTTGTTTTTAATGGATTATTATGAATGCTATGGAGATAAGCAAGCTTTAAACATGGCCGAACACACTTTGCTCCAAATGTATGAGGGTGGTATTTTTGATCATATTGGATATGGATTTTCAAGATATTCTACCGACAGGTATTTTCTCGTACCTCATTTTGAAAAAATGCTCTATGATAATGCATTGCTTTTAATGAGTTATGGTAAAGCGTATTATTTGACTAAAAATACAGTTTACAAAGATATTGCTGAAAAAATCGCGGAATATGTCTTGCGTGAACTCACAAATCCCGATGGAGGATTCTATTCTGCACAGGATGCTGATAGTGACGGCGTAGAAGGAAAATATTATGTTTTTGATTATGACGAAATAATAGAATTGCTTGGTGAAGATATAGGCAAACAGTTCAATGATTATTATGGGATTACGAGGCAGGGTAATTTTGAGGGGAAGAATATACCTAACCTATTAAATAATGCAAATATTAATGATAGATTTTCAAAATATTTACCTGAAATATACAGATATCGAAAATCACGTACAAGGCTCCATCTTGATGATAAAATTTTAACATCATGGAATGCGCTTATGATTTCGGCTCTTGCGTCAATGCATAGGGTTTTTGATGAAGAGAAATATATTGTAGCAGCGAAAAGAGCTTATGAATTTATCGAAAATCATCTGTGCGATAGCAATACGCTTTATGTTAGCTTTCGTGATGGTGTGCGGTCAGGCAAAGGTTTCCTTGATGATTATGCCTTTTATATACTTGCGTTATTAAGCATGTATGATGCAACGTTTGACAGCAAATACTTAAAAAGAGCGATCGAACTTTGTAATAGGGTTATTACAGACTTTTATGATAAAGACGGCGGGGGATTCTTTCTGTATGGCAGCGAAAATGAACAATTAATTGTAAGACCGAAGGAAACTTATGATGGTGCAATTCCAAGTGGAAATTCGGTCATGGCGTATAATCTTGTTAGGCTATCACAGATTACGAAGAGAGATGAAATTGACAATGAAGCAAAAAGGCAAATCGAATTTATGTCCTCGCATGCAGATGATTATCCTGCGGGATATTGCTTTCTCATGCTTGCGTTGTTAGCGTACTTAAATCCATATGATGATATTGTATGCGTGATAAAAGAACATCTTGATACTGAGGAAATATTAAAGAGGGTTAAAATGCGAACTAATATAATAATTTTGAATAACCCCACAGAGGAATATAAACTCATAAATAATAAGACGACTTTTTACGTGTGTAAAAATCACAGTTGTTTACCGCCCACCAATGATTTGATGGAGCTATTTAAATAAATACTATATTTAAGGAGATAAGAAATGGACAACAAAAACGATCATGAAGTTGAAATTACGACCCATGACAGACTGTTTAGAGCATGGGAAAACTCAATGGAACTGGTAAGGGACTTTCAGGACTACTCAAAAGAAATTAAGGACGATAAACAGGTAGCGAAACTTTTCGGTGAATTTGCCGAGGACGAAGCTGTTCATGCTTCGAGATTCAGAGAATTATTGATCCGATATCCAGGAAAATAAAAAACGATATGTTTTTTAGCAGCTGCATAGCAGAAGCTTTTTAGTCGTCAATATCAAATTAAAACACCGCATAAATGGAGCGGTGTTTTTTTATAATTAATAGAGATATTGTTTATTTAACTATTTATTCTTTCTGCGAATGTTATGATGTTTTCATACCTAGGCTGTACAGGCTCTTTGTTTTCCTTAGCTAATACTTTTTCTACCGTGTTTGCTATTATTTTATCCTTAAAACGCATTTTATCTTTCCGAAGTTCGCCGCCGAAGCATTCAGTAATATCTATATTTTCAACAAAATCTTTAGGGAGGCACGCTAAAAGCGCGGTTTTATATTCGCTAGGAGTGGCACAACAGACAAAAAAAGCAATGCGTTTATTTGTGAGCGCTCTAACATTCTTTTTGCAGAACTCAACTAGTCTTTTGTTGATTTTGCCAAAGTATATCGATGTGCCGAATATAACCGTGTCATATTCGTTGATAGTATTAGGTTGATTATCATTATCGCTAATGTCAAAGATATCTACATAATCTTCCAGTTTAGTTGAAAGGTCATTAGCACATTCCTTGCAAAAATCATATTTACTATAGTATACAATAGCTGTTTTCATGGGTTGTCCTCCTAGGGTTGAAGATATAATAGGTACATTATGGACCGCTAAAATAATTATGTCAATTCTACAAGACACATTAATTTAAAAATTGTTTACATTTTGGTGCAAGGAAACTATATTTAACATCTGATTGAATTACTAAATTTCTATTTATACAAACATCATCGCCTATAATAACTCCATCTTTAATTATGCTACATCCACCTATTATTGCCCGATGACCTATCGTTACTTGCTTACCAATATAAACACCTTTATTTAAAAGGGCACCTTGTTTTATTATGCAGTCTTTATTTAACCTACAACGTGGCTGAACCAAACATCCACGCTGCAAACTGCATCCGTCAGCTATAGTACAGTCGCCAAAGATGGTCGCACCCACGCCTATTGTAGCTTTTTCACTAACAGTTGTCTGGGGATGAACTATGGAAGGCAAATTGATACCAGCACTTGAAAACACATTTAGCCAATGGAGTCTTATGCCGTTTTCAAAGATAATTACGCAAGCAGCATCATGGTTGTCTATGAGTTGATTAATCTTAGGAGTATTAATATAACGGTTTGTCTTAATACAAGATGAACAACATTTCATGCATACAACAGTTAAGTTATAATCAAGGTCACATTGTTTTAGCAATTCTAAAGATTGATTAACCAGTCTATTTTCGGTTAATAAAAGCATTTTTTTCATAGCAAGCCATCCTTTGTTAGTTATTCAACTAAGGTAATAGTTATTAATGCATTATATGTTTTCAAAAAGATGTGTTTAAATAAAGGTATTTCTTCATTAGGAGCATAAACAACCATCAACATATTTCGCAAATTGCATATTATAAATATGTCGCAGGAAGAGTCTGCGAAATCATACACGAAGAAGATTGGGTGATATACAATGTGCGGGATAACAGGCATGGTAAATTATAAACAAGACATTTCGGATGAAGGCTTGCTACTAAACCGTATGACGCAGACGCTACATAAACGCGGGCCGGATGCGTCCGGCTATTATGTTAGCGAGCATGCTATGATGGGGCATCGTAGGCTGGTAGTTGTGGATCCAGCCGGTGGCGGGCAACCGATGAAAAAGACCATAGACGATAATACATATACAATCGTTTATAACGGAGAATTATACAATACGGATGATGTGCGTAATACACTAGTTCAAATGGGATTTGAGTTTGAGTCATATTCAGATACAGAGGTGCTACTTGCGGCATACATTGCGTGGGATGTTTGGTGCGTTAATTATATAAATGGAATATTTAGTTTTGCAATATGGGATGAAGAAAGAGAGAGGCTATTTTTATGCCGCGATCATCTTGGTGTGAAACCTTTATATTACATGCAAAAAGATGATTGGATGATATTTGGTTCAGAGATAAAGGCTATCATGCAGCATCCCGTTGCTGAGCCAATTATTGATGAAACAGGCATTTGCGAGATATTTGGGTTAGGGCCTGCGCATTCGCTAGATAATGGTGTGTTTAAAGATGTAAAACAGCTTCCTCCTGCGCATTGGATGGTTTACCAGCAAGATAGTTTTAGAATAGAAGAATATTGGAAGTTAGAAGTAAATGAACATACGGATGATGAAAATGAGACAGGTGAACATGTACGCGAGCTTTTAACAGATGCAATCAAGCGGCAATTGGTATCTGATGTGCCGATATGCACTTTCTTATCGGGAGGATTAGATTCCAGTGTTATTTCAGCAGTGGCGTCTAAAGAATTTTCTAAACGTGGGGAAAGACTTAATACGTATTCTATAGACTATGAGGGGAATAGCCAGTTTTATAAAGCAAGTGATTTTCAGCCTACGTCTGATGACGCGTGGGTAGATATAATGGCTGATCATATTGGCAGTAACCATCATAGGGTGGTTTTAAACAACAATGAGTTGGTAGCTGCCTTACAAGATGCGGTGAATGCTACCGATATGCCGGGTATGGCTGATATCGATTCATCATTGTTTTTATTCTGTAAAGAAGTCCGTAAGGATGCGACAGTTGCGTTATCGGGCGAATGCGCAGATGAGATTTTTGGTGGATATCCATGGTATTTAAGGGAGGATTTAGCCTATGATAATACTTTTCCTTGGTCTGGGGCAATTAAAGAAAGACAATCATTATTGAACAAAGATATTAGTCATATAGACTTAGATGGTTACGTGCAGTCAAAGTATGAGGATACCGTAAAAAAAGCGCCAGTGGGTGATAGCAAAGATAAAGATGCTCGAATGAAAAAGTTGTTTTATCTCAATATTAAGTGGTTTATGACCACCCTATTAACTCGCAAAGATAGGATGAGTATGGCGACCAGTTTAGAAGTTCGCGTGCCATTTGCCGACCACAGGCTGGTCGAGTATGCGTTTAACATCCCTAGAGAGTATTTGTTTTACGGTAGTCGTGAAAAAGGTATACTCCGTAAAGCGTTAAATGGAATATTGCCACAAGACATTTTATGGCGGAAGAAAAGCCCGTATCCCAAGACGTTCAATCCTCAGTATATCAAAGGGGTGCGAACATGGATGGAGGAGATATTAAGTGATAATAAGTCTCCTGTGCTAGACTTAATCGACGTGGACACTATAAAAAAGATTGTGGATACAGAGGGTCGTAGCTTTAAACGACCGTGGTTTGGACAGTTGATGACAGGGCCACAGCTCATTGCGTATTTGATACAGCTCGATATTTGGTTAAGAAGATATAAAGTTAAGGTTTCGTTATAATGATTTTTGCCAGCTGAATGTAACGCGGTTGTGATGATTTTCATATAGTGCATGAAGGAGGAGGTGGGTGTTTGTCATTGAAATTTTCAATAGTTGGAACTGATAGTCGAAACAAGTATTTGGCTGATGAATTAAGGGCAGATGGACACTCGGTTTTGCTTGCAAACAAATATGAAAAACCTAGCCAAGGATCTGATGGGGAAATAATTGTTTTGCCGTTATCGATGTCGCCCAAGGCCAATCAACAGTTTGTAGAACAAGTTGATGGTGGTTGTTGTGTTTTCTCAAGTGGGATAACCGATAGAGGGATTGAAGTATGTGAGGATAAGCACATTATTTATACGAACATGTTAAGTGATGATGTGTTTTGCATAGAAAATGCTGTTCCGACTGCCGAGGGGATTTTGCAATATGCGATAGAGCACACTAATGGAACGATTTACGGCATGCCTGTATGTGTTATGGGATATGGCAGAGTCGGTAAGGCGACATGCCGAGTGTTTAGTGCTATGGATGCTGAGGTTTGTGTTGTATCCAAGGATGATAGTGAACGTGCCTTGGCTAAAGCATGTGGACTTGAAGCTATTGAACTAAAAGAGAGTAAAAAATCTCTTAAGGATGCGTTATTGGTGATAAATACTATTCCTGCTTTAATTATAAGAGATATAGAGGTTCGGTGCATGCAAAAGGAATGTATTATTATCGATATTGCATCGGGAAAAGGCGGGGTAGACTTTGACTCTGCTAAAAAATTGGGATTAAAGGCAGTGCAAATCAAGGGGATACCTGGCAAAACTGCACCTCGCTCTGCCGCAGTATACATGAAAGATAGCATATATAGGACGTTGTATGAGAGGATGGGGAGGAGCGGCGATGAAAGATATTAAAATAGGGTTTGCGCTTACAGGTTCTTTTTGCACCATAGATAGTGTTTTACCGTACATGAAAAAGCTCGTCGATGATGGTGCTGATGTTTATCCAATTTTATCAAACGCTATGAACGAGATGGATTCTAGGTTTGGCAAAGCAGAGGATTTTAAGAAAAAAATTATTGAAATTACGAAAAAAGACATAATGAGCACTATACAAGAAGTAGAACCAATTGGACCTAAGTCGTGGTTAGATATGGTGGTGGTAGCACCATGTACTGGTAATACCATGGCTAAGCTGGCTAATGGTGTAACAGATACTTCTGTCTTAATGGCGTGTAAGGCTCAGCTCAGAAATGAAAAACCAGTTGTATTGGGCATAGCAACAAACGATGGATTAAGTGCTAACGCTCAAAATTTGGGGATACTATTGAACAGAAAAAACATATACTTTGTACCGTTTGGGCAGGATGATCACGTTAAAAAGAGCAATTCGTTAGTAGCTGATTTAGCATATCTTGATGAGACTATTGAATTTGCTATGAAGGGAAAACAGTTGCAACCAGTACTATTAAGGAAGTGATTGCAACAATAAAAAAGAAGGTGTAAGCCTTCTTTTTTTGTTGTTAGCGTTTTTTATGCTATATTGTTATAATGAAATTAAAATTTATTAGGAGATAAACCATGGGTATAAAAAAGATAAATACAAATAAAGCACCGGCTGCAGTTGGTCCTTATTCTCAGGCCATTGTGTGCGGAAATACTATGTTTATATCAGGACAAATCCCTATTGATCCTGAAACTGGAGAGATGGCAGGAAACGATATTGAGGCGCAAACACACAGAGTGTTTAAAAGTCTGAAGGCTATAGTAGAAGAAGCAAAATCTAGTATGGATAATGTGCTTAAGGTGGGTGTTTTCATTACAGATTTAAACGACTTTCAAGCTGTTAACCAGATATATCAAACGTATTTTTCTGAGCCCTATCCTGCGCGTTTTTGTGTAGAGGTTTCCAGATTGCCCAAGGATGCTATGATTGAGATCGAAGCTACTGTATGCTTGCTATTTGATGGTTGTTGCGTAGATAAGGATAAATGATGAAAAAAAAGGTATTAGTCGCCATGAGTGGCGGAGTGGATAGTTCGGTAGTTGCTGCGCTTTTGCTTAGACGGGGATATGATGTAGAAGGCGTAACTTTTTTAACGAGAGATACTAAGAGCTTGCAAGAAGATGTTGTGATTGAGGCAAAAGCAGTTGCAGATCGTATAGGGGTGCGCCATCATGTTTTGGATGCACGTGATGCTTTTAATAAAGATGTTATCGATAGATTTGTTCAAGATTATAAAAAGGGCATCACACCAAACCCCTGCATACTATGCAATAAACGTATTAAGTTCGGCATGCTTATGGATAAAGTAGATGAGCTGGGGTTTGACGCTATCGCTACTGGCCATTATGCTAGAATCACATATCAAGATGAGTGTTATCAAATCATAACGGCGGTGGATGAGCAAAAAGATCAGACTTATGTTTTATATTCGCTAAATCAAAAGCAGCTAGGAAGAGTAATGTTGCCGCTTGGCGATTACACAAAAGCTGAAGTACGAGATATGGCAAAAGATTGGGGCTTTTTTAGGCATGATAAAAAAGAAAGTCAAGACATTTGTTTTATTTCTGATAATGATTATCAGGGGTTTATAGCTGAACAAATAGGTCAGGGTAAGGTCGGCGAGTTCATTGATGTTAACAGAAATGTTTTAGGCAGTCATGCTGGAATAGTTAATTATACGATTGGTCAGCGAAAGGGTTTGGGTATTTCGTTTGGGAAGCCTATGTATGTTATAAACATAGATGCTGATAATAATAGCGTTATGTTGGGAGATGAAAAGCACTTGTTTTCCGCGTCGCTTATTGCAAAGGATATGAATATAGTCTGTGGATCTTTGCCTGAAAAGAGCATTGCTGTGCAGGCTAAAATTAGGTATTCTGCTAGAGTTCAGGATGCTACCCTTACTATGATAGATAAGTATAATGCGCGGATAGATTTTAATAGGCCGCAAAGGGCTATAACTCCAGGACAAGCTGTGGTTTGCTATGACGGAGATGTTGTCGTGGGAGGTGGAACAATAGTTAAGGCTATACATGACAATTAATCATGGTTAACAGTTTGTTTTATTGCTATCCGATAGTCTGTTGGGTAGCTTTTTTTTGTAAATTTTTACTATGCCGAATTTATGGATATCTATTGATTTTATTAGTCTACAGGTATAATATAGAACATATGTTCTAGAAGGGTGTGTTATAGCAATGGCTAAGGTAAGAACGATATTACATTCGGATATAAACAATTTTTATGCTTCGGCTGAATGCTTGTATAGACCCGAGATACGGGGAAAACCAGTAGTGGTTGCTGGAAGCGTTGACGATAGGCATGGCATAATCTTAGCTAAGAATAATCTGGCTAAGGCAAAGGGGATAATGACTGGTGAAGCTATATGGCAGGCAGAAAGAAAATGCCCGGATATGGTGGTTGTTCCGCCAAACTTTAAGCTATATTTAAAGATAGCTGGACTAGTTAGAGATATATATGCAAGTTATACGGATTTGATTGAACCTTTTGGATTGGATGAAGCATGGCTAGATGTTGGTAATAGCAGTATGGAAAAAGGAGATGGAATGTGCATTGCTCAGGAAATCAGCAACCGCATCAAAAAAGAGATAGGTGTTACTGTATCCATAGGCGTAAGCTTTAATAAGATTTTTGCAAAGCTAGGAAGCGATATTAAAAAACCAGATGCTATTACGCAAATATCCAAGCAGAATTATCGCAATGTTGTATGGCCTTTACCTGCGCAAGAATTACTTTATGTGGGCAGAGCCACTCGCAGAAAGCTTAATGCATACGGCATAATGACTATCGGTGATATTGCTAATTCTTCGGAGAAATTTTTGTATTCCATACTAGGAAAATGGGGCAACACGTTATGGTGCTTTGCCAATGGATTAGATGAATCAAAGGTATCTAGATATGATGAAACGTCAATAGTGAAAAGTGTAGGTAATAGTACTACAACGCCGAGAGATATGATTTGTAATGATGATGTGAAGATGGTGTTTTTTTCGTTATGTGAAAGTGTGGCTGCGCGAATGAGAGAACAAGGGTTAAAGGGTTCAACACTGCAGATATATATCCGTGATTGTGATTTATCATCTTTTGAGAGACAGGGAGGATTTGATAGATCAACTAATTTGTCCAGTGAGATGATAGTTAAGGCGATGGAACTTTTTATTGCTAATTATAGATGGCAAAAACCGCTAAGAAGCATAGGCGTGCGTATGACTAATCTAACGTTTGGTGAGACGCACGCACAGTTATCCGTGTTTTGTAAAGAAGAAAAGAGGAGGAGAATCGAGATACTGGAAGAAACGGTTGATGTTGTACGTAATAGGTTTGGGCATAAGTCGATAGGAAGGGCAACGTTATTAAAAGAAAAAGCTAGATTTAATATTAATCCTAAGGAGGATCATGTTATACATCCAGTTCCATTTAGCAAAGGAGGCACATTATGATTCAGGCAACAAGGGAGTATTCGCATGAGGGTAAGGTTAAGATTGAGGTTGTAGTCCTGTTCAGAGAGGATGGGAGCTTGAGACCCATTATCGTTTATTTGGGAGGATGGTCGTAAGTTTGAGATAGACAAGGTGTTAGATGTTTGCAGGGCTGCTAGTTTTAAAGTAGGTGGATGTGGTATCCGTTATACATGCATGGTCAGAGGGAAAAGGGTAGAACTTTATCTAGACGAGAATTGTTGGTTTATGGAACGTTAAGTGTTTGGTTATTTGGTGATAAAAAACGGTCATCGGTAAATTACCGATGACCGTTTGATGTTATTAAGAGTTAGAGCACGCGACGACCGCAGATAAAGTGGCTACGATACCAAGAAGAATTAATGTTAGATATTCTTACCTTGCCACCGCTAGAAGAAGCATCTATCATTTGACCGCCACCAATATATATGCCAACGTGACCGCTGAAACAAATTATATCGCCTGCTACCAAATTGCTCATACTGGTTACCTTAGCATAGGAGGAACCAGCCCATCCACCAGATGTCATGTATCCAATATTATATCCGATGCTGTTTAGGCAGTAATATACAAATCCTGAACAGTCAAACGAACTCGGTCCTTTACCACCACGGACATACGGTTTACCAAGTTGCGTTCTAGCAAAAGCAGTAAGCGAGGCTACGCTGGTTCCATTTGGAACCTTTGTTGTAGATTTTTGTGGGGTACTACTGCTGCTTGAGCTGCTACTCGAGCCACTGCTACTACTCGAGCTACTACTACTTGAGCTACTAGAATTATTTTTTGTTGGTGTAGCAGAAGGGGGAGGTGTCGGTTTTGGAGCCTCAACAGCTGATTCGGAGTACAAAGCTTCACGAGTCATGCTGCCAACCTTACCATCAGGTGTTAAGCCATTTCTAGATTGGAAAGCTTCAACAGCCTTTTCTGTACTCGAACCGAAACTGCCATCTGCATCCAGTTTAAAATATCCCAGTTCCTGCAAGCGCTCCTGTAAGGATTGAATATCTACTCCGTTATTACCTTTCATAACAGTGTAGTGTTGCGCCTCATCGGAATACAAAAGAATTAAAGATTCTTTGCCAAGTATGCCATCCACTTGTAAGTTGTGTTGGCGCTGAAAGAGCTGAACCGAGAATTCAGTTTGTGATCCATAATATTCGGTAGGAGCATCATTCTCCATATAACCCAATTCCATAAGACGGGATTGAAGGTCGGCTACCGCTGGGTCTTCTACACCAGGCTCTAAGACAGCTTGTTCAATTACTTGTTCATCAACAACTGATCTAAAAGTTGAAAGCATGAGCTGGTCGCCGGTGTTTGCAGACATATAAACGATAGCATTTTCGATATCGGATGTATATTCAAAAAAGCCTAACGAAGTATCTGTAGATGCATAAGCGGGTGCAGCTGATACTGACAAAGGCGCGCCCACTAACATTAACGTAGATAAGGCGATAGCTCCCGTTACTTTCAATGATTTATAGAATTTAGACCTATAATTAATAGATAAATTGTTCATTTTTCTGTTCTCAGGAACCCTGGGCGGTATTGGTTTCATGTTTGACATTAAATACCTCCTAATTAACTACAATGGTTCATTTTAAGTATTATACTATCATATAAAAAAAAATACAACAAAAATTACGAAAGTGTTTCAAAATATTCACGATTTGGGAAAATAAACGGTTTTACAGAGGCGAATGTTACATAATTGTTAAATAATAGACTAGTCAATATAAACTTATCGACACTAAAAGTGAATTCTGTTATAATTTACTTATATTATAGAAGAAAATAGTATATTTATAAAGAATTATAAAAGAACTATAATAGGTAAAAATAAAAAATGGAGGATATAAATAATGACAAATGAAAAGAAATTCTTTAGATGTAATGTATGTGGAAATATTGTTGGGATGATTCATGATGGTGGCGGTAAACTTGTATGCTGTGGACAAGAAATGGAAATGCTTGTAGCAAATACAACCGATGCAGCACAGGAAAAACATGTTCCTGTTGCAATCAAGGATGGGACTAAGTTAACTGTTGAAATAGGAAGTGTTCCGCATCCAATGGTGGAAGAACACCATATTATGTGGATTGCAGTTATGCAGGGGGATAAAGTCCAGCGTGCTACATTGAAAGCAGGCGATGCACCTAAAGCAGAGTTTTGCATTAAAGAGGACGGTGCGTTTACAGTATACGAATATTGTAACCTGCATGGCCTATGGAAACTCGAGGTATAAACGTATTTATACATAATTAAATATGTAAGAGCGCGCTCAAAGGCGCGCTTTTATAATGTAGGT
>CAXXMZ010000006.1:0-18618 GCA_963675355.2 Christensenellaceae bacterium
GGGTGAATTTCGGTGGCGGACACCATATTACACGAGCTGATTATGATATCGACACATTAGTTGAATCAATAATTCATATTAGGGATAAGTATAACGTAGAAGTCTTTTTAGAGCCTGGTGAGGCTGTTGCATTAAACACAGGATTTTTGATTTCAAGCGTCATGGATGTTTTAAATAACGGGATGGATCTAGCAATTATCGATGCGTCGGCTGCATGCCATATGCCTGACGTATTAGAGATGCCCTATCGCCCAGAAATCATCGGCGCAAAAAAGGCTGAGGAATATCCTTTTACATATCGGCTTGGCGGCAATACATGCCTAGCTGGAGATGTTATAGGAGATTATTCTTTTCCTAAGCCTCTGAAAGTTGGCGATAAATTAATATTTACTGATATGGCACACTACACAATGGTAAAAAACAACACATTTAACGGACTAAATTTACCTTCTATTGCTATTATTGATAATGGAAAGCTCAAAATGATTAGACAATTCGAATACGAGGACTATAAAAACAGATTATCCTAGCAATGGAAAACCACCAAGAAACCCTCGTAAAAAATATGATATTTCAGCACACAAGCAAAGTTATATTAACCAAACTATATCTTTTTGTAAACATGTCGTTAAACCTAGATTATTAGAGTATTACCGCCTATTTATGCACCCTTAATTGTGATATAATGCGTTAAATTATAACTTACCCCAATATGCAATTATCTTTGTTGAGTGTTAAATTTTGCTCTCATAGTATAATTATTTGTATATTGTTTAAGCTCAAAATAAGAAATGATTATTCTACGCCCTAATCATGCTATAGAAAAAAGTTGCAACTGTGCAATATCTATCTTATTTCTAAGACTATAGTAATTATTTTGTAAAGAGGAGAAATCATGAAGATTTTAGCAGTAATACCTACTCGAGGAGGCTCAAAGGGTATTCCGGGTAAAAACGTGCGCTTATTAGGTAACAAACCTTTAGTTTATTATATGATCTCAAAAGCGTTGAAAAGTGAATATATTACCGACGTTGTCGTTGGGTCAGATGCCGATAAGATATTAGAATACGCCCATAGATACAAAGCAAATTGCGTTAAACTTCCTAATGAAATAACCCAAGCAACAAATCCATTAGATGTCCCTGTAAACTATATTGTAAATACATTTGAACGCGAAAAAAGCAAAACATATAACTATGTAATCACGTTGCAGGCTACAAGCCCTTTATTAAAAGTAGAAACTATTGACTCGTTGATATGCGACTATTTGGATAAAGGCGTTGATTCTATGTTAACCGTTATTGACGACAGGCATTTAAGCTGGAAAAAAGTTGGAGATACTTTCGCTCCCAATTATGAAAAACGGTTGAATAGACAACTATTACCCCCTGTGTTCAAAGAAACTGGCGGCGCGTTTATTACCAAAAGAGAATTTATCACCCCCCCCCCCCCCCCCAAATAATAGATTTGGTAACAGTATTTCAGTTTACGAAGTGCCTATTGAAGAATCTATCGACATAGATAGCAACCTAGACTGGTGGGTTTGCGAAAAACTGTTGAATAAAAAACTCATTATGCTAAGAGTAGATGGAAATAATGAAATCGGGCTGGGTCACATTTACCGAACCTTACTGCTAGCATCTCGCTTGATTGAGCATGATGTCATCTTTATCACAGATAACGACCATAGCCTGGGAAAAGAAATTCTAGAAAATAGTAACTTTAAGGTGCTGACGTTTAATAAGCATTCAGAGCTAATAAATATTTTAAAAGAATATAAGCCTAATGTTTTAATCAACGATATTTTAAACACAGACGTTGATTACATGCAAGAAGTTACATCACTTGTTGATAAAGTGGTTAATTTCGAAGATATCGGCAGCGGAGCAAGGTTAGCGAATTATGTAATCAATGCATTGTACAACGGAAACGGAAAAACGGCTAATGTTTATAGCGGAAAAGACTATTACTGCCTAAAGGATGAGTTTATAGAAATAGACAAATACCACGTAAGAGAATCAGTAAAAACCATTTTGATTACATTTGGTGGTACCGATCCTAACAACTATACTAAACGAACAATTGGTGTTTTAAAGGATCTAATAGATAAAGACGTGAAAATAAACGTAATTCTAGGCTTAGGGTATTCTATGAAACAGGATTTAGAATCATTTATTAAAACCTTTGATATGAATATTGAAATATTTTCAAACGTTTCTTTTATATCTAAGTACATGCAGCAAGCAGACCTGGTTTTTACGTCACAAGGACGAACGGTATTTGAAATTGCGTCTATCGGCGTTCCTACCATAGTCTTGGCACAAAACGAGCGCGAGACGAAACACACCTTCGCGTCTTTAAAAAACGGCTTCATTAACTTAGGTCTTGGATATGAATGCGATGATCTGGTTATTAGCGAAAATATTATTCGCGTATTAAATGACTTTAAATTCCGTAAAGATTTAAGTAGGTTACAGCAAGAGAACAAACTCGATAAAGGCATCAATAGAGTTATTAATTTGATAACCAAATAAAGGAGTCAAAATGAATAATGCTTTTTATTTAATAGCCGAAGTTGGCGTAAACCACTTTGACATCGCAAAAAAACTTTCATTATCTAATTTAGAAGCAGCAAAAATAATGATTGATAAGGCAAAGGAAGCGGGCATTCACGCTATTAAGTTTCAAACATATAAAGCTAACACCATTGCTTCGAAAAACTCTCCAGCATACTGGGATACTACTGAAGAGCCAACTCAATCGCAATATGAACTGTTCCAAAAATTTGATTCGTTTAACGAAGAAGAATATGCTGCACTTGCTCACCACTGCAAACAGATTGGAATAGATTTTTTTTCTACCCCTTTTGACTTTGACTCAGCAGATTATTTAAACAAATACATGGGCATCTACAAGATTTCGTCTAGCGATATTACTAACTTACCCTTTATTGAGCATATAGCTCTGAAAAACAAACGTATTATCCTATCGGTTGGTGCTTCAACTTTAGACGAGATAAAAATCGCTGTATCTACTATAGAAAACGCTGGCAACAAAGACATCACGCTTTTGCATTGCGTATTATCTTATCCAACGCAATATAAAGACGCTAACCTATTAAAGATAAAATCACTTAAAGAGGAATTTCCGCAATATGAAGTCGGGCTTTCTGATCATACCAAGCCTGATGACAAAATGCTTTGTACAACGGCTGCATATATCATGGGCGCAACTGTTATTGAAAAGCACTATACCTTAGATAAAACCTTGGTTGGAAACGACCATTATCATGCAATGACACCAGACGACGCAAAAATATTGCTTGAAAACGTTAGGTTTATCGATATGATAAGTGGATCAGACAGAATCCAGCCGCTTGACTGCGAAAAAGAATCTCGCAAACAAGCGCGGAGATCTATAGTTGCAAAATGTGACATTGACCAAAACGATGTGTTTTCTTTTGAAAACTTGATCTTTAAGCGTCCTGGTTCTGGCATCTCCCCCAGCGATATCGACAAAGTGCTGGGAAAAAAAGCGGCTAAATTTATTAATGAGGATGAGTTGATAGATGAATCTATGCTACAAGATTAAAAAAGCAATAAGAAATATTAAAGGAGATTTTAAAGAAAGCATTAACAGCCAAATGCACCCGACATCAAGGCTAGCTAATCATGCTTCTGTCGTTGATTCTAGCGTGGACAAATATACTAGTATTGGCAGAAACACAAAAGTTAATAATAGTAAGATAGGCCGTTTTTGTGCAATTTCATACGATTGCGCAATAGGTGCTACCTCCCACCCGTATTCCCATCTTTCTTTACATGCTTTTGCATACAAGAAAGAATTTGGGTTCGTTGATCAAGACAAAAACTATAATATACTCACCACCATTGGTAACGATGTATGGATTGGTACTCATTGCATAATAATGCCAGGCGTTACCATAGGCGACGGGGCAGTTATTGGCGCTGGTTGCGTAGTAACAAAGGACGTTTTACCTTTTTCTATAATGGCGGGTGTTCCAGCAAGGAAAATAGGAGACAGGTTCACCCCTGAGCAAATATCTGCCATATCCGATGATCCATGGTGGGACTGGTCTGACGAAAAGATCAAAAAGAATATAAATGTTTTCAAAACAGACTTTGACGAAATTAAGTATAGGGAATTAAATGGAGAATAGCAATAATAAGTTCCTAAAGAACTTAAGTCTATATGTAGTGTATCAAGGAATTTTCTTTGTCATTACAATGATAATGGTTTCTATATACACCAGAGCGCTCTCCCAAGATGCTTTTGGTGAATTTTCGTTGTTTAAAACATATGCATCCATTACATGTGTATTTATTGGTTTAAACGCACCCTCCAGTATTATCCGTCGTTTCCACGACAACGACGAAAAAAGCGAAGATTTTTCAAGCTATGTTATGACGACCATAGTTTTTTCGCTATTAATGGGCGTGGTTATTACCGCTATATTAGCCATTTTAAACGTTGGGTTCTTTTGGATTTGGATGTCCATTTACTCAACTTTTTATGCAATCGTAAATATCTACTTAAATAATCTACGAGCAAAAAATAATGCTAAACTGTTTGTTTTTATCTCCGTAGCAAAAGATATTTTGTATCTCGGCATAACTTGTTTTTTGTTATTCAATGGTGGTGGTTATGAAAGCGGAATATATGGACTTACGGTTTCTTTAATAACAATTTCAGTAATACTTTTTATTTGGAAACATCCGAAGCTAAAACTAGAGAAAAACAGCTTATTGTACACCATTAAGTTTTCTCTCCCGCTAATACCACATACTATTTCATCTTTTATATTAAACAACATTGATAGAATATTGATCGGTATGTTTATTAGTCTGTCTGCAGTTGCAAAATACAGTTTCATTTACCAATTAAGTGTGGGATTAAACCTAGTCATTTTATCCATCAACCAAGCGTGGCAACCATACTTTTTTGATTTCTTAAATAAAACAAACATAAAAGAAATAATCGAATACCTAAAAATGATATTTACTGTGGTTTCATTTGTCGCGTTGGGTCTTATATTTTTCGGCGAAGAAATTGCTTTTGTGCTAGGCGGCTCAGAATATAGTGATACATATACTATGCTTATCCCATTATGTCTTGGCTATGTTTGTGTTTTCCTTTACTCTATTTATGTCAACTACAATATGTACCACAAGAAAACCAGTCAAATATCTATAAACACAGCCATTGCTGGTGCATTAAACATAGTGCTAAACTACTTTGCATTCAAAAAATTTGGATACCAAGCCGCTGCTTATACCACCTTGATATCTTATTTTGTTTTACTCCTATTGCATTATAGAATTGCTAAAAAGAACAATACTAGTACTATTAGGTTAAAAGAATTTTTTAGTGAGATTCTTAAATTGCTTGCGTTTATAGCTGTCTATATCTTTATTTACTATATGAATTTTGATCAAACTATCGACCTAATTTTGAGATTAGCTATATTCAGCCTGACGATACCCTTGACTTATAGGAGGTATACCTGTTGGAGAAAAAACACTACTATGTAGCATTAACTGGCGCCAAAAAAAATATGGGTGATTTCCTGATTACTAAGCGTGCAATTACTTTGATCAAAAGCATAAAAGTCGATTATGGAATTGTCACTTTAAATAGTTGGGAAAGACTTGATGATAAATTAGACCTAATCAATAACAGCAGAGGTGTTATTATCCTAGGAGGACCAGGATATGCCAAAAATATGTATCCTGGCACTTATAAACTTACGAAAAACCTTGATGATATCTTGGTGCCCATCTACTATATTGGAGGTGGATGGTACGGTCAAAGTAACTCACAAAAGGACATAGATAATTATTTTTATAATGAAACATCGTTAAGGCTTTTATCAAAGATAAGCGAGTCAGGCGAATTTATGAGCGTGCGCGATAAATATACCAAACAAACGCTTAAAAATCATGGCTTTACTAACGTTCTTGTCACAGGATGTCCTGCGTTTTACGACCTTGACTATATAGAAAAAGAATATCAGCCTCCTAGCGGGTTTAAAAACATAGTATTTACACCTGCGCAACATAAGAAATACAAAAAGCAAAGTATTAAGACTTTAAAAAAAGTACTGGAGGTATTTAATGGCGCACAGGTTTTTGTCTCCTTTAACAGAGGTATCGGTTTTGATAAGAAAATGCCCAACAAAGTCGACGCTAAAACAACTACTTATATTGCAAAAAAAGCTACACAACTAGGTTGTAATCTTATCGATACATCTTATGATTTAAAACGCATTGAATTCTATGATGATTGTGATCTGCATGTTGGTTACAGAGTACATTCTCATGTATATTTTCTTTCTCATAAAAAAACATCTGTATTAATCAATGAAGACGCTCGCGGTGTTGGGATCAACGAGTTCATTGGAATAGATGGTATTGAAGCTTTTAAGCATAATATATTCGTTTGTTCTATGATGAAACTATTTACTAACAGCAGAATTAATAGATATATAGAAAGCAAAAAATGGCAAGTTAGCTTAAACAATGATTTGCTTAATTTATTGGAATATGAATTATATAAAATCAAAAGTGGAAGGCTAGATAAGTACGCTAATGCTAGTATGAAAATCAGCCATTATTTTAAAATAATGCAACTGTATATTAAATCAATCAACTAAGGGGAGCGCCATGACTAGAGATAAACTAATTAAATATACAACTATATTCATATTGGTTTCACCTATATTGGATGTATTAGCTTATATCTTTATTCTAAAATTAGGGTTTAATATATCACCTGCTACAATAATAAAATCATGCGCCGTATTATACTTATTCTTTAGTACGGTTATGTTAATGCGCAGAGAGAACTCTAGTATTAAACTATATATTATTATACCTGCTTTATATTTAGTCTATGCAATTGTACACATGCTTTTAGCTGTCGGCAATTTTAATAGTTTATCTTATGGTAGCTTTTTTAACGAGTTTCAAACCATCGCTATTTATGGATATCAAGTATTATTATTGTTAACTCTCGTTTCCCTATTAAAGAATAAAACTAATTTTAGTAAATATTATGATGTGCTATCTAAAGGCATAGTTTTTAGTTCACTTATATATTCTTTATTATTACTTGGGTCAATAGCTACTGGCACTTCTGAGCTTGCATATAACGCAGCTAATTTAGGTGCCGACTTGCGTGGCTATCAAGGCTGTTTTTATCCTTCTCATATGATAGGGCATGTTTCAGTCATTTCTCTTCCAATAATATGGCAACAACTTAGGAAAACCAATCAGTTTAGATATTTTATAATTTTTGCAATAGTTGCATTGCCTACCTTCTATTTATTGGGTACAAAAGGCTCAACTTGGGGAGCATTAGCCGTTTGCGCTGCAATCCTTATCATTTTGCTAGCAAAGTTTGTTATTAAAAAAACTACCTACCAATATAAATATTTTGCGCTACTCTTAGCTATGTTTATGCTGATGTTATTTACTTATAGTAATACCTATACCTACCACAACATCAACTACCGCACCGAAGCGGAGGAAAATATAATGGTTGATATTAATCCAAACCTTGGAAAGGCATTTATACTTAGTCAAGAAAACAACCATTCAAATGAAAAAATTTCTGTGTATGCTGAAGCTATATCGGTTTTGCGATCAATGGATGCTGATGTTACTGACAATAGAACAACCCAATTTATATTTAACAGCATATGTTATAAGAGGGCGAGTATCTCAGAAAAACTATTTGGTATCGGATACTGGGTACAGCCGGATTCACTTTATTTAGAAACAGACTCTTTATCTAGCCTTTTTAATTATGGAATCTTTGGCTTTATGTTTATATATCTGCCATATATAGTAATATTTTTAATGTTGGTTTTTGTAATGCTTCGCGAATTGATAAAAGAGGGAAACATCTGCTATCATAAAATATACATCGCGCTTTCAATGGCAATGTTCTTTTGTATAACCATGTTTGTTGGATACATGTTAAATAGACCTACTTTAATAAATGTGTACGTTATATTATTTGTCGCGGGTCTATACTCTAGCATTAACTCAAGCTTTATTAATTGTAATAGAATACGCAAAAAGACTGGACAGCTTTTACGCTACAAAAATAATAAAGGGCATAATACTCAGGTTTCTTTACGCGAAAACACAAGTATTTTTGATATTGCCACTTTAACAGCTGAAATGCCAATTAGTGCAAAAGAATTATCTAGGGATAATTCGCTTTATGGCACTGGTGATGCGCTTTTGAGCTACTCAAATTACAAGAAAGATATAATGGGAATAATCGAACATGGAGTCAATTTCAGTAATTCTGTACCGCCAGAAGGAGCTGTCGATGGTTTAAATGGGATTATTACTTTTAATCAACGAAGGGTCGATATCCTAAGAGAGCACTACGACGTAAAAATATACAAAATTGGACCCTATATTCACTATTGTAGTCCTCTGTTTTCTAACGAAATTATTGCCCAGGAAAAACAAAAAAATGGCAAGACCCTAGTCGTATTCCCGTCCCACTCCATAAAAGGCGTTCATAGTAATTATGACGAGCAAGATCTAATTGCTAGAATTGATCACGTAAAAAAAGAATATGGCTTTGATACGGTCTTGCTTTCTTTTTACTTTGTTGATATTAACAACGGAGCGCATATACCTTTTGAAAAGCATGGATTCAAAATTATAACGCCAGGGCACAAAAACGATAAAAACTATTTGAGGCGACTAAAATATATTATCTCTTTAGCAGACGTTACAATGTCGAATGAGATTGGCACTATTTTAGGATATTGTATTTATCTAAACAAACCGCATTACCTTTATGTGCAAGAAATTAAGTACACTGGACATAATGCAAGTAAGGAGTTTTATGACGAGAGGCTAAGAACATACAAAATTAGCGAAGCAGAGATTAATGCTGTCTTTAACTTTTACTCTGAAGAAATTTCTGACGCTCAATTGGATATTTATGAGAAATATTGGGGTGCTACCGAAATAAAAAGCGAACAAGAAATCTTTAATATCTTAGATGAAATGAGACGCGGCTTATGAAAAAAGTAAGTGTAATCGTTCCCGTTTATAACGTGGAATCTTATCTAAATAAATGTTTGGATTCTTTGGTTAATCAAACTATTGATAGCTCTGAACTTGATATTATTGTTGTAAATGATGGTTCTCCTGATAACAGTCAGACTATTATTGACGAGTATACAGCAAAGTATGATAATATTCGGTCTTTTATCAAAGAAAATGGTGGGCTTAGCGATGCTAGAAACTATGGCATTACATTTGCCCAGGGAGAATACATCGCTTTTTTAGACAGTGATGACTGGGTCGACCTTGATCTATACGAAAAAATGTACAATAAAGCTATTAGCAAAGACTTTGATATGGTTGTAAGTGATGTTAAGTTTATTTACCCTAATAAGACTTATATTGCTTCTGCTGGTACAAAAAAGGACGTAATTAACGCTAAGCAACTTAAAAAATGTTTTGTAAACCTTTTTCCATCAGCGTGCAATAAGCTTTTTAAAAAAGAATTATTTATGAACGGTCAAGAGTTTAAAAAAGGTGTTTACTTTGAAGACGTCGAGTTTACGTTTAAAATTTTACCCCTTATAAAAAGTATAGGTTATGTCAAAAATTGTTATTACTTTTATCTGAAGAGAGATAATACAATAACTTCAGTATTTGATGAAAAACTATATGACCTTATTCTTAACTTTAATGGTATATATGATTATTATGTTGAAAATAATATAATGCAACAATATTGCAAAGAACTAGAATATGCCTATACCCGTTACGCTTACGCGACTTTTATAAGTAGATGCATAAATTTTGAAAAAGTCGATTATCTCAAAGCATTAAACTTTGCTATCGATAATGTAAAGAGAAAATATAAGCAGACATGGAAAAATAAATATTTCTATTTTAACGCAAAAGGCATTTATTTGTTAATTTTTAATAAATTTGTTGGAAGGCTATTATTCGAGATGAAAAGAAAGAAGTAAGCTTATGAAAAGACAAAAAAAAGTGATTTTCATTGCAAGTACTGGCGGTCATTTATCTGAGCTTTTGTGCTTAGAAGAACTGATTCGCAAATATAACTCTTTGCTTATGACTGAAAAGACAAAATCCAATCTAAACTTAAATCAAAGGTTTGATAAGGTAGCTTTTCTAGTGTCTGGTACCATGTCGAATCCCTTCCTCTATCCGTTTAAGCTGATTATTAACAGCTTTATTTCTCTCTTTCAATTCATCAAATTTCATCCAGATGTTATTGTAACGACTGGTGCTCATAACACTGGACCTATGTGCTGTATTGCTAAGCTGTTTGGAAAAAAAGTTGTCTTTATTGAATCGTATGCAAATTGTTACTCAAAATCCGGTACGGGAAAAATAGTTTATTGGTTTGCAGACCTGTTTATTGTCCAATGGAAAAATATGCAAAAATTATATCCTAACGCAAAATTTTGTGGGGGAATTTTTTAATGATTCTTGTATTATTAGGCACGCAAGATAAACCTTTTGTAAGGTTACTAAATGCCGTTGAAAAACAAATTGAATTAGGTAATATTACTGATGAGGTAATTGTACAAGCAGGACATACTAAGTTTAAAAGCAACAATATGACAATATATGATCTTATGCCAAACGAGTTATACGAAGACTTTGTTGATAAAGCAAAAATTATTATTACTCACGGTGGCGTTGGCTCTATAGTAAGTGGATTAAAGCGAAATAAAATAGTCATTGCGGCAGCTAGACTAAAAAAATATGGTGAACACGTAAACGATCATCAGTTACAAATTATCGATACATTCTCCGAGTCTGACTATATAATTAAACTAAATGATTTTGATAAACTGGATGTAGTTTTAGAACAGGCGGAAAATTTTAAAGCTATACCCTACCAAAGTAACACAAAAACTGTTATAAACTTAATAGATGAGTTTATTGAAAGTATATAATAAAGATAATATTTTAAATGTTTGAGGTAGACAAATGAAGTTGCTTGTTACTGGTGGCGCTGGATTTATTGGTAGCCACACGTCTGTAAAGCTTTTAGAGGCTGGATATGATATTTGCATTGTCGACAATTTTATAAATTCTTCAAGCTCTGTTATTGACAGAATAAAAGCTATAACAAACAAAAACTTTGATCATTACGAAGTTGATATTACGAACAAGGATGATTTAAAGAGAGTGTTTTACAATCATAGGTTTGATGCTGTCATGCATTTTGCTGGGTTAAAGGCTGTTGGAGAATCCGTTAAAAAACCACTTATGTATTACAAAAACAACCTTATTGGTACCATAGTTTTACTTGAGCTGATGCAACAACATTGCGTTAACAAAATAGTATTTAGTTCCTCAGCCACTGTATATGGCCAGAATAACAAGTCGCCATATAATGAATCTATGCCCACATCTGCAACTAATCCATATGGGCAAACCAAACTTATGATTGAAAAGATTTCACACGACTATGCATCCGCTAATAAAGACTTTGCAGTTATGTCTTTAAGGTATTTTAATCCAGTTGGCGCGCATAAAAGTGGTATGATTGGCGAAAATCCACGAGGCATCCCTAACAACTTAATGCCCTATATAACGCAAGTTGTTCAGGGTAAGTTAGCTGAACTCAAAGTATTTGGTAACGATTATGCTACCCACGATGGCACAGGCGTCAGAGACTATATTCATGTTGATGATTTGGCTAACGGTCACCTTCTTGCTTTAGAAAAAATCTTTAGCGTTACCGGTGAACACATTTATAACCTTGGTACTGGTAAAGGGTATAGCGTATTAGACGTTATCAATGCATTTGAAAGAGTGAATGGTGTTACGGTTAAATATACATTTGCCAATAGACGTCTTGGTGATATTGCCACTTGCTATGCAGACGTAACCAAAGCAAAAAACGAACTATCGTTTGTTGCAAAAAAAGATATCTTTGATATGTGCAGAGACTCGTATAATTGGCAAGTTAGCAAATTTAATACTAGCAACCAACAAAATTTAAAAGCTGCCAAAGTTTAATGGCAGCTTTTTTTATTTAATAATAGTACTGATTTTTGCGGCTCTATTCCTCCACCCTTTTCCTTATAATGCTATGCCTATATACGCATTTATCAAAACTCACTTCAACAACTTGCTTTGGTACCTTTGCCGTTTCAATATCGGCTCCACTCTCGTCTTTTATACCGATGACAGTTATATCGTTATACGATCCGTCAGGGTGCAAAACCTCAAAACTTTGTCCTACTGTGAATGGATTAAATTCCTTAACTAGGGCTTTATCTCCATCATCATATACCTCCAGCACCTTGCCAATATACGACCACTGAGAAACATAATCAGCTTTTTTTACGTTTTGACCGTCCCTAACCGCTTCTCCGTAGAAAAAACCCGTAGTATACGGACGATAAGTTACACGTTGAAGCTGTCCTAGAGATCTTTCGCTTGGTGCATACTCGCTTGGATTATCATAATACCTATCAATTTCGGTTCTATAAGCACTGCATACCGCTGCAACATAATGTTCAGACTTCATTCGCCCTTCAATCTTTAAGCTATCTACCCCTGTTTCAATAAGCTCGTTTAAATGCGGCAGCATATTTAAATCTTTTGAGTTGAAAAAATATAATCCGCCCTCATCCTCTTGCACAGGGAAATGCTCGTCATCTCTTTTCGCCTCGGTCAATTTGTACTCCCATCTACATGGTTGTGTGCAAAATCCTTGATTTGCTTCCCTCCCTGTAAGATAGGACGATATTGCACATCTACCTGAATAGGCCATGCACATAGATCCATGGGCAAATACCTCTAGTTCAAGAGAATTCGGCGTTTGCTCCCTAATTTTTTTTATCTGCTCAAGCGTTAATTCGCGCGCCAAAACTATTCTTTTAACACCAATATCATGCCAAAAATTTGCAGAGTACGTATTGAGAGTGTTTGCCTGAGTGCTTAAATGTATCCTCATGCTTGGCGCAATAGACTGCGCAAATTTAATTATTCCTGGATCGGCAACTATTATTGCATCAACATTAATATCGCTTAAAAACTGAATGTATTCACCCATTCCTTCAATATCTGAATCACGCGCAAATAAATTTACCGTTACATATACCTTTTTATTCAAAGAATGTGCTTTTAAAACTGCAGCTTTTAGTTCATCATTATCTAGATTACCAGCCATTACCCTAAGCCCAAATCTTTTTCCTGCAAGATATACAGAATCAGCCCCATACGACATTGCAATATCGAATTTATCGTATGTACCGGCCGGCATCAATAGTTCACATTTTTTCATATTCTTCTCCAGCTATTTGTTCTCTTTGTTTTATTATACCAAAAAGTCTTTACACATCACACCTTCGCAAACAGTATTTTAGTTTTTAACTAGACATAAAAACGCACGCCATTCTTGGCGCGCGTTTATTAATGTATTTTTCACTAACTCAATCCTTATCTCCACTAATTTCATTTATCAAATTTGCATACTCTAAGTCTAATGTATGATGTTCTTCAATTAAATTTAACAGATCTTCTACTAGACTTTGAATTGCTTCGGTTGAGCTATCGCTTGATCCTATCAACTCTTGTAACTCTTCTCTAACAGTGACAATCTGCTCTTTGATTGGACTTAATCTATCCTGTTTTTCATCTAAAACTGCCTTGATTTTATCACGTTTTCCTTTCATTACTTCCCTGTTTTCAGCAAGCATCGCTTTAGCCTCGTCAGAAGTAATCTCCCCATTTTCCACTTCTTGTTTTGTTTGCTCAAGATATTCCTCTCTTTCTTGTTTAAAAGCTTCTCTATTTTGCTCCATCTCCTGATTTAACTCACTTATGTCTTTTTTAATACTTTCAAACTTATTCAGTCCTTCGGGATAATACTCTTTAACTAACTGATAAATCTTATTCAGTTGGTCTTTGTCTTGAACACATTCTATATCCCTTTGAGTTTTTTCTTCATTGCAGAATTTGCTAGAACTAGCAAATGCCGTACTACCTATCCCTAGCATCATCATTATTGCCAAGGCTCCAACTATGATTTTTTTTATAATAATTATCATCCTTTCTATAGTCAATCTTTAATACAATTTGAATAATTCGTTTTCCCACCTTATTTCATTTACCTTAATCATTATTAGGTTAAAAAACAATAACAGAACTTTTTGATTATTATTTACAAATATATTGGCAACTTTACGAATTATTATGTCAACAAAATAAATAGATACACTTTTCCATTTTTGTGTTACACAATCACCTAAAAGCTGAGTCATTTTTAAAAATATACACATAAAAAAACCCTCAAATGAATTTGAGGGTTTTCATCATGTTATTTTATTTTTACCAGCTTCCGCCGCCGCCGCCGCCAAAGCCTCCGCCGCTAAAGCCGCCACCGCCACTGAAGCCGCTTACGCCGCCACCGCCGCTTGACTTTGTTGATACCATTGATCTGCTGTAGCCATACATGGCCCTGTTCATCATAGAAACAAATAAAATCGTACTAAACAAACTCCTGTCATAGCTTCCATAATACCACGATGGGGGTTCAACAGTAATGCTTTCAAATCGCTTTGCCCACTTTTCGCTTACGCCCAATACGTATGCATACGGCAAAACATTATAAAAATACTCAGGATCCTCATCCACTAGCTCTTTTATTCTATCTTTTTCAGCTAAGTTCAAAAAGTTCTTGAATCCAAGTATCTTCCCTAGCCATTCAACGCCTTTTTCAGTGCGCTTTTGCATTAATACTGGGAATACCATCAACACTATCGTTCCAATCGCCGCAATCAATGCAACTTCTAACGTACCTGTAGTATAATCTACAAACCATACAAAAGCTGCTAAAAATGCTACCAACCATACTATATATCCTATCATCCATCCAACTCGCTTAGCCGGATTTGTCGAATGCCATCTTAACAGCAAATTAGATATTTTATAAACTGGCAATGTTATTAATATTGTCAAAAGTATTACAAGCATTATTAAATAATAACCCTGTATGTCCGCATACTCTATCAAAGTTTTAAAGACAACTATGGCTACTGGTAGTGCTGCAAAGAATGAAGAAAGCTTTTGGATCAGCTTAGATATTTTAGTAAATATCCTACGTGTATTATTCTTCTCAAAATTATCCTTTAACATATACTTTGCACTCTTCATAGTAGGTGCAAACGTATACATTAAGTCATCACTCGTTACCGTTGTTCTTCCTGCAAACATACCATTAAACAGTGTATGTTCGTACGCTTCTGCTTCTGCCGGTAAACTTGATACCAAATGAAGCGCAAAATCATTTTTGTTTAACTGCTCAATATTTATGTATCCCTTGCTGGCCCAATATATTATTAACGATACCATATCTTTGTCATCTACACATCCGTCAATAATATAACCTATGTCTGCTGAGGTTAACCCATCTGGTGGGCCAAACTCCACAGTTTGAACTGGCTTTTTATCGACACCAAATATCAACCATAACACTATGCTAATAACTATCAACGCGCCAACTATTAACATCATATTTGCAATCCATGGGTCTACGTAATTGGTTACCCCAACGTAATACCCATTTGGCAATTCAACCCTAATAGTTACGCCTTCATTGTTGCTTAGTGATGAGTTAATGCTACCTCTGATTATATTACCATCCACAGTATAATCTACTACACTTGTATCTGTTGCCCCATACTGGCCTGCAGTAAAATTGATTAAATTCTTGTCAAAAGCTTTAGGCATGGTGATTGTAAAGCTTGCATTTTTTATGGTCGTATCCCATTCTCCACCAATTAAGTTGTAATAAAACTGGTCAAATTGCTCCATATCGTCTTCGCCGGCATTTACCGTATAACTAATCTTATAAACTTGCCTACCGGTTACTGTATAATCAGGATCCCCAATTTTAATTTCTGTTTGGTTGCTCGACTTAGATACATCGAATGTATAACCCTCTACATTGATATCATAAACATCAGTTTTATAGTTTTTTGTTACGTTCTTTCCATCAATGTAATATTTAACTGCACTGGTCGTTATTATATCCCGAACAATACCATGTCGATATTCACTAAAATCAACAGCTATTGTTTCAACAATATCATATGTATTATTCTCGTTAACCTGCACTTCAACATCGTATTGTTCGATATCAAAAGCTTCCTGAGCCTTTGATTCGGATGGCAGCAGCACCATTGTAGATATAACCATAACCAGAGTTATAGCTAGCGCTGCTAAGCTCATTACTACGCGTTTCATGCTTCCACCCTTACCCTTCATATACTTTAAAACTCTACCTTTACGTTCTCCCTTTGAGTCTCATCGATCTCAAACATAGGTTTCTTCTCAAAGTTAAACATTCCTGCTACTATGTTAGAAGGCAATGTCTCACGCTTGATGTTATAAGTTTTAACAACTGCGTTATAATACTTACGTGAATTAGCTATTTCGTCTTCGATCATCTTTAGCTGTCCTTGCAAATCCATAAAGTTTACGTTTGCCTTTAGGTCTGGATAGTTTTCTGCAAGTGCAAACAACCTTCCCAGCGTTGCCTCAAGTGCACTCTCACCTTTTTGTCTGCCTTCAATAGTATTTGCTCCTGCAGCCATGTTTCGAGCTTGTATTACGCCTTCCAGAGTTTCTGACTCATGTTTAGCATACCCTTTTACTGTTTCAACCAAATTAGGTATAAGATCATACCTCTTTTTCATGTAAACGTCCATGGTTGAAAACGCCTCTTCAATAGAATTTTTTAGCTTAATAAATCCATTGTAAGTCGCTATAAACCAAATAATGAGTATAAGTATGACCGCCCCAATAATAATTCCAACTACCATTTTTACTCCTCCTCGAATTCATTTTAGTTTGCCCAAAAACTAGTTCTTGATTTTGACTTTTATATCCTTTTTGCACCTGCTTTGAATATGTGAAAGCACCCATTCAAAGTCTTTGCGACTGCAAAAAATCTCGTTTCTTTCCATACTATGGCTAACCAGCGTAATCCTACATTTTTTTCTATACACCAATATGCTCGTAACGGCACTAAAACGCGTTGTCATGGAAGTTCTCACACTAGATAATAATCCCGTCGACATTACCGTTGGATTCATTGTTAGAAGTCCAGCAAATATTGCTATAGTTCCAAGTTTTTTTGCCTTTTGCCTATTCTCCAAAGCTTGCATATGCGTTATATGATTATTATCCATCTCAAACAAAATAGTGTATTTGCCATTATTTAGCGGTACATATATTAAATAATATGATATTAACGCTAATACAATCATACCTGCATATATCCCACCAAATATCTCTATCATTGTAAGAAAATATGCTCCGTCTAAATCTCCATCGATCGCGCCCAGTATTAGCATGAATAAAAGCACAGCCCCTACCGAAATGGCGAGTACTTTTATTAGTATAACAATAAACGTTGATTCTTTATATAGGTTTGATTGATAAGTCCAAGAAATACCGTCCTTAATATCCATTTCCTCTGAATTTTCTTCCCCGTTATAATTTAGATGTTTAATATTGTCTTTTATTTCCTCGGAATCGTTTGAACTTTTCTCTCCACACTTTGAGCAAAACGCGGCACCTTCTTGCATTTCATTCCCGCACTTACCACAAGATTTTGGCATTATGAAATACTCCCATTTATTATTTGATGGCTCTTTTTACCCCATCCACACAAATATTCAACAACATCATGTGTTTTTTCACTTATAACATAATCGGCATTTATCATCTTTTTAATTGTCTTATCAAAAGCATCCTTATCATTTATTGCATATGCAAGTTTTAACTTGCATATTAACATTCCTTCATCCTCTTTATTTGTTCTTTCATATAAATCTAACCATTCTTCAGCTTTTTCGTAGTCCCTATCATCTATTAACGAATTAATCAAATCTTCAAAGGCTTTTCTATTATCTTTTTTATTTGTTAGTATCATACGAGCCAATACTTTTACTCTCTCATCCTTTGCTTCTTGAATCGTATTTAGGTCTTCTAACGCAGCTCTAATCAATCTATCTAATGAAGATATAAAAGCTTGCTGCCTATCTTTATCTACTTGAGCTTCTAAAAAATTTCTTTTTGCTGCCATATATTCTTCTCTTAACTCAAGTTTAATACTATCTAACCTTTTTTCCACCATGTCACGCGTAACCTCATCCTTAGTATCCCTAGCGCGTTTCAAAATATTAACATATGTCATAATATCATATTTTACCGCCTCATTAATGAGTTCTCGCTGAACATAATGATCATTTAACATTAGCGCTTCTTCCAATGCCACTACGTCAAACCTATCAGTCTTTTCAAAGCTGCCTAACATTACATCAATAGTGTTTATAGGATCTTGTTCTTCATCATTTGCACGCTTACTGTTTCCCTTTTTCCCATATATTTTTATTATTATCAATGAAAGGATCAACCCTAAAAACGGCAAACAAAAAACTAGAAAAAATAGTGGTCTAGCAATGGTTTTCTTTCTTATGGTCATCAGCAAGTATACATAACATATCACTGCATGTGCAAACAATAAATATGGTAAATACTCATTAAGCATGTT
>CAXXMZ010000007.1:0-47427 GCA_963675355.2 Christensenellaceae bacterium
GTTGAAAATGATACTAGACGTGATGCTGCAATCATGATTAAGGACATCGAGGCCAGGGCTAAGGAGGAAGCAGATAAACGTGCTAGATATATTACGTCTATTGCTATCCAAAAGTGTGCTGCTGATCATGTAGCTGAAACGACAGTTTCGGTTGTACCTTTACCAAATGATGAAATGAAGGGACGTATTATTGGTCGTGAAGGCCGAAACATACGTACGCTTGAAACAGCAACCGGAATTGACCTCATCATTAATGATACACCTGAGGCTATAACTTTATCTGGATTTGATCCAGTTAGAAGAGAAGTTGCAAGGATCGCATTAGAAAAACTAATTCTTGATGGCAGGATACATCCTGCTAGAATTGAAGAAATGGTTGAAAAGGCTCGAGGCGAAGTAAAGACTCAGATTCAAGAATCGGGCGAACAGGCAACGTTTGATGCCGGCGTATTCGGGATGCATCCTGAACTTATTCGTTTGATGGGTAAGTTAAAGTTCCGTACTAGTTATGGTCAAAATGTACTTAAGCATTCTATAGAAGTTGCACATCTTGCTGCAACTATGGCGTCTGAGTTGGGCGCGGATGTTGCGTTAGCTAAACGTGGAGGATTGTTGCATGATATTGGAAAGGCTGTAGACTACGAAGTTGAGGGGCCACATGCACAAATTGGCGTTGATCTAGCCAAACAGTATAAAGAGAATGAAGAAGTAATTCATTGTATAGCTGCACATCATGGAGATGTCGAAGCGCAGACGTTAGAGGCTGTATTAGTACAGGCTGCGGATGCTATTTCGGCAGCAAGACCAGGAGCAAGAAGAGAAACGTTAGAACACTATATTAAGAGGCTGGAAAAGCTTGAAGAAATCGCAAATTCATTTCCAGGTGTGGATAAATCTTTTGCCATACAAGCTGGCAGAGAGGTAAGAATTATTGTGAAACCTGAAGACGTTAACGATGATGGAATGGTTATTATAGCTAAAGAAATCGCTAAACGTATTGAAAAGGATATGGAGTATCCCGGACAGATTAAGGTTAATGCAATACGTGAAACCCGTAGCGTTGAGTACGCTAAATAAGTTTAAAAGAGCGCATATGCGCTCTTTTTTTATATTAGGTATTCATAAATAATATTTGACTATAACAATCTTATCTTGTCAATTACTTAAATTTTACCGCAGTACCATACGCCATAACCTCTGCGGCACCCTGGGTTACGGTGGCAGATGCATATCTAATGTTAACGATTGCATCGGCATGTAAATTTTCTGCTTCTTCAACCATACGTTTTGTCGCAAGCGCTCTTGCGTCATTCATCATTTCCGTATACGCTTTAAGCTCACCGCCAACAATTGTTTTAAAACCTTGGGTTATATCGCGTCCAATATTTTTTGACTGAATAGTGCTCCCTTTTACAAGCCCTAACATTTCAAGATTTTTTCCTGTAATGTAATCAGTATTTACTAAGATCATCTTCTTCACCACTCCTTATTTCTTTTATTCGTTCTATTAGAACATATACACAAACTCCTGCAAGCGCTAAAGGTATAACACCACCTAGTATTTTAATTATTAGAGGTATTACATCAATAGAAATACATACTATTGCAAAAGCGATATAATACAATACTATAATAATACAGATTATTATGGGGGCAATTAATTTCT
The DNA here is from genome assembly GCA_963675355.2 of Christensenellaceae bacterium. Classification (GTDB taxonomy): domain Bacteria; phylum Bacillota; class Clostridia; order Christensenellales; family UBA1431. The sequence continues at coordinate 1,667 of CAXXMZ010000007.1, forward strand.
TAGTATGTGACTTCATTTTTTCACCTAAATCGTAGAATAATAAATAAGTAACCTTTATTAATTATAATCGAAAATTGACTAAAACAAAACGGTATTACTAAAAAAAATTGATAGAAAAGCACACAATTACTCTATTTTAAAGCATTAAAAATCAGTATGTATCTAAATTCGGATACATACTGATTTTTATAACAAATATTTATATTCTTATTCGACTGCTAAGAAGATGATAGTCGCTTCGCTAGACTCAAAAGTATACTGAAAAGTTGCTTGATCTTTGCCGTCTTTTTGACCCATGAAAAAAATCTCGGAATCATCTGTCATGTTCGTACCAGTATAACCTAAACCTAATATTTCTTGTAAATATGCTTCTGCATCAGCTTTTTTTACGTTTTCAATCGATATAGCTGTTCCACCATCATCACCAGTGCCGACGTAGACTATATTTCCAGTAAGTTCTGGAAGGTCACCAACCTTATCGGTCGGCCAACTTAGATTCTCGCCAGCTTGCGCTTGACCATCTTCGCTAGTAATAGTTACATTATTACCGTTGTTTGAAACATCCACCTTGCCACCAGTTGCATCTTCAACAATTTTCTCCGATAACTCATTAGCAACCGCTTCATCGGTTGAATTCCCAGCGCAACCACTTAAAAAGAACACAGCACAAAACAAAACTACTACACCGATTATCGTTTTCTTCATAATTACTCTCCTTTTTGTCGATTTGTAAAACACCTCCCAATATTATCCGTATTATATCATAAAAAAAATGCATTCAAACAATACAAATTTAGTTTTACATATATGGATTGTAAAAACGAAGTATTTTGTCCGGGAAAAATCATGGAATTTGTTATAATTATTAGAGATGACATGAAAGTAACATAATAGCAAGATAAAACAAATGTCGAGTAGTATATACTATTCGACATTTGATAATTATAAATGGTGGAGAGGGGTGGATTCGAACCACCGAAGTCGAAGACGGCAGATTTACAGTCTGCTCCCTTTAGCCACTCGGGAACCTCTCCATAAGTGGAGCTGGTGATGGGACTTGAACCCGCAACCTGCTGATTACAAATCAGCTGCTCTGCCAATTGAGCTACACCAGCAAAAAAACATAAAAATAATGGTGCCTCAGAGTGGAATCGAACCACCGACACAGGGATTTTCAGTCCCTTGCTCTACCGACTGAGCTACCGAGGCATAATAGCTACTCTAGATGGAGCCAAATACTCAATATCCAGCATGATGGGCTGGCATTTTAAAAGCCACAAAGCTAAAAAAGCTTGGTGGGCCTTCAGGGACTCGAACCCCGGACAAACCGGTTATGAGCCGGTTGCTCTAACCAACTGAGCTAAAGGCCCTTAAAGAAAAAATGGTGACCCCTAGGGGACTCGAACCCCTGTTACCGCCGTGAAAGGGCGGTGTCTTAACCGCTTGACCAAGGGGCCAGATAAATGGTCGGGGTGAGAGGATTCGAACCTCCGGCCCCATGCTCCCAAAGCACGTGCGCTACCAGACTGCGCTACACCCCGTCACATTATAATGGCATCTGCATTTCAGCGACATTCATTAATATACAATAAAACTTAAACTATGTCAATTATTTTTTAATGATTTTATTCAGTAATTTTTAGTTTAAAGTCAGCGAATTAATGCTTTTGCTTATCTTGCCTATATCATACCTAAAGGATATAATTAATATTAACATGAATTTGTTATATAAGGAGAACTAATAGTTGATACACGAAAAACGGAGCGATATTTTATTTTCAGAAAATGAGTATAGGGTTATTGATGATGTTAGAAAGATTGTTGGCAATAAGGAGCAACGATATTATATAGAAACCTTTGGTTGTCAGATGAATGTACATGATTCAGAAAAGCTTGCAGGTATGCTTACAGCCATGGGATATGATAACACTGATGACTTAGCAAATGCAGATATTATTATTTTCAATACATGTTGTGTACGAGAACATGCTGAAAGCAAAGTGTTTGGTCATCTTGGCGCACTTTTGCCCCTTAAAAATAAGAATCCAGATTTAGTGATAGCTGTTTGCGGATGTATGATGCAGCAAAAAGATGTGGCATTACGTATAAAGACCCGATTTAGATTTGTTGATATAATATTTGGAACGCATAATCTTCAAGATTTTCCTAATATGCTATTACAGACACTACAGAACAGGGTTAGAGTGTTTGATGTGCATGATCAAGAAGGTAGTATTGTTGAGGGAATACCTACAAAACGCACTGAAAGTGTTCAGGATTTTGTAACTATAATGTATGGATGCAATAACTTTTGTTCCTACTGCATAGTACCATATGTGCGTGGTCGTGAGCGAAGCAGAGATATTAACAATATCATTAATGAAGCGAAACAATTGGTATTAAATGGTACGAAAGAGATCACGGTGCTAGGGCAAAATGTCAATTCTTATGGCTTAGACCTTAATCCTCAAATCATGTTTGCTGATCTACTAAACAAATTAGCCGAAATCGAAGGACTAGAACGAATTAGATTTATGACGTCACATCCTAAAGATGTATCGGACAGGCTTATTTCTGTTATGGCAAGTTGCTCTAAAGTTTGTAATCATATTCATTTGCCAGTTCAATCTGGGAGCACCAAAGTGTTAAAGGCAATGAATAGAAAGTATACTCGTGAAGATTATCTAAGCCTAGTAAAACGTATGCGCGATGCGATACCTAACTTGGAAATTACAACAGATATCATAGTTGGTTTTCCTGGAGAAACAGAAGGGGATTTTAAAGATACATTAGAGTTAGTAAAAGAAGTAGGTTATTCTACTGCGTATACGTTTAAGTATTCTCCACGAACTGGAACGCCAGCTGCTGAAATGGACGATCAAATCCCACTTGATGTAAAAAAGAGAAGGCTTGGAGAGCTGAACGATCTCATAGCAAATATGATAATTGACCAAAACCGTAATTATATTGGTAAGACAGTTGAGGTTTTAGTTGAAGGGGTTAGGACAAACAAAGATGGTGAAATAGTTTCATACGGACGCACTACAAATTCTAAAATGATTTATTGCCTGAGGAAAGCAAAAGTAGGATCTATGATTGATGTTAAAATTACTCATGTTAGAGATGTCTCGTTATACGGGCAACTAAGCGATTATGTGAAATGAGGTTCAATAAGTGGCAAAGCTGACACCGATGATGCAACAGTATATGGATTTGAAAAAACAAAATGAAGACTGTATTCTGTTTTTTCGATTAGGAGATTTTTATGAAATGTTCTTTGAAGATGCCAAGCTTGCATCAAAGGAACTTGATATTGTATTAACAGGGCGAGATTGTGGGCAAGAAGAACGTGCTCCAATGTGTGGGGTTCCACATCACTCTGTTCTTTCCTATATTAATAGACTTATTGAAAAAGGCTATAAAGTTGCTATATGTGAGCAGCTAACCGACCCGAGTGAATCAAAAGGAATTGTCGAACGCGGAGTTACTAGGATTATCACTCCAGGGACGGTTATTGAAAGTGATCTATTATTAGAGAGCGAAAATAATTTTTTAATGTCGCTATGTAAAAACCAAAATGAGATTGGGGTTGCCTGTATTGATGTATCAACTGGTTTCTTCGAGATTGGCGAACTAGTCGTCGAGGCATCTGCTTCAATTTTATACGATGAACTTACAAGATATAATCCTTCGGAGATAATCGTTGACTCAAACATGAAAGGGTATATTAACAGCGTGTTTGAGCTAAAAAACAGCAAGTATTTGGTTTCGTCTATGGATGATTGGGCATATGAGTTTAATCATGCAAGCGCAACATTTTTAAAGCACTTTAATAAAACTTCTCTATCAGAGCTTGACTGTTCTCATTTAAAGATGGGGATTTGTGCAGGTGGAGCCTTAATTGATTATCTTTCACGAACACAAAAAAATGCTCTTTTACATATAAACAAAGTTTTTTTAATGCAACGGAATAATTCTATGGTTTTGGATGCATCGGCGTTAAGAAACATGGAGCTTACAAGGTCATTAAAAGACGGAGGGAAAAAGGGAACGTTACTCAGTTTGTTAGATAAGACAAAAACTGCAATGGGAGCGAGGCTTCTTCGTAGATGGATAGAGCAACCGCTTCAAGAAACAGCACAAATAAATGCAAGACTAGATGCTGTTGAGGAGCTAGTATCCGATGTTGGATTAAGTATTAGTTTAAAAGAAACACTAAGTAAAATATATGATATTGAGCGCCTATCCTCAAAGATTGCTTATTCTTCGGCGAATGCAAGAGACTTATTATCATTAGGCAATTCGCTTTCAGCTTTACCTGAGATTGAAAAATTATTGAGTTGCACGAATTCTGCTTTGTTGAATGTTTTGCATTCAAGTCTAGACTCACTAGAGGATATTGCAGAGCTAATAAATTGTTCTATCCATCCTGATCCTCCAACAGGAATAAAGGATGGGGGTATCATTAAGGATGGATTTAACGTGCAAGTGGATAAGCTTAGAGATGCATCGTCTAATGGAAAGAAATGGATAAGTGATTTAGAGATTGAAGAACGCGAAGCTACGGGCATAAAGAATCTTAAAGTCGGGTTTAATAAAGTATTTGGATATTATCTTGAAGTTACAAAGTCATATTATGATAAGGTACCCTATAGATATGAACGAAAGCAAACCTTGGCTAATGCTGAAAGGTATATTACCGATGAATTAAAAGAAATGGAAGAGACTATCCTAAGTTCAGAGGATAAGCTTATTAGGCTGGAAAATGTTGTGTTTTGTGAGATTCGTCAACATATTCAACAGCAGATACCGAGGATACAGCAGTCGGCACAAGTTGTTGCTCAACTTGATTCATTGTATGCGTTGGCTGTATGTGCGAGGGAATATAATTATGTTCGCCCAACGGTTGACGAAGGATTTGATATTCTCATTGAAGAAGGTCGGCATCCTGTTGTAGAGAAAATGCTTAATAACGAGATGTTTGTGCCAAACGATACAAAGCTTAATACTACTGATGACCGTATGATAATAATTACAGGACCAAACATGTCGGGTAAGAGTACTTATATGCGCCAGACAGCCTTGATTGTAATAATGGCGCATGTTGGATCGTTTGTGCCTGCAAAATCAGCACGTATTGGTAGGGTAGATAGGGTGTTTACCAGGATAGGTGCATCAGATGATTTGGCATCAGGACAAAGCACGTTCATGGTTGAAATGACAGAGGTAGCATCTATTTTGCGTTCAGCTACACGTCGTAGTTTGATTATTTTGGATGAGATTGGCAGAGGAACTAGTACATTTGATGGATTGAGTATTGCTTGGGCCGTTTTGGAACATATTTGCAGCACAGATAGTATAGGTGCTAGAACTCTTTTTTCTACCCATTATCATGAATTGACTCAGCTAGAAGATAATTTAGAAGGGGTTAAGAACTATCGTGTTGCTGTAAAAGAGGTTGGAGCTGATATAGTCTTTTTGCACAGGATTACACGTGGTGGATCAGATAAAAGCTTTGGTATCCATGTTGCAAATATTTCGGGAATTCCTAGTAAAGTGACAAATAGAGCTAAAGAAATATTATCCCAGCTTGAAGATGTTGATATGAAACAATCTTCTATAATGGACGAGGTTAACAATAGAAGCATTGTAGTAGAGCAAGAACAGAATACGCCCGCAGTTAATAACGATTTTACTGAAATTGTAAACAGGCTAAAGGACATTGATTTATCCGTTACTACGCCTATTGAAGCACTTAATATGTTGTATTCATTACAAGCTGGGGTTAAAGATTTAAAATAGATAAAGGATAATTATGAGTATTAATATTTTAGATCCTTCTGTAGCTTCAAAAATAGCCGCAGGAGAGGTCGTTGAAAGACCGTCGTCTGTTGTTAAGGAACTAGTAGAAAATTCAATTGATGCCAAATCCAGCGCTATAACCATTGAAATTATAGATGGTGGAATGCGTCAGATACGCGTTAGTGATAACGGTATTGGATTATCGTTTGATGATGCCAAAACAGCGTTTTTTAGGCATGCAACTAGTAAGATAAAAACATCTCAGGATATTGATCATATAGAGTCGCTCGGGTTTCGTGGCGAGGCTCTTTATTCGATTTCCGCAGTTAGCATGGTCGAGTTAACTACTAGACAACAACAGAATGAAAGCGGAGTTTTTGTTAGGGTAGAGGGTGGAGAATTTTTTGAGCATAGAGAGGCAGGTTCGCCTGTTGGAACGAGTATCATCGTAAAAAGCCTCTTTTATAACACACCTGCGAGGCTTAAGTTTTTAAAAAAATTTGCGTTTGAGGCGGCGTATTGTGCAGACATAGTAATGCGATTAATGATGGCATACCCTGATATTGCTTTTAGATTTGTGCATAATGGTCGTACGCTTTACCAGACAACGGGTGATGGAAAACTAGACAACGTATTATTAAGTATATATGGGAAAGAATTGTTAGGAGAACTACTTTCTGTATCTTTTTCTGATGATGAATTAGCTATTAGTGGAGTAATCGGGACAGAACGTGTAGCAAGATCGAATCGTACATGGCAATCGTTTTTTGTAAACGGACGGTATATTAGATCAAGAGAGTTGGCGGGAGCTATACAAAAATCATATGGTGTGCGACTTATGCAACATAAGTATCCAGTTTGTGCTCTTAATATAGACATTAAGCCTGAATTAATAGATGTTAATGTTTCACCAAATAAGCTTGAAATTAGATTTAACGATCAGCAGAAGGTTATTAACGTGTTGTCGACGGCTATTATTAATGCGCTAGACTATGCTACATACGAAAAAAAAGATAGTATCAATATTGTTAAATCGTCTAATTTGAGCAAAGAAAATTCTACTATCGAGAAAATGCAGGGTAATATTAAAGAAATAGCACTTAGGTTTGGATTCGATAAAAAGCAGGAAAAGTTATTTAGAGCTGAGGAGAATCACGGGCTAGCCAGGGACTTTAGCGATGAAATAAGAGATATTGGTCTTGCGGGATATCCAAACGATGTTAAACAATCTGAAATATTTTCGGAAAAAAGTAACGAGAGTGACTTTGATGACGAAATAATAGTTCATGAAAAGGATGATTCATATAGTGTTATTGGAGAAGCATTTAAAACCTATATTGTTTTAGAAAAGTCCGATGAGCTTTGGTTAATTGATAAGCATGCAGCCCATGAAAGAATAATTTATGACAGATTAATAGACGGCGTTAAAGCTGGGAGAGTAATGTCACAGCAGCTGTTGTCGCCAGAGATTATTAGTCTTTCGCCAAAGGAATACGCTGGGGTAATGTCGCAAATTGACGAATTAACTAATCTAGGTTTCGATATAGAGCAATTTGGATTAAATACGCTTAGGATAAGTGCATTACCTTTTGTTCTTGGACAGGTAAGCATGAATGATTTCTTTATACAAATTTCTTCTCAAGGAGTATCGCGAGATAGCATAGAATTAAAAAGTGAAAAACTTGCACGATTAGCGTGTAGAAGCGCTATAAAAGCTGGTGATAGTTCAAATAAAATTGAAATGAATGAGATAGTGCGTCTTGTTTTAATCAAGGGGGAAACCTTAACATGTCCTCACGGGAGACCAGTTGTATTTAGGCTATCAAAAAGGACGCTAGAAAAAGCGTTTGGAAGGGTGGTTGGATAAATTGCAAAAGATAGAAAAGCGTGTATCACCTAAAGGACCGTTTGTAGTGATTGTTGGACCTACTGCTGTTGGCAAAACAAAGGTTTCTATTGATGTAGCTAAAGAAATGGACTCAGAAATTGTGTCGGCTGATTCGATGCAAATATATGAGCATTTAGATATTGGATCAGCAAAACCTGACGTTATTGAGCAAGATGGAGTTAAGCACCACATGCTAGATTGCATTCCCTTAGATTATTCATACAGCGTAGCACAGTTTCAAAGTGATGCTAGAAATAGTATTAATTCAATAATTAATAAAGGGCGCTTGCCAATAGTTGTAGGGGGCACAGGGCTTTATGTTCATGCCCTAACGCATGATATAGATTTTACTAGGGTAGTAGGTGATGAAGACTATAGGAAGCAGCTTGAAGCTATTTCTGAAGAAAAAGGCAAAGAGTTCTTACATAACATGCTAATAGAAAAATCGCTGGATAGGGCAAAGAATATTCATCCAAACAATGTAAAAAGGGTCATCCGTGCGCTAGAGATACTTAATGACGACTCAGTAAAGAACAACGATACATATGATTTTGAAAAGCCATTGCATGGCATTGATTTTACAATTATCGGTTTGAATATGGACAGGCAGCAGCTCTATGACAGAATAAACTTACGAGTTGATATCATGATAGAAGATGGACTAATAGATGAGGTTGAGAGTATTTTAGCTAGTGGATTTTCAAAGGATTTGGTTTCAATGCAAGGCATCGGATACAAGGAAATAATTGAGTATTTAGAAGGTATAGTTACGCTTGGGCAAGCGATTTATAACATAAAAAAGGCTTCAAGAAGACTAGCTAAAAAGCAGATTACGTGGTTTAAGCGTGATAAACGTATAAAATGGTGGGATTTATCAGATCAGGATTATTGTGGGGCAACAAATGAGGTAATTGAATATATCAACGATTGGAGAATGTCCATATAGTAGTAATTTAGAAGGGTAGGCATAATAGTTGTACCAAAGACTTAATATTTCGAAACAAACGAGAGAATATGTTGAAGAATGTGAAGCTAAGCTTTCAGATGTCTTTAAAATCACACAAGATATTGCAAATGAGAATCAAATGAAAGTGTTGGATGCGTTTCATCAGTGCGGCGTGTCAACTAGGCATTTTAATCAGACAACAGGTTATGGTTATGGCGATGATGGACGTGATACCCTAGATGCTTTGTTTGCAAAGAGTTTAGGCGCACAAGATGCTTTGGTGAGGTCGCATTATGTATCGGCAACACACGCGTTAACTAGTGCGTTTTTTGGGCTATTAAGACCAAAAGAACGACTGTTAGCTATTACAGGATCTCCGTATGATACGCTGATTCCTGCAATTGGATGGAACGAGGATTGCTCTGGTTCGTTAAAAGAGTGGGGCGTTAAATACAGCGAAATTCAGTTAACTAACGATGGTGAAATCGATATTTTACGTGTTTTAGATAGCTTAACAAGCGATGTAAAAGTAGTTTTTATTCAGCGATCAAGAGGATATGCTTGGCGACCAGCTATGTCTATTGAAAAGATCAAACAAACAGTAAAAGCAATTAAGAACGTTCGGCAGGACGTGTATATAATGATAGACAACTGTTATGGCGAGTTCGTTGAAACTATTGAACCTACGCATGTCGGTGCAGATGTAATAGTAGGTTCACTGATAAAAAATCCAGGTGGGGGTATTGCGCCTACAGGGGCATATATAGCGGGGGAGAAGGAATGCGTTGAAATGATTGCAGCAAGGCTTACTTCACCGGGAATAGGCAGGGAAGTCGGTTGTAATCCATCTGGGTATTTGCCGTACTACCAGGGATTATTTATGGCTCCTCACGTTGTATCTCAAAGTATAAAGATTGCGCAGCTTTTTGCTCAAGTGATGAAGGGAAGAGGTTATTCTGTTTTACCTGAAGTTAATGAAAAACGAACGGACATCATTCAAGCAGTTGCGTTTAATAACGAAGAGTTACTGATTAAATTTTGTCAGTCTATTCAATGCGCTGCACCAGTTGATGCACATGCATTACCATTGCCGTGGGATATGCCAGGATACGCAGATCAAGTGATTATGGCAGCTGGAACATTTGTTTCGGGAGCATCCATTGAATTAAGTGCAGATGCACCGATACGTAAGCCTTATATCGCATATTTTCAAGGTGGATTAACGTATGAGCACGGTAGAATTGCTGCGATGGTAGCGCTAGAATCCATTAAAACACAATAGAAACAATTATTACAATAAGAGCCATCTTGATTAGATGGCTCTTATTAATGTTGTAACTTTTCCGATTATTTCTACCATTTCAGGATTAAATATCATTGCTTCCATTGAAGAATTTTCAGGTTGTAGTCTTATTTTGTTCTTTTCAAAGAAATATCGTTTAACAGTAATTTCGTCATCTATCATAGCAACAACAATGTCCCCATTATCATAGGTATGGTCACGACTTACTACGATATTATCACCTTCAAGTATTCCTGCATCTATCATGCTGTCACCTTGAACGGTAAGGACGAAGCAATCATCGCTCCCTACAATATCGTAGGGTAGAGGCAGGGTGTCCTCAAAATTTTCTATTGTGGTTATTGGCTGTCCGGCTTGAACTCGTCCAACGACCGGAGGGTATACCATTCTCTTTGGACTTGTTGAGCCATGGATTAATTCAATCGATCTTGGCTTTGATGGGTCCCTGCGAATATAGTTTTTTTCTTCTAACCGTTTTAAATACAAATGTACGGTGGACGGTGATTTTAGTGAAACAGCATCTCCAATTTCTCGTATAGCCGGAGGAAAGCCTTTTTGTTGTATATATTCACGCAAATAATTTAATATTTTCTTTTCACGGTCACTTAGCTCCACAAGTATACCTCCAATCATTTGTCTTCTAGTTTTACAACGTTAGCTGCACGGCGCTTGCGTTCATCGTTAATAGATGCGTAATGGCGTCTGGTAGTGTTAACGTCTTTATGTCCTAATACATCTGCTACCAAATAAATATCGCCAGTTTCTTGGTAAAGCATCGTCCCATATGTTGACCTTAGTTTATGGGGAGAAATGTTTTTAAGTGGCACAATATCCTTCGTGTATTTTTTCACTAAGTTCTGCAATGATCTAACTGATATTCTTCGGCGTTGTAAAGAAAGCAATAAGGCGTTTTCATGCTCAGGTAAGGCTTGAATCTCGCGTCTTTGTTCTAGATAGGATTCAAGATGAAACCTGACTTCATCACTAAAATAAATTATAGACTTGTTTCCGCCTTTTCGAGTGATCTTTATTCCGTTTACGCCTAAGTCAATGTCTTTGATATCAATACCAATTAATTCGCTAATACGCATTCCCGTTCCTAACAACAAAACAAGTATTGCAATATCTCGCTTTTTTGTAAACTTATGATATTTTATTTGTGTTGGTGATAAATTGCAACCCGATTCAACTGATTTGATTAGTTTTACGACTTCATCAGCTTCTAGCTTAATAATAGGTTTTTCTTTAAGCTTTGGCATATCAACAAGCTCAACAACGTTTTTACCTATTAGTTCAGATCTATAAAAGTATTTAAAAAAAGAACGTAAGGATGAAAGCTTCCTAGCTTTGCCGCGTTCGTGATTTTCGCGTTCAAGTTCATCGTTTTTATAATAATTAAGATGTTCTAAGAACATATCAATATGGATTCGGTTTATCAATTCAAGCTTTTTTATATCAAAGTCAGAGTATTGGACTCCAATAAACTCAGGGATTTTCTTAGATAGAAACGTAAAGAAGAGTCGTAGGTCATACGCATAATTAATTCTAGTTAAAATAGAAGTGTTAGATTCTATGCCACGAAAAAATAAACGACAAAACTCTGGTAAATCGTTTTGCAAATTACGGAGAACCATAGTCTTTTCTTTATTCAAAGTTTTTTGATAATCAGCAGTAGCAGCCATATTAAACACATCGACCTTTCAAATTCCATACTATGCGTAAAACTTACATTTTACGCATAGTATGGAGTCGGATACACATTACAGGTTTATTTCGCAATGTTATCTGTAATGGCTTTCCTTGCAAGCTCATCACATCTATTATTATATTTGTTATCGGAATGCCCTTTGACCTTCACCCATGTAACTTGATGATCCTTAGCGCAATTCATTAGTAGTTTCCATAAATCTTGATTCTCAACAGGAGTTTTCTTGCTAGTTTTCCAACCATTAAGTTCCCAACTAATAATCCAGCCTTGTAAAAAAGCGTTGCACACATAAGCACTATCAGAATAAACTGTAACTTTACAGCTTTGTTTTAAAATATTTAGTCCCTCAATAACCGCAGTAAGTTCCATTCGGTTATTTGTGGTTTCTTTCACAAAGCCTGATATCTCCTTTTCTGTCCCTTTATATAAAAGAACAGCCGCCCAACCACCTGGGCCCGGATTTCCAGAGCATGCACCATCGGTATAAATCTCAACATGTTTCATTTACTTTTTACCAAGAGTTTTCGATTTTTCTGTTGCAACATCCACAGCATCAATGATAGCCGCTCTAAAGCCACCAGCCTCTAGTGCATAAACTGCTTCGATTGTTGTACCACCTGGCGAACAAACCCTATCCTTTAATATTGCGGGATGCTCTCCGCTTTCTAAAACGGCAGCTGCTGAACCTAGAAGGGTTTGTGCAGCAAGCACATAAGCGATATCACGAGGAATTCCCTTTAATACCGCGGCATCAGCCATTGCTTCAATGAACATGAACCCATAAGCTGGACCGCTTCCACTAACTCCAGTTACAGCATCCATCAAATAAGTTGGTACACTTTTTGTTTTACCAATTGCATTAAAAATATCATTTGCAAAATTAAGTTCCTGATTAGTAAGTGTATTATTAGAGTCAAGTACGGTCATGCCTTCCCCTACCATTGCAGGCATGTTTGGCATTACTCGTAGCACTCTGCAAGAGCTGGGTAAGAGCGATTTAAGCGTCTCAACTTGTAATCCAGCTACGATTGAAATTATTGACTTATTATTAAGATTATCAGAAATATCACTAATAGCATTTTCAACTACATTAGGTTTTACTGCTAGGATAAGCATATCGCTGTTTTTTGCAAGTTCAATAATTGAGCTGACAGCGTTTATACCTGTTTGCAAAGATAATTCGTTAAGTTTATTTGCATCGGTATCAAAAGCGTTAATGCTCGTAGGCAAAATCAACCCATTTTGGATAACTCCTTTAATAATTGCCTTACCCATGTTCCCGCCGCCAATGAACCCAAGTTTAATATTATTATTCATAAATTACCTCACACAAATCAATTTTTCTCGTATACTTAATTATACCCATTAATTCTTTCATTTTCAATTAATAAGCATATGTATTCATATCTTTTAGGATAAAATCATGTAATTATTACATTGACATTGCTATGTTGATATAATATAATCTTGTTGTTGTGAAAACATCTGTGTGTTTTTAGGGGCATGATGTAATGGTAACATAGCGGTCTCCAAAACCGTTCTTGAGGGTTCAAGTCCTTCTGCCCCTGCCATATTTCAAAGATCGCGAACTTGTGGAAGTACGCGATTTTTTTGTACAGAATAACATCAAACAGAACAATATTATATAAACAAAGAACCGGTGAAATCTATTCACCGGTTCTTTTAACTACATTTGCTATTTAATACTCACTGAAAGTTATATTATTAGGTGGTGTGAACATGCTATCATCAATCTGTTTGTTAGGATCATAATTGGTTACCTTTTGAGTCATTAAGACCTCTCCGTTAAGGGATATTTCTGTTTTCAAAGGTATTCCAGTCTCAGTCGAGAACCACATCTTTGCCAATGATGAATCATCATCCGCTAATCCTGTAGTTTCAATGTATATTACTTCTTTACCATCTAATTCTTCAATTCTTGCTATGGCATCTTCTCCTAATACACCTGTAATATCAGAAAAATTTGCCAAGCTTTCTTCGTTATTTAAATTTTCGCTATCTGTGGATCCGTCACTTTCGTCATCGTAGAATACCGTTCCAACTGAACTACCCTCAGTGTATTGATAAGTTGCACCTTCGCTTGCATTATAAATTGTTATAGCAGACGTGTTTGCGATTGGGACGGTTGCTTCCATCCTCATCGATTCACCCTTTACATATGTTATAACATCTGAAGAGATTCCAGCCATATTTACTTGATATTCTATCAAATATGAATTAGGCATGGTAATCGATATACTGTTTAGCAAATCCGTTCCAGTTAAGCTTTTATCAATTCCAGATTGATTTGCGGCAGCAGTACTAGTTGTTTGAGTATCACTGGTTGTTTGTACGTCATCTGTACTGGTTTGGTCAGTTGAATTATTTGATGAGCATCCAACTATTAAGCAAGCCGTCAGAATAATCGCAACAAATAGTATTAGATATTTTTTCATTAAAACTACCCCCATAAAAGTTTTTGAAATATTGGTAATCCCTACAAATTATTTCTTCTATAATATAATATTATACAGGTTTTGTATACTACTATAAATATAATACATACCATTAAATTTTCATACCATTAGTAATCGTAAAAGGGTCTAATTGCACTAACTATATTGGTTTATGGATATACAGTACAGTCGGAAAAGTCAATATTATTAGGGGGAGTAAACATACTATTATCAATTTGTTTGTTAGGTTCAAAATTAGTTACTGTTTGAGAGCACACAACTTTTCCATTACGAGATGTTTCTGATTTTAGGGGAATTAAAAATTGAGTCGAGAACCATAATTTCCCAAAATATGAACCATCATCTAAACCATTTACCTCTATATAGACTACTCTATTGCCATCTAACTGCTCAATCTTAAAGGTCAAGTCTTTTTCTTCCAATGCATATGGAAAGTCCCCAAAACTTAGCACATATTGGGAATAATAATTCCATATATCTATGTCTTTGTCTTGACTAGTATTGTAGCTTACTGAGCCGGTATCACTACCAACATAATAGTGATACGTTGCGCCTTGGGCTGCATTATAAATCATTACCTCTTTTTCAGTTGGGCTGGTGGTTTCCTCCATTCTCATTGATTTTCCTTTGACATATGTTATTCTACTTGAATATATCCCAGCTGAATAAATGTTAGATTCAACCATGTATGAAGTGCTATCGTTAGGTGAACACCCGACTGTTATGCAGATTGTTAGAATAATAGTAACAAATAGTATTATATATTTTTTCAAAAGCCTACCTCCTTTTTATGCATCAATATAGGTACCATGAATTAACCGTATTTTGAGTTTTCTTATAAAAGATTATTTATATCATCAAATTTTCTATAGCAAAAATTTCATGTGGATTTTATTTGATCTTTACAGTATTTTGTACTTTTTTATTTGTTATTTTACCTATAGAAATGAATTTTTTAAATGCAACATATATGCTATGTTGCATTTAAAAAATTAGATTATTCAATTACTTCATATGGCCAATCAATAATTCCACCAAACTCATATACGTTGGTATATCCCATACTTACAAGTTTTTCAGCGGCGGTTTTGCTTCGATTACCGCTTCGACAATACACTAGAATTAAAGTATCTTTTTGCGGCACAACATTAGAAATATCACTCTCTATACTACCTAATGGAACAAGCTTTGCATTTGGTATATGAGATTCGTTGTACTCATATTCTTCTCTAACATCTATAACTATTGCATTTTCATCATCCATCATTAGCTTTGCTTCGTCAGCAGTAATCATATGATAAGATGCTGTGCTTTGTTGGGTCTGCGTTTGCGTTTCAGAACCAGATGGATTTATGTCACCTATACACGATGTAAGAATTAACATGGGAACTATAGTCATTGTCATAATAAATAGTTTTTTCAAGACTCCTCCTTCTGCTTTTTATCTTTAGCAAAAAACAATACATTTTTTGGACAAGTATCGACGCACATTAGGCAACTGATACAATCGTTATGAGTTATTTTACCAAGTTTTGCCTGCGATGATACATCTAAATCTACAACACAGTTTTTATTACATATTTTGCAATCGATACATTTTTCGCTTTCTGCAAATATATGTTTTCGTTTTATGCCTAAAAGGTCTCCAAATTTTTTCCCTAAAATCATTATGGGAGCTATCATGCAAAAGTGATTGCAATAAGAGCGTTTACCAAAAAAGAATGGTAATCCAAAGAATAATGCAATCATAATATAATAGAATACCCAATCTATTATACCATAGTCAAAAGAAATGCCATAAAAATAATCAAACGTTAGATCCCCCTTAATAATAAAAAAGCTAATTATAATAAATGAGATTTGTAAAACAGCTAAGAAGTATTTTATTAGTCTTAATTTAGCATTGGCTTTTTTTGTACTAATAAAACCACTTACTACATCTTGAATACCTCCAGCTGGGCATAACCAACCGCACCAAAGTCTTCCAGTAAACATACCGGCTAAGAACATTAAAATAATTGTGATTATGCTTGCTGATAATACACCCGCCAGAGCAGTTTTTATCGTCATAATTGGCGAAAATAGTTTCATTATCATTGGCATTAGCAAGAATAAAGATAAAGTGATTATTCGCCTATTGATTTGTCGTTTTTTTTTCATGTTACTCCCCCATATTTATGTCAGTTTATTATGTAAGTTAAATTTAAACACAACAAAAAAATACTATAACTTTGCTAAATAAATAATCATTTAAATATTTAAAAAGTTATAATTTTTAGCCGCATACTATGATATGACGTGGTATGTTTAATAATACCGCTCACATAATTAATACATGCAAAGATGATGTCAAAAAATTTCGTTTTACACCTCCTCCATAGTTTTTGTTCTCATTGGTTGTGATTAAACAACTATAATATGATTTTTAACTTTGCGTTTTCTGCTTTGAAGCGTTGGGTTCAAAGGTAAAAAGATCATTTTCCATTTATTATACTATAAGAATTCACAAAAAGCATATTAGCATCTATTAATTATAAATTACTATTGTTTTAGAAATAGTAGTGTTATATAATAAAAAATAATTATGGAGGTGCTATGTGGAAATACAATTTAAAAAAGGAGTAATTGAATTATGCATCCTTTCCATGTTGCAAAATAAAGATAAATATGGATATGAGCTTTCTACAGTATTAAGTAAAACGGTTAATGTATCAGATGGTGCTATTTACCCTGTACTTAAAAGGCTTAACGTTAATGGCTATTTAGACACCTATTTAAGAGAATCTAGCGAAGGCCCTGCGAGAAAGTATTTTACCATTACAAGTGCTGGTAGGCAGCTACAAAAGAGTTTAGCAAATGAATGGAAATCAATTACTGGAGAAATTAATTTAATTGTAGGAAAGGGTAAAGAATATGAGCAGGAATAAGTTTTTTATAGAACTATCAAAATATATTCCCAAAGAGGATAGGGAAGATATATTTGATGATTTTAATGAGCATATCAATTTAGCAATGAATCAAGGGAAAAGTGAGGAAGGAGCAGTAAAAAGTTTAGGGTCTCCTAGAGAAATTGCATGTGAATTTGGATATAATGTTGAGAATGTTCAAAAAAATGTATCAACAATTAAAAAGATTGGGTTTATTATTATAGAATTTTTTGTGGTAATTGGTTTAATTATATTATTTGCAATATGGCTAAGTATTTGGGCGATTGCATTTTCAATTCCAGTTGTTGGAATAGTGAGCGAAATCTTAGTAATAGTTCCCCTACCATTCATTCCTATGTTTATTCCAAATTGGCAGGTATTGCTTACTGGTGGTATTTCATTGATTGCACTTGGAGTGTTTTTAATTATGTTACTAATAAGTATAAGCAAAAAACTTTTTAGATTAGTTAAGCATCTGGCAAAAAAGCATTGTATGGTTTTCAGTAAAGGAGATTCTCATGAAATATAATAAGACAATATCCATATCACTAATTATATTTGTTGTATTCGGGATAATATGTGCAGCACTATTCTTTGCTAGCGGAATGGAGTTAATCCCTATTAATCAAGAAAAGTTTGAGCACGATGAAACTATTAGCGTAGATGGTATTGATAGTATAACCATATCTACTGAGTCGGTTGATGTTGTTATTAAAGGTACCAATGAAGAATTAATATCATCACATCTTGAGTATTATTCAAGTGAAGATACAGCTTTTATTGATGATGATATTTCAAATGAAAATTATAAGATTACTATAAATGATTCGAGTAACCGTATGTGGCTATCAAATGCTAGACTATTGGTTTATGTGCCAGATGAATATGCAGGATCAATTAGTATTGAGGGCAGTTCAGGTGAAATAGAAATTGATGATGAAATGGTAAATATATTTTCAAATGCTTACTTAGTTAACAAGTCAGGAGACATTAGAGGAAGTATTTGTGTTTTAGATAGTATGAAGGCATTTACAATTTCAGGAGATGTCAATTTGGAGGTTGGTGAAAGCAGTCAATTAAAAGTTGAATCAGACTCTGGAGATGTGATAATTAATGGCGGTAGTTTAGCGACGGTAGTAGGAAAATCAAGTTCAGGGAATGTAACATTAAATGCAAAAATAAGTAGCATTGATTATTCATCAAATAGCGGTAATATAGATATTAAAAGTATTATTGGAGGAACAGATTCAAAGGTTAATCTTAAGGCTATATCAGGTAATATCAATGTTAATTATGATGACACAGCTACAACAGAGATAGAATCAACTAGTGGTAATGTAAGTCTAAGTATTCCAGAAAATCCAGGAATATTTCTTTCATTTATATCTGATAGCGGGAATAGTAGTGATAATTATAACTTTGATGTTAACGGTAGAGTTTATATAGTTAAAACAAGATCAGGCGATTTAGAATTGAATTGATTTAGTATCGCTTGTATAAAACAAGTGTTATAATTATATTAATAGTATTGTTACATGCTTTGAAATTGATAGAATCAGTAAATATAATTTGGAGGTAAACTATGGCAGATAATGCAGTTGTGTTTTACTCGTATGAAGGTAATACCGCTTTTGTTGCGCAAGAGATTGCTAATGTAATTGACGCTGATATCATTGAAATTAAGCCAGAAAAAGAAAAGAAAAGATCTGGACTAGGAAAATACATATGGGGTGGCAGGCAAGTTGTTACTAAAAAGACGCCAAAACTTTTACCATTAGACACACAGATAGATTCTTATAAAAATGTTGTAATAGGAACCCCCGTTTGGGCTAGTTCTTTTGCGCCTGCAATAAGGACACTATTAACTGAGAATTTAGTTAAAGGTAAAAATGTTGCAATCTTTTGTACGCATGATGGTGGACCTGGAAATACAATTGAAGAAATGGAAGAATCGCTGAAAAATAATAATAAGATTGTATCTAGTAAGGAGTTTAAAGGTGTTAAGAAAGATAGAGATTCGATAAAAGGAGAGATTCTGTCATGGGCAAAGGAGCTTAAGGACTTGCTTTAATAGTTTCAATAAAATAATTTGCAATTAAAAAAAGCGGCTTATAGCCGCTTTTTTATTTTAGATAAAATTATTTTTCTTCGTCTTCATCATCTAGAGCATCTGAGAGCAAATCAGGGTACTTGTCACCTAAAGTGACTGCCCCTTGCTGAATAGAAGGAATATCCATATCCTCAGTATCAAAGCCTAAAACTTCGTCAGTCGCTATAGTATCTTCTTTTGCCTGTTCTGCAAGTAATACTTGTTTACGGCTCAAACTAATTCTCTTAGCTTTCGCGTCTACATCGAGAACTTTGACCTTTACGATGTCACCAACAGAGAGTTCATCTTCAACTTTATTTATGCGATTTGTTGCAACCTGAGAAATATGAATCAATCCATCAATTCCAGGCTCAACAGACACAAATGCCCCAAAGGTTACGATTCGAACTACCTTACCCTCGATTATGCTACCAGGTGCATATTTCTGAGCAGTTACTGTCCAAGGATCAGGCTGTAATTGTTTAAGTCCTAAGGAAACACGTTCTTTTTCTGAGTCTACACTTAAGATTTGAACATCAACTTCTTGTCCGATGGATACAATATCGGATGGATGACGAACACGCTGCCAAGAAAGATCAGTTACGTGTAATAGACCATCGATACCGCCGATGTCAACAAATGCGCCAAAGTCTGTAATACGGCGAACTATGCCGTGTATAGTTGCACCCTCTTCTAATGACGACCACAATTCTTTTTTGGTAGTCTCAAACTCTTCTTGAAGAATAAGCTTTTGCGAAGCAACAACGCGTCGCTTTTGTTTATCAACTTCAATTATACGTAGGCGTAATTCTTCTCCGACATATTGTTGAAGATTTTCGACATACTTTAAAGAAAGGTGAGAAGCAGGTACGAAAGTGCGAATGCCGTTGATGTTAGCAATTACGCCACCCTTAACAACTTCTTTACATATGCCTGTAAATTCAACGTTATTATCTCTATCAATAATAAGCTGATCCCAGAACTTCTTTTCAAGCACACGCTTACGAGACAATAACACTATTGAATCGCCATCATTGACCTTGATGACTTCAACCTCGATTTCGTCACCAGGCTGCACAATATCTGAAGGATTATCATCAGGGTTTATAGAGAGCTCATTTCTCTTAATAAAACCATCTGACTTATATCCGATGTTTACACACACTTCTTCTTCGTTAACCTGAACAACGGTACCAGTAATAACCTGTCCAGAACGAATACGAACTAAAGCTTTTTCGATGCCTTCAAGGAATTCATCGTTTGCTTTAGACTCAGCATCTTTTGTTTCTTTAACAACATCTTCAGTTTGAGTTGCAGCTTCCTCAGCTGTTTCCTCAACTTGTTCTACAGCATTCTTAGCTGTATCAATTTCTTTTTCTTGAGATAATTCATTATTCTGAATATCATCTACCTTGGGATCGCTCATTATCCACACAACCTCCCTAATCATCCAATCCGGCGTTGAAGCGCCAGCAACAACTCCTATTATATCATTTGAACCAATTTTTTCAAGAGAAATAGTTGCAATATCGACACTATTCTCTATACAAAATGTGTTTTTACACTGTTTTTGGCAAATTTTGTACAGTTCTTGAGTGTTAGAACTGTTTTTACCCCCAATTACTATAACAAGATTGGATTTTTTTGCAATCTCAATAGCTTCTTTTTGTCGGGTTTCTGTAGTAGAACAAATTGTATTATGTATTTCACATGACTCGCATTTTGGTTCAATTATTTTTATTATTTCACTATAAGTTTTAGGTGAAATTGTAGTTTGTGCAACAACGCAAACGTGATTCAACCCTGAAAGTTGCTCAGCATCATGTATACTGCTAACTATGAATGCGCTATTATCACACCAACCATTAATTCCCTGGACTTCAGGATGGTTGCGTTTGCCTACGATTATAATTTGTTTTCCATTATCATAATTTTGTTTAACTGTATCATGAATTCGTATTACAAAAGGGCAGGTAGCATCTATAACCTCAAGACCACGTTCTTTGATTTCATCATAAATGTTAATACCTACGCCGTGTGATCGTATTACCGCAATAGCGTCATCGGGAATTTCGCAAACACTATTCACTGGATAGGCGCCACGTAAGCGAAGATCATCTACGACTGATGGATTATGGATAATCTCTCCTAGTGTACAAATTGTTTTGCCTTTACCAATCCGTGCTTCAATAGCCTGAACTGCATTTTCCACGCCAAAACAAAAGCCCCCATTTTTTGCAACTAAAACTTGCATTATACTTTCTCCCCGAATGGTTGTTGTTGTATTTCTAGCATAGTGTTTCTCACAATATTTATAGCTTCATTTAATATTTCAGGTGTAAGCTTTTTTTCGTAAAACTGACTCAATTCAAATTTTTCGCCTACAGTAATCTTTGCCCGATTAAATAAAGAGTATTTCCCATGAAAAACTATTGGTATTATTGGCGATTTTGTTTTAATAGCAAACACCGCAATGCCTGGTTCAAACTTTAACAGTTCACCCGTTTTTGAACGAGTTCCTTCGGGAAAAATCCCCAATATTTTGTCGTTATTTAAGACGTTTAAACAATTTTTTACCGCTTTTAAGTCGTTTTTATCTCGTTCAACTGGGAAAGCCCCTATTCTAGTGATGAAAAATTTTATAATCTTAATTTTAAACATTTCAGCTTTTGCAATAAAATTCACTTGCCGCTTAAACATGCTAAAAACTATTATCGGATCCGTAAGCTTTAAATGGTTACAAATTGCAATGGTTCGTCCATTTGTAACTAAATTTTCTTTTCTATAGATCTTTGTGCGATAGGTAAAAAATACTATTCTAGAAAAAAAATGTAGTAATCGAAACATTTAGCATTGTGTCCTTGATTGTATAGTATTTATGACAAAATCTATTACTTCCGTAATTGTCATATTGGTAGTATCTAATAATATCGCATCTTCCGCTTGACGTAAAGGGGCACAGGCTCTATTTGAATCATTTTCGTCTCGACTTACCATGTCTTGGTATACTTCTTCAAACGTTTTTTCAATACCCTTGAGTTTGAATTCATCTAATCTTCTTTGAGCACGAACCTTTGCATCTGCAGTTAAAAAAAATTTATAAGTCGCGTTGGGTAAAACGTGAGTACCAATATCTCTCCCATCCATGATAACTGATTGGTTTCCTGCTATGCTCTGTTGCTTAGCAACTAGAAAAGATCTCACGTTTGGATTAACACCAACATCCGATGCACCTCTTGATACTTCTGGAGTTCTGATTTCATCAGAGACATCTTTTCCATCCAGCATAATACGTTGGTTCTCTCCATCGACACTAATCAAAATATCTATGTCTCCAAGAATTTCAGTAACAGATTGTTG
The DNA here is from genome assembly GCA_963675355.2 of Christensenellaceae bacterium. Classification (GTDB taxonomy): domain Bacteria; phylum Bacillota; class Clostridia; order Christensenellales; family UBA1431. Next base: position 24,167 of record CAXXMZ010000007.1, read on the forward strand.
ATCACAAGGATCAATGGATAAATTAATTGCCTTCAATGCCACACTGCGATACATAGCCCCTGTATCTAGATAGGCTATGCTCAGTTTTTTTGCAACAGCTTTTGCAATAGTACTTTTGCCAGAACCTGCAGGTCCATCAATAGCGATTGTAATGTTTTTCATATAAATTACCTTTACTATTTATTTAGTTTATGGCTATTGCCACAGAAATTTTTATCTAATATATCAATTAGAAATTTAAACAATGTGCACCCGCGGCATGACCCGTAGCAAATGCTATTGTTAAGTTGTATCCCCCTGTTAAAGCATCAACATCTAGAACTTCTCCCGCAAAATGTAGACCTTGAACAAGCTTAGACTCCATAGTTTTTGGGTTCACCTGTTTAACGCTTACGCCACCAGATGTTACGATTGCTTGCTCAATTGGTGACAGCTGTATTGGTGAAAGTATCCACTCTTTTATTAGGGAAACAAAACGTTCTCGCTCAATTCTCGTTATTTGATTCGCTGGTTTAGTTTCGTCAATTTCAGATAGCTCTATGAATATAGGTATAAGCTTTTTTATTAACAAATCATTCAAAGCATTTTTAAACTGCTTATTAGAGAACATTTCAAAGTCATTAACTATTCGTTTGTTAAGTTTATCAAAATCTAACGCTGGCTTTAAATCAATAATTAGGTTATACTCAGATATTTCTTTCTTCATATAACTAGATGCAGTTAAAGCTAGTGGTCCTGAGATGCCATCGCTTGTAAAAACTAACTCCCCTATGTCTTTAAATATCGTCTTTTTCTTATGTCGCAGCTCAAGCGTAACATTTCTAAGAGAAACACCTTCTAAAGAGTTGATATATTCTTCTGATAAGACGATTGGAATCAGTGCAGGCCGTGGATCTACGATGCTATGCCCCAAATCTTCAGCTATTCTATAGCCATCTCCTGTTGATCCTGTTGACGAATAACTAACTCCTCCAGTACATACTATGACGCTCTGGCAGTCAATTTTTTCGCCAGTAGTTAGCTCTACACCACAAACGCAAGAATCATCAACTAATATTTTTTTTACACGTTTTCTCGTAATAATCGAGGCACCCGATGATTGAGCTGTTTCAACTAATGCATTAACAATATCTATAGATCTATCAGATTCAGGGAAAACTCGTCCACCTCGCTCAAATTTAATAGGAACCGACGCCTCTGTTAAAAAGTCACAAATATCTTGTGGGCCATAAGAATTTAAGGCACTATATAAAAAACGACTGTTAGTAACTATGTTTGAAAACATTTTATCTGTGTCAGCTGTATTAGTTACGTTGCATCGTCCCTTACCTGTAATTAAAAGTTTCCGTCCACATCTAGCGTTCCGCTCAAGAACTATCGTCTCGAGTCCCCTTTTTGCAGCAGTTGTTGCGGCCATTAATCCGGCAGCACCTGCGCCAATAATTACTACTTCTGCCATTAGATTTTCATGCCTTTCAAGTGAGTTGTGTCGTTTAGCTTTTCCATAACTACGCGATCAGAGAAGTTGATTATGTTCACTGACGTATTTTCAACTTTAAAGCTATGAATATATTCTTCAGGTAAATTTAGGCTGTTGGTAATCATTAACTTTGAGGTCAGCGCATGCGAAACGACAAGAATTGTGTCGTTCTCATGCTTTTCTAATGATCTCTCAATAAACTTGTTTACTCTACAACTATACGTTGGGAAATGTTCAGCATCGGGTATTTGACAGGTTTGAGGAGTCGATTCCCAAACCTTATATATTTCTGGATAATGGTTTTTTAATGCATCAAAGTTTTTTCCTTCCCAAATACCAAAGCTATACTCTTTTAAATCTTTTTCCATTATAATCGGAACATTAATTACAGAAGAAATAATTTCAGATGTTTCTATTGCACGAGATAGTGTACTAGAATAAATCATATCTATTTTGCTGCCAACTAGCCTGTTTGCTAGCAGTCTTGCTTGTGCACGCCCACGGTCTGTTAGGTTTGTGTCGGTAGCTCCTTGAGTCCTTCTTATTAAATTCCATTCAGTTTCACCGTGTCGGGTGATTATCATTCTCATATATAAATTCCTTTAACGTAATGTTTTATTTTTGAGTATACACATCATTGTAATTATACATTTCTTCTAGTTTAGTAAAATATTCTGATAGTCCTTCTTTTTTCTGGATGCTTATTGCTACAACAAGTGCATTAATCAAGCTTAACGGAGCTACCAAAGAATCAACAAAGGAATCCATATCACTTCTTGCAAATAGGCAATGATCGGATATGGCATGAATTGGTGAAGCTGGGCCGTCAGTAATTGCTATAGTTGCTGCTCCTTGGTCGTTTGCAAGGCTAAGAGCTTCAGCTGTCTGGCGTGAATACCTAGGAAAACTGATGCCGATAAAAACGTCGTCTGGACTTATTCTTAGCATCTGCTCAAATATTCCTCCATATTCAAGCGTAAGTTGTTTTACGTTTGTAAATACAAAATTAAAATAATAGAATAAAAATTGTGCAAGCGGAGCTGCACTCCTAAGTCCCATAATGTAAATGGTTTTTGCATTTAATATCTGTTTAACTACTTTATTAAATACTTCAGTGTCTGCATATTCAATTGTTGATCGTATATTATCCATATCTGCTTTTAAAACAGTGCGTAACAAAACATCTGGACTTATATCGCTCATAAGCTCCATGCGTTGTAGCATAGTTAATCGTCCGCGTACCACCTCTTGCAAGGCTTTTTGTAGCTCTGGATAACCTTCATATCCTAATGCGCTAGCAAATCGAACAACAGTTGATTCACTAACTCCAACTTCAGAGCCTAATCTTGCAGCAGTCATAAACGCTGCTTTATCGTAATTGTTCAGGATAAAAGACGCTATATGGCGGTGACCTTTACTCATCTCAGCGGTCTTTTGTTCTATATACTCTATTAGACCTTGTTTATTATCCTTCATCGTTATCTATACCTTTACTAGTTTTTTGCCATTGCAATGTGTCATCGCTCGATAACTTATCAAGCAATTCTTTGTTAGTTCTATCCCAATGCATTGGAGTAACTACAATATAACCGCACTCACAACTCTGGAAATCGACATCAAATTGCTCTTTTCGATCTTCTGGTTCTAAAGGTTTTGTTGGATGCCAGAAGTACATTTCATCGCGTGGGTTCATTCGTGGAACGTAATCGTTATTGTATTCAAAATGGCCTAATGTTTTATATCTTACTCCCTTTATTTCATCTATTGGAAGGTCGGGTACGTTCACATTTAAAATATTGCCATCTGGGAGATCGTTTTTTTCTAACCAGTCTGCCAATATTAGCGCATATTCAGCTGCTGTACCATAATGTTTGGGAAAAAAAGAATTTGTGGATATTGCAACACTTTTTATTCCGATCAACGCTCCTTCTGTTGCTGCACCGACTGTGCCTGAATAAAGTGTGTCTGTGCCAAAATTTGCACCACAGTTAATACCGGAGAATACGAGATCCGGCTTTTCTTTCATTAGACTATATACCCCTAGCTTAATACAATCGGATGGCATACCAGAAATAGAGTATGCTTCTATATTTAAGTCTTTAAATTTGACTTTTCGCGCCAAAATTGGATTAAAGATTGCCATTGACTGGGATACTGCACTACGCTGAGAATCTGGTGCTACTACCGTAACATTATGTTTTGTGGATAGACTCTTTGCTAGTTCGTATATTCCCCCGGCTTCAATGCCGTCATCATTTGCAACCAAAATATTCATCACATTACCTCCAATGTTATATTTATATAATACCAAAAAACAGCATAGAATTGCAAGATGCTAGAAATCGACTTGCAATTCTGACACAAAAAAGCACCTTCGATTGAAAGTGCCTTAAACAGTTAATATAGAAGGCTATCTACTGCTTGAAAAGTTACCCGCTTTTGCTTCATCAAGAAGACGATTTACCTCGTGAATACTTAACTTTCTTCGTTGTCCTGGTTTTAAATTACCTAACGACAAAAAACCTATTTGCTCACGTCTTAGTTTTGTAACCCTCATTCCAATAGCTAAGAACATTTTTCTAACCTGACGATTTTTTCCTTCATGAATAGTAATTCTAACTTCACTACGTCCTGAATCCTGCTTAATAAGTTGAACATGTGCTCTCGAAGTTTTAATGCCATCTATTTCGATCCCACGTTCAAGCTTTCTAAGATGAGATGGCATAATACTTCCACGGACAAATGCGGTATACGTTTTATAGACTTCAAATTTTGGATGAGTAAGACTGTTAGCTAGCATACCATCGTTAGTCATTAATAACAGACCTTCAGTGTCATAGTCAAGTCTACCGACAGGATAGAGCCTTTCTTTAACGTCTTGAAAGTATTTCATTACGGTAGGTCTGCCTTGAGGGTCTTTGCATGTACTTACTATGGAAGGCTCTTTGTAGAGCATATAGCAAACTGGTGTACTATTAGAAGTTATGGGTTTTTTGTCTACTTCTACTTTATCTATGCCTTCTTCAATTATAATGCCCATAGTTTTTACTACTTCACCATTAACGGAAACACGACCTCTTAAAATCATTTCTTCGCATTTTCGTCTTGAAGCAACTCCACACATAGCTAGATAGCGTTGTAATCTCATTTATTTTTCTCCGATTAGTTTATTATTGGTTGCCAGCTATTTAATATATCATTAAGCCAGTCTCCCCATGTTTTTTCTTGAATGTTTTCCTTTAGTATAATATCAGATTGCATCACGGTAACATCACCTATGGCAACTTTTAAACTTCCGATTATTTTACCCTTTGTTACTGGAGCAACCAGTACTGGTTCAAGCTCTATGGTTACAAAAATTTGATCCTTTTCTTCATCTGTTAGTGGCAATAAAACATCTGTATCCATAAAAACATCTATGCTTTGCCTAACAGAGCCCTCTATGGGGATGGTTCCAAGTGGTTCACCCTCACTAAGTACAGGCACATAGTCAAAATCATCAAAACCTTCATCCATAAGAGTAGTACATTGCTCCCACATGGATGATGAGTTTAGTACGACACATACAATTTGCATACCATCTTGCTCTGCTGATGAAACCAAGCATTTTCCAGCAGCTTTAGTATACCCCGTTTTTATTCCGTTTCCACCCTCATACTCCCACAAAAGTTTATTTTTATTCTTAAGTGATCTCGAGGTTCCTTCAGGACCAGAAATACTAATATACTTTGTCTGACATATCTCTTTAAAATCCGGGTTCATCATTGCGTTAGCCGAAATAAGTGCAAGGTTATACGCAGTAGTATAATGATTGTCAGAAGGTAGACCGTGTGGGTTCTCAAAGTTTGTGTTGTCGGCGCCTATGCTTTTTGCTTTTTTGTTCATCATATCTACAAATCCTTCGATGGATCCTCCGATATGATAAGCAATAGCTTCTGCAGCATCGTTTCCTGATCTAAGCATAAGACCAAACAACAACTCTCTTAGGGTTAGTTTCTCTCCTTCTTGAAGGTAAATAGACGAACCTTCTACACCTATCGCTCTAGGGTCAACCTCAACAACTTCATCCAAATCACCGTTTTCAATTGCTACAAGAGCCGTCATGATCTTGGTAGTGCTTGCCATAGGCAAACGTTCATCTGCGTTTGATTCAAACAAAACACGCCCAGTTGATGCCTCCATAACAACAGCACTACTTGAACTTGGAGTATACGATTGTGCTTTTGCAACAGTTGTAGTTAATGGTGTAACTATACTATAGAGTACCACTGCTAAAGCGACTATGCAACGTATCATTTTATTTTGCATTAATATTCTCCCTCCCATAATAAAAAAAGAAGCGACCGATTGTCACTTCTTTTGTTGATATTAATTGGTTAGCATTTACAATAAACATTATCGTTTGAAGAATCTTTAGAGAACACCTCTTTTAATTCGGTCAAAACTTGTGGAATTGCGCTCACCATTTGACCGTAGACTGAGCCTGGCTCTACAGGTAATAGCTTAACCTGACCGTTTTGAATAACTAAAAAAGCCATTGGATTAATACTAACACCAGCACCAGTACCTCCGCCAAATGGCAAATCAGCAGATGCCTGTTCTGTTTCTGCTATTTGATTATCTTGTGAGTTGTTATTATTTCCACCATATTCTGCACCGCCAGATACGAATCCGAACGATACTTTTGATACCGGAATTATTAAGGAACCATCACTTGCTTCAACTGCATCGCCAACAATAGTATTGACATCAATCATTTCAGTAATCTGTTCCATGGTAGTTTTCATAATGTTTTCAATAGGATGAGTATTCATCTTAGACCGCCTTCTTTCGTTTCAATAATAGATTATTCCACCCAGCACTAATAATATGTTCTAATCTTACCGTGATTATGCATTTTGCATCAAAATTGAAACAAGCATTATTAAAAGCAGGTATGATATTAATTTTTTTTGTTGTAGATTCTTTTGGGGGCAATAATGCAGTTGATAATGAAAATAAAACTGCTTGTATTGTACCTGTACATATGGCAGTAGCGGCAGCATCGCGTTTCACTCCAATTTTGCCATTAACATCAATTTCATTTATTCTTATTTTTAGCAATGCTTGCTTCATTAAAGCATAATCAACTTTTCTTTTTTTCTTTTCTTTATCATAGGATTTATATAGAAGAAATCGCCTGTTTTTTTCGTTTAATATCCAAAGACCATATAGACCACCTGGGATATCTGCTATTGATACGCGCCATTCCTTTTTCATACGCTTGCCTAATGCGTTTATTCGTAATATGAATTTTTCTCGTTTAAATATATCAAAATAAATATTTAAAACTATTTTGAACGGAAAAAATATTAGAAGAATACAAAGTAAAACAATTAAAGATATAATGAATAAAAGCAGCATACCTTTTTTCACCTCTTTAGTAAATTCATTCCATATTACTTTTCCCAAAATAAAAAAAAACATGCAAAAGCATGTTATTTAGTTAAAAACGCTAATCCGAGGATATCTCAATAGTTGGTTTTTCAGGAAGCTCTGATAATGATTTTATATTAAAGTGGTTTAAGAAGGCATCGGTGGTAACATATAGCTTTGGCCTACCTATGGTGTTTTTATGACCTGATACTTCTATCAATTCATTATCTAATAGCACAGATAGTGAATAATCACTCTTTATGCCGCGTAACGCTTCGATTTCAGCACGAGTAATGGGTTGCTTGTATGCGATTATTGATAATGTTTCAAGTACTGTTTGTGATAGCTTTAATTCTGTTTCTGTATGAAACAGAATTTCAATATAATTAGCGTAAGACTTATTTGTATGAAGTTGTAGCTTGTTGTTAATAAACTGGATATGAATCCCCCGTTTTGTTTCGTTATAAGTTTTTAGGAGATCCTCAACAAGGTCTATCGCTTCAAGTTCTGTAATGTCTAGGGCTATAGCAATATCTATTACGTCTACAGGATCTCCTGCAACAAACAGAATTGCCTCTATTGCACCGAACAAATAGCTTTTATCTAGCGAGTTTTCAGTTTGTTCCATCTGCTAAGCTCTCTCCAATTTTGTTGTTTTTTACTATCCAAATATCCTCACCGAGTCCATCTTGTAAAGCAATGCACTTGCTTTGATGAATTAGCTCAAGTAAAGCTAAAAACGTGACAATAAATAAATCAGTGGAAACATTGTCTATAAATAAGTCTTCAAAAAGTATTTTATCTTTTTGACTCAAAACGCACAAAATGTATTTGATGCGACTATCCAGTGTTACTTTTTCGCGTGCAATTTCTCTTATTTCTTGCTTTGGCGCTATCCGGGGTTTTTTTTGCAATATATTAATAAAAGCATCAAACAACATATTCGAATCAGCATCTTTTAATATAAGATCTGGTTTATTAAATACTAATTCTTCGGGCAACTTAAAAAACCGTCCAGATGCACTATTTTCATACGTTCTTAATGTCAGGCTTAATTCTTTATATATTTTATACTCATGCAATCTTCTGATGATTTCTTGCTCAGTGTTTTCTTGATCTTCCTCGTCATCAATTTTAGAAGAAGCAGGTAAAAGAGATTTTGATTTAATATATAAAAGCTTGGTAGCCATAACGATAAATTCACTTGCTGACTCCATATCAAGCGATATGCCTTCAATGCATGCAAGGTATTGCTCAGTGATTTGAGAGACAAAAACGTCTTCAATGGCGACTTTTTGTTTCTCTATGAGATGTAGAAGTAAATCTAGCGGACCTTCAAATTGTTCTAGCCTAATACTATAATCCATAATAATTATCCGTTATAACGAGTACAATAAAAGATTTTTGAACCAAAGAATTATTGAACCTAATATTCCAGAAAAAGAACCAGTTATAATAATAAATAATAACAAGAACTGGCCATATCTCTCATATGTAGCAAAGAAATTATGTGGGATTACTCTAGCAAAAACATTCTTTGCAATGTTATAGCCGTCAAGTGGCGGTATTGGTAATAGATTGAAAATCATAAATGCGATGTTTATGATATACATATACATAAACACATAAATAAAAATATCATGTGTTATATTAAATGTATTTACTCCCAAATATAGTATCACGAAGGATAATGCTGCTACTAATAAGTTAGATGCAGGACCAGCCAAAGCTACAAGAATGTAATCACGCCTATAGTGTTTAAATCTATTCGGGTTTATTGGAACGGGTTTTGCCCAACCAAATCCAGCTAGTAAAATGGCGACGAAGCCTATAGGATCAATATGTTTTGTTGGATCTAATGTCAGCCTTCCCATTACTCTTGCTGTGTCATCGCCGCTTAGGTTTGCCACGAAAGCGTGACAAAACTCGTGAAATGACATCGCAACAAGTATGCCAGGCAATATATATAATATTTGTAATAAATCAAAGTTCCTTAATAGCATATTTTCCTCCAGTTATTATAGTACACCTACATTATATAGCAGTATGAAATACTAAGCAACATAACCAGCTTCTGAACAAAACCCTAGATTTCACGTCTGCCTTCTAGTGCCTTACTTAGCGTTACTTCATCAGTATATTCAAGATCAGCACCAACAGGTACACCATGAGCTATTCTGGTAATTTTTATACCAAAATCACGTATTAATCTAGAAATATATACTGCAGTTGCTTCGCCTTCAACATCAGGATTGGTTGCAAGAACTACTTCTTCTATTTTTCCAGATCGAATACGATCAACAAGTCCTTTTATGTTTATTTCATCAGGACCGATACCTTCCATTGGTGAAATCGTACCTCCAAGCACATGATACTTGCCTTTGAATTCTCGAGTACGCTCCATAGCAAGAACATCTTTAACATCTTTAACGACGCAAATAATATCGTCAGTGCGATTTGCGTCATTACATATATTACAATTGTCCGATGTTGACAGGTTTCCACATATTACACAAAATTTGGTTTTCTTTTTTGCGTAGAAAATAGATTCAGCAAGCTCTCGGACTTGCTGTTCATCTAAAGAAATAATATGGTACGCGAGGCGTTGAGCGGTTCTTGTGCCCACGCCTGGCAAACGTGATAACTGATTAATTAATGTTGAAATAGGTTCTATGGCGTCGTTCATATGCTATACCAATCCACCAAGATTCATTCCACCTGTTACTTTAGACATTTCTGTTTGCACCATTTCCTCAGCTATGCGCATAGCTTCGTTTACTGCAGCAATTACAAGATCCTCTAACATCTCAACATCGTCTGGATCAACAACATCAGGATTTATTTTTATACTAACAATCTCTTTTTTTCCAGTAGCTACAACTTCAACCATGCCGCCGCCAGCTGATGCCTGAACCTCTTTAAGTTCTAGCTCACCTTGTAAACGTTGCATGTCCTGCTGCATCTTTTGTGCTTGTTTCATCATCTGTTGCATGTTAGCCATGCCGCCACCGCCCATTTTGCCTCTTGCCATTGTTTTTCCTCCATATTAAATAAAAATTCAATCTATATTTATTCGTTTATTATAACATTTTCTATGCCAAATAACTCTTTTGTTGCTTTGATTAAATCTGGGGAATCTTCATCGGTTAAGTTATTATCTGAAACTGATGTTTTTGATTCGACGATTTCGCTTGGCTTATCGCTGACAATAGTTTTCACAGTCAATTTCTGATCAAAAACACGTCTAAATACATCTAAAATTAGTTCAAGGCTATCTTGCTTATTGACAACCTGCGTAAACATGCTGTTTTTCTCGCTGAACTGAATTGTCAAAACGTCGTCTTTATAAGAATTGATTTGTGAGTTACGCATAACCATGTATAACCCCATATTTTGTTTCTTTAAGCTTTCTAATGCCTTATTAAACAGCGCTTTTACGTCCCCTTGACTATCGCTATTGTCCTTTTTTATAGATTTAGGGGCTACTGGTTTAGCCGGTTTTGGTTGTGATATAATTTTAGGCTCATCTTTTTTTGCGTTGGTGCTATCATCACTATGGTCTCTTTGAACAAAATCACCATTTTCCAAACGTTTTTCTAGTTGCCCTATTCTTGCTAACAAAGCATCTTTAGATTCATCTAATTTTTCGCTACATATTCGAACTAACGCTGCCTCTGTTAATGTTTGTGCAGATAAACTAAGCTTTAGATCATACTGAAGTTTTGCAAAGATGTCAATTGCACGAACAATAAAGGCAACATCTATTTTTTTAACTTGTTGAACAATAGATTCTCTTGCGTCATTGTTAAGTATTAATGTAGATGTGGTGTCATCACTAACAGAAACCAACATTAAGTCTCTAAAATATTTCATTAAGTCATTGATTAATACTGGTAAATCTCGACCTGCATCAAGCGTTTTCTGTAAAGCGTTTAAACATAGGTTTGCATCTCGTGATATTATTGCATTTATTAAATTATTGAGTTGAGCATCGTTTGCATTGCCTAGTGCATCTTGAACATTTTCTTTTGTAAGGTTACCTTGGTTAGCAATAAAACACTGATCTAACAATGATAACGCGTCTCTAAGTCCCCCATTTGACATTCTAGCAATGATTTTAAGCGCATCGGTGTCCCAGGTTGCGCCACAAGACTCCAACACGTATTCAAGGCGGGACACTATGTCTGGAACAGATACTCGACTAAAATCAAATCTCTGGCAGCGTGAAATTATTGTAGCAGGTAGCTTATGGGATTCAGTAGTTGCTAGTATGAACACAACATGCTTAGGTGGTTCTTCTAATGTTTTTAGTAGCGCATTAAACGCTCCAGAAGAAAGCATGTGCACTTCATCAATAATATAAACCTTATAATTTCCGCTTACAGGTGATAATCTAACCTTTTCACGCAAATCCCTTATTTCATCAACTGAGTTATTTGATGCTGCGTCAATTTCAATTATATCAACGTCGCTACTTCCGTCCGAATCTAACAAACAAATATTACATTGATTACACGGCTGTCCGTCTATAGGATTTAAGCATCGTATTGATTTAGCTAATATTTTGGCTGTGCTTGTTTTTCCCGTTCCTCGTGTTCCACAAAACAAATAAGCATGGGAAATACGCTGGCTAGCAACTTGGTTTTTTAAGATGGTTACAATATGATTCTGTCCGATGACGTCGTCGAAAGTTTTTGGTCTAAAACGTCTGTATAGCGCAACGTATGCCACAAACACAACTCCTAAAATTTTTTATTCGAGTATTAGTTTAGCATTATAATAAGAAACTGTCCATAATAGCGATAACAAAAAAACCATTTGCTTTTTAACTGCAAACGGTTCCTTCTGTCAAAAATAACTTGTAAAAGAGTTATTTAACAATATCACCTACGCCATTTAATACATAATTAGGTTGATATGCAAACTTTTTCAAACTCTTATACTGAGTTACTCCGCTTAGCACTAATACAGTATCTATACCAGCTTCTAAACCAGCAACGACGTCTGTATCCATCCTATCTCCAATAATAGCTGCATGAGGTCGTTCAACACCTAGTCTCAATAATGCTTCTCGCATTATAATCGGATTAGGTTTACCAATGAAATATGCAGATCTATTAGTCGCATACTCAATAGGTGCAATTAGTGCGCGTACTGAAGGAACAATACCCTTTTCAGATGGCCCAGTCATATCATAGTTTGTGCCAATTAGTTTTGCGCCGTTGTTTACCAAATGTACCGCATGTTCAATTAATTCAAAGTTATAGTTTCTAGTATCGCCAAGAACTACGTAATCTGGATTAACGTCGTTCATGGTAAGCCCTGAATCATAAAGAGCATGAGTTAAACCAGCCGAACCAATAACGAAAACGCTGCCGTTAGGGCATTGGTTACTCAAAAAGCTAGCAGTTGCCAAAGCACTTGTGTAAAAATGACTTTCGTCAACATCAAGCCCCATCCTAGATAGTTTTTGGCTTAAATCGTTTTGAGTACGCTCGCTACTATTCGTCAAAAACAAAAACTTGATATCATTCTTTTGAAGCCATTCAATAAAATCAACAACTCCAGGTAAAACTTGGTTTCCGTGATATATAACACCATCCATATCACAGATAAACCCTTTCTTCTGTTGCAATACTTCTGTATTGCTTGTAATTTCTACTTTAACCATATTTTCTCCTTTATTTATTATAAATACATTATACTATAATGCATTATGTATATGTTGTAAATAATACGTAAATACATAGAAATTTTTGACGTATTATTGTTCATTATCCCATTTTTTTATAATTCTCATAATATCGCTTAATATTTCTTGTTTATTATGGCTGTTGCTATTGATAACATCAGTAATGCTTCTAATTATATTATTTTTATCATTATCTGTTAGTTCTTTAATATCTTTTGAATGCGTTACTTTTTCATTATATAAGTCAACCCATGTTCCAAGATCAGGAACCATAACGTCTAATCCCAATTCTTCATGTATGCTTTTTGCAAAAGCGTCGCAAACATTACTTTCGCCATGCACTAAGAAAACCTTTTTTGGTGTACCGTCGTAATTTTTTAGCCATTTCAACAGACCATTTTTATCAGCGTGTCCAGAATAACCTGATATATTTTTTATTGTAGCTTTTATAAGAATTTCTTCACCAAATATTTTAACAGTCCTTGCACCTTCTAATATTATTCTTCCAAGTGTATTCTCAGCTTGATATCCAACGAAAACAACTGTGGCATTTTCTTTCCAAAGATTGTGTTTAAGGTGATGTCGAATTCTACCAGCTTCACACATACCGCTCGTTGAAATAATTATTTTAGTGCTATCATCTTCGTTTATTGCACGTGATTCCTCTACAGATTCTGTAAAAATTAAATTTTTCATTCCTAGTGGAGGTGTCCCGTGCTCTACTAAGCTTTTTGCCTCGTCATCATAAAACTTATAATAGTCTTTTCGAAAAATATCGGTAGCTCTTGTGGCTAGGGGACTATCTACATATATGGGAATGTTTTCCAATCCTGGGACATCGTTATTTACAAGACAAAGATTTAAATCATATAATAATTCTTGAGTACGCCCTACCGCAAATGAAGGGATAATTAAATTTCCTTTTTTTGCAATCACTTCTTTTAGCAATTTTCTAAATTCTGCTTTTGCATCAGAAATTTCACCATGTAACCTATCGCCGTAAGTACTTTCCATAACGATATAATCAGCTTCATGTATTTCAGCTGGATCTTTAAGGATAGGACGGTTATATGTGCCAACATCACCTGAAAAGACTATTTTAGTTTCTTTTTCGTTTTCTTCCACCCATATCTCTATGAAACTGGAGCCAAGAATATGTCCCGCCTCTCGGAATCTAACGTTTACATTAGGTAGTATTTGAGTAATGACACGATATTCAACGTCAACAAAATATTCAATACAAGCTTCAGCTTCTTCAACGGTGTATAGCGGTTTAACTTCATCTTTGCCTAATCTTTGTCTGCGTTTGTTTAGCTGAATAGCTTCCATTTCATGAATATGACCGCTATCAGGCAGCATAATACCACATAGGTCTGCTGTAGGTGGTGTGCAAAAAATTGGACCGTTAAAGCCATTCTTTACTAGTAAGGGTAGTAATCCAGCGTGGTCAATGTGCGCATGTGTCAAAAGCACACAGTCTATAGTCTTGGGGTCAAATACAAAAGGTTGAGTGTCGTCCCAATCTCGTTTATCTCGGCCTTGATGAAGGCCGCAGTCAACTAATATACGTCCACTATCTGTTTCTAGCAAATGACATGATCCAGTAACCGTCCTTGCGGCTCCTAAAAAACCAATCTTCACAATAAATCTGCCTCTTTCATAACATAACATAACCCCATTGTACCAGGTCCTACGTGTGCGCCAACCACAGGTCCAACTGGATTAATTATAAAATTTTTATAGCTATTGTTTTCTTCTAATGCAATTTTTATGCTATTAGCTTCATCATAACAATCACCTTGACACAAAACAACAGTGTTTTTTTCAGGGTCAATACATTCTTTTTCAAACTCATTTAACATATATTTTAACGCTTTTTTTCGTCCTTTAATCTTTCCGACTGGTACAAGTTTGCCGTCATCACTTATTGTAATTATCGGCTTTACGCTTAAAATAGAACCAAAAAAAGCCGAAGAAGCTGAAAGTCGACCGCCTCTCTTCAGGTAATGTAAATCATCTACAGTGAACCAAGCTCGTACAAATAGCTTGTTTGTTTCTATCCAATTTGCGACTTCATTAATGGTTTTACCATTATTCTTCAATTCTGTTGCTATTAAAACTAGGATTCCTAACGCCATAGATATGCGTTTTGAATCGACTAGCACAATTGTACGATTCGGATATTTCTCAAGAATTTCCTTTTGGGCAATAGTTGCATTATCAAATGTATTGCTTAAAGCAGACGACAACCCAATATATAAAATATCTTTATCACTTTGTAATATTGGTTCCCATATCTCTATAAAATCAAAAGGATTTAGGCCTGCCGTTGTAGGCATCTCACCGCTTCTAAGTTCATTATAGAATTTTTTCACGTTAAAATCATAAGACGGGCAATAAGTTTGCTCTTTACCCATATGCGTATATGGCATCATTATCATTTCAACGTCAAGTTTTTTTGCATAAGGATAATCTAGTTCAGAATCAGAGTCTGTCATAATTACATAACTCATATTATACCTCCATAACGCTATGGCATCCACATATATTATTACAACATTTATCACCCTAATTATATATGGTTTACCATAATAAACGCAATACTTCAAGTGTTTTACAAAAAAAGAGCATGCGCTTTACATGCTCTCAATTATTTAACACTTATTTAACTTCTGGACCTGGTAGTTTTATTCCTTGTTTTTCCACCAGCATTTCAAGCGTGTCGAGTGCTTTGTGTATTTGATCCGAATTATGCATGCTAATAACACAAAAACGTAACCTTGCTTGATTGCGTGGCACCGCTGGGAATACCGCAGGCGGTACAAACACACCATTTTCTAGCATGAGCTTGCTTAGCAATGCTGCATCTTCGTCGTTACCAATCAAAATAGGTATTATTGCAGATTCTTTTGCTAATAGAGTGTTAAATCCTTTTTCGTTTGAAAGTTCAACAAACGTTCTAATGTTATTTTGCAAGCTTTGAACCATATCTGGGTGCTCACCAATTAATTCAATTGCGCGTTTTGTTGAAGCGGCAAGTGGTGGACTAACCCCTTACCGAGAACACAAATCCAGGAACATTGTAGCGTAGGTATTCAATCAGCGTCTTGCGTCCTGCAATGTATCCTCCGCACGCGCCAAGCCCTTTAGATAAAGTGCCCATCTTAATATCAATATCATTTGGATCGAGGTTGAAGTGTTCGTCTACCCCTCCGCCATTTTTGCCAATTACACAGGCAGAATGTGCCTCATCGACCATTAAGAACGCACCATATTTTTTCTTTATACGTACAAACTCAGGTATAGGTGCAATGTCACCATCCATGCTGTATACGCCTTCGACGACAATCAAAACTTTTTCATATTTATCTCGATTAGATTTCAAGATGCGTTCAAGCGAATCAAAGTCGTTATGCGGGAATGCCTTTGTATCAGCAAGTGATAACTGACATCCTTGAGCTATCGAATTGTGAGAGATAGAATCATATAAAATCAAATCGTTTTTATTGCAGAAGGAGCCTACTAGCGTAACATTAGTAGAATGCCCGCCAACTAAAACTATTGAGTCCTCGGTATGCTTCCACTTTGCAATAGTAGCTTCTAATTCGCGGTGTATTGGCTTTTCTCCAGCAATCAATCTGCTTCCGCTTGCCGAAGTACCATATTTATCTATGGCTTCTTTTGCTGCTTTTTGTGTTTCCGGATGTATGGATAACCCAAGGTAGTTATAAGATCCGAAGTTTAATACGGTATTCCCATCAACTACAGATGTATCTGTAAGCGCTGAGTCATGAGGGATAAAGAAAGGATTCCCCACTTCTTCTGTCATTTTATGCTGCAATACAAATGCTTTGTATTCGCGGGATTGTTCAAAGTTTTCTATTCTTTCAATCTCTCCACCTTTAGACTGTTTAGAATTACCTATCAAAGTTTCAGTTCCTTTTATCTTTGAATACAATAGGTTCGAAAGGTCGTTAACATTTTCGCAACCATAATATTCTTCATCGTGTATTAACACACCGTATTTTTCTTCAGCCTTTATAAATACAGCAAGACTTGACAGGCTATCGCCGCCTAAATCGTAGACGAAATGAGCAGTATCGTCAATTTCATCAGGATTTAAGGTTAATATTTGACCAAAAATATTTTTTACTTCTTTTTTGATTTGGTTTAGTTCTTCGTTGTCCAATATGTTTTCACTACTTACCTTCACTGTAGTTCCCGCATCATTAAGTAATGCGCGGTTACGAACATCTAAAACATAATAACCATCCAATGAACGTTCAACAGATTTTTTAATCTTTTGTCGCTGAACCTTAATGCCATTTGCAACAGGCAAAGGCTCTTTTGCAATTAATACTGTCCTGACTTTTTTGTATACAGGTAAAGGCGCGTTCATAGAAGTAAATGCATCGGCGAGTTCGCCTATCTTTTTAGGATCATTTATGGCATTCCCTATATGAGCGACTAGTGTAATGTCTTCGTATGGTTTGTTTTTTTGTTTAATCCCCAGCACACAAATAGCATCGCAATGAGGAATCTCTAAAAATGCATCTTCAAGTTCATCAGGATAAATGTTATCACCTGATTCATTAATTATTACTTCTTTAACGCGACCCTCAATCCATAATCTGCCTGCTGCATCAAGTCGCCCTATATCTCCAGTATGGAAAAGACCATCTTCGTCAATTTCAGCAGGATGAGCCATTCCATCGATATATCTGAAGTCGTGTGTATATTTGCTACGGACTAAAAGCTCACCAACGCCCTCGGTTTTTAGCCCTTCAGGAGTAGACACATAATATTCAACATTCCAAAGAGGCGTTCCTGTAGAACCTGATAATTTATCATCTACCTTATATGAAGTTTCAGCAGAGGTTACTCCTATTTCAGTCATGCCAAAGCCGTTTACCATGTTGTATCCAATTGCATTAATTAGTTTTAATGTTTCCGGCAAAATATGTCCGCCTCCTGAAACACCAAGCCTCATATCGCATCCTAATAAGGCGTTTTGTATTTTCCCCGTTAATAACTTTCCTACTAAAGCTTGTCCTCGGTTAGGGAACATACGTTGTATCTTCAAGCTAACCTTAACCATTTTTTCAAGCTTTTTTTCCATTTCTGGACCAGCCATTTTCGCCTTGCGAATTATTCCTTGTGCAAGACTATTCCATAACATTGGTACTGCGTGCAAATGAGTACATTTGTGTCGTTTGCATGTTGAAAGTATCTCTTCAGGTGTTCTTTCCTTAAAGTATACAGTCGTACCACCCACTACTCCTGTTAAGAAATGAACAGTAAACAGTCCAAATATATGATGAAATGGCAAGAACGCTAATGATTTATAGGGTTTATTCAAATATGCATAGTGCCTGTTTAAGTAAGGTATTGCTCTAAGCTGGTTACATAAAGTTGCGTCGGAAAAGCCATATACTTTTGATGAAGCGGTGGTTCCCGATGTGCATATAGCATAATGTGTAGCCCATAAAGGTTTATAGCCCACTTTTTGGTCATTATAATCAATTACTTGATCCACGTTATAGCATTTACAGTACGAAACACTAAAGTTTGAGTCGTTTGTGAATATCCCAACAGCATCGACCTGTTTTAACAGGTGGTCCGTTTGCTGGGGCTCAAGTCGGCTGTCAATTAATATTGGATTAAGGCCAGCTAAAATAAGTGCCCAAAACATAATAGGCCATTCAGGTACATTATCTAGTTTTAGGCCGACAAATCTTTCTCCAGCGGCGTAATTAATCAACTGATTAATATTTTTTGCTGTTGCCAGAATATAATTCTTTTGCTGAGCAAACGTTGTTTGAACTATTTCACCGTTTTCAAATTTTTCAGAGGCGATTTTATCCCCGTGATCAAATATTAGTTTAAATACCCCGTGAAAACTTGGGTCATTTTCTAATTTGTTTAAATAAGCAGAAACTGCTCGCATATGCGCTCCCCCATAATCCCATAATAATGTCACATAATAATATCATATATCTTATACTATTCACAAGATACTTAACAAAACTAATGAATTCATAACATAATAAACACCATTAAAATTATGGTGTTTTAACAATGTATTCTTTTATATAACTAAATCGAGCATCCATCAAAAATTATTCCACCTGATTTGACATATTCTTCAACTCGAGCTTGACGTTCTTGAAGATATGCTTCAAAGCTTTCCATAGTAGTATTAATGATTAAGTTCTCTGGGAAATTACTTTCCTCAATTAACTCCATGGCTAAATCTACACGACCAACTGCATCATCGACATGACAATCGCTAGCTACAGTTATTCTAACTCCAGCTTGCTTACATGATTCAAGCATGTCTAAGAACTGCTTACGCCCTCCAGGACGAACCTTAAATGAGTTGTTGTTTATTTCCAAAATTTTTTTATATTTTGCGGCTGCAAAGACTACCATATCCATATCAACTGGAAACATTGGGTTTTCTGGATGTGCAATGCAGTCTATCAAAGGATTTTTTATTGCATTTAAAAGTGATCGAGTATGATAAACCCTATTGGATGGAGGGAAACAAGGATCATGCATAGCAGCATTAACAAAGTCAAGATTCCTTAAATGCTCGGCAAAAATGTCGATATCTCCTGTGCTAGACATAATATTTGCTTCACAACCAAAATAAATTCTTACACCGTTTTTATATTTTGGCAATAGTGTGAGTTTGAAAAAAAAGTTAGGTGGGCAACCGCCAATTGCAGGACCATGTTCGGTTTCAACAAAGCCGTTAAGTCCATAGTCAGCTGCTGACTTAGCTAGTTCAGTTATGGTTGAGTGTGCATGGTCACTTAAAATAGAATGCACATGAGTATCTACCTCTATTTTCATCAGGGAGCCTCCTAAATAACATATATATTAATTATTAATAATAAACATCCACTTATTTTACGGTAATCCAAAGCATAAAAAATGTCAAGTTTATTATTCTTGTAATAACTCTTGAAAAACTGATATTATATTATTTGGAAATAATATTAAGGAGCGTAAAAAATGAGTTTACATCTTGAAGCAAAACAAGGCGAAATAGCTGAAGTAGTTTTAATGCCTGGTGATCCATATAGAGTGCGATATATTGCAGAAAATTATTTGACGGATGCTTTTTGCTATAACAGCGTTAGAGGCGCGTTTGGCTATACTGGTACGTATAAGAATAACAAAGTTTCGATACAATCATCAGGTATTGGCATGCCGTCAATGGATCTTTATTCATATGAATTGTTAAATGATTATGGTGCAAAAAAATTGATTAGGATTGGCACATGTGGTTCCTATCAACCGCAAGTAAAACTACGTGATGTGATACTTGCAATGTCAACTAGCACCGATTCTTCTATGAATATTTACCGTTTAAACGGGTTTTTTGCACCTTGTGCGGACTTTAAGCTGTTAAGCAAGGCTTACGCTATTGCTGAAGAAAACGGGATTACAGCGCACTGCGGTAACGTTATATCATCAGATGCATTTTATGGTGCAGATCCAGATGATTGGAAAAAATGGGCTAATTTCAATGTGCTCGGTGTTGAAATGGAAGCATGTGCGTTGTACTCACGTGCTGCTCAGTTCGGGGCACAGGCTCTCGCCATGATGACCGTTACCGATTGCTTTACAGATGGAGCAAGGATGAATACAGAAGATAGAGAAAAATCGTTAAACGAAATGATAACGCTTGGACTTGAGACAGCAATAGCAGAGTAATAAAATATTAAAAAGCCATATGCTTAATCATATATGGCTTTTTATGTGTCAAGATAAAGCTAGTTCTAACACTTCTCCGACGCTATCCCTATAAATCAAACTAGCTTTGTTATCAAAATTAGTCTTAGTATGATTAATAATTACTAAGTTTTTGCCGTTAAATACACTGACGAGACCTGCAACAGGAAAAACGACTAAAGAAGAGCCTCCTACAATTAATAAGTCAGCCCTTTCAACAGCTTTTGTTGCTGATATTAATACATCCCTAGGTAAAGGCTCTTGATATAATACAACGTCTGGGCGTACGATACCTTGACAAACGTTGCATAAAGGAATGGTTTTGGGGTAATTAATAACGTATTCTTCGTCAAACTTTTTTTTGCAGTCAACACAGTAGTTTCTGAAAAAAGATCCATGCACTTCGTAAACGTTTTTACTACCTGCCTTCATGTGTAAGCCATCTATGTTTTGGGTGATCACAGCATCAAGCAATCCTTCTTTTTCCATCTTTGCTAAAGCATAGTGTGCTCTATTAGGCTTTGTATGGGGTGCTAATATTTCCTCACGGTAGAATTTAAAAAATTCGGTAGTGCGTGTTTCGAAAAAGGGTCTACTTAAGAGTTCCTCTGGTGTAACGTCTATATTCATACGAGAGTATAATCCATCTTTAGATCGAAAATCTGGTATCCCCGATTCAGTGGAGACTCCAGCTCCTCCCAAAAAAACTGTGCTATTAGATTCGTGTATGAGCTTTTTCAATCTATTTGGCAATGAGAACACTTCCATTCAAATAAAATGTCTCCTATATTATTTGGAGACATTTATTATATCATTTAATTAGCTTTTAAAACACGACGCGTAGCAACTAAGTCGACATTCGTATCAACTATGTTTGGAATAATTACGTCACCAATGTTCACTGGAGCGTTGACTCTAATGTTTCTAAGCAATTCTAAAGCTTCAAGTAGTTTTTCTTTAGGAATAGCTTCTTTAGTCTTAACTGACAGCAAAGGGCAATCTCCATTATCAATAAAGATAGAGCTAGTCAAAGTACGCGTAGGACAAGTAAGTTCAGCAACCGCATAAGCTTCGCCTCGCTTGCATTCGTTCCCTGAAACAATAATTTCATCGCCCTCTTGTTCCACCTGCAATAGGCAGCCCTTAGGACAGGATATACATGTAAGTGTCATTTTACTACCTCCACTAAACACACTGAATCATTAAATCTAGTCCGTTTGCCTTTTCAATCAACTCATTGGTCAGTTTAATACGTTCCATTTCACCGGGAGTTAATTTTATAAACTTTTTAGAATAAATTACTTCGTCCCCTGCTTTAAGTTCGAGCTTTCCGTCTTTATAGACTCCACTTGGTCTAAAGAAAAGATCACACGCTGAGGCGAGAGTAATCGTATTTGGTACGATGTAACGTATCCCATTTCCAGGAACAATATTGATGCTAAGTGATGCATCTTTTGAATTATTGTTTATATAATCGATTGCACCTCGAGCAGCTATTGCCCCTTCCTCGCTAACATAGTCAACGAGGTCATGAACATGCAAGGTGTTACCTGCTGCGAATACACCAGGAATATTTGTCTGACGTGAACCATCGACTATAGGACCGTTTGTAATTTTGCTAAGCTCAACTCCAGCAAGTGAAGCGATTTCATTTTCTGGGATTAAGCCAACTGATAGTAGCAGCGTATCACATTCAATATGTTTTTCGCTGCCTTTTATTACTTTTCGATTTTTGTCGACTTGTGCAACAGTAATCCCCTCTAAACGATCTCGACCGCGGATATTAGTAACGGTATGCTCGAATTTTAGGGGAATATCAAAGTCTTCTAAGCACTGATGAATGTTACGTTGTAAGCCAGTTGAATAAGGCATCAATTCGTAGACGCTAATTATGTTAGCCCCTTCAAATAATAGCCTACGTGCCATGATTAGCCCGATATCACCAGAGCCCAGTATTACAACATTTTTGCCTGGCATATAACCTTCAAGGTTGGTTAAACGCTGAACCATACCAGCAGTATAAACGCCTGCAGGACGTGTGCCCGGTATCATAAGGTTATGCCTTGTACGTTCTCGGCAACCGGTACACAGCAAAATCGCATCAGCACTAATATGTACAAGTCCCAAATCGGGGTTAATTGCGTAAATAGTTTTATTATCATCCACGTCAAGTACCATGGTGTTAGTTAGTGTTTTAATACCATATTCTTCAACTTTGTCAATATATCTCTGCGCATACTCAGGTCCAGTCAGCTCTTCTTTAAACATGTGTAGCCCAAAGCCGTTGTGAATACACTGTTGAAGAATTCCGCCCAACCTATCATCACGTTCTATTATGACAATATCTTTTTCGCCCTGTTCATAGCATTCAACAGCTGCAGCCAGTCCAGCGGGTCCACCACCGATGATAGCAATTTTAACGTGTTTATTCATCTGCAGATCCTCCTTGAACCCTAAATTGTTTTACCTTACCAACAACAATGTTAGAATTATTACCACGAGTAGTAATATCCTCTTTAGGCATTCCGGTTTCTTTATTGATGATATCCATTATTCTGCAAGTACAGAAGCCACCTTGACAACGTCCCATGCTAGCTCGTGTTCTATATTTGACCGATCCTAAGGTAACAGTGCCAGGTGCGCGATGAATGGCATCGACTATCTCGCCTTCTGTTACAGTTTCACATCTACAAACGATCCGCCCATATTGAGGATTTTCCTTAATAAGCTCTTCGCGTTCTTCCCAAGACTTCTCATAATAATGGTTAACGCCCTTACGTCTTGGGTTGAAATCAGGATTAGGAATAAGTTCAAGACCGAGTTCATCGCGTAATATCTCTTCAACAACGTATTCAGCTATTGCAGGAGCAGATGTTAATCCTGGCGAAGCTATGCATGCTAGGTTAACGAATCCTGGTAGCTTCTCTGAAG
>CAXXMZ010000008.1:0-41103 GCA_963675355.2 Christensenellaceae bacterium
CTATAGCTGCCATGAGTAATTACTATCTCTTTTCCATCTTCGCTAATAACGCTACCAAACTCAAGATCGACGTTATTAAGCATCCTAAAAATCGCTGATGGTCCGTTTGCAACTTCGCCAGACATAGCCAAGATTTTCTCGCATTTTGCATCTAAAATATGAGGTTTTTGCCGTTGCAGATCTCGTAATTCAATGCGAAAAAAGATAATCCATTTTCCTCTTTTATAAACTTCTCTATTGTACTTTTATCTACTTCGATAAGCTCAGGCTCAACAAAAGATGTTTCGCCCCTCTAATCTAACCAAAAGACCCAAGGCGCGGTCAGAAGCGTTTGATATTTTGCGCTTGAATTATCCTCATCCTTGCGCATATGCGCATAGACATATAGTTTTTCTGCTCGGCGTTCAATATCGTTTATAAGCGAAAGCGCATTCAATAAATCACCTGCGCTATTACATAGTGTTCCCCTTAATGGCGCAATCTTTTTTAGGTCCTCTTGCACCTTAGAAAACTCCTGCTCAAAAGCGTCATTTACTTTCAATATATCTTCAAGACGCCATTTACCTTGCTTTACCTGCTCTTCTAAGTTGTTATTCTTTTTTTATTTCTTTATCCATATAATCTCCTTAATTAGTTCCGCTGACTATGTATGGGGGCAGGAATACGTCCGCCTCGAGCTATAAAATCCTTGGACGAAAATTTATTTGTCTCCATGACTATAGCATTCCCCAATAGTCCTCCAAACTCAATTATATCTCCCCACCTTGCCATTTGGGATGGGTATTATCCTAACAGCTGTGGTTTTATTGTTTATCATGCCAATCGCCGCTTCATCCGCAATAATTGCTGAAATCGTTGATGCACTGGTATCGCCGGGTACTGCTACCATATCCAATCCAACGGAACATACACAAGTCATTGCTTCTAACTTATCAATGCTAAGCGCCTTGCATTTTACCGCTTCAATCATACTTGCATCCTCGCTGACAGGTATAAACGCACCGCTTAATCCTCCAACATGCGATGATGCCATAACTCCACCCTTCTTGACCGCATCATTCAGCAAAGCTAATGCAGCGGTGGATCCATGCGTTCCAGCACGCTCAAGCCCCATCTCCTCTAATATCAAAGCAACACTATCACCGATTGCTGGTGTAGGGGCAAGGGATAAATCTACTATTCCAAACGGTACATTGAGCCTAGCCGATGCTTCTCGCGCAACCAACTGCCCCATTCTCGTTATCCTAAACGCTGTTTGTTTTATTGTTTCAGATACAACATCAAAACTTTCATTGCGTACTTTTGAAAGGGCCTCTTTAACCACGCCTGGTCCACTAACACCAACGTTTATTACGTTTTCGGGTTCACCCACGCCATGAAAAGCTCCCGCCATAAACGGATTGTCCTCCACCGCGTTTGCAAACACAACCAGCTTAGCACAACCCAATCCCCCACTATCCTTGGTTAAATCAGCTGTCGCCTTAATTATCTCGCCCCATCTTAGCTACGGCATCCATGTTTATACCTGCTTTAGTTGTAGCTAAATTAATGGATGAACAAACACGCTCAGTTTCATACAACGATTGAGGAATAGACTCTATAAGTTTATTATCACCATTTGTAGCACCCTTATGAACAAGTGCAGAAAAACCCCCGATAAAATTGACTCCGACTTCCTTTGCCGCCCTGTCAAGCGCTTTTGCAAAAGGTACGTAATCGTCGCACTTTGAAGCTTGAGCTATCAAAGAAATTGGTGTTACCGATATGCGCTTATTGACTATAGGAATACCAAACTCAGCTTCAATATCCTGCCCAACCTTAACAAGGTTTTTTTGCACTAGTAGTGATTTTGTCATATATAAGCTGACAGGCCTTATCTACATCGGGATGCGCACAATCATAAAGTGAAATTCCCATTGGTAATAGTCCTAACATCAAGATGTTCTTGTTCTATCATGCGCATAGTGGTTAGGATTTCGTCTCTCGTAATCATAATCTAACCCCCTATATCCTATGCATAGCTTCAAAAATATCTTGCCTCTGTATCCTAATAGACATAGAAATTTCTTTGCCCTTTTGCTCAAGCGCCTTGCTTAGTTCGGCAAAAGGCACCTCGACTTTATTTACATCGACGAGCATCATCATAACAAACGTATCTTGCATAACAGTTTTGACTGATATCTAATATGTTCACGTTATATTCGGCCAACACAGCGCTTACGCCTGCTATTATCCCTACTTTGTCCTCTCCTAATACCGTTACTATTGCTTTCATAACTTACTCCTCTTATTATCTTCAAACTTCATTATATTTTATACTAAATATTTAAAAGACGTTTTGCGTTACCGCTAAATATTGCCTCTCGCTCATCATTGGTGAGATTAAGTTCTCCCATTTTTTTTACATACTCGACTGGGGTCTCTCCAAGGAGAATCGGTAGCAAACAATATTTTTTCATGTCCATGCGTTCTTATCATTCTAATCAATCGTTCATCATCTATAAAATCAAAGCTGTATGACACATCCAGATATACGTTCTGTCCAATTAAATATTCTTCTACTCCGTCCCAAAGATTCCATCCACCCATATGCGCAAAAGCGAACCTTGATGTATCCACTCGCTCACATACCTTTTTTAGCCTGTCTGGCGTCGCATGAACTGGATCAGGAAACCCAATATCGACACCTGCATGAAAAACTATTGCCATATCAAGTTTGTTGCAGTATTCGTAAATTTCTATCATATGAGCTTCGTCTGGAAAAAACGACTGATACTCAGGATGAAGTTTTATGCCTACCAGTCCTGCATCTTTAATTCGCTTAAGCTCGTCTTTCCAATCTTCCAATTTTGGATGTAACGCACCAAGCGAAATAAGATTTTTATTGTTATTGTTTACGTCAATGCAAAAATCATTTACCTTTTTGTTCTGTTTGGTGTTTGTAGCTACTGGACAAATTACAGAAATATCAACACCGCTTTTTTCCATCGACTCTAAAACACCGTTTACAGTTCCATCTGTATACAAGCTTAGTTCTGACGACATAGCCTTCATCGTACTTAACGCTCTTTGAGCAATCTTATCACTAAAGCAGTGTACATGTGTATCTATTATCATAATCTTACATAATCTCCAGAGATGTTATTCAAAAAAATGTTGCCTAATAAAATCAGGCAACAAATTTGTTTATATTTTTTTGTGGACTGATCAGCATCTATCTTTTAAAAACTCAGTAAGCTTTTCCATAGTTTCTTCGCTAACAACATGCTCCATTTGACAAGCATCCTGCTCAGCTGTTTTTTCGTCGATATCTAGTACGTTCATCAAAAATTCTTTAAACATAATATGTCGACTATAAACTTCATTTGCAACTTCTCGACCCTTATCGGTTAGCGAGATCGTTCCATAACGTTTATGCGTTATAAATCCAGCGTCTTTAAGCACACCTTGCGCCCTATTTGCACTAGCCTTGCTAACTCCTAATTTATTAGCAACGTCTGTAAGCCTAACAACATCAGCATTTTTTTCTAGCAAAAGTACTGTTTCAAGATACATTTCCATAGATGATGATATGTTGTCCATTAGACTTACCTCCATTCTATCAAATTATCAACTACTTTGCCTAAAACTAATCATTGTTAATTTCAAATAATTTAGGCATTAACATGTCGCCGCTCTCAATATAATTATTTGCTTTTTCAGCACATTCTTCGTCAAACGTCCTTTGTTGCCCTGCATCAGTCCGACTATCATATATTAAGTAAGGTACGGCATCAGGTGCATGTGCTCTGGTACTCAAAAGCGTTTGGTGATCACTTAACATCATCAAACGATAATCGTCGTTTAACTCATTTGCAGATGCCAATATACGTCCTAACATCTTATCTAATCGAGAAATAGCTTCAATTTTAGCTTCCATATCTCCGTTATGTGTACACTCGTCTGGTGCTTCAACATGCACCAACACAAACTCATCACCATTCTTTAATGCAGCTATTGCAGCGTCTGCTTTTCCATCATAGTTTGTATCCAATTCGCCTGTAGCGCCTTCAACTTCTATTGGCTTCAATCCGCAAAGGCGGCCAATTCCATTTACAAGCGGAACAGCAGAAATAACGCTGCCAATAATACCAAATTTCTCTTTCCAATTAACAAAACCAGGACGATATCCTTGTCCCCATAACCAAATACAATTAGCCGGATTAATTCCTAATTCTTTTCGTTTTACGTTTATAGGATTCATAGGCAAAAGCTCGTTTGACAATTTCGTAATATCCATCAAGGCGTATGCCATCGTTCCGACGGGAAGATTTTCCCTAATTGGCTGACCTAATATGTCATGCGGCGGGGTAACTTTTAGGTTTTTAGGTAGCGCATCCTCAAAATATTCTTCTCCCATGGTAACAATATGACGATAACTCGTCCCAGCATGCATAACCATGTTCAACTCGCGCATCCGCTCCTTAAACCTAGGATGATTTTTTAGCCATAGTATCATTTCATGGCCTTCTTCAGGGCTTATTTGCGTTCCAGAATGTGACAACATATATGCATCACCAAACTTGACGTCTGGAGTTATCGATACTAAATTGCATCTAAAAGCAGTATGACCATCTAATATGTCGATCCCCATACCAGCTGCTTCAAGTGGCGACCTACCAGTAAACACCTCGCGTACATCAAACCCCATTATTCCAACAAAAGCCGTGTCTGTTCCTGGGGGAATCCCATACGGTACAGTTCGCACTGTGCCAATTTCTCCCGCACTAGAGATTCTATCAGCATTCGAAGTATCAGCAACCTGTAACGGTGTTCTGTTGTTAAGCTCAGTTACCGGTATATCGGCCATCCCATCGCCAACTAACAAGATATACTTCATGATTCATCCCTCTCAACCGCTATTTAACCCTTTTTTTTTACAAAAAAATACTATCGCTTCATTCTAGCATATTTTTTCCCTGCGAGAAAGTGAATTTTTTTTCATATTCATCCTTTATTCAGCAAATTATGCAATTCTTTTGTGTTTTTATATTTTATTTTATCGAACAAAAAACGAACGCATGAAAATTCGTGCGTTCGTTAACTTCATATATCTCTTTTATGATGCTACCGGATTTTCAAACTGACTATAGTATAAGTCTGCATAGAATCCATGTTTTTCAAGCAACTCTTGGTGCGTGCCTTGCTCAACGATATCACCATCATTCATTACTAATATTCTATCAGCGTCTTTGATAGTAGAAAGCCTATGCGCGATGATAAAACTCGTTTTCCCCTGCATCAGCTTTTCCATAGCCATCTGAATATATACCTCAGTTCGAATATCAACAGAACTTGTTGCTTCATCCAGAATAAGCATACTTGGGTTTGCAAGAATAGCCCTAGCAATAGTAATAAGCTGCTTTTGACCCTGAGATAAGTTGTTTGATTCTTCATTAATCTTCATATTATATCCGTCTGGCAGCGTCATTATCAAATGATGCACATGGGCTGATTTAGCGGCATTGATTACTTCTTCGTCTGTTGCCTCAGGACACGAATAGCGGACATTCTCCATTATTGTGCCATTGAACAACCACGAATCCTGCAACACCATTCCAAACATTTGCCTTAGATCCTTACGTAGATAATCACGTATGTTTATTCCATCTACCTTTATTGTTCCACTGTTAATGTCATAAAAACGCATTAGTAGTTTTACAATAGTGGTTTTACCAGCGCCGGTGGGTCCAACGATAGCTATTCGCTGACCAGGCTTAATATCAGCTGAGAAATTATTTATAATTATTTTATCCTCGCTATAGCCAAAGTTTACATTTTCAAATTCAACCCTGCCCTCAATATTATTAACCTTAACTGGGTTTTCAATTTCGTCAACTTCCTCGTCCTCAGAAATAAACTCAAATACTCTTTCAGCGGCAGCAGCTGTTGACTGTAAAATATTTGCAAGCTGCGCTACCTGAGCAATTGGCTGAGTAAACGAACGCATATACTGAATGAACGCTTGTATGTCACCAACAGTTATGGCTCCTTGAACGGCCAAGTATCCTCCTAAAATAGATACTATTACATATCCAATATTTCCAACAAACTGCATAATAGGCATCATTATTCCTGATAAGAACTGAGATTTCTTTGCAGATTCATACAATTTTTCATTGTGGACATCAAACGTCTTTTCTGCTTTTTCTTCCCATTAAAGGATTTTACTATTGTGTGTCCACCATAGACTTCTTCAACGTGACCGTTAACATCTCCCAAAGATTCCTGCTGTTGCTTATAATACTTTTGAGAACGTTTAACGACCTTAGAAATGATTATGCCAGATATCGGGAGCACGATTATAGCTACCAGTGTCATAATCCAGCTTATGGATATCATCATTACCAAAACACCGATTATAGTAGCTAAAGACGTTAACATCTGTGACATACTCTGGCTAAGTGATGTAGCAACGGTATCCACGTCATTTGTTACCCTTGACAACACTTCGCCATGTGTAACGCGATCAAAATATCTCAAAGGCATCTTATTAACCTTAGTCGAAATTTCTTCCCGCATAGTATAAGCTACTTTTTGCGAAATTGAGCTCATAATATATCCCTGAACATACATAAATATCGAACTAATACTATACAGGATAACAAGCGTCATCAGTATCTCGCCTATGTATACAAAGTCGATACCTCCACCTTCAACTCCTTGAATTGTTTGCATAATACCATCAAAAATAGCTGTGGTAGCATTACCTAGAATCTTAGGACCAACAATGAAAAATACCGTACTGACTATCGCACAAACCACCGTAACAATCAGTCCTATTCGATACTTCTTCAACATGCCAAATAGCGATTTCATTGTACCTTTAAAATCTCTGGCTTTTTCGCCTGTTCCCCCATGCCCTCCAGGTCCCATGGCTATTCCACCTCTTTTAGGACCTTTCCTGTTAGCCCGATGAATCTGTGTTCCGTCGTTTTGTGTATTGTCTGCGCCGACATCCTGAGTTTGTTTCTGCTCAGTCTCTTGGTTATCTTTATTTATTCTTTTTTTCCTCATGATTGTAGTTCCTCCTCGGACATCTGTGACTCTGCAATCTCTCTATATACGCTGCAAGTCCTAAGCAGTTCTTTATGCGTGCCTTTGCCCACAATTTTACCGTTATCTAATACGATAATCTGCTCGGCGTTCATAATCGTACCAATACGCTGAGCCACGATAAGCACCGCACTATTTTGAGTCTCAGCCTTTAAGGCTCTTCTAAGCTTAGCATCTGTTGTATAATCCAGCGCAGAGAACGTATCATCGAACACAAATATTTTTGGATTTTTTAGTATAGCTCTGGCAATAGATAACCTCTGCTTTTGTCCTCCCGAAACATTCGTGCCACCTTCAGCAATTGGAGTATCAAATTTTTCATTTTTCTCCTGAATAAACTCCATAGCCTGCGCTATTTCGGCTGCATGCGCTATTTCTTCATCCGAAGCACCTTCATTAGCATATCTAATATTTGAGTCTACAGTTCCAGAGAACAACACAGCTTTTTGCGTAATAAACCCAATCTTTTCTCTTAGATCATGCTGCGTTACCTCTCTGATATCCAAACCGCCTATCATTATTTGCCCATCGGTTACATCATAAAATCTTGGTATAAGATTCATCATAGTAGACTTACCAGAACCAGTGCTGCCTATAAACGCCGTAGTTTCACCCGCTTTTGCAGTAAAGCTGATATCTTCCAATACTGGTAGCTCTGCTCCGGGATAAGCAAACGTTACATTCTTAAACTCTAAATCATTATTATTTTCTTTAAACTGCTTTGGTTCTTTAGGATCATGAATAGACAAATCAGTCTTTAGGACCTCATTGATACGTTTTGCTGCTACCGATGCTCTTGGCATCATAATCGCTACCATAGAAATCATCAAGAACGCCATGATAATCTGCATTGCATATTGAATAACAGCCATCATATCACCAACTTGCAAGAGTCCTGCATCAATCTGAGATGCGCCTACCCATATAATGACCAGCATAACGCCGTTCATAACCAGCATCATTATAGGCATCAAAAGCGCCATACCTCTGTTTACAAACAACCCATCTTTTAACAGGCGTCTGTTTTGGACATCAAATTTCTCTTCTTCATGCTTTTGAGTGTTAAACGCTCTTATAACAGGCATTCCTTCAAGGCTCTGTCTAAGTACAAGGTTTATCTTATCTACAAGACGTTGAATCCTCTTAAACCTTGGAGTAACAAACCCAAACAATATTCCAATTGCCACAACGATTATTCCTACCGCCATCGCAATAATCCATACCATACTTCCGCCAAACTCAATCGCTCTTATGCTCCCACCTATTGCAAGTATCGGCGCATAAAATACTATTCGCAAAAGCATTACAAGCAAAAGCTGTATTTGCTGAATATCATTAGTCGTTCTTGTTATAAGCGAAGCAGTTGAAAACTTGTCAATTTCATTGTTTGAGAAGCTTGTTACTTTAACAAACAGACTTCTCCTAACATCCCGACCAAACCCTGCAGCTGTTCTTGCAGCAATATAACTAACTATTACCGATGCAACAACTCCCGCAAGCGCAATAGCTAACATTATAGCTCCTGTGCTAATTATGTAATTGGTCTGCTTAGCAGCTACATCAATTCCAACGGCCTCATATTCATCCTTTACATATGAAATAGCCATAGAAGTCTTAATGCTATCTTCGACATCACCCATCTTCTCTTCCATTTGACCTCTGATTTCGTCTAATGTATCTTGAGGCATCATTGCCAGCACATTAAAGATATCATCAGTGGTTTCAATGGTCATTTGCTGTGGTTGTGTCTGTGAAGACATCATCTGTTCTGGATTAGGCGACGGCATAGAGTCCTGCATTTCTTTTATCAAGTCAGCAGGATCGCTGTTTTCTATTCCTGTAACCGCAATAATAGCTGTAGCAAAACTATCTTCCATAGATGCAATAGTTTCTGTATCCGTAGTATTAAGCACATATATGTTTTCGTTTTCTAATATTGGATACTTACTTAGGTTATCCTGATACTCCTGATCACTCAAAACATCTTTGCTTATAAAGTCATAATATTTTTCTGCTTTTTTCCTTATCATCGTCTGTCATAAACAGCATATCCCTATCCCATTCACTTTGACGAATCACGTCAGGTACAGGAGATTCTATACCATTATTTGCAACTCCTGTATCTACAATATCAGCCATATAATTTGGTAAAGCTAAATCACACATTGCCTGTATAAACAGCAATAATATGATAGATAACACCAACACCATATACGGCTTAAAAAATCTAATTAATTTCAGCATTTACTATCCTTACCTCGTCTATAATAATTCTTCCAACTTATTTGTTAACCCTGTTGACTAATATCCTCGATATAATTTATAGCTTTTGTCATAAGCTCAACTAATTTCTTACCGTCTTCCTCACCTAAGTAATTGATTAGCCCACTCATAAACTTTATCCGCTCACTTCTCATGCTCTCAAACAATTCAAAACCTTTTTCTGTTATAGAAACATACATTCTTCTTCTGTCTGATTTTGAAAGCCGCCTCTCCACATACCCATGCTCCTCAAGCGCTTTTAGTTGTTGCGTAACTGCAGCAAGCGTAACCTTCATTTCCTTTGCCAACTTACTTGGCATAACCTTTTGTCCCCCGTTTATGGAGTGCAACACCCTAAGTGCATAATGTTCGCTAGGGTTTAACCCGCTATTGCACTTATCTCTTGGAAACATTTGTTTTCTCTTAAAACTGTGCATTCGTTTATCCAGTTCTTGCACCATTTCAAGCATTTTTTCATCATCCATTGCCTCACCCTTAATTTAATTTACTTTGTGAATTATTTACATACTTAATTATATACGTATTGAATCGTTTGTCAACAAAAAAAGAGCCCTTTTACCGGCCCTTTTTTTTAAAGATTATTTAAAATATTCTACTCCACTTTCGAATATTTTTTGATCCTTTTCGCCGATAACATTTTTATACAATCCATTGTCATATCGTTCACTATGACTCATTTTCCCCAGCACTCGTCCGTTAGGACTAGTTATACCTTCAATAGCCATCATAGACCCATTAGGGTTAAATAGGTCGTCCATTGATGGCAAATCCCTATCGTCAACATACTGCGTAGCCACTTGTCCATTCAAAAACATTTGATCTATCTCTTGCTGGTTAGCAACAAACCTGCCTTCTCCATGAGAAATTGCAACCGTATGCACATCTTGAACATTCACCTTATTGAACCAAGGCGAAAGAGTGCTAGTTATGCGCGTATTAACTAATCTACTCATATGCCTCCCGATGTTGTTAAAAGTTAGCGTTGGGCTATCGCTTTGCATGTCCCTAATCTCACCATAAGGTACCAACCCAACTTTTATTAATGCTTGGAATCCGTTACAAATGCCCAATGCAAGACCATCTCTATCCTTTAGCAATCTCATAACAGAATCAGCAATACGTGGGTTTTTTAAAGTAGTTGCTATAAACTTTCCACTACCATCTGGTTCATCTCCACCACTAAATCCACCGGGTATCATCAATATTTGTGAATTGTCCAGAGATTTAGCAAACTGCTCAATACTTTGCTCAATATCACTTTGAGAAAGATTCCGTATTATTACCACGTCAGCAATTGCTCCCGCACGCTCAAAAGCGCGCGCGGTATCGTATTCACAGTTTGTTCCTGGGAACACAGGAATAGTAACACGAGGTTTTGCCAACCTACGTCCATTAAACACTTCAGCTCTAGCTGAATAAATAGGCATATTCTTTATCTCTTTATGATTTGTCTTTGTAGGGAAAACATCCTCCAGAGCATCAGCCCATACTGATTCCAGCTCAGACAATAGAATAGTTTGTCCATTAACGCTTATTTCAGCAGTTTCAGACACTACGCCTAATGGCGTTGATAAATCACAAAGTACAGTTTTGCCGATCTTATCCTCGCTTAGTTCCACTACTATATCACCAACGCTAGGCGCAAATAACTGACTGTTATCAAACTCACCTTCCATGCAGACGCCTAAGTTGTTTCCAAATGCCATACGAGCAATAGCAGAAGCTAGTCCACCCAAATCAACAACATATGCCGAGACCACTTCGCCATTCTTAATGCTATCCTTAAGCACATTCAGCGTCTTTTTCAAGTGTTTAAAATCAGGAACATCATTTTTATTCCGTTTAACCTTTAATAACGCTACCTTATTACCTGCTTTTTTGAATTCTGGCGATATAACATTGGTTGCATCGCTAACACAAACCGCAAACGAACATAAAGTAGGCGGAACGTCCATATCCTTAAACGATCCTGACATGCTATCCTTACCGCCAATAGCCGCCAACCCAAGCGCTCTTTGTGCCATACCGGCACCCAACAATGCAGCGTAAGGCTTGCCCCATCTGCTTTCATCGTCGCCCGGTCTTTCAAAATACTCCTGCAAAGTTAGTCTTGCCTTTGAATAATCGGCTCCAGCACAAACAAGCTTTTCAACCGACGTAACGATAGCATACATAGCACCGTGGAACGGACTGAAGCTAGCAAGGTACGGATCATATCCATAGCTCATAAGACTACATGCATCTGTATTTCCTTCAAGCACTGGAATCTTTGCCGCCATAACCTGTAAAGGAGTAAGCTGTCGTTTTCCGCCAAATGGCATTAATACCGTCGCTGCTCCGATTGTACTATCAAAACACTCAGATAGTCCTCGCTTTGAGCAAACGTTTAAATCGCCCATTGCGCTTATCAACAAATCTTTAACATTGCCTTTGATTTCCTTATCAAAATAACTGCCCTTAGGCTGAGTAATTCTAACGGAAATTGTCTGTGACACTCCATTTGTATCTAAAAACTCACGTGATAAATCTACGATGGTTTTTCCACGCCAATTCATTCGCATTCGCCCTTTATCGGTAACCTTAGCCACCACAGTAGCCTCAAGGTTTTCCTTTGCGCAAAACTCAAGTACGGTATCTATATCCTTACTCTGTATGACTATAGCCATTCTCTCTTGTGATTCCGATATTGCGAGCTCAGTGCCATCTAAACCTTCGTATTTTTTCAACACTTTATCTAAATCGATATCGAGCGAATCAGCAAGCTCACCAATAGCAACAGACACGCCACCTGCACCAAAGTCATTACAACGCTTAATCATTGTAGTAAACTCAGCATCCCTAAACAACCGCTGTATCTTACGTTCCGTCAAAGGATTACCCTTTTGCACTTCAGCTCCGCAGACCAAAATGCTCTCTTCGTCATGCGCCTTACTAGACCCCGTTGCACCACCACAACCATCGCGTCCTGTGCGTCCACCGATAAGCACGATTGCATCGCCCTCTTCAGGTCGGACTCTAACCACATTTTCTGCAGGAGCAGCAGCTATTACGGCGCCAATCTCCATTCGTTTTGTTACAAAATCAGGATGATATACCTCATCCACCAACCCCGTCGCAAGCCCGATTTGGTTACCATAGCTTGAATATCCTTGTGCCGCACCCACCGTTAATTTTCGCTGAGGAAGCTTACCTGGCAAGGTGTCCTCAACTTTTGCTCTAGGATCACCACACCCTGTAACACGCATAGCTTGATATACATAAGACCTACCCGATAGCGGATCGCGGATCGCTCCTCCCAAACAAGTAGCAGCGCCACCAAACGGTTCAATCTCAGTAGGGTGGTTATGTGTTTCATTCTTAAACATTACAAGATAATCTTGACTTTCTCCGTCCACCTCAATAGTTGCTTTTATTGAACAAGCATTGATCTCTTCGCTCTCATCAAGATCATTTAAAAGGCCTTTTTTCTTAGCTTCCTTCATACATATTACCGCAAGATCCATCAAACAAACGCTACGCTTTGTGTTTTTGCCATAAACATATTCTCTAGCACACTCATACTCTTTTTGTGCCTTTTCAAACATATTTTTATATGGACCATCATCTATGCGTACTTTTTCGATGTCAGTTAAAAAAAGTGGTATGACGGCAATGATCCGACCAGTATGTGTCTATTACCCTTATCTCGGTGATTGACGGATCTCTATCTTCGGACTGAAAATACTTTTGACAAAATGCTAAATCATCAACGTGCATAGCAAGACCTAAGTCCTTATGCATGTCTCTTATCCCATCTTTATCAAGTGAACAAAAACCTTCAAGAATCATTACATCTTTTGGAATATCATAAGTCATTTCTAGCGATTCTGGTTTTTCAAAGCTAGCTTCCCTTGAGTCTACAGGATTTATGATATAGCTTTTTATATCTTCCATATCACTATCTGTTAGCTGTCCGCTTAAAACGTATACCCTTGCAACATGCACATTAGGTAATATACCTTGCGTTAACAGCTGAACACATTGCGCCGCACTATCTGCATGCTGGTCATACTGTCCTGGGAGATACTCAACGGCAAATACTTTATCGCCATCGCTATACACAAAATCTTCTAAGAATATCTCATCAACTGCTGGCTCTGAAAATACACTGTTTAAAGCTTTGTTAAACTCTTCGTCTTGCATACCCTCAACATCGTATCGATAAAGCATACGTAAAGCCAAAATATTTTTACCCAGATTTTCGCAAAGATCCTTTTTAATTCCGCCTGCTAAAACATCAAATCCCGGTCGTTTTTCAACGTACACCCGTCTGACATCACCCATCGTAATTTTTCCTCCGATTGTTTTATAAAAATTTATTTAGAGCCAATTGGCACTATTATCATTATTATATGTTATACCCTGCGTTCAAACTTCTTAGTGCATTTTTTGCAAGTAATCCTAATTAATCCTTTTCCCTTTGGCACACGCATTTTTTGATTACATATAGGGCATTTTATTATCTTATAGTTTTTATCTCTTTTAGGACGATTAACGATTCCTAAGCGCACTTTAACACGATACCACATGCCTTTTATCTTATAAATTATGATATCAAATGCTCGATCCTCAGCTTGCCTTTTATATATTTTCTTCGACATGCACCGCCAAAATCCATATGCAATTAATATTACTCCCGTAAGCAATCCAGGAGAATATCTCCACGACAACCCAATCAATATCGAATACACTATAGATATGAAACCTAGTACGATAAACACCATCGAGAGCTTTGACATCCCATATCTGCCTTTAAACAGTTTGTTGTTTAAATTCATTAAATAGCTAAACTCCTCAAAAAAATTATAAAGCGCGACGAAATTTTTCGCCGCGCTTTAATTATAATACTATTTAGGCTAAAACGCCAACTTTTTAGTCGCGTAAGAACTGCTTAACATGCTCAAGTCCTAAACGTGCAGCAGTCTCGCCATCGGGATCTGCCCAATACTCAAATCCGATTGCGCCTTTGTAGCCAATATCATATAGCGTGTCAACACACATCTTAAAATCTACGTGGCTGTGACCAGGATAACGACGATCGTTATCAGAAGCATGGAAGTGACCTAGCTTTCCTTTACACATGCGGATTGCTGCTTCCATATCAGGATCTTCAATGTTCATATGGAATGTATCCAAATGAACTGTTACACGATCAGAATCAAAACGATTAACGAACTCAAGTGTTTCATCAGCTGTCCATAGCCAAGGACACTCAAAACGGTTAACAGCTTCGATCGTTAGATCGTTGCCAAGCTTTTCAGCTAGTTCAACTGCAGGCAACAACGACTCATAAAAAGTCTTCTTATATTCTTCACGATCAGCACCATCAGGGAATGCACCTTTCATGATAGCTAGCATAACATCAGCTCCGCCCATTTCTGCGCCAACTGTCAAGAATCCTTTAACAACCTCAGTTGCTTCTTCTCTTCTGTACTTCATTGGATGCGTTAGGTTATAACCATCAGCAGCATATGCCATGCC
Organism: Christensenellaceae bacterium; assembly: GCA_963675355.2. Classification (GTDB taxonomy): domain Bacteria; phylum Bacillota; class Clostridia; order Christensenellales; family UBA1431. The sequence goes on from CAXXMZ010000008.1 coordinate 14,899, forward strand.
TGTACCAATTGTTGTGATTAGCATGCCTTTCTTTGCAGCATACTCTCCTAAATCCTTACCATCAATCAGCTTTGCGTTGCGAGCATGTAGCTCAACTCCGTCATAACCAATTTCTTTTGCCTTGTCTATACACCATTTTAAATCACCTTTTAACGGACAAGGTGCCTTTGGTGGTACTACGTCGGATACAGATAAAGTCGTAATCATTTGCATAACCTCCTAAAAATATAAAATAATTCTTTATGCGAAATAAAAAATTTTTTCGGCTGTTGTTTAATCATAGCATTACATGCGAATGCTGAAAATATAATATATTATTTTTAATGTTGCATGGTTTATATTATATTATTTTTTATATAAAAGCAACTCAAAACATTAATCGTTTATTGCATTTTTTAACTCTTCTAATAAATCAAGCCCAGTACCCGCCTCGTATAAACAATTCCCAATCTCAATCTTTGGCTTTACATAACCATGGAAATCGCTCCCCAATGTTGGCACCAAATTGAATTCTCTTGCTTTATTTAAATAAAACTCAATCTCTTGTGGCGAGTGATAACTACAAAAAACCTCAATACCTTTTATTCCTGCTTTTGCAATTCCTTCTATATAATGAGTACAATGACTAATCACAGCTCCAGGATGAGCTAAAACCGCAATACCTCCTGCACCCTCAATGAACTCAACTATTTCTTCCAACGAATAATACTTCATTGGCACAAAAGCAGGCTTTCCTGGTGCGATATAATCCCAATAAAAGTCTGAATAAGGGTTAGGTGCCTCATCAGTAAAATACTTTTTTAACATGGGCATTTCCTTAGCTTCAGCCTTTGTTAAAATTTCCTTAGCTATATACGGACCAGTAAACCTCCCACTTGGCACCACTTTAAGCATTTCGTCAGGCGTTATAGGCATCCCTAATGAATTTAATCTCTCAACGCGTTTTACGGAAACTTCTTTCTCCGAATTAGTCATAAATTCTTCTATCTTACTAAAAATGTCATTGTTTTCATCGAACATGTATCCTGTGACGTGTACAATAACATCTTCATACGAGCAATCTATTTCAACTCCTGAAAGCACCTCAATGCCCATCTTTTCACCAGCTAACTTAGCGTCTTTCACGCCACCAATGGTATTATGATCTGTTATGGCTAACGCCTTAATACCCTTTTGTGCAGCTATTTCAACGATATGTTCTGGTGACAACTCACCATCGTGACTGACGTTTGAATGAATATGCAAATCAACTAGGTTCATACTCAACTCTCCCTATAATGTAATTTCTGTCTCTCAAAATCAAGAACCTATTACCCCCTCGCTCTAAGTCTTAATTATTAAACTTAACTCTATAAATTTTCAATGACCGATACAGCCTTTTCGAGTAGATCTACGTTTGCTTTTTCTATCTCTCCTGCATCGCTTAGCTCAGAAAGCTTAGGATCTATTGGCATCTTAGCCAAAACATCTATCCCTGCTTCTTTAGCTATCTCATCAATGTTACTATTACCAAACAGCTCAACCTTTTTCCCACAACCCTCACACTGATAATAGCTCATGTTCTCCACCACACCGATGATAGGCACTTGCATAAGTTTTGCCATATTAATAGACTTTGCCACAACAAGGTTAACTAAATCCTGAGGAGAAGTTACAATTATTGCACCATTTAACTTAATACTTTGAAAAACAGTTATAGGGATATCACCAGTTCCTGGTGGCATATCGATAATCAAATAATCAAGTCGTTCCCACAAAACATCCGTCCAAAACTGCCTTACAACATCAGCAACGATTGGCCCACGCCAAATAACTGGTGATTTTTCGTTCTGCAATAAAATATTTATAGACATGATCGAAATGTCATTATGAGATTTTTGCGGCATAACACCATGTTTTGTTTGTTTCGCAAGTTTTTTTATGCCAAACATACGTGGTATAGAAGGTCCTGTTATATCGGCGTCTAACACACCAACACTATATCCTTTACGCCTTAAAGCAACAGCCAGCATTGAACTAGTCATTGACTTGCCAACACCGCCTTTTCCGCTAACAACACCAATGACTTTCCCGATTTCGTTCAACTCGTTTGTATCAACAAACATCTCTTCACTCATCTGCTGTTCTTGCTCACAGCTTTGACAGGCTGTGCTTTCGCCGCAGCTCCCATTACATTCTTGATTCATAAAAATATCTCTCCTAAAATAATCAGTAATATATCAAATTTTGTAAAACTATCTTAACCCTAGTTCTTGCTCCTTTTTTACGATGCGCTCAAATAGCATTTCGTTTGCAAACGTATCAATGCCATACTCTTTTCCCATTTTAATAACCACTTTTGCAAACATCTCAACTTCCGTCTTTCGTCCTGCTTCAACGTCTTGTAACATAGACGTTTTCCCATGAAAATCTAGGGTAGCAACAACCCTGTCCACTTCGTCCATGTCTTCACTGGTTAAATTTATCCCCTTAGCGTTTGCAATTTCAACGACTTCTTCCATTGCGCTGCGATAAAGTGCATGTACAACTGGGACCTCTAGCATTACGCCATATTCCGCCCCCAACACAGCCGATACTTGATTCAAACCAACGTTTGCCATAAACTTCCACCACATCGCCTTTTTCATATCAACTGGAATGTTATAAGGAATATCAGCAGCCTTAAATAGTTCAGCAACGGCGCAAACTTCGCTATCCTGTTTTTCGTTATTGAGCCGTCCAAAATTAATATGCCCTATGCTTGAAAAATTTACTGAATTTTTATCGCGAACAGCATCGATAGCTACTGACTTACCATATAAAATATTTTTTTCACCGTACTCTTTAGCAATCATTTCATCCGAATCAATTCCATTTAAAAGTGACAAGAATAATGTGTTTTTTGATACAAAGGGTTCTACGTCCTTGATTGCTTGATCAAGGTGATGATATTTTGTGCAAAATATTATTAAATCAACACTGTCCCCATGCTGACAAACCTTAAATTTACAATGTTCTTCGTTTATTAGGATTCCTTCTTCTAGCCGCTTTTTTCTATCACCCGATGCTATTACAAAAAAATCGACTTCATCTAACTTATTCAGTCTTTGAGCATATGCACTTCCAATAGCTCCTAATCCAATAAGTGCAACTCGCTTTATTTTGCCCATACCGTCCCCCACTTTCGCTAATAAAACGCCCACTATTCATTGTACACATGAGTTAGCGATATGACAAGTAAGTGCTATACATATAAGAAACATCACGCTATAATTATTGTACTTTATCAATGGAGGAGAAAAATGCAACCAGTGATTTGTGCTTTTGCAAACAAGAACCAACTAATGAAAAACTACCACGATTTTGAATGGTGTAAAGAGACTTACTCTGACCAGGTTTTGTTTGAATATCTTATTTTAGAGACCATGCAAGCAGGACTTAGCTGGGATATTGTATTGCAAAAACGCGAAAACATGAGAAAAGCGTATAGCAGTTTTGACCCATTTATCATAAGCCAATATACTGAATCTGATTTAATACGCTTAAAAAACGATAGCTCAATTATAATGAACATGCGCAAGATACAAAGCACAGTAAAAAATGCACACGCTTATTTATTTCTGCAAAAAGATAAGATCTCCTTTAGCGAATACGTATGGAGTTTTGTAAACGAAAAGCAAATAGTCAATGAATGGCCCACTGACTCTGATGTGCCTTCTCAAACAAATATTTCGGTCAAAATGAGCGCCGACATGAAAAAACGTGGATTTAGTTTTGTTGGCCCAGTGATCTGTTATTCTTTTATGCAGGCTGCTGGTTTAGTTAACGACCATATTATCGGTTGTCCCGCAAGATAAATATCGATTTTTTTGCACACGTTCTGCAAAGTAAAATATATATAAACAATGACACTTTTTAAGGATGTGAGCTACCCTTGGCACAAGATATCGATATAAGTAGAAGTGCAAAATTAATGAATATTGAATGTATCGCTTCTGATTTAGGTCTTTCAAGCGACGACTTTGAGTTGTTCGGACGATTCAAGGCTAAGGTCGATCCTAAAATATTAAACAAGCGTCCACCATCAAAGGACTCAAAGCTAGTTCTAGTAACAGCCATTAATCCCACCCCGGCTGGCGAAGGCAAAACTACCATTACCATAGCTATAGGTGATGGGCTTAATCACATTGGCAAAAAAGCTGTTATCGCCCTCCGTGAGCCTTCACTTGGCCCAACGTTTGGCAAAAAAGGATGCGCTACCGGTGGAGGATACTCGCAAGTTATCCCTATGGACGACATCAATCTTCATTTTACTGGTGACATCCATGCAGTAACTGTCGCTAATAACTTACTAGCCGCACTCATCGATAATCATATATTCCACAGCAACAAACTTCAAATAAACCCAGAAGCAATAACTTGGCGACATTGCCTTGATGTTAACGATCGCCAGCTTAGATACATAATCAGTGGCTCAAAAGGTAAGACATCAGGCGTACCTAGAAAAGATGGCTTCGACATTACCGCTGCATCCGAGATTATGGCTGTTTTATGTTTAAGTTCGACTCGTATTGAACTAAAACAAAGACTGGCTAGGATTATTATTGGATATAATTTTGACGGAGAGCCCATATCCGTTGCTGATTTAAGGGCGCAAGGTGCAATAGCCTCATTATTAAAGGAAGCTTTTCATCCAAACCTTGTTCAGACAATAGAACATTCACCCGTTTTGATGCATGGAGGGCCATTTGCAAACATAGCTCACGGATGTTCTAGCATCGTAGCCACAAAAATAGGGTTAGCCTTGAGTGAATACACCATAACAGAAGCAGGTTTTGGTGCAGATCTTGGTGCAGAGAAATTTCTAGATATAAAATGCAGACAACATGATATATGGCCAAACGCTGCAGTGATCGTTGTAACTACGCGGGCACTTAAACTGCACGGGCAATCAAAAAACGACGATTTGTCAAAACCAGATATAGATGCTTTAAAGTACGGTTTACCTAACTTAACCCGTCACATACAAAACATGACAGGCGAATTCAACATACCTGTTGTGGTAGCAATCAACGCGTTTGAAAACGATTCTTATGAAGAAATTGATTGCATAAAACAGCATTGTCAATCATTAGGTATTGAAGGTGTTTCCACCAACGCATGGGAGTTGGGTGCAAAGGGAGCAGTTGATCTCGCTCATGCGATTGTTGACGTTTGCGACTCAACATTACCCCGTAATAACTTTTTATATGAGTCGGCAAAACCCATTACCGAAAAGATTTTTGCCATTGCAAAACGCATTTATAAAGCTACAAACGTGGAGTTTGACATGTCAGCGCTTAAGGATATAGCTATGATAGAAGCACAAGGCTACGGGCACTTACCAGTTTGCATAGCAAAAACCCCTATGTCCTTTTCTGATAAAGCAGAACTTAAAGGAGCACCTGAGAATTTTACAATAAGGGTTCGCAAAGCAAAGCTAAGTGCAGGCGCTGGATTCGTGGTTATATACACAGGCTCCATTCTCACCATGCCAGGATTACCGGCTATTTCGGCTAGTGAAAATATAGATATTGATGAAGATGGGGTAATTCACGGCTTAGCTTAAAAATAATTTATTTTTATGTTTTATTTTGCTTTGCTCGAGGAATAGTATTACTACACAAGAAAAATATTTTGACCATCATCAAAATATGTGTTGTTTGTTTGACAATAGACTATTATCAGTTTATAATCATTAAATCACAAAGCTACCTGACTTTTGCTCGTGCATCCAAATATTACTTGTTGCATGAGCATTTATAGTTTAGGTTTTGTTTTATTTCTGATATTTTGTAAATTTATTTTATTTTATAGAAAGAGGCGAGCACTATGGCAAAACGTCTACATTTTGAAACTCTACAACTTCATGCAGGGCACACTCCGGATTCGGAGACGTTGTCCATGGCGGTACCGATTTACCAAACTGCTTCATTTGCTTTTGAAGACGTTCAGCATGGTGCCGATTTATTTTCTTTATCTAAGCCAGGCAACATCTATACTCGTATGATGAACCCTACCACCGATGTGCTAGAAAAAAGAATTACTGCACTTGAACAAGGTGCGGGCGCTTTAGCTACATCATCTGGAATGGCTGCTATAACATACGCAATCCAGACAATTGCAAAAGCTGGTGATGAGATTATTTCAACCAGTTCACTATACGGAGGAACTTACACACTATTTTCAAGGCGTCTGCCTCGCATGGGCATTAATGTCCATTTGATTAATGCCGAGGACTTAAACGGAATAGAAGCTGCAATAAACGAAAATACCAAGGCTATTTATTTAGAAACTATTGGTAATCCCGAAATGAGTATTCCCGATATAGATGCTATAGCTGAAGTTGCAGCGAAACATAACCTTCCGCTTATCGCCGACAATACTTTTGGCACGCCTTACCTCATTAATCTTAAAGACCACGGCGTAAACATCGTCGTGCATTCGCTGACTAAATATTTAGGCGGCCATGGCACAAGCATTGGCGGAATCATAGTCGATAATGGTAACTTCGACTGGACGAGCGGTCGTTTTGACGAGTTTACCGAACCCGATGCTTCTTACCACGGACTTGTTTACGCAAGCCTCGGCGAACTAGCCTTTATAACTAAAGCGCGAGCCCAGATGCTACGTGACTCTGGAGCTTGCATAAGCCCTTTTAACTCGTTTTTAATCCTTCAAGGCATAGAAACCCTTAGCTTGCGCGTTGAACGTCACTGCAAAAACGCTATGGCTATTGCAAACTTCTTGTCGGCGCATCCTGCAGTTGAATGGGTCAATTATCCTGCTCTACCAAATAACGAATACTATTCTCGTTATAAAAAGTATTTCCCTAAAGGCGTTGGCGGAATTCTTTGTTTCGGCACCAAAGGCGGACGTGAAGCAGCTAGTGTATTTATCGACAAGCTAAAGATTTTTACAAACTTAGCAAACATCGCAGATACAAAGTCGCTGGTTATCCATCCAGGTAGCACAACGCACTCGCAGCTAAGCGATGAAGAATTACTTAATGCTGGTGTGTTGCCAGAATCAATACGTTTGTCTGTCGGCATAGAGGACGTTCGCGACCTTATCGCTGACCTCGATCAAGCGTTAAGTACAGACTAACAGTTATTGGAGAAATTATATGCAAATAGCTAAAGATATAACAGAGCTTATAGGGAATACCCCAATTATTGATTTATCATGCCTCTTAGAGGAGGATAGTTTATGCGCTCGCTTGTTGGCTAAATTAGAGTTTTTTAACCCACTTGGTAGCATAAAAGACAGGGTTGCTCTTGCCATGATTGAAGACGCAGAAAAAAAGGGTATTCTTAAGCCCGGATATACGATCATCGAACCAACCAGTGGCAACACCGGGATAGGGCTTGCTTTTGTCGGTGCTTCACGTGGATATAACGTTATACTAACCATGCCTGATACCATGAGCATCGAGAGACGACGCATGCTCACTATGTTAGGCGCAAAAGTTGTATTAACTAAAGGCAGCGATGGTATGCAGGGATCCATAGATAAGGCTGAGTAGCTTGTCAAAGAAATTGAAAACTCAATAATACTAGGGCAGTTTGATAATGCCGCTAACCCAGCTATACACTCAAAAACTACCGCTAAAGAGATTATTAAGGATACCGACGGTAATATAGATGCATTCGTCGCTTGTGTTGGTACAGGAGGAACTGCAACAGGTGTATGTTCTGTGCTCAAAGAGCACGATCAAAACATATTTACCGCAGCAGTTGAGCCAAAGGAATCTGCAGTGATATCCGGAGAGACGGCAGGCAAACATGGTATTCAAGGCATAGGCGCAGGATTTATACCTGCAAACTTTGATCCACATCCAATTGACGTCGTTATCACTGTCTCAACAAGTGACGCTATTGAACGCACTAAACAGCTTGCAACCAAAACTGGCGTGTTTGCTGGAATCAGCTCCGGTGCAGCGCTAGATGCCTGTTTACAACTATCTAAATTAGAAGAGATGCGAGATAAGACTATCGTTACAATCTTTCCTGATACTGGTCAGCGTTACCTTTCAACATTTGAGTAAAATAAATATTTAGCAAAAAGCAGCTAAATACTAGCTGCTTTTTTATTTATGGTTCTCTTAATCCTTAATACGTTATCTACGCTCCCTACTTTTTTTGTAAACATAAAAGACAAGAACCGGTAACCCGGTTCTTGCTTTTGTTGTATGGAGGTATATTGTAAAACTATATCTCAAATTTAATACCGTAGTCCTTAGCCAAGATGTTACTTTATTAAGAAATCTGGATAAGAAGTCATACCATGCTCAGTCTGATCAAGTCCCAAGACCTCTTCTTCAGGCTTAACTCTTAGACCGAAGAGCTTCTTAATCAAGAAGAACAATATTGCTGAAGCTCCAATCGTCCATGCTGCTACAGTTACTACACCGGTTGCCTGTACCCCAAGCAAGTCAAAGCCGCCACCGTAGAACAATCCAACAATATCGCCACCATCGTTTGCAAAGATACCAACTAATAGAGTTCCAACTGCACCGGCTATACCGTGAACGCTGATTGCGCCAACAGGATCGTCGATACGTAGCTTTCTATCAAATACTTCTACTGCAATCAACATACAAATCGTCGCAATGATTCCAATAAAGATTGAGCCTTCCAAAGTTGAAACCGCACAACCCGCAGTGATGCCAACCAAACCTGCTAAAGCACCGTTTAGCGAAAGTGATACGTCTGGCTTACCATAACGCAACCAAGTATATACTAGTGCTGTAATCGCACCTGCTGCTGCCGATAGGTTCGTTGTCATAGCAACGTGGCCTATAATTCCGTCTGCTGCAAGTTCGCTTCCTGCGTTGAATCCAAACCAACCAAACCATAGTATGAATACACCAAGTGCACCCAAAGGAATGTTATGACCTGGTATTGCGTTGACCTTACCATCTGGGCCATACTTTCCAATTCTAGGTCCTAAGAACAATGCGCCAACAAGTGCTGCCCAGCCACCGACTGAGTGAACGACTGTTGATCCAGCGAAATCGACGAATCCGAGTTCAGATAGCCAGCCTCCGCCCCATACCCAGTGACCTACTACTGGATAGATAATTAGTGAAATCACTATACTATAGATGATATATGAGCTAAACTTAGTACGTTCAGCCATAGCTCCTGATACGATGGTGGCTGCAGTTGCTGCAAACACCGTCTGGAAAATGATAAATGCTCCAGGAGACAAATCATCAAAAACGCCAAGTCCCATGCCTGCCGGGTCAAAGAACCCCGAAGTTCCTATTAGTCCAGCTGCGTCCGCACCAAACATGATGCCAAATCCGATTAAATAAAATGCTATAGACCCTATTGCAAAGTCCATCAGGTTCTTCATTATAATGTTGCCTGCGTTTTTTGCCCTAGTAAACCCTGTTTCTACCATTGCAAATCCAGCCTGCATAAAGAACACTAAACACGCTGCTATCAACACCCATGCGATGTTTAAATATCTTGATAGTTCAGCTATATCCATAACTGTTACACTCCCTTCCCCCAAAAAAATGAGACCGCTAAGTTAACTTTTGTAAGTTAATGCGATCTCCGTTGATCAAAATAATTGCTTTAAATAATAATTCTTCGTAACTTCTGATTCTAGAAACAAAAAGGATTCCTAAACTTTACGTTTAGAAATCCCCATTGATTTCTATATTCAATAACCGATTAAAGAGCAACTTCACCACTCTCACCTGTACGTATCCTTACGACTTCTACTACATCGTAAACAAAAACCTTACCATCGCCAACCGAATCTGTACTTAGCTTTTGATGTATCTCGTCAATTATCGGTTTTACGACTTCGTCCTTAACAACAACAGAAACTTTCAGTTTGGGTAACAACTGCACCATTGTTTTTACTCCACGATACTGTTGTGTGAACCCGCTTTGATTACCAAAGCCCATAATGTTTGTTAACATAAGTCCTGTTGCGCCTTTGCTAATAAAAATACCTTTGAGAGCTTCAAATCTCTCTGCTTTAATGACGACTTCGATTTTCTTCATTCGCCTGCTCCCCTCCCTGACTACTCGCAACACACACGAGAAATCAAAATATACTAAGACGAGCAATGGTATAAGCCCCATCGCTCGCCTCTTGTTATTATAATAGCAGATTTTCAGAAAAAGTAAACCCCTTTTTTAAAAAAAGTTTTAATATTTGCAAGATTTTTATTTTTCTCCTGCAAAATCATTGAACCGTATCCCACCAAAGTGAGCCATCAGCATCCGACGGCATACGCCAATCACCCCGCGGAGATAAGCTTATCGACCCTACTTTAGGCCCGTCTGGCAAGCTTGATCGTTTGAATTGATTAATGAAGAACCGCTTCAAAAAGACGTCAAGCCACTTAGATACTTCATCTTCGCTATAATCATTTTCAAAAGCCTTTACCGCTAAGAACTTAATTTTATCTGGTCTTGCGCCAAATCTAATTACATTATATAAGAAAAAGTCGTGTAATTCATAAGGGCCTATCCTATCCTCTGTAAACTGAGCAATATTTCCATCTGCATCTGGTGGCAAGAGTTCAGGCGTAACTGGTGTATCTAACACACTTTGTAACACTTCTTTTATCTCTTCGCCCAACCTATTAGCTTCATATGCCACTAAATATCTTACTAACGTTTTAGGTACTGATGTGTTAATACTATACATACTCATATGATCGCCATTAAACGTTGCCCATCCCATGGCCATCTCGCTTAAATCACCTGTACCAACTAGAATAGCCCCATGTTTATTCGACAAATCCATAAGTATTTGCGTGCGTTCCCTAGCTTGCACATTCTCATACGTTACATCATGTTCATCCCTATCGTGCCCAATATCTTTAAAGTGCTGTAAACACGCTTCCACTATATTGATCTCGCTAGCATTGACACCCAGCAGATTCATAAGCTTAATTGCGTTTGAGTAAGTATGGTCCGTAGTTCCAAACCCTGGCATGGTAAAAGCTAAAATCCCATCTAACGGATAGTCTAAATCTTGAAAAGCACGCACTGTAGCAAGCAAAGCAAGCGTAGAATCTAATCCACCCGATATTCCAATAGTCGCTTTTTTTGTACCAACATGCTCTAGCCTTTTTGCAAGACCAGCCGACTGTATACTCAATATCTCTTCGCATCTTTCCTTCATGACATTAGGATCACTCGGCACAAATGGATGCTTGTCTATTTTTCTTTCAAAGTGTTTAATATCAGCTTGTTTTAACTTACCCTGCACTCTCATAACGTCATCATAGCCAATAAGCGCCTTATCCATGCCTGTGCTTAGCCGTCTTTCACTATCTAAGGCTTCAAGATCTACACAAGCATAAGCTATCTCTCTTTTTCGTGAAAACCGTTTTGTTTTAGCTAGCATATGTCCGTTTTCGGCAATAAAACAAGCCCCCGAAAATACAACGTCGGTGGTTGATTCATGCACCCCACATGATGCATAAGCATATGCACACAGACATCTAGCACTTTGTTGCTTAATAAGTTCTTTTCTATACTCGTTTTTTGATACTATCTCATTACTTGCCGAAGGGTTTACAATAACGTTTGCCCCAAGCAATGATAACCTTGAGCTTGGCGGAATCGTTACCCAAAGATCTTCGCAAATCTCAACCCCTAATGTCAATGATTCATCAAGCTCAAAAAGCATCTGCCCAAAAGGAACGTATTCATTACCTATCTTAACCTTTGCGCAGACACCTGCACCCGAGTCAAACCATCTCCGTTCATAAAACTCATGATGATTTGGGATACACATCTTCGGTACTATCCCTAGTGTTTTACCCGACTGCACAACTGCCGCACAATCGTACAAACGTCCATTTACCGCTATAGGTAGTCCCACAGCAAAGCATATATCCAGCTTCTGCGTCTGTTTAGAAATATTCAACAGCTCTTGTTTAGCTGAATTTAATAAAACCGTTTGAGCGAACAAATCGCCCAACGAATATCCCGTTACACATAATTCAGGTAACACAAAAACCTGTGCACCTTGAGTGTCAGCTTGTTTTACAGCGTCCACAATCATGTCAGTATTTTTTCGCGGATCACCTACAGAAACCGGCAGAGTTCCCACCGCGATTTTTGCATAACCTTGCATTACAAACAACCTCATTTCCGTTTCTTGCCAATAATAGTCCTTGCCCTAGTATATCCGATTTTTATAATAAAGCATACATTTTTGCCTAGATTATGAAGAATAGACTGCTAAAAAAACAACGTAATATCTAGGCATTAAAAAAGAATAAACACAGAAGCTGCTTTGCCTCTGTGCTTATGCTTGAACGTAACCCTTACTTAATAGTAATAGATACCGGTGTCGGATTCAGAAGATTATCACTAACGGGACATCTTGATTCTACCGTCTCAAGCCATTTTTTCTTTGTTTGTTCGTCAGCATCCATATCCGGTTCAAGAACTACACGAATATCTTTGAATCCAGCACGCCCTTCTTGAGTTTTTCCTGCAAACTTAGCTGGGTCAATATCTCCTTCTGACTTAATTGTAAGGCTCTTAATCGCAATTCCCATTTCTTTTGCAACCATCTGGCCAACGACATTTAAACAACCCATTAACGATACAAGTACATACTCAACAGGATTTGCAGCTTCGTCTTTTCCTCCTAACCCTTCGGGCTCGTCTACTTCAATAACAAAATGTCGTGTTTGAGCTTTAATTTTAGTAGGACTTTGACTTGTTGCAACTGCTGAAAAAGTTGTATCAGGCATAATCATTCCTCTTTTCTTAATAAAAATAAGTTTAGAGCTTATAAATAAGCTCTAAACTATCTTGCCCATAGTTATACTATATTATAAAATTTTATCGCAATATGGAAAAAAATCGTGTTTATTTTGTGAAAAATGGTGTCAGCAATCCAACTAATCCGCTTAAAGGCATTGTCTGTAACCAGATTTTACCTGGTCCAGTTACTTTAGTATTAAACATTCCTTCTCCGCCCAAGAACATATTTTTCATTCCCTTGATCATTTGAATATCTATTGAAACAGTTTCTTCCATAGCCGCAAGATGTCCCGTGTCGATCATCATGCTTTGTCCCGGTGCTAGCTCGTATTCGACGCAATGTCCATCTATTTCAACAAACGCAATTCCCTGCCCGCTCATGCGCTGCATTATGAACCCCTCACCGCCGAAAAACCCTGCACCAAGCTTTTTTTGGAAGTACATGCTAAGCTCAACTCCGTCGGTGCTAGCTAAGAATGCGCTCTTTTGAGCAATTATACCTTTTGACGGCGTTATCTCAAACGGGATTATTGCCCCTGGATAACTAGAAGCAAATGCTATCTCCCCTGTGCCACCTTCTGCATGAAATCGGTTTTGAAACATCGCCTCGCCGCTAAAAGCACGACCAAACATCTTACCAATTCCGCCACCCTTTGTTTCCATTACCATGTTTTGTGACATCCACGTCATTCCACCTCGCTCAGAAACAATTACCTCTCCTGGTTCCACTTGACAAATTACTACTGGCAACGGAGTGCCTTCGACTGAATATTGCATTTCTTCTTCCTTTCAAACAACAGTAATAATATTTTTCCTACAAAAAAGCTACATGCTTATTCTGTAAATCAACGTCCTATACACCTTGTATCATATTGACATTCACTGAACTTACAAACTCTATTTTTGCCAAGTCTTTTAGCCTCGTACATTGCTGAGTCAGCCGCTTCATAAAGAGCCTGAGTAGAAGCAATGATCTTATCCATACCTGGCGTTATTGACGCTATCCCTATACTTATGGTCACCGAACCTATAGGCGTTATTGGGTGCTTTATCTTGAGTTTTTCCACAGAACTCCTAGCCCTTTCCATCAATGCTAAAGCATCTTTGCCGTCGGTTAACGGAAGTAAAAATGCCAGTTCCTCGCCACCAACTCGTGCCAGCACATCGCTTTCCCGCCTAATCGATTTTTGTAAAGTTCTAGCAACCATTTTTAAGCATTTATCACCTTCGCTGTGTCCAAATTTGTCATTATATAGTTTAAAATAATCAAGGTCTATCATAACAAGCGATAGCGGCTTTTTCTCTCGGCTACAATAACTCCATGCAAGTTGTAGCGAAACATCAAACTTGCGTCGATTTGGAATTGATAATAGTGAATCCGTTAGCGACATTTGTTCATACTCAGCTTCATTTACATTTGTCATGAACCATTTTGCTCGAACATTATACATCATCCGAGAGCCAATCCATGCTACCACAAAACAAATACCTGCATATACTGATGCGGATATAGTTTGATTATTTATTCCATCAATGTAGAATATATAAACAATGTAAGCCATCAGTGCACACAAACAATTGTGAATTGATATAGAAGCAGGCAAAAGGAAAAACATTGCAAAAACAAACTGTGCCATGATATAAAACGCCATACTCTCCATAGAAGGATAAAGACTTATTGTAATAAAAAAACTTAACGCCCAAACTGTAAACAAACACAAAGCATTAAATACAGATGCTTGTATCCGTCCTGCATATCCTTTATATCTTTGAATTATCCCCCATCCTAATAACACTAGGAATACTTCAGTAAATACCGAATACACCGTTAATGCCGTCATCCTATCTTGCTGTGTTATATCAAAAACATCATACAAAACCAAGAAAAACTGTATTGTTGATATAATGCAACACACTAAAATAAGCGGAATGTTTCTCTGGGCATTAATTTCGTTGTTTTTTTCCTTAAACATCTGCCTATATTGTTTTTCAACTATTCCCGATCCGTATTTATAGGATATTCTTTTGTAAAGACTATCTTGCATTATATTTTTTTCCGCCTAGCAATCTACTTATTTCCTATTTATTTACTTGTATATTCTATACCATTATCAAATTCATTTAAACCTATTTATTCCCAATTTCATATTTTTTCGATAAAATTCTCTTGTTTTATATGCTTTGTATGCTATAATTAAGAGCAAAATAGGGGGTATGAGCTTTGATCATTAAGGCATGTGTATTCGACCTTGACGGCACTTTAGTAGACACTATTACTGACATTGCTAATGCTGGCAACTATGCCTTAACTCAATTTGGTTTCCCTATACACCCTGTACAGAGTTATAAAGGATTTATTGGCGACGGTCTCTTTAATCTCGTGAAAAGATCGCTACCCGAAGAACATCGCGACGACAAGACTGTATCAACTGCCCTGGAAATGCTTACAAAACACTATAGCGAGCATCTTCTAGATAACTCATTGCCGTATGACGGTATACCTGAGCTCCTTTTGTTTTTGCAAAGCAAAGACATTGACCTTAACATAGTTACTAACAAATATGATAACCAAGCAAAATCTATTGCAACGGCGCTTTTCCCTGACATAACTTTTAAAAACGTACTTGGTGCTCGTAAAGACTCAAAAATAAAACCTGACCCTTCAGATACTATGTTTTGCATAAATATGTCTAACGCAAAACCCAATGATTGTGTTATTATTGGAGATTCAAACTCTGATATTTTAACAGGTAAAAACGCTGGTCTTACTACCGTTAGCGTTACTTGGGGCTTTAGATCTGTCAAATTTTTACAACAGTTTGATCCTGACTTTATGTTTCATAACGTCGCTGATCTTTACAGCTTTTTTAAAACTTCTATATAAATAATAACCATTTTTTTAAATAGTTCTCGCTTTTTTTTAAACATAGCAATGTTTGCTCTATTTTGATAATAAGAGGTGTACAATTATGAAGTCTTATCCTTTTTTGGATATTAAACCACTTACAAATTTACAAGAATTTATCAATTTGTGTACAACTACCTATTCTGAAAAAGATGCATTTAGGATTCGCATCAATGAAAAACAATATAAAAGTGTGTCTTATTCACAATTTGCAAATGACATTCGCGCTCTAGGTAACGGAATTATTTCTAAGGAATTGTCAGGGCATCGTTATGCAATTTTAGGCGAGAATATGTATGAATGGCTACTTGCATATTTTGCAGGTGTTAACAGCAACACGACCGTAGTGCCTTTAGATAAAGAACTCCCAATTGATGAATTAGTTGAACTAATTATACGCTCGGAGGTCACGGCTCTTTTTTATTCTAATACATACATTGACGCGGTCATTGAAATACAAAAAAGGCTCGGGTATGATATTACATATATTAACCTTAATGGCCACCCGAATATAGACACACATTTAGAGTTACATAAAATATTAAAACACGGCTATGAATTGGTTAATAATGGTCGAGATGATTTTTCTAGCATTAAAATTGACACGGAAAAACCTTGTGCAATATTGTTCACCTCTGGAACTACTGGCAAAAGCAAAGGTGTGATGCTTTCACACGAAAATATTGCCAGTAACATCGTAGCAGGCGGACAGGCTTTTTATTTTGATGAGAGCGATGTGTTGTTGTCTGTTTTACCTGTACATCATTCTTTTGAATCAACATGCGGCATCATGACTACCCTTAATCGAGGTGCTACGATATGCATTAATGATTCAGCAAAAAACCTGCTTTCAAACATGAAGCTATTTAAACCTAATTTAATATTCTTTGTGCCTCTCTATATTGAAACTCTACTAAAAAAAATACATGTAACAGCACAAAGAACTGGTAAAGCAAAAAAACTAAAAGCAGCAATTAAAATAACAAACGCGCTTAAAATGATTGGCATAGATATAAAACGTCAAGTACTAAAAGATGTTCATGATACGTTTGGCGGAAACCTTAGACGCTTGGTAGTCGGAGGCGCATACGCGCACCCTTCTTTAATAACAGGTTTTAGGGACCTTGGAATAAATGTTTATCAAGGCTATGGAATCACTGAATGTTCTCCTTTAGTTGCCGTTAACCGCATGAAACACTACAATGACAATGCAGCAGGTTTGATTGTCCCGTGTAACGAAGTTAAAATCAAAACTGAAGACGGCTCCACCACTGGAGAGGTACTAGTATGGGGTTCTAATGTTATGATGGGCTATTTCAACGACCCCGAATCCACAAAAGTTGCTTTTGAAGGCAAATGGTTTAACACTGGTGACATCGGTCATATGGATGATGAAGGATTCCTTTATATTACCGGTCGTAGCAAAAATATTATAGTATTGAAAAATGGCAAGAACATTTCACCTGAAGCTGTCGAAGGATACTTTACCCCATACGATATAATTGAGCAGATAGTAATTACCGAAGGCAAAAAAGATGATGGCGGCATTGATACTTTATTCGCCATAATATATCCAAATCCTGAATTATCGGCAAGCATGTCAGTAGACGAGCTTGATCAAACACTAAATGATATATTAACAGAGGTCAACTCAAAACTTGCGTCTTATATATTCATTAGTGATTTTAAAATTAGAAGCGACCCTTTCCCCCAAACTGCATCTAAAAAAATAATTCGTGGCAAGATTAACTAATACTTTTTATACGAACAAGAAATGAGGAATTCTTATGCAACTATACGAAAGTGTTGTAGCTATAATTGTTAAAGAACTAGGGGTGTCACAAGATGACGTCACTCCACAAACCAATCTTGTTAAAGACTTGGGCATTAATTCTCTTGAGCTCGTTGAGCTTGCATGTTGCTTTGAGCAAGAATTTAATACTACTATTCATGAACAAGATATTAGGCGAATTACAAAGGTTTGTGATATCGTCACTTATCTTGAAACAAAAGTATGATAGCTAAAATCTTCTCAGTTTATGCACCAGACAACCTTAGTGATGATGCTTTTAATATGCTACTTGCTCAGGTTGATAGTTCAATAACCCAGAGCCTTTTAAAGCAACGTAATAAACAAGTAGCAATAACCCGTTTGTTTACTCATTTGCTGCTTAACTTTACTTTAGCTACTGAATACGGGCTGGATTTAAAGCGTATGGTCATGCATCGTGGCAACCATATCAAACCATTTTTCAGCGATGAAAATGCTCCTCATTTTAGTTTAAGTCACTCAGGGCGCGTTGGCATTTGCGCTTTGCACGATAATCCTATTGGTGTTGATGTTGAAAAAAAGAGGCCAATTACTGATGCATTAGCTAAGCGAATAATGTCCAGTGATGAGTTCTCGACTTATTTGACATCCACTGAAAAAATAGAATATTTCTTTAAAATTTGGACCTTAAAGGAAAGTTACTTGAAATTTAACGGGGAGGGCATAACCCGTAGCTTGTCAAATGTTAGCTTTAAGCTGGAAACAATACAGAACGGTTATAAAGGTACAACACTTATAGGTCAACCCGAAAAACTAAGCATTATAGACCATATAGAGGGATACGCATTTAGCGCGTGCATAAAATGCGGCGAGTTGCCAACTTTTATTAAAAACGTAACCCATGACCATTGGCAACATTTTACTATGAATAATAATTAGATTAATGATAATAAGGTGATACGAATGACAAATAATAATTTACTTCCATTATCGCATCCACAACTTAGGATATGGTACAGCGAGAAACTATATCCTGGAACGAGCATGTGGAACAACGCTGGCACTGTAAAAATCAAGGGTAGACTTAATGAAAAGCTGCTAGAAAAAGCAGTTTTAAAATTTATTGAGAATAATGACAACGTCCGTTTACGCATTACTCAATCAAACGGCGTACCTTCTCAATATGTATCTGAATTCAGCGATACCAGAATAGATATTTTGGATTTTAGCAACGCTACACCAAAGCAATTTAGTTCGTGGGACACAAACCAAACAAATGCTCCTATGTCGATTGAAAACTCGTGTTTGTATTATTTTGCCATTGTAAAACTTCCCTCTGGCAAAGGAGCATTATATTTTAAGCTCCATCACATAATGTCGGATGGTATTTCTTTGGTTGCGATTACCAACGAAATTATTTTAAACTACCGTGACTTGATTATTGGCAAGGAATGTTCTCCAACACAAAATAAACCTTATAGCGAATATGTTGAATTTGAACGTAATTACCTTTCATCAAAACGCTTTACCTATGATAAAACATATTGGAACACACGTTTTTCTCAGCTTCCTGCTCCAACAGCTTTAAAAGAAAAGAAGTCTTCTTACCGAGATACTAAAGCTAGAAGAAAGTCGTTTGTTTTATCATCAAATATTTCCTCGCGAATTCGCGATTATTGCAATGTAAATAATACCTCTGTATTCTCTTTTATGCTGTCAGCCATCAGCACATACATATATAAGACTACGGGACAGCGTGATATGGTTATCTGTGCCCCTGTGTCCAATCGTTTAAGCAAATCTATGAAGAATATGTTGGGTATGATGGTATCTATTGCTCCTATTCGAATTGAACTTGACGATTCCCTTTCGTTTAGAAACTTCATACAAAACGTGTCAAACGAATGGTTTTCCGTTTTAAAGCACCAAAAGTATCCTTATGATATTTTAATGCAAGACCTTAGAAAGACGCATAAAAACTTAGACTCGCTTCAGGATATAACCTTTTCATATCAAAATGGAACGTTTAGCGATACTACTAATGCGTTTATTGATGAGGGAATTTGGCATTTTTCTAACCATCAAGTTAATTCACTTAGCATACATATGAACGACCGAGAAGGCAATGGACGTTTTATTTTGGACTACGACCATTTAGTCCCGTTATTTTCCCTAAAAGATATTGAATATATTCACGAACATCTCATGTGTGTTGTTGAAGACGTTTTGTCTTATCCCGAAAAGAGCATCGCACAGATTTCAATTGTAACCAACGAAGAACGCCATTTGCTATTAAATGAGTTTAACGATACAAACACTATTTTCCCTTCAGGTCAGACACTTAACGATCTTTGGACTATGCAGGTGCAAAAAACTCCAGATAATATTGCCGTAGCGACTCTAAACACTAGCATAACGTATGCTGAACTAGATAAACAAGCAAGCGCTCTAGCTGCGCATCTGCAAAAAATTGGTTTAAAAAACGGCGATATTGTTGGCATAATGGTCAACCGGTCTCTTGATCTTTTTGTATCCATAATTGGCGTAATTAAAGCTGGATGTGCCTTTTTACCAATACATAGCGAACTGCCTATTGATAGAGTAACTTATATGCTTAAAGACTGTAAGGCAAAAACCTTCATCCTTGGGGCAGATTTAGCTGACCAAAGATACCTTGACTATGACAACAACATAATCACAACCGACAAGCTTAAAACGCTAAAGCAACAACGTTTTAATAACAGTTGTCGAGAAAACGATTTAGCCTATATCATCTATACATCTGGCTCAACTGGCGCTCCTAAAGGAGTAGCCATCGAACAGCATTCAATCGTTCACTTTATCCATTCACTATGCTCCATCATGGATTTTTCGCCATCAAATGCTGTTCTTTGTGCAGCCTCTATTTCATTTGACCTTTTTATCATGGAATCTCTCCCCACACTTACCTCAGGAGCTACTTTGGTCCTTGCAAGTGAAGATGAAGCTGCTATTCCGCATAAGCTCGTTCAACTTTTAGCCAAACGACAAGTAAATAAGCTTATGTTTACGCCTTCTAGAATGCAACTTTTCATGAGTAACGACCAGGGTTGTAAATATCTTGCAAACGTACGAGAAATTATGTTGGGCGGCGATGTTTTGCTCCCCTCTCTTGTTCAAGATCTTCGTAAATATACTCGTTCCAAAATATTTAACTTTTACGGGCCAACAGAAGTCACTATCGCTGCAACTTATATGGACGTTACAGAATCAAAGACCGTTAGCATAGGCAACCCCATGCCAAATACTAAAATTATGATTCTAGACAACAACTTAAACCTTGTCCCAATTGGAGTATCAGGTGAAATATATATCAGCGGCAACGGCTTAGCTCGCGGATATATTAACCGTCCATCCTTAAACGCCCTAAGTTTTGTTGATAACCCTCACATACCAGGCGAAAAGATGTACCATACTGGTGACTTAGCATTTTGGGAGCCCTCGGGCACCATACAGTATCTTGGCAGAGCAGACCATCAAGTAAAGATCCGCGGTTATAGAATTGAACTAGGTGAAATTGAAAGCCGTTTAAAGAATATTTCATCTATACGTGATTGCGCTGTCGTTGACCTTGTTGACGATAGCGGTCGCAAATATCTTTGCGCTTATCTCTGCGGACAAGACTTACCTTCACGTTCAGAAATAACAGCTGAACTATCACGTGATTTACCATCTTATATGCTGCCATCACATTTTGTACTATTAGATAAACTTCCTTTAAATTTAAGCGGTAAGTTAGACAGAAAACAATTGCCCGACCCATTAAAACATGCAATAACGACAATAGACAACGATTTTATCCCTCCCAAGACACCTACAGAGAAAGCTTTGGCCGGTATTTGGCGAAACCTATTAAAAATTGGAATTATTAGTAACGACGACAGCTTCTTTGATATTGGTGGCGATTCACTAAGCGTTATCGCTGCCGTTGATGAAGTATCGCGTAGGTTTAATGTTGTTATGTCACTAGAAGATGTCTATCGGGCGCCTACGCTAAAAGGGTTTGCTCGTCATATCGACTATGCACAAAAAATTAATTACGCGCCAATCAACCGCATACCCAAGAGAAAGAATTATCCTGCATCGCCGGCTCAACAACGTATGTATATTTTATCCAGCAATCCCCAGTCGGCAATTGCATATAACATACCTATAGCCATTAGAATTTCAGGCAAACTAAATGTTAACGCACTTGAGCATGCGCTTAAAACTCTCATTAGCCGTCATGATTCTTTGCGTACATCTTTTGTGATTAACTCAAGTAAGCTCCGCCAACAAATAGATAATATCGTTGATTTTCAGTTACAATATTACGAATGTTCGCCAACTGGTTTACGATCCTTCCTGAAAAAACTTAACCAACCATTTGATCTTTCTAAAGCCCCGCTATTTAGTGCAAGCCTGATTTATACTGGCGAGGACAAACACGTTTTGTTCATTAACGCACATCATAGCATATGTGACGGTCGATCGTTAGCCATTATTTTAAGCGAACTTGAACTATTATATAGCAAAAAAATGCCACTTTTGCCTTCTCTTGATTATAAAGATTATACAAAATGGCATACCGATTTGATTGAAAGCGAACACGGCGAGAAACAAGCAAAATACTGGAACACTAATTTGTCTGACAACAGACCTCTACTTAACCTACCCATAGACAAACCTCGTTCTTCTAGTCAAACTTTTACTGGTTCTAGAATCAGTTTTAATATTGACCACGAAACCTCCCAAAAATTGCGCATGTTTGCATCGGAACAAAAAATGACGCTGTTTAATATTTTACTGTGCGCTTATTATATTTTTCTTCAGAAATATTCAGGACAAGAAGATATCATCGTAGGCGTACCAATTTCCGGACGAAGCAGAGATGAACTTCAAAACATGGTTGGAATGTTTGTTAATACGTTGCCAATACGTTGTAGCGTTTCTCCTGACACAATACTTACTACTCTTTTAAAATCAATAAGCGAAACTTGCTTTGCTGCATACTCTAATGCAGATTATCCTTTGGATATGATAATTCGTAATTTACATATGAAACCGTCAAAAAGTCGCAATCCGCTTTTCGATACCATGATGGTTTTTCAACCACAAGACAGCATCACTTTATCCTTGCCCGGACTTTCAACTGAGCTTATTTCTTTTAATCCGGGCATTTCTAAACTGGATTTGACTTTGGAAGTTTATGAACAAAAAAATGGACTACATTGCCAAATGGAATACAATAGTTCATTGTTCAAACGCTCTACGGTTGAGAGAATGACAAAGCACTTTAAAAATTTGCTTACTAGTCTTACAAGCTCTTTAAACTTACCAATAAAGGATATTTCTATCCTTTCTGATGCAGAAATCAAGGAGCGTATTTCACCATATAATCCAACCGGTTTTGATACAAGCGTAGAGATTCAATCATTATTTGAAACCATGGTCAACCAAAACAAGGAAAAAACAGCTTTAATAGTTGATAATAAAAAACTCAGCTTTGATCAGCTAAATGCTAGATCAAATGCAATTGCACATCGGCTATTAGCTTGTGGCATAAAACAAAATGATATTGTAGCCATCTGCCTAAAACGCAGTAGTAATTTGGTTGCATCTATTCTTGGAGTGTTAAAATCGGGAGCCGGATATCTCCCGCTCGATCCTACTTATCCAAAAGATAGAATTAGCTTTATCCTATCAGATAGTGACGCTAAAGTTTTGTTGTGTGAAGACAATAATCAAAGAGAATTTAACGGCCAAACTATTAGCATAAACGATATAGGCGACCTTAATACAGGTAATCCTAACATAAGTACAAACTGTAATGATATTTCTTACGTCATATATACATCGGGATCAACAGGTCAACCAAAAGGCGTTTCATTAACTCGCCAAGCGATGCTAAACCTATACCATAGTACTAAAGATGTTATTGATTACCCTATGCACGAAGTATGCTTATCTATCACCACCGTAGCTTTTGATATTTTTATTGCTGATACGATCCTGCCTTTGTTGTATGGGCGAACTGTATTACTTAGCACGGATGAAGAGTTGCGACAAACGCATCTCCTTTGTCCGACAATGGAAAAATATAACGCAGACTTTATTCAAGCCACACCTACTAGGATGCAACTTATGCTGACCTGCCCTGATTTTTGCAAAGTATTATCCAATATTAAAACTGTTGTATTAGGCGGAGAGCCTGTTCCTATGTCTCTTATCAAATCAATTAAGAAGCATTCAACAGCAAAGATAATAAACGGCTATGGCCCATCAGAAGCTACTGTATACACAACGTTTAAAGACTTAACAAACAGCAAAAAGGTTTCTATAGGCAAGCCTGTAAATAATACACGGTTTTATGTATTAGACAAGAACAAAAACCTTCAACCAATTGGCGTAACTGGCGAAGGCTATGTATCTGGAGTTTGTGTCGGTCTTGGATACATCAATCGCCCTGAGCTAACAAGTGAAAAATTCGTTAATGATTTATTTTCCCCTGGAGAAGTTATGTATGCCACTGGCGATGTATGCCTATTAAACGATGAAGGTGATTTTGAAATGCTCGGGCGCATCGATAATCAGGTGAAGATACACGGTCTCAGGATTGAGTTAGGTGAAATAGAAGCATCTATTCGTTCACTTCCTAACATTACGGAGGCTGTTGTCAAAGATTTTGGCGAAGGCACGGAAAAATATCTTTGTGCATATTACACGGCCAATAGAAACATTGAAACTAATGATTTCCGATCCCACCTTAAATCTATGTTGCCATCATACATGGTACCTTCATTCTTTAAAAAGCTTGATAAACTTCCCCTTACCCCTAATGGTAAAGTAGATAGAAAAAATCTATTAGAGCCTATTCGGCAAAAGGAGACTAAAAAGGTTTCAAAAGCAAAAGAAACTCTTACCGATACCGAACGAATAATGAAACGAATATGGTCCAAAATTTTAAAGGTTAAATCTATTGGAGTAAACGATAGCTTCTTTGATTTAGGTGGTACATCACTTGATATAATTCGTGTTCAAACAGCTCTATTACCTTATGATATTTATATTAGAACCCAAGACTTTTTCGATTACGAAACTCTACGTGAAATTTGTAAACGATTAAACCATGCTATTACTAACACTAAACCGGTTTCAATAAACCTAAGCGAACTGCACAACAAGCCAATACCATTATCTAGTGTGGCTATGGAAGCCGCTGATCTTTCATGCGTGTTGTTAACAGGCGTAACTGGGTTTTTAGGAGCACATATTTTGCACGAATTGATAGATAAACATGATTCATTCGTTTATTGTTTAATGCGCGACACTAAGCATATTGCTTGTCAGCAAAAACTAACGGATAATTTAAACTATTATTTTGGTCCAAATATAACCAAAACTATTTTAAATCGCGTCAAGATAATTCAAGGAGATATTTCACTTGAAAATTTGGGGATTAAACGCTCTGATCAAAAAGAGCTGATGACAAACGTTAAAACAATAATTCACTCTGCTGCACTTACCAGTCATATCGGTAGGTCGGAAATATTTAAACAAATTAATGTCCAAGGAACGCATAATGTTATCGAGTTTTGTAAGAATACTAGCGCGTCAATGGTTCATATTTCGACAATAAGCGTGTCTGGTTCCCATTTAGCAAATTCTTCTCGAACCGATACTACATTCTCTGAGCGAAATTATTATATTGGCCAAAATTTTGAAAATAACGAATACGTTAAAAGTAAATTCCTTGCAGAAGGACTTGTACTCAAGGCAATAAAAGAAGGGTTAACAGCAAGAATCTTTAGAGTTGGCAATTTAACTAGCCGTATTTATGATTCAAAATATCAAATTAATCCAAACGCAAATGCCTTTGCAAACCGCATTAAAGGCTTAATGACGGTCCAAAGCGTACCCTTCAGCTCGCTTAACTTAACGGTTGAAATGACTCCCGTCGACATATGCGCTAAGGCAATACTTACCCTTTGTTCGACATCTGGATTGTATTCTTACGTTTATCATGTCTACAATCCAAACTCCGTCAAAATAACAAATATAATCGATGCCCTAAGAGCCGAGAATATACCAATGCATACTGTAACCGATAAAACGTATATTTCCACAATAAAGGAATTGAGTAAAAAAGGGTTATATGATAACATATCATTATTAGTACCCGATAGCTCTCAAGGCTCTTCGCGTAGCACTATACAGCCTGTTTCACGCGAGACTAATGATCAACTAAATAGGTTAGGATTTAGTTGGCCACATGCTGACTTAAGTTATATTAGATTGTTCATAAATACATTGCAATCGGGTTATTAGGAGGACATAATGGATAGTTCGTTTATTCTACTTTGCATTGCATTGTTCTTGAATATTTTTTTAACATTCTATTTGATGACTCTTAAAAACAAAAAGGTCCTCCATTATGTATTTCTGTCCTTAACCATTGAGATAATAATTTGGTCTATTGCCTTAATCATCGAAAATGAACTCTTTGCAAATGGCGACTCGTTATACATGGTATTTGAAGCAATAGATTATATTGGAGCATGTTTTGCCCCTGTTAGCATTTTGCTTATTGGAATATTCTATGTAGATCCAGATAGAGACTTTTCCGCAAGGCATATGGCGCTTTATATAATACCGATAATATCATTTTTAATGGTATCCACAAACGAATGGCATCACCTTTTTTATGTGAGTTTTACTCTAGAACCTAACGGATT
>CAXXMZ010000009.1:0-84171 GCA_963675355.2 Christensenellaceae bacterium
AAAACCTATCAATAAATTTATCTGTAGCCTTTATAAGCGCCTGCTCGGCATCAACTTTGCAAGCCTTGCGGTGTTTACCACTGCAAACAATAAATCTCCTAATTCTTCGATGATGCGCTGATGATCTTTAGCTCTTATCTCAACATCCAATTCCTTTGCTTCTTCAAACACCTTCTTAAGAGCATCCAAAGCACAATTCCAATCAAAGCCACTTGCGCCGCCTTATCCTGGACCTTTTCACTCCTCATCAGTGCAGGCAGATTCCTTGATACCCCCTTTAACACTTCCGAGTGGTTAACTACGCTTTTTTCTTCGCGTTTGATCTCTTCCCATTTGACCTTAACATCGTTAGGTGTTTTAGCTGAAACATTACCAAATACATGAGGATGCCTTCGAATCATCTTTTCACAAACCGCTGTTGTTACATCCCTATCATCAAAACTAGATTCTTGTTTAGCGATACAAGCATGAAACACTATCTGTAAAAAGCACATCCCCTAGCTCATCATATAACGCAACATCATCCTTGTTATCAATCGCCTCCAGCACCATCATAAGTTTCCTCAATAAGGTATCGTTTGAGTGAATCATGAGTCTGTTCTGCATCCCACGGACAACCACTAGGCGAACACAGTCTATACATTATATCAACCAACGCGTTAAAGTCAAACCTTTCTCTTGTAAAATATCTATTGGCAAAACGACAACAACGGTATTATGATCCCCGCAGATCCTGTCGATTTCCATAACGCTGATTTTTTTTGCAATACTTGACCCATTTTCTCCAACAATAAAAACTTGATACTCATCAGGATAATATTCACTAAGCCACAGTTTAACGGTTGCAGACATCATAATGCCATCTATTTCTTGTATAACCAGTATTTCATCAACGTTTGGTCTAAACCCCTCTATTTGCGATGCAAACACCGTTTTGTACTGCTCCTGCACCTTCTACCCGACGCTCCTACTTCAATAGCCTTTGCAATCGCTGTGCAAGCTCCTGAAACCCCACCTAAAAGGTGACTTTTGCATCAAATGCTTCTAACCATTTCCATCATCGGCGACAAAATGTATGTTCCCACACTCCTTGCCCAATTAATAGCAAACAAAGTTTCATCATACTGCCTAAGAGAGTTTGAAATGACGTCAACAAACAAGCTTACATAGATGATCAAAATCTTCTGCATCCTCATAAGCATTATCCAGTGTTTCAATCCTAAGCCCTTGTTTTGAAAAATAATCATATGCCGGATGTCTTGTTGTATGGACAATTAAATTATCTGCAGACCTAACAGCATCAATAAGTCCTAGTGTTAAAGAGTCTAATCCACTTGTACCCATTCCAGCTATTGTTAGTTTCATTTATTTATCCCTCTTATCCAGTAGTTTTTGTATCTTTGAACCACCTGGTATCATTTCCAATCCTCTGGTCCAATTCCTTTTAGCAATATAACAACTATTAGGAAAACTACGACTCCTCCAGCAATACCCAATCCAAGCGCTATCCCACCGTCCCACTATAGGTATGCAAACGCATGTAAATAATACGCAACAACGCCCATTATACCAGAAGCTATTATGGGTTTTACAACAAATCAAGCAAATTAAACTTCATGTTTGTTCGCATTTTCACCTGCCAAAGGTTAAGCCCACTTGCAATCACATAACACGCGATGGTACCGATTACTGCTCCAGATATGTTAATAGATGGTATGCGTATTAACACTAACGAAAGTATAACCTTTACGATTGCCCCAACTCCCAGATGCAGTACTGGAATATAAAACCCTGCCCATTCCTTGCAAGACCCCGGTCAACGTTTGTACCAACGCTAAAAATATTATTGCTGGTGCCATCTGTTGTAACAGCATAGCAGCTGTCGTAATACTAGAAGGCTGTAAATTTGAATACAAACACGATATTATAGGCTGCGCTAATACATAAAGCCCAACAGCGCAAGGTAATCCTAAATATATTGCAAGCTTTGTGCCCACCTGCGCTGATATTCTAATAGTTTGTTTATCCATTTTAGCCTTAGCATGCGAAATAGCCGGAACTAGCGCCATTTGCAAAGCAATGGTTAACACTGACGGCATCGAAACAAGCGTATTTACCGTGCCTGTCAACAAGACCAAACAACGACCTTGCTTCCGCTAACTTATACCCAACATCTTGAAGAATGTTAACAATAAGCGCCGAGTCGATAAACCCCATTAATGGCATTATCGCGCCACCAATCGTTACTGGTATTGCAGATTAACGCTATTTCTTTTGACAAAAAGCCAATCGCTCTCCTTGTCTTCCAAATCTCTCTATGCTACGTTCTATATCTTTGTTTCTATT
Source organism: Christensenellaceae bacterium (assembly GCA_963675355.2). Classification (GTDB taxonomy): domain Bacteria; phylum Bacillota; class Clostridia; order Christensenellales; family UBA1431. Next base: position 2,347 of record CAXXMZ010000009.1, read on the forward strand.
CCTTCGAGTAAATATAAATATTCCATCAACAATAATAATGCAGCAAGCTCAGAAAAAGATACTCCAAGCAGTGTGCCTGCAGCTCCCCATTGCACACCCATATGCAACCACGCAACAGCAAGTGCAAGCCCCATAATAAGTTTTCCGAATTTGCTCCATCAACTGAGATAAGGCCGTAGGCGACATGACTTGCTGCCTTGGGAAATAACCCCTAAATGCCGATAAACATGCAACGAAAAATACTCCAGGTGCAATTGCCTTAAACGCATCCGCAGCTAATGGGTCACCAATAATACCCCCCGCAATGCTATCACTTGCAAAATATACTATCGCAGCAAGTATCGCGCCAATCACCACTAACAATACAATTGAAACCTTAAAAACCCTGTGTGCTGCCGCATACTGTCCCTTTGCACATCTAGGACGATACCAGTTTTGAAATAGCAGTAGGTATCCCCGCTGTTGATACAGTTAACAACAAAGCATAAACAGGATACACCTCTTGATAAATCCCCATACCTGCTCACCATTATGTTATTAAGCGGTATCCTATAAAACACACCAATAAATTTTGATATTAACCCGGCAACCGCCAGAATGGCAGCACCACCAACAAACGATTTTTTACTCATTAATTATCCCAGCCTTTTACCACAACATATCGTATACTTAATCAATATACACGAAGTCGTCAATAAATAACAGTATTTTAAAGGAAAAAAGCTGTGCAAAATTTATCGCACAGCTTAGAAAAACTATAATTATCCGATACTTAAGACGATTAAAACTCCATCTGCTTGCCTAAGAATCCTGCAGCAGTCTCTGCAACTTTATACTCAATCTCGCTCATCATAACGCATCATCCTTTGATATAAGCCCAATAGCTCCGATTGCATCTCCTTGTACCACGATAGGCGTTATTACTTGCGAATGATATTCGTCTGCATCCGTTTATGCTCAATAATATTTATAAACCATTAACCGTTTCTTTTCGATTGTTACAAGACGTTTTCGATTGTCTATTGTTTTTTCAAGTCTTTACTAATAGGCTTATCAATCATCTCTTTGTGCCCAGCACCTGTAACTGCAATTATTACATCCTTATCACAGATAAAAGCAACATGCCCCAAAGTTTGGTTTAGCGCTTCAGTATACTCTTTTGCAAAGTTGCTTAGCTCACCAAGCGGTGAATATTTTTTGAGTATTACTTCTCCATCACGGTCAGTGAATATTTCGAGCGGATCGCCTTCACGAATACGCATGGTTCTTCTAATTTCCTTAGGAATGACTACCCTTCCAAGTTCGTCAATTCTTCTTACAATTCCAGTAGCTTTCAAACTTTTCCCTCCTCGTGATAAATAACATTAAGTCATTTTGTTTTCTTAGTATCCGACAGAAAAGAAATTTTATGCACAAAAGGAAGGATAGTCTAAATTTTTCATATTTTATTTTCTAAACATTTTTTGTGCTAAAACCTATCAATAAACGTTTGGACGTTATATTTTTCTTTTAGGGAACTAACCGCAGCATCCCATACTTCTTGCTTTAAATTATCCGTTACAGCTGGTTCAATTAATGTTTTAGCGTCTTTTAACGGCACTTCATATCCAGCTTCATAAATCTTTTCAGCTCTTATTATATGATAACCATAATCTGTTGATACAAGCCCAGAAATGTCGCCTTCTTTCTTTAATGCCAATGCAGCTGCAACAAACTCGTCAATCCAATTCGTCGTTCCTTCATAAATCAAATATCCTCCAAGGTTTAACATACTCTCCATACCCGGATCTTCGTTATATTCAGTAATCAACGCATTAAAATCTTCTCCGCCTTTAGCCTTACTTAAAACTGTATCCGCTTTACTCTTAATCTTCTTTAGTGCAGCATTTAGCAGTGTCTTTGTTTGAGTCGCAATTTCATCATCAGATAAGTCAGCGTTATTTTTAACTTCGTTAATTGCTGCCGTATCATCATCAGAAATACCTATAAGAATCTGCGATACCATAACTACCCTTTGTGGATAATACAGGATCGGTTGTCCTGAATTATAATCGGAATCTAACGTTGCCATATCGTCCTTATAAGTTTCTTTTTTGCTCCTTAAGCTTGTCATCATAATATGTGCTAATCTGCTCATACTGTTGCTTTAACGTCTCCAGTCTTTTCATCGTAATATTCTGAATAAACTAATTCCCCGCGAAATTAACTCCATTACCTGATCTCTTGTATACCCTTGTTCTAATAATAATTTCGTCAACTTTGGTATCAAGTTGTTCTTGGGTAATCTTAGCATCTTCACCTAACTCTGTTTCAAGTTCAGTTGTGGCTTGCTCTTCAAAAGTGGTTATATTTTCGTCAAATGATTCTTGAACCAGTGTGTTTTGTTCCTCCGTTAACTCTCCACCGCCTGCCTGGAATTCTTGCCATGCCATTTCTGTTGCGATCTTTCGCTCTAATATCATCTCAATGTATTCTTGCTTAAGATCTTCATACTCTGTTGAATCTTCCTCATACCCGTAATAAGGACACCGCCATCTGGAGATAGTAATCAACATCGTCCATTACTTCGCCTTTTGTTATGTCAACATCGCCAACCGTAGCAACAACTTGCGCCATATCCGCTTCTTCATCATACTCAGTAAGCGAACATCCTCCCAATAGAATCATACTAATACACAGTGCGGCAATTAATATGATTTTACCGTTTGTTTTTACTTTCGTCATTATGTATCTTCCTCCAAACATATTGTTATCTTAGTCGTCTTCTATGATTAAGCATTTTTTTCAGCTTATCAGCACATTTCATTGCAAGTCCCAGCATATCCCTTGCATTATATATCTTTCTTCTTAAATTAACCTGAATATTCTCACCCTGTGTTAACGAAAGCATTTTTTTATTGCTATCAACTAGTTTTATCAGCATATTTGGATGCAGTCTAGCTGTCTTATGAAACTTAAACGTGCATAGACCATCCTTACACGAAAAAAATTCTACCCTAAGCTGCATACATATCCATTTCATGATAGCAATATCAAAAAGATTCTCGACACATTCAGGAATTGCTCCGAACCTGTCACGAAACTCTCGTTTTAATGCCTCTGCTTGGCCGCTTGTTTCAATCGATGCAATACGCTTATAAGACTCAATTTTTTGATAATCATCACTAATATACTTCTGTGGAATAAATGCACTAATTGCAACATCTATATTAGTTACAACAGGCTCAGCTATTACTTCACCCTTTATCTCACGTACCGCTTTATCTATCAATTTACAATACATATCATAGCCAACTTCACTCATATGTCCATGCTGCTGTGGCCCTAATACATTACCAGCGCCCCTTATCTCAAGATCACGCATAGCTATCTTGAATCCTGCACCAAATTCAGTAAACTCGCGAATAGCCGTCAAACGCTTTTCGGCTATCTCGCTTACAACTTTATCCTTTTTGAAAGTAAAATAAGCATATGCGTGCCTGTTGGATCTACCAACTCTACCTCGTAGTTGATACAACTGCGCCAGCCCTAAGTTGTCCGCATCATAAACAATTATCGTGTTAACATTAGGAATATCTAGCCCTGATTCTATTATCGTAGAGCATAGCAAAACGTCATATTCGCCTGAATAAAAGCTTAGCATTACCTTTTCAAGCAGAGATTCTTTCATCTGTCCATGTGCAACTGCAATTCTTACATCTGGCAATAACTCCTGCAGCCTTGACATAAACCTATCTATGTCTTTTACATGATTGTACACAAAGTATATCTGTCCGTCGCGATTAACTTCACGCATGATAACCTCACACGCCCACGAATCACTATATTCAAGTACTAATGTTTCAACTGGATAGCGCTCCTCAGGTGGTGTTGATAGCAAACTCATATCCCGAATGCCCGAAAGCGACATATGCAAGGTACGCGGTATGGGCGTTGCCGACAACATCAATACATCAACATTTTCTTTCAGCGTCTTGATAGTTTCTTTATGTCCTACTCCAAACCGCTGCTCTTCGTCAATTATTAACAATCCAAGGTCTTTAAATACAACGTCTTTATTTAAAAGCCTGTGAGTACCGATAACAATATCAACGTTCCCCTGTTTAATACGTTCAATGATCTGTTTTTGTTCCCTAGTTGTCTTAAACCGTGATAAAGATTCTATTGTAATGGGGAACCCTTGAAACCTTTGCAAAAATGATAAGTAATGCTGCTGAGCCAACACAGTCGTAGGTACCAGCATCGCAACTTGCTTTGAATCAGAGATAGCTTTAAAGGCAGCACGCATAGCCACTTCGGTTTTTCCGTAACCAACATCACCACAAAGCAATCTTTCCATACAATGCGCGTCTTCCATATCCTTTTTTATTTCGATAATGCTGCTTATCTGATCTTGCGTTTCCTCGAAAGTAAAGTTATCCTCAAACTCACGTTGCCATGGAGTATCCTTTGAAAATTGGAATCCTTTTTTCGCCTTTCGTTTTGCATACAACTTTATTAAATCAAACGCAAGCTCACGTACCGACTCACTAACCTTCGCTTTGGTTCTTGACCACTCGGCTGTACCGAGCTTAGACAGCTTAGCCTTCGTTTTATCCGATCCAATAAATTTTTGGACATGTTCCATCTGCTCGCTGGGAACATACAGTCTATCGCTACCCGAATATTTTATCAGTAAATAGTCTTTTTTCACCGAATCTACGACCAGCTGCTCGATTCCCATAAAGATTCCGATTCCGTTATTATCATGGACAACATAGTCGCCAATATTTAAATCAGCAAATACGTCCATCATATTTCTTGATTGCTTTTTATAAGCTGTCCTATGCTTTCGTGTTCCAAATATTTCGTTTTCAGAAATAACCGCTATTTTTGCATCATCTAAAATCAATCCTTTATATAGAGACCATTCAACCGCAACTGTCATGCCCGGCACAATATCAGTTTCACGTCGTGGTAACACAACTGTTACCCACTCGTCCATCATCATATCCTGAACACGTTTTGCACGTTTCTTCGTTCCACAAAGCAACCAAACACGATAGTTCTTTTCGGTTAACTTTTTTATCTCTTTCGCAAGTTCTTTTGGATGCCCGTGATAATCAGGAAACGACAAAGCATTGATGTCTACCTTTTCCGCCTGATTCCATGTTAAAACCTGCGTTTTCAGTAACTGCATACTGCAACTACGCTTTGCATCCAATCTTTCAATAAAACTATCATAATCAAGCATTAACCTGATCTGATGGTCAATAACCGCTGCATCACGTTTTCTTGATTCGTAATACTCCATAAACTCTTCAAACAAAGTATTAGCTTTTTGATGAATTTTGGTCGGCTCTTGCAACAAACATACTACATTATTAGATAGATAATCAGTAATTATAGTCGTTTCATCATATAAAAGTGGAATAATGCTTTCAACGTTCTCTGGTGGCTGATGCTCAGACAAGAGTTGAATGGATCTTTCCAATTCTCCTAAGTAAGCAGAATTAGGACAATTTTTCGAAAACTTGTCAATGATATCTATTGCCCGCCTAGCAGAATCCTCGTTTATTGGTGCTTCAGTGGCACTTAGTATTCTAAGCTTTTTAATAGACATTATTGAAACCTGAGTCTGTACATCAAAACTGCGCAGCGACTCAATAACATCTCCAAACAGCTCTGCTCGCACTGGCATAGACTGTCCAACAGCAAAAATATCCAATATCCCGCCTCTAAGCGCTATTTGTCCGACACCCTCAACTCTATCAACTCTCTCATATCCAAAACTAATCATAGATCTAATGAAACTATCAACATCTATTTGACCAGATGACTCGATAGTGGTTATATAAGTATTAAGCACAGCTGGAGGTGACAAAGCAATTAAAACAGCGTCGATTGAGGCAACCACAACTCGCGGTTTTTGTTTGCAGACCTTTGATAATACGCTTATACGTTCATGCACCGAGTCACTGCTTCTTGCAGAAACCGGCCTAAGTTCAATGCTTCTTGACGGAAACAGAAGAGCGGACTCATCGATTTCTAATACATCTTCAAAAAGCCTACTAGCTGCTTCTTGACTATGAGTAATAATCAATACATCTTGATTTAAACTCTGCTTCGCCGCCACTGCAAAATACGCATTAACGTTTTGATCCACGCCAAACGCCGCGAAAGGACCTTTCCCCTCGCGGACACCGTTTAAAATTTTATTTAGTTTAGGCGATCTTATTATATCGCCACACAAATTATTTCGCATACCAATACGAGCTAATCATCTTAGTTCTGCCTTCTATTATAAAATACATATGTACTATATGAGCCTTCAACCTATTTTATTCATGGGGTTGACAGTTAAATTGAGTTTGCGCGACTTCAATACAATCATTTGTTATCACTTCAACTGCATTAGCTGCACGCTTGATCGCCTTTTTTATGCTTTCCTTTTCATCGCTTTTAAACCTAGACAACACAAAATCAGCAATATCAATGTTCTCTGGCAATGGCCCAACTCCAATCCTAACCCTAGCAAAATCACCTGCACCAAGATAGTCTACGATAGATCTAAGTCCATTATGTGTTCCTGCACCACCGGCTGAGCGTATTCTAATGCGTCCTACGGGTAAATCAAAGTCATCAAGAACTACAATAAGTTCATGCCTTTCAACTGCATAGTAATTCATGACCTGCAAAACGCATTCACCACTTTTATTGACATATGTAGTAGGTTTAACTAAAATTACTTTTTGGCCTAATATGATTCCTTCTGCAACCTGCCCCGAAAACCTCGTCTGCTTAAAGGCTATACCCCAAGTCTCAGCTAATGTATTAACAACATCAAACCCAACGTTATGACGCGTATTTTTATACTCAAGTCCTGGGTTACCAACTCCAACTATCATCTGCATAAACGATTTCTCCTTCTTCCCCTGAAAAACAGTATCTAAACATCAGTCAAAAAGGATACTCATAGGCAAATCCTCATAAATTCGTTCAACTGCTTTTGCAAATATGGGGGCAACGTTCAACTGCCTTATCTTGTTTCCGGATGCTTCAATAACATCCTGGCTAATAGGTATAGTGTTTGTAATAACGACTTCTTTTATGGATGAATCTTTTATCCTTTGAGGACAATCCCCAGACAACAATCCATGCGTACAACAAGCATAAATTTCCTTTGCTCCGCGTTGTTGCAAAGCTTCGGCACCTTTTATAAACGTTCCGCCTGTATCCAACAAATCATCACAGATTAATGTGCGCTTTCCTTTAATATCACCAATAACGTTCATTACCTCAGCCATATTAGCTTTTGGCCTACGTTTATCAATGATAGCAAGCGGAGCGTTTAACCTGTTTGCAAAATTCCTTGCACGAGTAACACTTCCCAAGTCAGGTGAAACCACCACTAAATCACCGCCGTTTAATTTCCTTGCTAAATAATGTGACGCAATAACAGGGACTCCCATCATATGATCAACAGGCACATCAAAAAATCCTTGAATTTGCGGTGCATGTAAATCCATTGTAAGAATCCTATCAGCACCAGCCGTTGCGATTATATCAGCAACGAGTTTCGCGGCAATAGGCTCTCTGGCTCTTGCCACTCTATCTTGACGAGCATAACCATAATAAGGTACAACTGCCGTAATTCGCCCAGCTGATGACCGTTTTGCTGCGTCTATCATAATAAGTAGTTCCATTAACGAATCGTTAACCGGATCACACAACGGTTGAATCAAAAACACATCATAACCACGAACAGATTCTTGTATCTGAACTCGTGTTTCTCCATCGCAAAACTTACCAACAAAGGCTTTACCGAGTGGTCTGTTCAACTCATTTGCAATCTCTTTTGCAAGTTCTGGGTTTGCATTTCCAGTAAAAATTTTAATATTTGTGCCGTGAGTTATCATTTTTATTTCTTCTCCGTCCTGCGTTTATCTACCCAGCCTTCAATATTCCTTTGTTTTTCCCTCGCAACACCCAATCCATTCTCTGGCACATCATGAGTAATTGTCGATCCGGCAGCTGTATATGCGTTTTTCCCTACCGTGACCGGTGCAACAAGATTTGTGTTGCATCCAATAAATGCCCCATCTTTAACCACTGTTTTATTCTTGCTTGTTCCGTCATAGTTAACAAATACCACTCCACATCCAACGTTACATCCATCTCCAATTTCGCCATCTCCAGCATAAGTCAGATGAGAGATTTTTGACCCTAATCCAACCTTTGTGTTCTTAACCTCAACGAAATTACCAATTCTTACCATATTGCTGATGTCCGTCTTTGGGCGAATATGTGCAAACGGCCCAATAGTAACCTTTTCTCCAACCTTGCAATCGGTTAAAACCGAACTTTCGATAGTCGTATCATCACCTATTACGCAGTTTTTCATCCTGCATCCAGAATAAATAGTACACCTTCGACCTATTTTTGTACCTGCTTGAAAATAGTTGTTTGGATAAACAACACAATCCCGACCAATCTCCACATTGTATTCTATGTGGATGCTGTCGGGATTAATCATCGTTACTCCATTTAACATATGCTTTTTTGCTATTCGCTTTTGTAAAATATTTTCTGCATACGAAAGCTGAGCCCTGTCGTTAATTCCTAGACATTCGCTTTCATCTTCCACTACCATTGCCTCAACGTTTTCTCCTTTTGAAACAAGATACCCGATACAATCTGTTAGATAATACTCGCTTTGATCATTCGCGTTTGAAATATTATTTAATGCCTCAACTAAAGCCGCTATATTAAAACAGTATACTGAGGCGTTAATTTCTTTTATATTTAGCTCATCTTGATTTGCATCACGATGTTCAACAATACGACTTACCTTACCTTGTTTATCTCTAACAACTCTACCATATCCCGTAGCATCATCAACAACGGCGGTAAGCATGCTAGCCGCACAATTATTTGCAATTGCTTTTTCAAACAAAGCCTCGATAGACTTTTGTCGCATAAGCGGCATATCGCCAGCTGTTACCAAAACATACCCAATTTTACCAGTCAAAAAATCCTTTGCCATCATAACAGCATGACCAGTACCTAGCCGCTCCAACTGCTCTGCATACAACACCTCTTCTCCAAGATGCTGTCTAACTTTTTCAGCGCCACTTCCCACAATTATGATCGGTTTATGAGTTGAAACTGATGATACAGAGTCTATTACCCAATTAATTAACGAACGACCTGCCGCCTGATGCAATACCTTTGGAACATCCGATTTCATGCGGGTTCCTTCTCCTGCAGCCATTATAATCGCCATGGTGTCCATAAAACAAAAATCCCTCCTTAAATTAGAAACGATGTTTAGCACCATTATTGATACCATAAGACATAATTATTGTATGGTATTTTACAACGCAATGTCAAGGCGATTAGACATGACAAAACAGTCTTATTGCTTTATAAGACACTGATTAAGGTATATAATTATTTCTTTACTCGGACGCAGCTTCTTTTCTGAGTTGGAGTGTCTGAAAATATTTATCCATAACAGCTTGTTGAATTTTTCCTCGTGCAAACGAATTCACAGGATGAGCAATATCTTTATATTCTCCACTCATCATTCTACGGCTAGGCATTGCCACAAACATGCCATTTTGTCCTTCAATAATCTTCATGTCATGAATTACAATCTCATCATCAAAAATCACCGAAACTGTTGCCTTTAACTTACTGTTAAAGTACATTTTGCGGATTCGTATTTCTGTAATATCCACAGTTCTACCACCTATTCTCTTTTAATATGATTTATTTATGCTAATATGTATGCTTTTGTCATTAATTCATATATTCGCTAATAATATGAAATATCCTCTAATTTTTTATATATTTGCAAATATATTTTCTTTTTATGCAAAAAATTGCATGCTTTGAAACATTTTTGTAATATAGTGTTGTTAGCTGTGCTCTGCGAATGTATAATATAAGTATTCTTTGGATGGCGGTGTAATAATAGCATGAGCGATAAAAATAATATTCCCAGCATAAAGGACTTTGCTGATAAAAAAATCTTTTTTTCAGGTATTGGTGGTTGTAGCATGAACGGACTAGCTCGTATCCTTCATAGTCAAGGCTATGATGTATCTGGGTCAGACCGTACACAAAATGCATTCACAGATATGCTTACTAAAGTAGGAATCCCCGTTTATATTGGTCAGGATGCCAAAAATGTTAAAGGCTCTGATTTATTAATTTATACTCCAGCTGTAAAACCTGATAACCCTGAACGAATTTATGCAAGCGAAAATTCAATACCACAAATACAACGCAAGGACTTATTGGGTCATATAACCCGAGAATTTGAACGCGTAATAGGAATAGCTGGTTGCCACGGCAAAACAACAATTACGTCCATGATGGCGCTAATTCTTCAACACGCAAATGTTGACGCTACCGTCCATGTAGGCGGTGATGTTGCATTTTTAGATGCGGGCACACATGTTGGCACAAACAACGATATTTTTGTTACCGAAGCCTGTGAATACGTTGAAAGTTTTTTGGAGCTTACACCTATTATTGAAGTAATTAACAATATTGACGACGATCACCTTGATTACTTCAAAAATATCGAGACAATCTGTAAAGCATTTGAAAAATACATTGCTTTATTACCACAAGAAGGTATAGTTTTTGGATGTGGCGATGATCCACTCGTAGTTGACTTGATTAAAAAAAGTGGAAAGCAATATGCAACTTATGGTTTTGGAGATAATTGCAATCTTACCGCAAAAAATATTACTTTTGATAATCTTGGAAACCCAAGCTTTGACTGCTATAAAGATGGCACCCTATTGTTTAGCGCATCATTAAACGTTCCTGGAAAACACAACGTAATGAATTCACTAGCCGCTATTTCTGTTTCTTTACATCTTGGTATTGATAAAGATGCAATAGTGAGTGCCTTAAGCCAATACACCCTTACAAAACGCAGGTTTGAACACTATGGAAAAGTCAATGGTGTTGACTTCTTCCACGACTACGCTCATCACCCAAGCGAAATTAGCGCTTGTTTAGCCGCAGCTACAAATTGTCCTCATAATAAGATTTGGTGTGTATTCCAGCTAAACTCATATTCTAGAGGAAAAACATTATACGATAAATATATCAAATGTTTTAAAGATGCAGATTTTGTTTTAGTTCCCGATATTTACCCCGGTCGTGAACAGGATAAAGGGCTTATTCATGCCACCGACCTAGTCAAAGGCATCTCTATAGAGGGAACAGATTGTACTTATCTCCCCACATTTGAAGATATTCGAGACTATCTATGGAAAAATGCGAATCCAGGCGACATCGTTGTTGGCGTAGGTTCTGGGGACATACATATTCAACTACGTACTTTAATGGATGTAGACTAAATCATTAATAAAAGTTTAAACGTCGCTAGATATGCTAGCGACGTTTTTAATTTGAAGTTATAGCATCATTGTAATATCCCCAAAACAAAAAAAACGTATCAGACATCTTTTCTGACACGCTTTTGCAAAATATTATTATCTATCTAAAAATACGTTAATCAGTTCATCAGGCACCTTATCAAAAAAGCTGCTTAGTGCTTCACGATCGTGTATACTCTTTACAATGTGTGCAAAAAACGGTGCAACTGATACAGTAATAAGCTTGTCGCACTTTAAAATGTTAGTGTTTAACATAGTGTCAGTTACTATAAGAGTTTCAATGTCACTATTTTGTATTTCTGCAAGACCTTCTTTAGATAATATTCCATGCGTAACACATGCATAAACCCGCTTTGCACCGCAATTTTTTAATTGTTTTGCAACAGATGTAAGTGTTCTTCCACTAGCTGAGAAATCATCAACAATTAAAGCATTACAGCCTTCAACTTGTCCAATAATATTCAGAACTTCTGCATTTTCATCGTGACTAGCTCTAGTTTTATCACCAATTGCAATGCCGCACTTTAAATATTTTGCATATTTTCTGGCTGTCTTAGTAAACCCTGCATCTGGAGAAACCACAACTAAATTACTTAAATCAAGCTTTGTTTTCGCCGCTTCACACAATATTGGCATAGCAACTAAATTATCAACTGCAATTTTGAAAAATCCTTGAACTTGTGGACTATGTAAATCCATGGTAACTACGCGGTTTGCGCCTGCAAGTTCAATGCTCTCAGCACAAACTCTAGCGCGAATTGATACACGAGGCTCATCCTTTTTATCGCCTTTAGCATAACTAAAATACGGAATAATGGCCGTAACTGAGTTTGCACTGGCTCGCTTAAATGCATCAAGCCAAAACAATAACTCAACAAATTCATCGTTTGGCTTAGTTGCAATCGGCACTACAATATAAACATCCTTATCACGCACCGGTTCAAGTACCCTAACAAATGTGTTACCGTCCGAAAATGTCAACGCCTCTGATTTGCCAAGCTCAATACCCAGCCAGTCACACATTCGTTTGGCAAACAGTTGTCCGCCGCCGCCAGCAAATATTTTTATGCTCCCGTTCCCCGAATTCATCCTCTATCATACCTTTCTGTGATTAAAACTACACTAACAATTTTACCAATTCATTCTTGTTTTATCCCTTAAATCATAATACGATTCTATAAAGAAATCATCCATAATAACCGAATCACCTAACTTAACATCAGGCTTATTTAGTCCGTGAAAATCGCTTCCGCCGGTAATTTTTAGTCCCAACCTTTTCGCCATCTTACAATAAGTCGCGGATTGTTCTGGTTTTTGCGTAGAATGATAAGCCTCGATTCCCCATAAACCATTTTCTTTAAGATTTTCAAACAGCTGATACAAAATATGTATAGGTTGATCAAGCTGTACAGGATGTGCAACAGAACTTACTCCGCCTGCATCGTTAATAATTTCTAACGTCTCACTAACTTTAAGCTGATAACGTTGAACGTATCCTTTTTTTCCTCGAGCTAAGTACCTGTCAAACGCTTGAGATACGCTGCTTGCGCATCCTTTTTCCATCAGAGCATACGCCATATGCGCGCGTCCAACGGTAGACTCATCCTTGCCTTGATACACATCGTCATACGTAATCGGCAATCCACTTTCAATAAGCTTTTTAACCATTTTAGCATTACGTTCTTGACGTCCCATTCTCAACTTATGGATTGTTGACAACAATCTATCATTCTCAATATCTATTCCCAAACCAAGGATATGCATCTCAGCATCAAACTTAGCGCCCATCTCAATGCCCGGTATCACCGCTATATCAAAACCCTTAGCATGACCGATAGCTTCATCGATCCCATCAACACTATCGTGGTCTGTAATAGCTATTGCAGTAAACTCAGCATTAATTGCCTTATTAACCAATTCCGTCGAAGTTAAACTACCATCTGACGCAAGCGTATGAGTATGTAAATCAATCTTCTCAACCATTTATCATCCCACACTCTTCTATCCTTTTTGCAGCCTCTTGTATCGCTGGTTTATCTTGCACTAACGCCATCCTAACATACCCTTCACCTTCTAGCCCAAACGCTACCCCCGGGGTTACGATAATCCCGGTTTTTTCCATTAATTCTACTGTAAATTTACGACTGCTATTATATCCTTTAGGTAGTCTTGCCCAACAAAACATTGTTGCCGGTGGTCTATCTATATCCCAACCTATGCCCTCAAAACTTTCACACAGAACGTCTCGCCTTTCTTGATATGCCTTAGCCGTTTGTTTAACGCAATCATAAGACCCCGTAATAGCTGCTACAGCAGCTTTCTGCAAGGGCAAAAACATCCCATAATCTATGTTTGATTTAATGCATTTAAGTTTTGATATCACGTCAGAATTACCTACCGCAAAGCCAATTCTGCATCCAGCCATGCCAAAGTTTTTTGATAACGAGTTAAACTCAATACCAACCTCAATTGCTCCAGGATACGCTAAAAAGCTTCCGCATTCTTTGCCATCAAACACCAAATCACTGTACGCATTATCATGAACAACAACGATATTGAATTCCTTTGCAAACTCAACTAGCTTTTTATAAAACTTTTCGTCTGCAACAGCAGCTGTTGGATTGTTCGGATACGATACAACCATTAACTTTGCTTTTTCTGCAACGTCACGATCGATAGCATCTAAATCAATTATATACCCATTTTCATGTTTTTGCGACATGGGTACAATACAAGCGCCTGCTAGCCTTGGTCCCGTACTAAATATTGGGTAACATGGATCAGGCACCAACGCAACATCGTCTTCGTTTAAAATGGTCATAGCAATATGCGCTAATCCATCTTGTGAACCTAATAGCGACACTATCTCTGTTTCCGCGTCTAAACAAACACCATACCTGCTTTTATACCAACTCGCAACGGACAAACTAAGCTGCTCAGTATCTTTGATAGCATACATATAATTTTCTTTATTCTGAACTTCGCTACAAAGCACATCAATAACATGCTGAGGAGGTGGGATATTTGGAGAACCTATGCTTAGGTCGATTATACTGCGACCACTAGCAATCATCCTGTGTTTATGCTCAACCAACTCAGTAAATATCGATGAGCCTAATGCATTCATTCGATTTGATCCCTGCATAGATACCTACTCAATCATCTACCGATTTATATTATTTTTTTGCCTTATCCAGAGATTTAGCCTCAAACTTAGCCTTGTCAACAATAAAGCGAGTATGAGTACATTGACCAATCTTCTCGACTTCATCCACAGCTACTATTGAAAACACGACCTTACGCCTATCAACCTCTGTGACGATAGCAGTTGCCTTAACCTTCATTCCAAGAGGTGTTGCTGCCAAATGATCAGCTTCTACCCTAGCTCCAACTGTAGACCAGCCGTCTGGTAATGCATCCTGAATAGCCTGCATTGCTGCATTTTCCATAAGAGCAATTAAGCTGGGGGTCGAAAACACTGCTGCAATTCCACTACCCACCGCAGAAGCCAACTTGTCTTCCGTCACTTCAATCTCAATGGTTTTTTCCATGCCAACTTTTACTTCAAAATCCATAACAACCTCTCCTTATTAAGTAATACGCACAAAACAATGGGAAAGATCATCTTTCCCATTGTTATCGCGTTAACTATTCTTTTTCTTTGAAAACTGATTCGAAATCGTTCCAGTCAATTTTTTCTTTCTCCATCAACAATTCAACGACTTTATGCATTTGAGAAATATTAGACTTCAATATAGACTCAGCGCGTTTATATCCAATGTCTATTATTCGCTTAGTCTCTTCATCTATCAAAGATGCCATTTCTTCACTGTAATTACGTTGATGAGATATGTCACGACCAATGTATATCTCGCTATTGCCACCTAGGTACATGTTGCCAATCTTTTCGCTCATCCCAAACTCGACAACCATTCGTTTGGCAATCTCTCCTACCCTTTGCAAATCATTTGATGCGCCAGTAGAAACATCTTGGAAAATAATTGACTCTGCCGCTCTGCCACCTAACATCATCGCAATCTGCTGGTTAAGCTTCTCTCGAGTAATAAACGATCGTTCCTCATCCGGCAACGTTATCGTATATCCACCAGCCGAACCACGAGGTATTATCGAGATTTCATGGACTCGATCACACAACGACAGTTCATGTGCAACGATTGCATGCCCAGCTTCATGATATGCAGTAATCTTCTTATCGTTTTCAGTCACTACTCGACTCTTCTTTTCAGGCCCAGCAATAACCCTTGTAATTGCATCCTCAACTTCGATTGCGCCAATCTTCTTTTTATTCCTTCTCGCAGCAAGTATTGCGGATTCGTTCATAACGTTTTCAAGATCGGCTCCAGTGAATCCAGGTGTTCTTTTTGCAATGGTTTCAAAGCTGATTTCATCCGAAAATGGTTTGCCCTTGGAATGCACTTTAATAATTCCTTCGCGCCCCTTAACATCGGGATAACTTACAGTGATCTGCCTATCAAACCTACCTGGTCGCAATAACGCAGGATCAAGGATATCAGGTCTGTTGGTCGCGGCAATAATTATAATGCCTTGATTTACCGTAAACCCATCCATCTCAACCAACAATTGGTTAAGCGTCTGCTCACGTTCATCGTGGCCGCCGCCCATACCTGACCCTCTATGACGTCCAACCGCATCAATTTCATCGATAAACACTATACAGGGAACATTCTTTTTTGCATTCTCAAACAAATCACGAACTCTTGCAGCACCTACACCAACGAACATTTCAACAAAGTCTGATCCGCTAATACTAAAGAAAGGTACTCCTGCCTCACCTGCAACAGCTTTTGCTAAAAGTGTTTTACCTGTTCCTGGTGGTCCTACCAACAAGATTCCTTTTGGAATCCTAGCGCCAATCTCAATAAACTTCTTTGGCGCTTTTAAAAAGTCTACGACTTCTTTCAGCTCTTCTTTTTCTTCATCAGAACCAGCAACATCATTAAACACAACTCGTTGCTTTTCATCTAGAGTACTCATCCTAGCACGACTCTTGCCAGCACTCATGATGCCTTTGCCACCGCCTTGCGACTGCTGCATCATCATATACCAGAATACTCCAAACAACACCATCACTATTATGTATGGTAAAAAGCTAGTCCACCACGGATCCTCAGGAGCAGGCGGTGTTTC
The DNA here is from genome assembly GCA_963675355.2 of Christensenellaceae bacterium. GTDB lineage: Bacteria > Bacillota > Clostridia > Christensenellales > UBA1431. The sequence goes on from CAXXMZ010000009.1 coordinate 18,918, forward strand.
AAGTGTAAAACCCCAGTCCGCAGCTGATATAGATTCAATAGGGCGAGTTTTTAACTCAGGCCTCTCTGAAACTATGCTAGTTACATCTTCATTAAACTGTTCTAAACTAGGAATATCGGCTGTATAATCTGATCTTTCAGGAAACTCCTCTTCTGTTATACCAGAACCCTTCTTTAAAACAAGAGCAACATTTTCTGTAATAGAAATGTGTGATATTTTCTTATCCTCTATATATGTAAGTAACTGGCTATAGTTAATTTCTTCAGCTGTATCATTTGGAATACTAACCGTAGTATATACAAAGAAAATCGCTAGTATAATAATTGCATAAATACCAGGACCTCTTAGTAATTTCTTCAAATTTTTGCACCTCATTTCTGTATACTCAACTCAGTAATTTTATCATGCTTCATTTCATATATCAACCGAATCATTCATGTAGACATTTATTTTGACAACGCAAATATCCTTTAAATTTCTAAATCTCTCTGCATAATCCAATCCATATCCAACAACAAACAAATCATCTATTACAAATCCAGAGTAATCTGGAATATAGTTAACCGTTCGTCTTGAGGGTTTATCTAAAAGCGCACAACTTTTACATGACATTGCCCCTCTCAAGTCAAATAATTCGGTAAGTTTTTTCATAGTCTTACCCGTATCTATAATATCATCCACCAAAATAACGTGCCGACCACTAACATCTGCTGAATAATCTTGCCTAAATTCAATATCTCCCGAAACTGACTTGCTCCCATAACTGGATAACGTCATAAAATCTACTTCAAGTTCAATATCAATTTCGCGAATCAAATCAGCAACAAAAATGTTGGCACCTTTTAGTATCCCAATCACTATTGGATTAAGCCCCTCATAGTCCTTTTCAATCGATTTGCCTATCTCTATGATCTTTTTTGATATTTCAACCCTGTTGAGTAATATTCTTTCAATATCTTCATAGTCTTGTCGCATACAATCCCCCTTAATCACGTCGCGATATACTCAAGTTTTAACACCCTTTTTGTTTTATTACTTTTTACACTTAAACTATCACTAACGCCCATTGTGGGTATCCAAAGAATGCTATTCTCTTTTGCGCAAACATATAAACTGTCGCGCACACTGCGTAAAACTTTATTATTGATAAAATAATCTTTTAGCGATTGCGTCCCCTGCATTCCTAACTGCTGGAACCTATCTCCGATTTGTCTATAACGCACAACAGCTTCTTTATCAAAACTATCGTAATCAAAATAGTCATAGTGTTTGGGATGGTCAAGTAAATCACTAGGAATAGACTCCATTATCGTAGCGACTATTGTAGCAGTTTCAAGCTTTGTGATTCCAGGAATATTCAATTTAGTTTGTCCAATTTTAGCATATTGCTCTGTCTTATCCGAAAATTTTTCCATAGTAAGTTTGCCATAGTTATTTCGCACTCTTCCACCTGGCACATCTATTGCACTACCAGACTTGTTGATACAAAGCTTATGAACCGCCTCAACATGCTTAAACTCAATCCGTTCTTGGTCCCCCATTCTCTTTAACCACTCACGAACTATCCTATTAGCCATAGCAGCATCACGTGTTGCAAGCTTATCGCAAATCAATAGGCCTTTTTGATCTACACATTGCGAATACTCTTGATTAGCACACTTTATTAAATAATCTTCATCTTGCTGAATAACCCTAGCTGACCGAGCAATGCTATTCACAGCACCGGGATAAATTTCCAAAACTGCGGGCATAACATTATGCCTAAGCGCATTTCTTGAATATTCAGTATCACCATTGCTTTCATCCTGTCGATATCCAACACCCTCAACGGCACAATAATCAAGTATCTCACTCTTGCTTGCATGTAACATAGGTCTAAGTACACCATCTTCTCTTAGTGCTCTCATACCACAAATCCCTGAAATACCACTGCCTCTAAACAAATGCAACAGTACTGTCTCTGCTTGATCATCTTTATGATGCGCTAATGCAATTCTTTGTGCATTTACTTCCCTAGCCATATCAAAAAGTGCTGCATACCTTGCTTTTCTTGCAGCATCCTCAATCGAAAGCTTCTCTTCCTTAGCTAATTGGGGGACATCCACACTTCTCATCAAAAATTCAATACCGATGTCTTCGCAACTTTGTTTTACGAAATCGGCATCTGCACGCGAACTTTCACCCCTTATTCCATGCTCAACATGCCCGACACAAAGCGTAAATCCCCAAAAAAACGACATGGAGTTTAAAGCATGCAAAAGAGCCATCGAGTCAGCTCCTCCCGATACTGCACACAATATTTTGGAAGGATGCTTAATAACTCCCGGCTGAGAGACTACCCATTCAATTTTTTTTATTAATTTGTGTTTTATATTTTCCATTCACTACTTATTTTAATAAAAAACGGGGCGCTTTACAACTAGCGCCCCAAAATAATTTAATATTTATTTTTATATATGCATAAAACTATGATTTTTTTACCAATTTTGCAACCATAACCGTCATATCATCGATCTCACGACCATCCATGACCGAAACAGCAGCCTCTCTAATCATATTTGCCGCCTTACGAGGCTTAATACCTTTTGTAGTTAATATAAAATCTATCACTTCTTGAGCCTCATCCCCCAGCGCATCAGTCACTCCATCACTCATCATAACTACTACGTCACCATGTGTTAATACTCTCTTTGTGCTTTGCAATGACACCTTATCAAGTATACCCATTGGCAAAGTTGACGCCCTCAAGCATTCATAATTTCCACCCACTCTAAGCACAGTAGGTGCAGCTCCAACTTTGATAAACTCTGTGTTGCCGTTAGATAAATCTATCATACACATGTCTACAGTTGAAAAAACTTCTTCTCCTCGTAAAACCATTATCTGATTTAACGACTTAAATATTGTGCCTTTATCCAAGCCTGTCCTAAAAAAGTTTTCGAGTAGTTCAACTGTAGCCGAACTTTGCTCCTTTGCCCTTTTCCCATTACCCATTCCATCACTTATGCAAATAAAACGCTTTGATTCGCCAATCTTAGTACATAATAACGAATCACCACTAACATCGCCATCTAAAGCGCTTTGAGATTTACCTATCTCAATTTCAAGTGGCATGACCTGCTCCAAAGTAATGCAGCACGACTTACCGCCTATTCCAGGACAACTCTTTTCCACCACCCGCATTCCATGCATAGTTGCTTTAGAAACAGCTTTCTCTATCTTAGACTCACAAGCCGAATCAAAGCTGCAATCAAACAATGAAAGAATAACCCGTAAATCCCCCATTAGTTTCTTTGAAATCACAACCTGAGCTACCTTGATACCAAGTTCTTCCACCAACGCCTTTACCGATTTTTCTAATTCGTTTTCAAATCCTACCTGTATATCAAAGCTATGTGATACAAGGTTCATCATTTTAGATGCGCCTTCCATCTGCCTAACAACTATCTCACTCTCTGACTCCCTTAAGGTGTTGCCCATCCTCGCAAAAAGCTCACAAATAGCATCTAGTCTTTGTGAAACTGTTTGGCGTATGCTATCTAAATAATATTTTTCACTTGATTTACGCTGGAGCATCACATCAATATGCTTGCCCATTTGATTTAATGACTTTTGCGGTATTATCAACAAAACAACGCTTGCTAAAAGTATATCTGCAAACGATAGTATTACAAACGTAGAACCATTTGCGTACAATGTTACCAATGCGTTTGCCAGCACTGTCCCGATAATAATTCCTGGTTTTTTATATCCTCTAAGCAATCCGGCTGTTAGTCCAACTGCTCCCATATTTCCAATGAATAATACGTTTACCTGACCAGTTAGGCTAAGCACCAATCCACAGGCTATTCCAACGGCTGCTCCAGTTCCCACCGAACCCCAATACGCACATGCCATCGTAATCAATATACACAATGACGCTGTTGGCCAGAACCATCCAATGTGAATGGGCGCAGCTCCTAATAAAATAACACAAGCAGTTAATGCGATACACAATATTTCTTCTTCGTTAAATACTCGACTGACCTTTTTTGTTTTTATTGCACTTCCAGCAGAATAAAAAACAGAAAACATTATTATTACGCTAACCATCTCAAGAGAACCTATGATTAATTCATAAGTAGTCATGCTACGGCATACTAATTCGCTGATTATCATTACCCCTATTAAAGATATAATCGTGTTGCGAACGCTTTTTTTACCCGACTTCAACGATAATATCGTACATACGATCATTATCATTATGCTGCTAACCGCTGCAGTAGGCAAAGAGCTAAATATGGTTATAGACCCTACTATACACCCTAAACTTACGGCATATGGTTCTAGCTTAATCGCAAAAGCTACTGCTATTATTGCTGGTGCTATTGGCGCTATCTCACCAAACACCGTTACTTGTGAAACCATTAACCCTATTGAAAACATTAAAAAGGATAACACGACTTTTTGCTTTTGTAACAATTCCCAAACCCTAAAACTTCTCTTGGTAGCCGGATTGCTTCTAATCATTTATTGTCCTCCCTTCACACATTGTGGGAGTTAGTATAACAAAGAATTTCTAAAAAATTTGTCAATCGGCACCGCTAAAAGTTATAATCGTTTTACAGGAATTTCATATTATCTTACCACTCTTGCACTAAATGATTTTTATCGTTTTATTATTACAAAAGAGTTTAGTGCTTTTTAAAATCTTTTGCCGATTGGGTATGATAAAATAAAAAGAAAAAAATGGAGAAAAATGCTTATGTCTTCCAAGATTGAAAAAACTGTTGAAGAATCAAAAACAGAACACGTACAAATCATAATGGCATCACATATAAACGGTAACGATAGATTGTTTGGTGGAAGACTAATCGAGTGGATAGATGTTGTTGCCGGAGTCGTTGCAAGAAGGCACTCAGGTTGCAATGTAACAACTGCATACATTGACAACTTGCAATTTAAGGCACCAGTATATATAAACGATACTGTTTTATTAATCGGAAGGGTCACTTGCACTGGTACAACGTCAATGGAAGTTCGCGTGGATACTTTTGTAGAATCTTTATCCATGGACAAAAAGCTAGTTAACAGAGCGTACTTTGTCATGGTAGCACTAGATGAAAACGAGAAACCCACTCCAGTGCCTTCATTGATCCTAAAAACAGATGAAGAACGCGCAGAATGGGAAAACGGAAAACAACGAACACTACGGCGGAAACAGGAAAAAGATGCAAATAAATAGATACTGATTAGATAAGTTATAAATTCCGTAAAATAACGAAAAGACGTAAAACTAATTACGTCTTTTTGTATGTTTATTATAAGATTACCGGCATTACGCGCTGAAAAACATAGGCGCATATTCAATAGTACCATTAATATTTTCAAGCGCGCCATCTTTTAATTCCAGCACCATAAAACATTCGCCTGGAACTTCAAAAGGTGATTTTATTCCATACATACTAGCCTTAACATATCCAAACTTGGGATAATAATCCTTATGTCCAACCAATACAACAACTTCAAACCCAAGCTCTTTTGCAATATCGTGTCCCATCTTAATCAGCTTTGATCCTATACCCTTTAACTGATATTGTGGAATAACCGAAACTGGAGCCAGCGTCAAGGCCGTCTTCTCTCCAATTTGCACCTTAAGAAATGAAATGTGTCCAACTATTTCTCCATCTAACTCTGCTACCAAAGAAAGTTCTGGCACAAATTCTTTAGACTTTCGCATTCTTACAACAAAGTCTTGTTCATCACCACTGCCAATTTCCGTCTTCTCAAAAGCACTTTTCACGACCATATATACCTCGTTAAAGTCCTTTTCTTGTTCTTGTCTTATCACTAATCTTTTATTATTCATTTTTTCCTCCTGTCAATTAATAAATCTAAAATTGCAGAAGGCATGCTTTACTTTGAGCCTTCTGCCTAGACTACCGGCTCCAAAGTGTTTTGCTTATTCATAAAAATCTCCTTTTCAAATGTATATTTGTTTTGCTCATTATATCAACATAACTAAAATTAATAAATGTTCTGTTAGTTCTGTTTGAAACTTCAGCAAAGACTTACACATTTTCCCGTCCAACTAAATCGTGTTTTTATATAAAGTACTTCTTCCAAAAAATATAAAAGAGCCTAATCCTATTACTCTTTTGCTTGCAAGTATAATCTTAGATTAAAATAATAAAACACAATGTTCAAACACGCCATAGTATTTGCTTCAATCAACAATGGTATTTCGTAACCACTGACGAAGAAACTTTAACTGTTCATCCGTGTGAAAATAATGCTCCCCTTCGTCAAACACTGTCATGTCCGCATAGCTACGTTTGGCAAAGTCACTCACATAAACAAACTCGCATAATTCGTCCTTTTCGCCATATAGCAAAGCTGTTGGTTTGTTCCATTCCACATGATGTTCTACCACGTATTTGTAATAGTCCCAATAAAGAGTTTTTATAGGTGTTAAGATTTTATGTTCTTCCTTCAGCTGGTTTTCGCTTACATTAAACCACTTCATAATATTGTCAATTATGCGCTTCATGTCAACAACAGGCGATAAAAATACTGCTTGACGAATAGGTTCATCTTTATAGGTCAGAATACTAAAATATGCACCTATACTGCATCCAAATAGACTTATACTATCCGAAATCGTATGGGCATATCTCATTACTTCTGCCAAGTCCTCAACACAATTCTGCACTTTACAAAGACGAGATTCTTTCTTACGGTCGCCGTGCTCAGGCAAATCAAAACTTAATGTCTGATAACCCTTATGTGCAGCTTCCTCGGCAAATATTTCAATAATTTCATCTGCCTTATTCGACTGATCGCCGTGCACAGCAATAAAAACCCTGTTCGATAAAGATCCCCACAAAATAGCGGGAATCCCATTTATGGTTAGAAGTTGCTTTTCCATCCAAGTTTCTACCCTTTTTAATTGTTATATTATGATTAATTATTATATAAAACAAAAAACGCTTCCACAGGATGATTTCTCAATTCCTACAAAAACGATTTTGGTAGCGGCGACAGGATTTGAACCTGTGACACTCCGGGTATGAACCGAATGCTCTAGCCAACTGAGCTACGCCGCCATAATGGTTGCGGGGGAGGGATTTGAACCCCCGACCTCCGGGTTATGAGCCCGACGAGCTACCATACTGCTCTACCCCGCGACAAGTATTTGCTTAATGCAACTTCGTTATTGTACCCTTAAATACCACCGATTGTCAATAGTATCTATCCAAATATTTTTATATATCCTTCTAGATTATCGCTATCGCTAATATTAATCACTTTTATTCCCAGTTTTCCCATCAGTGATAGAAGAATATACGCACCGCCGACAATAATATCTGCGCGTTCTTTAGGGAGTCCATCTATCAGCATTTTTTGTTCTAATGACATCATAGAAAGCTTACCATACCATTTTTTCACCATGTCGTAGGTTATTTTTATCCCTTGAATATAAGATGGCTTATACTCTTTTATGCCTTTTTCCATAGCGGCAATAACCGTTATCGTTCCACCAACCCCATACCACTTAGCACATCGTGCTCTTTCTCTTTCTAAGGTATAAGAATTAACGATATCATTAACATAGCTTTCCATTCTTTCTCTTTCACGATCTTCCATTACATCCGCCATATCAAAATCGTTTTGAAGCCTGACAACGCCCAGTTTTAAGCTCTGAACATACTCAATCACATTGTTTTGCCCAAGCATAACCTCCGTACTCCCGCCACCAATATCAATAACGCCAGCAAGGTCATTTATTTCCACTGCCCCTGCAAAAGCAAGTATAGCCTCTTGTTCGCCTGAAATAATATGAACCTTTTGCCCAATCTTTTTTTTCAGCAATTCTAAAAATTCATCCCTATTCGGTGCTTCCCTGAGAGCGCTAGTTGCAAACACATTTACCTTTGCATCGATAAATATATTCAACCCTTCCAAAATCAGTGTAACGACACCATCTATGGTTCTTTTAATAGAATCCTTGTTTAGCTTGCCATCTGCTGCAACATCCTTGCCTAAACGAGTTGTAATCAAACTTTTACTTACTTCTTCTTTGTCTTCATAGTTCCTTAAGATTAATCGCCTAACAGAGTTTGTCCCAATATCTATAACAATGCGTACTCCCTCCAAAATAGTGCCTCCTTACTTTAAATAAAATAATTAAGCGCGATAGCTATTCTATCGCGCAAAAAATTACTGCATTAACGACCCAATCCATAACGCAAAGCAAATATTTCCTATTCTCCAGCCACAAACTCTATATCGCCCTCTTTAGTCATACCTAGCTTGTCCCTTGCTTCTTGTTCAATATAACTGTCGTCACCTATTCGAGAAATTTCATCTAGATACCCTTGTCCCTCTTCTACGGTTTGATCGATCTGTGCCTGAACATTTTCTTTCTGGCTTTCAATGCTCGCAATCAAAAAGCTCTGTTGAACAAACAAAACACACAAATATAACACACCACACACCGACACGATGATTGCGATACGCTTCTTATTCAGTTTTCTGCGCCGTCGTTTCTGAGCCATTATTATTCTCCTCACGTAATTGCGCTTCGCGTTCCGCCTTTTTTTCTAGCCTTCTCTTTTTATATAATTGAGCTCTAGTCTTTACAACCGACCGGGTTTTTGATCCACCTTTTCTTACCAGCGGTACAAACCCTTTTAATATTATCTTACTAGGTCCTAAAATATAAACAACAAACCCTAAAACACTTCCCAAAAACGGGTAAAACCTAAGCTGGGCATTGTCTATATCTAGCATAATAAAGAAATATAGAGCCGCTGTACCTATCCAAAATAATAGGTCCAATAATATGCACAACTTCTTTTTAGCTTCGAAAAAAATTCGAATTAAACGAACTAAATCGTACCATACTCCAACAATTATACCGCAATATACGGCACCAAGAAAAACATATATTTGATCCAGTGTGTTAATCATGCTTAATCACCGCCCTACCCGAAAAATCGGGAAAACAGTGAACCATGCTTTTTATTATCTTGATCAGAATACTCAAGCGCAGCAAAGTATCCTTCAACTACCAGTTGTCCATCGTCTAAATTCAGACGACTAATATGCATAGACTCGCCTATTATTGTTAATAAACCTAACTCCGTTACCAGCTGAATCTCGTTCTCATTAAAACTTTCAACATCCAAAACCCCACCAACTGTAATATGTTCCCGGCCTTTAATAATAACGGTTTGTGCCATGTTAGCATTTGTCTTACGTTCTTCTTCTCTAGACATATCCTTCCTCCTATGTATACATTCATAGGAAAGCATATGCTCTATAACTGATTATAATACCAATATTTAATAATAAACATTATGACTGCTGTAAAAACGCAATAATAAAATTATCTATAACTCCATCCATAACAGCATCAACATTTCCAGATTCAGCACCTGTTCTATGATCCTTTACTAAAGTATACGGCTGAAAAACATATGACCTTATTTGACTGCCCCACTCAATCTTTTTCATTTCACCTTTGATCGATGCAAGCTTTTCCATGTTCTCACGTTCTTTTCTCTCAACAAGCTTTGACCTGAGCATGCGCATAGCCATTTCCCTGTTTTGCGTTTGACTACGCTCGTTTTGGCACTGCACGACTATTCCGCTTTCTAAATGCGTAATACGTATTGCTGAATCAGTTTTATTAACATGCTGACCACCTGCGCCACTTGCCCTATATGTATCAACACGTATATCATCCTGATTTATCTGCACATCAACATCTTCTTCGATCACAGGCATTACATCAAGCGAAGCAAACGAGGTGTGCCTCCGTCCCGACGAATCAAACGGCGAAATACGCACTAACCTGTGCACTCCCTTTTCACTCTTTAAATATCCATATGCGTTAATGCCATCAACTTCAAAAGTAACACTTTTTATACCAGCCTCATCACCTGCTAGAAAATCAATGACTCGCAGTTTATACCCATTTTTCTCACACCACCTTGAGTACATCCTATAAAGCATCTCAACCCAGTCCTGTGCTTCTGTACCACCGGCACCAGCATGTAACGACAAAATAGCGTCGTTTGCATCATAATCACCTTTTAATAGGGTAGACAAACGCAACCTCTCTACTTCATCCTTTAATGATGCAATTTCTTGTTGAACTTCAATGAACGCATCCTCTTGTTGTTCCTCAATCGCAAGTTCTAGCAAAACCTCAACATCATCTACACGGGCTACTGCTAAATTATAAGTTTCAAGCTTATCCTTAGTGACTTTAATATCTCGACTGATACGATTGCTTAGCTCGCGATCCTCCCAAACACTAGGATCCTCCATTTGCTTCTCCAAATCAGCTAGTTTACCCTTTAGCTTCATCGGGTCAAAGTGAGTCACCTACCTCTTTTAGCATCCTTGAAATACTTTGTATATCCTGACTATAATCGTCTAATTGTATCAACTACTTCACCCCTATCAAAAGTTTGGCTCTAATCATTAATTGCGTCCACAACAATGCTTGTATTTTTTGCCGCTACCACAGCTACAAGGCGCATTTCTACCTGTTTTTTGTTCTACCTTTTTAGGACTTTTCTTTCCATCCTCTTGCCCATGACTCGACGATGTTTCTTTAGCCACTACCTTAACCTGCATAGGCTGCGACTGGGGTTTAACATGGAATAGCATTTTAACTGTCTCTTCCTGAATACCTTGAACCATTTCTTCAAACATATCAAAGCCTTCCATCTTATATTCAACAATCGGACTTTTCTGGGCATATGCCCTAAGACCAATGCCTTGTCTAAGCTGATCCATGGCATCAATATGATCCATCCAATGCCTATCTACGTTACTCAACAAAATAACGCGCTCAATTTGGCGCATATCGCCGCCAGCCTCTTTAACGCTATCACATATCTCTTTATACCGTTTGTCTATGCTAGGCATGATGAGGTCTTTAACCGATGCTGCCGAAAACTCGGTTATCCCATCGGTAGAGAATACAGATTCTTTTGTGCTCATGAAAACACTCGACAAATAATCATTTATTCCCGCAAAGTCTAGATCATCAACGTTTGCCTCTTCGTCTAAATACTGCTCTAACGCGCTATCAACCAACTGATTGACCATGTGAGAAATTGCTTCTTGCACATCGTCTCCTCGAAGCACCATACGTCTTTGAGAATAAATAATTTCACGCTGTTGATTCATAACGTCATCGTATTCTAAAACATGTTTCCTGATATCAAAGTTTCTAGACTCAACTCTCTTCTGAGCGTTTTCAATCTGTTTAGTCAACATACCAAGCTGTAGTGGATAATCGTCATCAGGATTGATCTTGTCCATCATAGACATAATCTTTTCCGAGCCAAACAAACGCATCAATTCGTCTTCTAGTGATACATAAAACCTAGATGACCCAATATCACCTTGTCGTCCACTTCGTCCACGCAACTGATTGTCTATTCTTCGGCTGTCATGTCTTTCAGTACCGATAATATGCAATCCACCCAGCTCAATAACCTTTTCATGTTCAAGATCGGTGTCCATCTTATGCGCCTGCATCAGTTCGTTGAACCGTTTCCTGCACTCGATAACCGTTTGATCATCAGTATCTGCGTGACCACTGGCTTCCTCGATCACATCGGGTTCATAGTCCTTTCTAAGTACTTGACGCGTCATAAACTCTGGATTCCCGCCCAATAAAATATCTGTACCACGGCCAGCCATGTTCGTAGCTATGGTCACAGCACCAGCTTTGCCTGCCTGAGCAATGATCTCAGCTTCACGCTGATGGTTCTTTGCATTCAACACTTCATGCTTTATGCCTTTTGCTAGTAGCATCCTACTAATAAGTTCACTCTTTTCAACCGATACGGTACCAACGAGCACCGGCTGCTGCCTTGAATAATACTCTGCAATCTCTTCTACTACCGCATTATATTTTCCTTTTTCGCTAGTATACACAACATCGTTATTATCCTCGCGTATCATAGGTCTATGCGTTGGAATCTCCACGACGTCCAATCCATATATCCCTCGGAACTCATCTTCTTCCGTTATAGCCGTTCCTGTCATACCTGATAGTTTCTCATACATCCTAAAATAGTTCTGGAAGGTAATTGTAGCTAAAGTTCTGTTTTCGTCCGCAATACGCACATGTTCTTTAGCCTCAATGGCTTGATGTAATCCTTCTGAATACCGTCTGCCAACCATAATACGGCCAGTAAACTCATCTACTATCATAACTTCGCCATCTTGAACAACGTAATCAATGTCACGATGCATAATAACATGAGCTTTAAGCGCCTGGTTGATATGATGATTTATTGTAATATTTTCAATATCATTCAAGTTTTCAATCTTAAAATATTTTTCTGCCTTTTCAACGCCTTCTTCTGTTAATATTACAGATTTGCGTTTTTCATCTAAAGTATAATCGACTTCGTTTTTCAACTTTGCCGCAAACCTATCGGCAATCGAATATAGTTCCGTCGATTTATCAGATCTTCCCGAAATTATTAATGGAGTTCTAGCTTCATCGATTAAAATGGAGTCAACTTCGTCAACTATCGCATAATTCAAATCACGCTGAACCATATCTTGTTTGTGAACCACCATATTATCTCGTAAATAGTCAAACCCCAGCTCATTATTTGTTGCATAGATCACATCGCAATTATACGCCTGCTTTTTTTCCTCATTTTCCATGCCATGCGTTATTAATCCAACACTAAGGCCTAAAAACTTATAAACTTTTCCCATCCACTGGCTATCACGTTTAGCTAGGTATTCATTAACAGTAACTAGATGAACTCCCTTTCCAGTTAACGCATTTAAGTATGCTGGTAAAGTAGCAACCAGCGTTTTACCTTCACCAGTTTTCATCTCTGCAACGTTGCCTTGATGCAATACTATACCGCCAATTATCTGTACATCAAAATGTCGCATACCAAGCGCACGCTTTGCCGCCTCACGAACGGTAGCAAATGCCGGAACCAAAATATCATCTAAAGTTTTACCTTGTTCTAGTAATTCTTTAAACTCACGTGTCTTATCTTTCAATTGTTGGTCGCTTAGTTTTTCCATTTCAGGTTCGAGCGCAGTTACCTCGTCCGCCATTAGTTTTAGTTTTTTAGTCCGGGCACTAGTATCGCTACCCAGTATCTTTTTAAATAGACCCACACGTCCACCTTCCAATCACATTTATACAGTCTAATAATTTTATCACGAAGCGCCGCCATAAATCAACATGGCGGCGCTTTTATCACATTTTCTTAGGTTTTGTTGGTATTACGACATATTTTTGCCAATTAATTATACTCTGGATCTATTAGCCCATAATCGCCTTTATGGCGTTTATACACAACATTTATATCCATAGACTCTGCGTTCCTAAATACAAAGAAGCTATGACCGAGTAAATCCATTTGTAAAATAGCCTCTTCAACAGACATTGGCTTAACATTAAAGTTCTTTACCTTAACGACTTTGCCCAATATATCGTCCTCGTCATCCCCCTCATCATTTGATCCAGCTGCTTCAAATAAAGGTTCGTTTAAGATAAACGCCTCATCATGCAACTTTTTTTCAATCTTCGTGCGATGTTTCCTAATTCTACGTTCCAGCTTTTGCAAAACGTTATCAAGAGCCGAATACATATCAGTATCGCTTTTCTCAGCTCTTATGACTATCCCATCGCAGTGAACGGTCACCTCCATGACGCTACGATTTTTTTCTTGATTCAGACAGACGCTCACCTCAGTACCCTTTTTAAAGTACCTGTCAAGTTTTTGCATCTTCTTGTTAATAAGATTTTTTAGCTTGTCGCTTACATCAACGTTGCGAGACGTGATAGTAATACGCATACCGTTCACTCCTTTCACATCATACCGAACATAGCAAAAAATAAAATTAATTTTTCTTTGCTTAAATATATTATTCTCTTTATTCACCTGAAAATCCTTTTTTATCTGTTTAACATACCCCTCAATACTATTAACAATACGCAATATTAATGAAGTTTAAATAGCCATTATTGTAAAAAAATATAAAAAAGGAAATCAAAAAAGGAGTGCCTCAATGGGCACTCCTTTGCGTTAATTGTTATAATAGAGCTGGCAGCTTGTTATCTGCGTGTCTGGAAACAATCGTTGCAATAGATCGGTCTGTCGTTCTTTGGTACAAATGGGATCTGCGTTGGTGCGCCACACTGTGCGCAAATAGCGTCATGCATTTCCCTAGGTTTTGCAGCGCCTCTGCCGTTAGTTTTTCTTGCATCTCTACAAGCTTTGCAACGTCCTGGCTCATTCATGAATCCTTTTTCTGCGTAGAACTCCTGCTCACCAGCGGTGAATACGAACTCAGCTCCACAATCCTTACAAATCAACGTTTTGTCCTGGTACATGGTATTTTTTACCCCTTAAATATAGTATTTACTTTATACATAATCTCGGCTGACCTGGTTTTTGCCCCCACACTCGCCGACTGGAAGCTTCGCTCAAAGTTTTATCTTCCTCACTATAACTTCTCTCAGAAATGGATACGCCGCAATCACATTCTCTTTTGAAAAAAGATAACATTCACACGATGTTCTCATAAATGATTCCATGCCTGGTCGGGCTTACTTCTAGGCCGCACCATGATCGTCAAAACTTCGTTTGACTTACGTGGATCGTTTCGCCTGCGACTGGCATCGATTTTCAACCACAGACCCGAAACATATGTATATTTACTCAATTATATCATGTGTGGACAAAAAAGCAAGCAAAATATTATATTCGTTTATTTTTGCTAAAATTCCTTCTCTATCTCCCGAGTACAAGCACTTACTACAAATACCGACTTAGCACCAGCTTCTCTTAGCGTCTTAGCACATGCATTAACAGTCGCCCCTGATGTAATTACATCATCAAATAACAATATTTTTCGATCTTTTACAGTTTTTCCTTCTTGTAAAACAAATGCATCTTCTACATTTTGTCTTCTACCATCTTTATCTAGCAAAGTTTGTGATTTAGTATCCTTAACTCTCATTAACACATTTTGATCAAAATCAATCTCTAAATATTTAGCTGTTTCCATAGCCAATAATGCAGCTTGATTAAACCCTCGCTTTTTCTCACGTCCTCCATGTAAAGGCACTGGAACAGCAACATCAAAGCCTGTCCAAGCCATTTCATTTATCGAATCTACCATAAAACGCGCTAAGCTCTTTGAAATGTATCTATGATTAGAATATTTAAACTTATGGATTAATTCTTTTATTGGCGTCCTATAATAAAATGGAGCAACGGCCGAATCAAAGTAACAATTGTCATAATCAAATTCTACCTTACCACTAGCCATAGATAGCCCAGCCATGCACAGCTCACACATCCCATATTCTGGCTGAACATCAACTTCACTTGAACAAAGTACACACGCCATATCATGAGGATATACCGTCCGAATGATCTTATGTCTTATACTCTTAAATATACTGTTTAACATTTTACCTGACCTCTTGCCAATCCATACTACTGCGTTCTCAGATAATGTGCTAAGGCACAGTACCTTTTTTTTATCTGGTCATTTTCTACCATCTGCATAATACTATAACGTCTGCCAACAATATACAACTTGCTCCTAGCTCTAGTTAGAGCTGTATACAATAGATTTCTGGTCATAAGCATAGGCGCACCTCCTGCTATCGGAAGCACAACCTTGTCAAACTCACTACCTTGCGCCTTATGTACCGATACACAATACGCAAGCTCAAGATCCTCAATATCTGCTCTATCAAAAACAGCGAGCCTTTCAGCATCAAACACAACGGCTAACGTTTGGTTTTTTACATCAATCTTTTCAACAAAACCAATATCACCGTTAAAAATTCCTATTCCCTTTTCTTCATCACTACCGCCTATAGTCAACCATTCCATTTTATAGTTGTTTCTAGTCTGCATGATTTTGTCGCCTTCACGAATTACAATATCTCGGACCCTAATCTCTTTTTTATTCTTATCAGGGGCATTTAGCAACTCTTGCAGCTTTGCATTAAGATTAATTACACCAAGCTCTCCTTTTTTCATTGGAGATAAAACTTGCAAATCTCTTAGACTATCTAATTCGTCAACATTGTCTTGAACAATGTCCAGTACCTTTTCCATTATAGATCTGACGTCTTGTATTTCATTATACAAAAAATCATTATGTCCGTCTAATAATGGCATTTTACCGTTGTTTATCCTATGCGCATTAACAACGATATCTGACTCCACACTTTGACGAAATATTTTTTCTAGTTTGACCGTTTTTACTTTATTAGAACGAATAATATCGGATAAAACGTTTCCTGCTCCTACCGATGGCAACTGATCCGCATCTCCAATCAGCACTAGCCTAGTACCTTCATCCACTGCCTTTAATAGCTGTCGCATTAAAAAAACATCTACCATAGACATCTCGTCAACTATTATTGCATCGCATTCAAGCGGATAACTTTCGTTTCGGAAAAATCCGATTTCATCGCCATGCCCATACTCCAACATGCGATGTATAGTTCGCGCTTCAAATCCGGTCGCTTCGCCCATACGCTTTGCCGCTCTGCCAGTGGGTGCACATAATTCAACTTCCATATTCAAGGCCTGCATTAGTTTTATTATAAATCGCGTTATAGTGGTCTTGCCTGTCCCCGGTCCCCCGGTAATAACAGTAACGCCACCCACCATAGCTTGTAGCACTGCTTCTCTTTGCGTTTCATCAAGACGAGTGTCTTCAATTTCTTCAAGACGTAAAAGTCGCGCTTCTAACGACAAATCATCGAGTACAAACCTTTCGTTGATCAACTCCAATAGCCTATTAGCGATATCTTGCTCAGTCTTTTTAGCTGCTGGAGTGAAGACCGAAAGCTGCTCCTCGATTACTCCTTGCTCTAGTTCGCCAGTTTCTAATAAAATATTTAGCTCATACTCAACTTTTTCGGGTTCGACCTGAAGCGTCCTAACCGACAACCTTATTAGATGATCTCGCAAAAGATAAGTATGTCCTTCAATGATGGCATAATCTAACATATACTTGATGCCGGCAGCAATCCTAAACGCTGAATCTTGTCCAAACCCCATGTTAATAGCTATTTTATCGGCAGTGATAAACCCGATGCCCTCAACATCGCTAATCAATTTATATGGGTTCCGGGTTAATACTTCAACCGCCGCCTCACCATATATCTTATAGAATTTTAACGCTTGATTAACTGTAATATCAAAATCTTGTAGTTTTATCATCACCTCGCGCATGCTCTCGTGATTAATAAACGACTGGGTAATAAGTTCGGATTTCCCCTTGCTTATTCCCTTAACCTGCGTTAGCTGCTCAGAATTATTTCTAATCACTTCAAACGCATCTTCACCGAAATGTTCAATTAATAATTTTGCCGTTGCCTTACCAACACCTTTTATCAGGCCGCTCCCAAGATAACGTTCCATATCATCTACCGAACGTGGTCTTGATGTTTCATAGCTGTCCACCTTAATCTGTTGACCATAAATGCTATGTGTTCTTTCACTTCCATTAACAACAATGCGTTCTCCAACTTGTGCAAGTGGCATACATCCAACAGCAGTCATATGTCCTTCATCTGAACACAGTTCAAGCACGGTGAACCCGCTTTGATCGTTTCTATATACGATTTCTTCAACCGTGCCTTCCCATCGTTGCATTGCTTCACCTAAAACAATCGTTTAATATCGTTAACTCTATTAAGCTCTTCCCAAGGCAAACTCAAATCATTCCGTCCAAAGTGACCATATGCAGCAGTTTGTGCATAGATAGGCGACAATAAATTAAGTTGCTCAATAATCGCCGATGGACGAAGATCAAACACTTTACTTATAATATCCTTAATATGAGAATCACTGATTTTTGAGCTTCCATTGCTGTTTACATTTATCGATACTGGTCTTGCCACTCCTATAGCGTAAGCAAGTTGTATTTCTATTTCATCTGCAACCTCTGCTGCAACAAGGTTCTTTGCAATAAACCTTGCCATGTATGCACCGCTTCTATCAACCTTACTTGGATCTTTTCCAGAAAAGCTTCCACCACCATGAGAAGCATAACCACCATATGTATCAACAATAATTTTTCTACCTGTTAATCCAGAATCACCATGAGGTCCACCCAGCACAAACCTACCCGACGGATTCACCAAATATCTTGTTTCATCGTCTAAAAGTTCTGAAGGTATAGTTGTTTTAATTATTTTTTCGACTACATCTTTCTCGATTTGTTCTTGGCTAACATCAGGCGAATGCTGAGTAGAGACAACTACTGTGTCTACCCTGATAGGCTTATTTCCATCATATTCTACAGTGACTTGCGCTTTTGCATCTGGCCTTAGATAATCTATTTCTTTGTTCTTCCTAAGTTTTGCATGCTTTCTCATGATCTGATGTGAAAACTCAACAGGCATCGGCATAAATGCCGGCGTCTGGTTACAGGCGTATCCAAACATCATCCCCTGATCTCCGGCACCCGTTTCATTTTCTGCTTGTCCCAACCTTGACTCCAAAGATAAATTAACGCCCTGTGCTATATCTGGTGATTGCTCATCTATACAAGTAGTAACAGCACAAGTATCCGCATCAAATCCAACGTCTGATGATGTATACCCGATGCTACGCACTGTATCCCTGGCTATTCTAGGAATATCAACGTATCCATTAGTTGTAATTTCTCCCATTACCAGTATAAGACCAGTTGTAACTATAGTTTCACAAGCTACCCTAGCTTTATTGTCCTGTATTAGTATTTCGTCTAATATTGCATCTGCAATCTGATCGCAAACTTTATCTGGATGCCCTTCGCTAACCGATTCGGATGTAAATAATCTGTTTTTCATATTGTTCTCCTTTAATCTAAAACCATCAACTCGTGTCTTTAAAGTAACCCGTATGTCATCCCCGTCATAATCATGCCTGCTACAAAATTACCGGAAAGTATTACAGCAACGGATGGCCAAAACCTTAGCCCTACCAACGCAGCAATCAACGATCCTGTCCAAACACCTGTGGTGGGAAGCGGAATTGCTACAAAAAGAAACAGCCCCACCAAACTATATTTTTTTATAGTATTACTTTTTTTAAGCGATCGAGTTTCCACCCAATCTATTAACTTCCTAAATTGTTTAGTATGCCTCAACTTAGCCATTACGGGTTGAGAAAACTTTAATATTATTGGAACAGGTATAATTGATCCCAAATACGAGAATAGAAACGTCTCCCATATAGGAAACCCTAACGCAAACCCTCCAATAATCGCTGCCTTAAGCTCCAAAACGGGCAAACACGCTGTTCCCATTATCGATATTATTTGTTCAAATACCATTAATTGTTTTCTCCCAAGTGCCTCTAAAAATATTGATTAACAAATTAATTATATAGAGATATAATAGTCCCGTCAATAATTAGTAATTTTTGATAATTGCTTCTCAAACACCTAAGGGGGATTACTAAATGAAAAAAGTTCTAGGTTGCATAAGACGAGCGTGCAAAGATTTCGATTTAATTGGAGTGAATGACCACATCGCAGTTGGCGTTTCAGGAGGTAAGGACAGCATTTTACTTCTTTACGCTATGAGCCTATATAAATATTTTTCACCAATTCCCTTTACATTTTGTGGCATTCATCTAAATCTTGGTTTTGATTCTGTAGATAATTCTGCTTTAATTGAATACGCACAAGAGCAAAATATAGAACTCCATGTTGTAAAAACCGAAATTGCAGATGTCGTATTTAACGTGAGAAAAGAGAAAAACCCTTGCTCTCTATGTGCTAAAATGCGACGAGGTGCGTTAAACGAGCGAGCAAAACAATTAGGCTGCAATAAAGTAGCTCTCGGACACAGCATGGACGATGCTCTTGAAACTTTTTTCCTAAGCATGTTCTATGAAGGAAGGCTCTATACACTCTCACCTAGGTCTTACCTGGATAGGACTGACATCACTCTCATTCGCCCGATGCTTTATATTCCAGAAAAGCACATAATTAACACTGTTTCAAAGCTTGATTTGCCGATAATAAATAACCCTTGTCCTGCAAACGGCAACACGAAACGACAAGATATCAAAGAACTTGTGAGTAGTTTAGCAAAACAATTCCCTGGCGTAAAAGATAAAATGCTCCACGCATTTCAAAATACAGACAAATACAATATGTGGGATAAGATATAAGCTAATAGTAGTCTAAAGTTTTTTATTATACTTATGAAAATCATATCCCTATCAACCTAATAAAATATTTAAGCGCCTCCCTTTTGGGAGGCGCTTAGGTTTATCGTAATCAATTTTTTTAATGATCTTATGGCGTCGTGGCAGCTGTCGGAGCAACTGTTGGAGCAACTGTTGGAGCAACTGTTGGAGCAACTGTTGGAGCAGCTGTCGGAGCAGCTGTTGGAGCAGCTGTTGGAGCAGCTGTCGGCGCCTTAGTCGCTTTCTGAGTTGGCGTAGCCGTCACTTTCTGCGTTGGTGTAGGTGTCACCGTCGGTGTTGACGTCGATTTCTCTGTTGGTGGCTGAGTATACGACGAGTACTTAGGCGTCGCAATAACTCTAGCCGGCGTTCTTTTAGGCGTCGATGTCCACAGCTGAGTTCCCTCAGGCAAATTATACCAAGTATCAAGCGCCAAATTCTGTAACTGTTTTTCATCCGGGAAGAACAAACTCATTCCCTCCAGCATTCCAGTTGATCCAACAGGCATTACAAACTCAATATCATCCATTTCCATATCGTTTAGTAAACTACCAAACGCTATCATCTCTTCAATGGTTAGGTTGGTATCAATATATTTGTTTAAACTATCCCATAACTTCTGGACAGCATCAACTGCACCCATTTCCTTTATCCTAGCAGCAAGTCCAAGGAAAAATGCCTGCTGTCTCTCAGCTCTTGATAGGTCTGATCCATTCAATCCAGCACCTTTTCTAATCCTTACATATTCTTCAGCTGCTTGTCCAGATAGTACAACTTTCTGCCCCGCACTACCTATCCCAGGCACATCAGAATCTAATGTAATAGGCACTCCTCCAACCGCATTTGCCAAAGGAACAATACCGTCCATGTTAATTGCAGCATATTTATCTAAAGTAATCACGTCTCCAAAAATATGTTCTAGTGCGTCCAAAGTATTTTGATAATCCGATCCTTTATTACCATCGACGCCGAGTATATAAGCTGAGTTAATCCTATGTGTACGCTGACCGATAATTTCACCGCTAGAGGTTATTTTATTTACCTGACAACACGTATCACGTGGTATAGTAATCCCTCTTGCAGTCAGCTTTTCTGTATCAATAGCGCAAATAACGATCGTATCTGTACGAACTCCCATATTCTTTCCTTCTCGTTCTGCGTTATTATCTGTTCCTAATAATACAAGATTTGTGATAGTGGTTTTTTTACCATATGCATCTTCTTGATTTGCCAAAAGAACTGAGCCTGGGTCCTCCCAAGCATTTCTCATTCCAAAATACGTTGCAGCGCCAAATCCACATGCGGCTAGCACCAATACTCCCAGAGTGATATATAACACCCTGATAATCTTTTTCCGTTTTGTCATAATATATTCTCCTAGGATATATCGTAAAAATATATCTATTTATTATGTGCATAAATCTTTATGAATTATATATAATATATTCCTTAATGTCAATTAATAATTGCACAAAAAAACTCGTATTTAATTTACTCAAAAGACACTCCCTCTATTCACAAAGGAGTGTCTTAATTTTAAAAATATTAAACCTCGTCGTAGTAGTCGCCGCGGCGATAATCGCTAACAGCTTGTGAAGCATACAAGTTAGGATCTTCAACTGCCTTACCAGTACCAATAGCTACACAAGATAATGCATCTTCAGCAACATAGCAAGGTATCTTGGTGTGCTCAGTCAACAACCTGTCTAGTCCATATAACAATGCTCCCCCACCCGTCATGCAAATCCCGTTTTTCAGCTATATCTGCCGAAAGCTCAGGAGGTGTTCTCTCTAAAATAGCATGTACTACTTCGAGAATCATGTGTAATGGTTCTTCTAAAGCTTCAATCATTTCGTCAGAGCTTATAGTAATCTCTCTAGGCAATCCAGCCGTTAAGCTTCTTCCAGTGACGTTCATGTGTACCGGTTCTTGCCTTGGATATGCCGAACCTATCTCAATTTTCATAGATTCTGCTGTTCTCTCACCTATCAACAAATTATGCTTTTTACGCATATATCGTACAATAGCTTCATCAAACTTATCTCCAGCACACTTAATTGAATCACTGATTACCATGTTTGTTAAAGAAATTACAGCAACATCTGTTGTTCCACCACCGATATCGATTATCATGTTACCATTTGGTGCTGAAATATCTAATCCTGCTCCAATCGCAGCTGCAATTGGCTCCTTAATACACTGAGCACGGCTTGCACCTGCCTGCTGTGTGGCACCAATAACTGAGCGTCGCTCAACCTCAGTAACACCGCTTGGAACACATACTACTGCTTGTGGCTTAAAGAAAATCTTTCTGCCTACCACTTTCCTAAGGTAATATCTTAGCATTCTTTCAGTTACATCATAGTTAGAAATAACACCATCTTGCAATGGACGTATAGCCATAATATTTCCTGGAGTACGTCCAAGCATCCTACGAGCCTCATCGCCAACAGCCAACATTTTACCAGAAACCTTATTTATAGCAACTACTGACGGCTCCCTTAGAACAATACCTTTTTCCTTAACATAAACCAGCACACTTGATGTGCCCAAATCTATACCAACATCATTACTTTCGAACCAACGCATATATTATCGTTTCCTTTCAATTCATATATACATACATATTGAATAACTGACACACTATTACAAAATAGTCATCTAGTTAATTACAATAATACAATGTTGGTAATAATGTTTGTCAATTGTTAGGAAACTATTACTATTTTTTTTTCTTTTTTTATTATAACCATTTTTATACTTTAAATATGTTGCATTTCCGCCTCTAATATGTCTTTCGGCTTTGTTCTTTTCTAAAACAAGCTTAACCTGTTTATACATTTTTGCATTTACCCTAGGTAATCGCTCAGACATATCCTTATGCACAGTAGATTTTGATACCTTATACGCCTTAGCAGCCTCACGTACCGTAGCACCCGTCTCAACAATATATTCCGCGATCTCAAGCGTTCGCTTTTCAATATAATCTTTCACCTTTAGCGCCCCCTGTAAACAAGCTTTATTACAATCTATGAAGGCTAGTAATGGTGTATGACGGTAATATTTTTTTTGCAAAATAAAAAAACCGAGATAACATCTCGGTTTTAGATAATTTTCTTATGCAGGTAATATATATAACCAAATTGAAAAGAAATGAGCAATAGTTCCCCCTAGCACAAACAGATGCCAAATTGAATGCATATACTTCCACTTTTTCATACCGTAAAATATCAATCCAAGCATATATGCCACTCCACCAATGACCATTAAAATAATCCCATTAATATCAATCGAATTTAGTAAAGGCTCAATAGTGATAAGCACCGACCATCCCATTCCAATATAGCAAAACATCCCAAACTTTTTGAATTTCTCCAAATTGACAGCTGTTAACGTAATACCCATCGCCGCACAAGCCCAAATTGCAATTATAAGCCATGTCCCATACTCTTTAGGCAACATAATTAACGCATACGGTGTGTATGTTGCAGCTATTAAGATATAAATACTACAATGATCAAATACTCGCATAATAACTTTAGCTTTTCCTCGAAGCGCATGATAAAGCGTAGACATGGTATATAGCATTACCATTCCCGCCCCAAATACAGCAGCACAAAACACTCTTATTGCTTCACCAGTTTGTACAGCTGTAACTATCATCACAATAAGTGCAACAATAGAAAATGCTGCTCCCAAGCCGTGCGAGATGCAATTTGCAATCTCTTCACCTAATGAATAGCAAGGTGCTTTCTTTGTCGACGTAATTTTCGATTGCATTAACAACCCCCCTTATATAGTGTTTTAATTATATCATACTATTTAACAAATTGTTTATTCTCTATTAGTAAAATCTATGCAAAATGTTGCTAATAGCTACTAAGCCTTTATGTTTGACAAAAATATCATATAGACTTATGCTAAATTAGTACGTTTTTCTATTGCATAATACTTTATTCGGAGGTTAGTTAGTTGTCAAGTAGTATTACTGATTTCACCAAAGGCAACATAGTAAAGCAATTATTTGTTTTTTCTTGGCCTTTTTTATTATCAACATTATTTCAAGCGCTTTATAGCGTTATCGATATGCTCATCGCAGGATGGTACATGGGGAAAGAGGGATTAGCGGCCATCACTAACGGTAGTCAATTCTTTATCCTTACTACTAACCTAATAATTGGCATGGCTGTGGGCGGTACAGTTTTAATTGCTCAGTATCTTGGAGCAAAGAGAAAGGACGAGCTTACCTCCACCATCGGCACAATGTTTACATTGAATGTAGCCTTCGCTGCCTTAATTACAACTATTTTGCTAGCATTTTCAGGATTGTTTTTGAATATTATGAATACACCCCCTGAAGTGTTTAACGACGCAAAATCATACTTAGATGTTTGCGCCATCGGAGTTATCTTCATTGTTGGCTACAACGTAGTATGCGCAATACTTCGAGGTATGGGCGATTCTATTAGACCTATGTACTTTGTTATTGTCGCAACCATAATCAATGTAATACTTGATTTTGTGTTTGTTGGTTCACTAGGAATGAGAACAGCTGGAGCAGCCTATGCTACCATAATAGCTCAAGGCATAAGCTTTATACTTTCAATAATTTATTTATTCCATACAGATTTTGTATTTGAATTTAAGCTGCCTAACTTTAAAGTACATATGGATAAACTAAAATTATTGCTAAAAATAGGATGGCCGTCGTCCGCTCAATACTTTGTTTTAGGTATGTCGTTTATGGTAATAGTCGCTGTTGCAAATTCTCTAGGAGTGGCTACATCAGCCGCCGTTGGCTCGGCTGCAAAGGTAAATGCAATAGCCATTTTACCCTGCCTTGCAATGGGATCATCTATTGCATCCATGGCAGGTCAGAACATTGGCGCAAGGCTATATGATAGAGCTTTCCAAACAATGAAAATTGGCATGCTGATTTCTCTTAGCTTATCCAGCATACTGTTTATATTGGTTCAATTGTTCCCTGTTGCCGTTATCAGCCTATTTTCGACTGATCCCTCTGTAATAGCCGAGGGTGTGCCTTATCTACGCGTGATAAGCTTTGATTATATTCTGGCATCTATTGTTATTTGCTTAAATGGATTGCCAACAGCTGCTGGTGAAACAATGTATACCCTGATTAACACTTGCATAAACTCAATATTTTTACGTGCACCGCTTGCGATTATCTTGGCTCCCATACTAGGCGCACAGGGCATCGCCCTATCAGTACCAATTGCAACCGTAGGATCAATATTGATAAGTGTAGTGTATGTCAGAAGAGGATCTTGGAAAAGACCTAAGGTTCATTGCAAACCGCTCGAGAACGCCTGTATATAATAATTAATTTATAAAACTTAAAGACCGACGCATAGAATTTATGCGTCGGTCTTTAAGTTTAAATATATATTTTATAGATAATACTTGAGTCATCAATAAAATAACTAAAAAAAGAACCTACGCGAAAACGCGTAGGTTCAAAACAAATATTAGAAATACATATCTTCCTTTTGTTCCTTAACCTTTTCTAAATCTGGCTCAATGCCAAGCATAGACGCCTTCATCTCTTCATTCGTCCTAAAATCCACATCGTTCATATATGCACCTTTGCGCATATGGCGCAAAGCTGCTTCCTCGCTACCATATCTCTTAACAAGACGCTTGAAGTATTCAGCTTTTTCTTTTCTTACAATCGATTGTACTTCTTCACTATTCTTTGCAACTTTAAACCGCCAAACAAAAATCATTAACGTAGCTAAGAGCCACACAGCGATGGATATCAATTGAAGATAAATATTATCCAACATAGGAAGAATCAATAGAGGAATAAAAAGAATCCCACCAAACCCCAATACCATTCCTATCCCATATAATAAATCATATTTTTTTACAGGGTTCATAATTAATTCATCTCAACTTTCTTTATAGTTTCTATCATTATACTTGTTTGAGCCAATATGTCAAACTTGTATTGGCCCAAACAAAGGGTTAATTAATAATAACAAACTATTCTACTCGTTCATTAAGTATTCATCTACCGCTAACGCAGTATTCCTTCCTTCTGCAACACCCCATACTACTAATGACTGTCCACGGCGAACATCGCCTGCTGCAAACACCTTATCTACGCTAGTTGAATGCTTCTCGTACTCTGCATTTATGTTACCACGTGCATCCAGTTCAACTCCAAAAGCTTGGGCTACATAATCTTCAGTTCCAACAAATCCCATAGCTAAGAGTACCAGCTGCGCATCCATAACTTTTTCAGTGCCAGCAATAGGCTGTGGGCCAAACCTTCCATTTGCATCTTTTTCCCACTTCACCTCAACTGTATGCACCTTTTCCACCCTACCATCTTTACCTTCAAACTTAGTAACAGTGGTATTGTATATCCTTGGATCGCATCCATGCAAATCAATGTTTTCCTGCTGACCATAGTCAACCTTTAGAATGCGCTTGTACTGAGGCCATGGGTTGTTTTCTCCGCGGGTCTTAGGCAATTCACCCATGATTTCAATTTGATTAACAGACTTACATCCATGACGAAGGGATGTACCTACACAGTCTGTACCTGTATCGCCTCCACCAATTATAATAACGTTTTTATCCTTTGCGCTAATATAATTTCCATCCTCAAGACCTGAGTCAAGCAAACTTTTTGTGTTTCTGCGCAAGAAATCAACTGCAAAATATATGCCTTCTAAATCTCTGCCTTCAACATTTAAATCTCTAGGCTTAGATGCACCACAAGCTAAAACGACGGCATCGTATCCATCCATAATTTCTTGTGCGCTAATATCTTTACCGACATTAACGCCAGTTTTAAATACTACGCCTTCTTCTTCCATAAGTTTAACGCGACGAAGTATTATAGCTTTATCCAGCTTCATGTTAGGTATTCCATACATCAACAATCCACCTGGACGATCAAATCTCTCGTAAACCGTTACGCTATGACCTAGCTGGTTCAAAGAATCAGCAGCAGCCATCCCTGACGGACCAGATCCGATTACCGCAACCTTTTTACCAGTGCGAACTTCAGGAATGCAAGGCTTCATCCAACCATTTGCATATGCGTTCTCTATAATAGAACATTCGTTGTCTTTTACAGTAACCGCTTCACCATTTAGTCCAGCAGTACACGCTGACTCACAAAGCGCTGGACATACTCGTCCAGTAAACTCAGGAAAGTTGCTGGTTAGCATTAGTCTTTCAAACGCTTCTTCCCATCTTCCCTTAAAAACCAACTCGTTCCACTCAGGAATAAGATTCCTTAATGGACAACCCGATGCCATTCCATTGAGAATGAGATTGGATTGACAAAACGGTGTACCGCAATCCATGCAACGAGCGCCCTGGGTCTGTTGTTCTTCTTTTGGAAGACGCTTATGGAACTCTTCCCAGTTTTGAAGTCTTTGTTTTTCAGGTACATTTGGACCTGCTTGTCTTTCATATTCTAAAAATCCGGTAGGCTTACCCATTTTTTTGCCTCACTCCCTATTTATTTGCTTTTCGGTTCTCGTAAAAGGCCTGAATCTCTGCTTCTTTTTGGCTCAAACCTTCAGCCAACTTCTGATCGATTATGGTTAGCATCGTCTCATAATCATTTGGCATTATCTTAATGAACCGCTTTATTTCGTTTTCAAAGTTACCTAGGATCCTCTTTGCCTTAGGCGATCCAGTTTTTTCAACGTGTTCGCTCAGCATATCCTTGACAACCTTCTTGTCACTATCTAATAGTTCCTTCTTCTTGACCATTGCAAAGTTTATCTTAGACTCGAAGTCTCCTTCTTCGCCATAGACATATGCAACGCCTCCACTCATACCGGCTGCAAAGTTAATACCAGTTGGTCCAATTATTACAACTACGCCACCAGTCATATACTCGCAACCATGGTCGCCCACGCCCTCAACAACAGCATGTACACCCGAGTTACGTACGCAGAAACGTTCTCCAGCAATACCGTTAATGAACGCCTTACCTTTAGTCGCACCATAAAATGCAACGTTTCCTACTACGATGTTATCTTCTGGTACAAAAGTGCTTTCCTTAGGAGGATAAAGCGCTAGCTTTCCGCCTGATAATCCCTTGCCAAAGTAGTCGTTTGCATCTCCTTCAATGTTCATGGTGATTCCCTTAGGCACAAACGCAGCAAAACTTTGTCCACCCGAGCCATGACAGTTAATGGTGATGGTATCATCATCAAGACCCAATGGATACTTTCTAGATACCCTCGAACCTAGCACTGTTCCTACTGTACGGTTAATGTTATTAAGTTCAGCCGTAAACTCTACCTTTTCTTTTCTATCAAGCGCAGGCTTTGCATGCTTTAAGAATAGAGTGCTATCAATTACTTTATCCAACTGATGATCAAACTCTTCTTCCTTCTTAAAGTGAACTGCCTTTGATCTATCTAAATCAGCAGGATTTAATATAGCATCAAGATCAACTGTCTTTGCCTTCCAACCCTTTATATCTTCACGCTTCTTTAGCTTATCGGTGCGACCAATCATTTCATTGATTGTTCTAAACCCAAGCTGTGCCATTATCTCGCGCATCTCTTGAGCGATAAAACGCATAAAGTTTACAACATATTCTGGCTTACCAGTAAAACGCTTCCTAAGTTCTTCGTTTTGTGTTGCAATACCAACAGGACACGTATCAAGATTACAAACACGCATCATAACACAGCCAAGTGCAACAAGCGGTGTCGTTGCAAAACCATATTCGTCTGCGCCTAGCATCGCAGCAATTACTACGTCACGACCAGTCATCAGCTTTCCGTCCGTTTCAACACGTACACGCTCACGCAGGTTGTTACGCCTTAACGTCTGATGCGTTTCAGCTAGACCAAGCTCCCAGGGCAGTCCTGCGTTCTTAATTGAGTTAGCAGGTGAAGCTCCTGTTCCACCATCATATCCAGAAATCAAGATAACGTTTGATCCGCCCTTAGATACGCCAGCTGCTATTGTACCAACGCCAGCTTCAGAAACAAGCTTAACAGATATGCCTGCTTCGTCATTAGCGTTCTTTAAGTCATAAATAAGCTGAGCTAAATCCTCGATTGAATAAATATCATGATGCGGTGGAGGTGAAATCAGACCAACGCCAGTAGTAGTACCACGTGTACCAGCAATCCAAGGATAAACCTTGCTAGCCGGTAACTGGCCGCCTTCTCCTGGTTTCGCACCCTGTGCCATCTTAATCTGAATTTCTTTTGCGTTAACCAAGTATTCGCTTGTAACGCCGAATCGCCCAGATGCAACCTGCTTTATAGCAGACATCCTTGAATCGCCGTTGTCATCCACCTTAAAGCGATCGCGATCCTCGCCGCCTTCACCAGTATTTGACTTACCATGTAGCCTGTTCATAGCAATAGCTAACGATTGATGTGCTTCCTTTGAAATCGAGCCGTACGACATAGCTCCCGTCTTAAAACGTCTTACTATCTCGTCAAC
This sequence comes from Christensenellaceae bacterium, assembly GCA_963675355.2. GTDB lineage: Bacteria > Bacillota > Clostridia > Christensenellales > UBA1431. The sequence goes on from CAXXMZ010000009.1 coordinate 48,585, forward strand.
ACTCTCAACCTCATCTATAGGAATAGACGTACATGAATCAAAATCAAAATCCATTAACGCACGAAGAGTTATAGCCTGACTCTCTTCGTTTATCATTGCTGAATATTTCTTAAACATTTCATAGTCGCCGAGCTTAGTAGCCTGCTGAACGGTATGTATAGTCATTGGATTAAACAAGTGACGTTCCTTACCCATCCTCGACTTATGCTCACCGCTTGAATCAAGCTGATTAAAACGACTTAACGAACGTTTCTTCATAGCTTTTTCATGCTTTAGCATAGCTTCTTTTTGTAATTCAGCAAGACCAACACCGCCAACACGACTTACTGTGTTCGTGAAATACTTGTCTATAACGTAATCGCTGATACCAACAGCCTCAAATATCTGTGCACCTTGATATGACTGTATGGTCGAAATACCCATCTTCGAAAGTATCTTTATAACACTCTTTTGAGCAGCCTTAGCGTAATTATATGTAGCCTTCTCGTAATCCATGTCGATAGCCCCGCTATCACATAATCCGCGGATAGTCTCATACGCTAAGTAAGGATAAATTGCCGAAGCACCAAATCCAATTAATACTGCAAAATGATGCGGTTCACGTGGTTCAGCCGTTTCAACAATCAAGTCAAGCGCAGTCCTAACACCTAACCTTACCAAATGATGATGAATAGCCGATAACGCTAATACTGAAGCTATAGGTACTAAGTTTTCATCCATGCACCTATCGCTTAGAATAAGCAGGTTGTTACCAGCTTTATACTGCTCATATGCTTCATTACATAGGCTCTCAAGTGCTTCTTCAAGTGCATTTTCGCCTTTGTTTTTATCAAAAACGGTATGCAATGTAGCGACCGAGAAACCTTCTTTATTAACATTTTTGACCTTCTCAAACTGTTCAAAGCTTAAAATAGGACCTTCCAAACGAATCATTCTAGCATTTTCACGGCTATCACCTAATAGATTGCCGTCAGTGCCCAAATATACGTTAGTCGCAGTTACAACCTCTTCACGAAGTGCATCAATCGGTGGATTTGTAACCTGTGCAAACAACTCTTTAAAATAGTCAAACAAACACTTAGGTTCATCTGATATTACAGCAAGCGGTATATCGATGCCCATCGCACCGATAGGCTCCATGCCTGTGCTAGCCATCTTGGTTAGAGTTTCTTTTGCGTCTTCGTAGGAATACCCAACCGACTTTTGCCTAAACACTAACTCACTAGAATCCATCTTTATGTTCTCAATATCTGGAGCTTCTAGATCATCAATCTTTATCAATTCTTCCTCTATCCATTCTTTGAACGGATGCTCGTTTGCATATCTTTCTTTTAGCTCATCATTACTGATGATCCGTCCCTGTGCAGTATCTACAGCCAGCATGTTACCAGGTTGCAGACGACGCTTTTCGAGCACTATAGCAGGATCGATATCAAGCACGCCGACCTCAGATGATAAAATAACGTGATCATCTTTTGTTATATAATAACGCGAAGGTCTCAAACCGTTTCTATCTAGAACAGCACCCATAACGTTTCCGTCACAGTAAATAACTGCAGCTGGGCCGTCCCATGGTTCCATCAAAATTGCATTATACTCGAGATAAGCCTTTAGTTCAGGCGAAATCCTATCATTATAAAGCCATGGCTCAGGAACTGCCATCATAACAGCCTTTGGCATTTCTTTGCCTGACATATGCAAAAATTCGAGCGCGTTATCTAATATTGCTGAGTCAGATCCTTCTTTATCAATAATAGGCAACAGCCTCTTAAGATCATCTCCAAGCTCAGGTGATTCAAGCTTACTCTCGCGCGCATACAACCTATTAATGTTTCCGCGCAAAGTGTTAATCTCGCCGTTATGAGAAATATAACGGTTAGGATGAGCACGCTCCCAGCTTGGGAAAGTGTTTGTACTATAACGTGAGTGAACTATAGCAATAGCTGTTTCCACCCATGCATTATTCAAGTCAGTATAAAATTGTCTCATCTGCGTAGCAAGAAGCATTCCCTTGTACACGATAGTCCTAGATGATAGCGATGAAAAATAAAATGTTTCATCACTAAGAAGGCTATCAGCAAGCGCTGATCTTTCAATTACTCGCCTCAAAATATAAAGCTTTCTTTCAAGATCTAACCCTTTTAAGCCCTCTTGCTTATGGCGAAGCACTGGCTGCCAAATACTTGGCATACACTCATAAGCTGCCTTACCTATTTCAGACGGATCCGTTGGAACCTTGCGCCAGAACAAGAAATCAAATCCTTCTTCAGATGCGATACGTTCAACTAGTTCTTTACCTCTTTTAGCAAGCTTTTCATCGCTCGGTAAAAACAGCATTCCAGCGGCATATTCTCCAGCCTCGGGGAGAATAAATCCATGTTTTTGCGCCTCAATTACAAAGAAACGGTGTGGTATTTGGATCATTATCCCAGCTCCATCACCAGTATTTCTTTCTGCACCAATCCCACCTCTATGCTCCAGGTTTATCAGAATATCAAGAGCATCGACCACGATTTGATGGCTTTTCTTTCCCTTAATGTTTGCAATTGCGCCAATTCCACATGCATCATGCTCAAAACTCGGATGATATAACCCCTGTGGTCGCGCATTTTGTGTCTCCATTCATAATCTCCCCACTTCAAATAAAATACCCTAAACATGTACAAAAAAAATGTACACAAATAAAGGGCAATAAATTATTGCTTATTTACTTGAGGACGCCATTGTCCATCAAGCAATATGTTATCAAATTTAGAACAAAAAATAAATAGCAAAAAGTGATTTTATATATGTTTTTATCAAATTTTGTTGGATAATGTGTATTAACTTTCCTCTTTTTAGCATTATCCTCCGTTTTCTTCCTTTTTATCCTTTTTTGCACACGTCTTTGCCGTGTCAGTACAGTCTTGAGCAAATGGACATCCGCTACAGCTATTTGTCTTTCCATTTCTCCTATTTATTATCCCCCGAATGACCACTAATGCAACCGCAAACAGCACAACTCCAACAATAATAACATCAACTATTTTCATATTATCTCCTGACTATAACCCTAAGAGCATTCCTCCTTGGTATATCAAAAACGCAACGACCCATGCACATAATGTTTGAAATCCGGCCGCAAATAGCGCCCACTTCATCGAACCCATCTCTCTACGCATGGCTGCAAACGTAGCTACGCAAGGTAAATATAACGCAGTAAACGCCATGAATGCAAACGCACTAAGCGGAGTAAACACGTTAGACAACACTGCACTTAGCATGCCTGCTTCGGCTGCATACAATACCGCCATTGTACTGATTACCACTTCTTTTGCGGAAAAACCCGTTATTAATGCTGTCGTAGTCTGCCATGTGCCGAACCCAAGCGGAATGAATATCGGAGCTATCCAAATACCTAATGTAGCTAAAATTGATTGACTACTATCTGATACCATTGCAAACGAGAAGTTAAACGACTGTAAAAACCAAATTACCACGCTTGCAACTAAAATAACGGTAAAAGCTTTTTTTACAAATCCTTTTGCCTTTTCCCACATGTGCAGCAAAACATTAGATATCCTCGGAAGACGATAAGTAGGAAATTCCATAACGAAAGGTGATGATGCACCCTTAAACGCAGTTTTCTTTAATATGATCCCGCTTATAATAGCTACTACTATTCCTAAAAGATATATCGACATCATAACAAGCGCCTGGTTGTCTTTAAATAACGCAGCTGTAAACACGGCATAAATCAGTACTTTTGCACCGCACGACATGAAAGGTGTAAGTATTATTGTCAGTCGTCTATCCCTTTGGTTATCTAGAGTCCTCGCCGCCATAATAGCAGGGACACTACACCCAAACCCTATTATCATTGGAATAAACGATTTACCTGATAAACCGATCTTCCTTAACGGCTTATCCATCATATACGCTGCTCGTGCCATATATCCACTATCTTCAAGTATAGATAAACATAGAAATAACAAAATTATTACCGGCAAAAATGATAAAACTGTGCTGATCCCAGCCAAAACGCCATCCACTACCAGTCCCATCACCCAATCGGATGCACCAACGCTTACAAGCGCGTTCGATATCAATCCAACAACAGCATCTAATAGCCAAGCAAATGCATCTCTTAATGTTGATCCGATAAACCCAAACGTAATCTCAAACACCAAAAACATTATTAATAAGAATAAAGGATATGCAAAAAAACGGTGTGTTAGCACCCTATCTATTTTTTGCGTCCTTGAAGGCGTGTTTTTATCCCTGCCTCTTTTAACCGTTCTGGATACTATGTCTGTGATAAAACAGTATCTCGTATCAGCCAGCATGGCTTCGCGGTCTTCTCCAGCATCTTTTTCCATCTTACGAACTATTCTTTCGATCAGCTCGTAATCGTCCTCGTCAATGCCCACCGCTTTTTTCACAAGCGCATCACCTTCAACGAGCTTTGTAGCGGTATATCTGACAGGATATCCCCTGTCCTTTGCTTTATCCTCGATCAAATGTGCAATCACATGCAACGCCTTGTGCACGTTTCCAGTACATATATCATGCTCAGGAGGTAACTGCTTATTCTTCGCTACCTCTTCAGCTTTACTTATCAGCTTGCCTATTCCCTCTTTTTTGTTCGCCGAAATAGGTACTATAGGAATACCAAGCTCGTTCTCCATCCTTAGTAAATCGATTTTATCTCCATTTGCGCGCACTTCGTCCATCATGTTTAGCGCAATTACCATAGGAACTCCGAGCTCAGCTAACTGCAACGTCAAATAAAGACTTCTTTCTAAATTGGTTGCATCTACAACGTTGATTAAAGCATCCGGCCTATTATCTATTATAAAATCTCTAGATACCACTTCTTCCATTGTATATGGAGAAATTGAATATATCCCTGGCAAATCAATCAATAAAAAGTTATCCTTGCCTTTTACATAACCTTCCTTTTTGTCTACAGTAACACCAGGCCAGTTGCCAACGCGTTGACGACTTCCCGTTAGATGGTTAAAAAGCGTTGTTTTTCCGCTGTTTTGGTTCCCTACTAAGGCAAAAACCTTTTCTTTACTTTTCCTGATTTCCTCGAATACTCTGGGCATCCTTAACCTTCTTCTCGCTTTCGCATTCAATTATTATGCCTTTTGCATCTTCCTTACGTATGCTTAACTCATATCCACGCAATCGAATCTCCATAGGATCACCCAGTGGTGCTACATTATGAACATTTACTGTAGTTCCTGGGGTTAAACCCATATCCAATAAACGTCTCCTAAGTACACCCTGACCTTCGACTTTTATTACTTTCCCTTCTTGTCCAGGAAGCATCTTGTCCAATCCAATCATTTATAGACCAACCCTCTCAGATTTTGGTACACAAAAAAACGATATATAATGTTAGTTTCGGCTCACATTATATATCGCTTAATAAGTAATGTCAATTAATATATTATTAAGTCGATTGAGTATTTTTTGCTATTCAGCAGATTTGATACCCTTAATATAGTCTTTTGGATCTACCGAATTTTTGCCCTGCCAATATTCAAAATGCAAATGGGCTGTTTCTTCGGACTCGCTGATAGCACTGGTGCCAACTTTTCCGATAACGCCGCCAGCCTTAACCGTATCTCCAACTTTTAATTCTGGTAAACTTTCAAGGTTAGCATATACAGTTTTTTGCGAGTTTGCATGTGCTATTACAACAATGAATCCAAGTTGAGCATCTTCTTCTACCTTTTCAACTTTACCGCCCAGTGCGGCTTTAACTTCTGTGCCAGTTTTTGCAGCAATATCAATACCTTTGTGAGTTCCCCATTCTTTTAATGTCTTTGAATATACAAGTTCATCTACATGATAATCAACCACAATGTCACCTTGTACAGGAACAGTAAGCGTAATAGTCTGCTGCGTTGTTGTCGCACTCTGACTAGGTGTCGTAGTAGCGCTTGGCGAGGTTGAAATTTGTGGAGTAATGCTATCTCCCACCTGCTCGTCCAAGCCACCACCAGGAATATACTGTGCTTGGGTATCAATCTGCTCAGTTGCCGATGGCGTCTGGTCTTGACCACCTGCGTTTAGAGTGAAGAAAGTAGTAGCGCCAACTACGCCAAGACAAATCAAAATTGCAATGTAAATGCCTTGTCCGCTAGGAAACTTTTTAAACCTTCTGCTAGATCTTTTATTCATATTTTTGTTGATTTCTTCAAACCGCATCATATCACCTCTATAAAAGAGGTTTCCCACTTAATGGCAAATAATACGTTATTACACAATTTTTTTGTCAATTAAATGCAGTTTCAACACTTACCCCAGTATAATAATGCGTTAAAATTTCCAAATAGGTTTTTCCTTCCTTAGCCATTTCATTTGCTCCATACTGACTCATACCCACACCATGCCCATATCCTAACGTGTTTATCGTTACCGTATCATTTGAAAAACTCATGGTAAAGTTAGTGGACCTAAGCCCCAGTGCAGTTCTCGTTTGTATCCCGGTAAATAAAACGTCTCCCATTTTTATTTGATTTACCCTGCCCGATTCAAACCTAGAAACTACTCTTATTTGGCTGCTCAAGTCATCTTCGGTAATAACTTGCTTTTGTGCTAACTTGTTTATTGCAGTGACAAACTCTCTATTAGTTAACGTTACACTATCACTATATGCTGCACTTGACGTCTGTACCTCTTCGCTATCCACACTTTGTAAATACGGCAAAGCCTGAGAAAATACGTTTTGAACGTCCTCTGTCTTTTCACCAGCAGAAGAATGATAAAATACTTGTATCGGCTGCCCATCGTAGCATATTATCTGTCCGCGTGTTGCGTTTACTGCTTTCCATAGCTTGGACGAATATTCCTCATAACTATCTCCCCATTTTTTCCTCTGACCATCCTCATCGTCATAAGCTTGACAATGCGCAAAATCGGTACAAACAACCGCTCCATCTCCCCGCCCGCACTTATGTCCATCCATCTTGTATGCCACGAGTGTTCTTGCGGCAACAGCCTGAGCTTTTAATGCTTCAAGAGAGAAACCCGCAGGCATCTCAGCACTTAAAACATTATATACATACATCTCAAGATCCATCTCAACTGTTTGATCTGTTGTATGATTATACACCTGAACAGGAACCCCTATTGGCTGAAAAGTCCCCTTTGGGTCAGGCTGACTTTGCGTTGAATCTTGATCCTTATTAGTTATGTATAATATTATGGTAGCGATTAAAACTATAGCAATAATCACCCTTATGATTACTTTAGCATTTCCTTTAAATTTCTTTTTACGTCTTCTTTGAATATATCTCGTTTTAGGCAAAACTATCCCTCCAAATCACGCATGTTATCATAATTACTTATGCGCGTTTGGTCAGTATAATGCCTAAATAAGCATACAAAAAAGGCACCTATTAGGTGCCTCTTATTTTAATCTTGTTATGCGATTGTTGCTTCTTGAGCAGCCTCTTGTTCCTTATTAAAAATATAATCTAAATGTTCCTTGTCAAACTTAGGTGTAACTAAGCTTACCAAAGGCACGATGATTACGTTTGCGATCATCGCAATCATACCGATCATTGGAGCGCCAAGAGAAGTTGTAAGAGCCAGCACAACCGTTATTGTTACGCCAGACAATACTCCTGCCCAGGCGCCCATTTTGGTTGTCCCCTTCCAATACAGCCCGAATAAATACGGGGCTAAGAAGCTGCCAGCAAGTGCTCCCCATGAAAAAGACATCAATGTTACTATAGCATTTATCTTATTTGTTGCAATCAAAACCGAAATTATTATGAAAACAACGCACATTATTCTCATAAGCAGCATGACCTTCTTGTTTTCCATATCAGGACAAAGACGTCCTTTTACAAGATCCATCGAAATGGCTGACGAGGACACCAACACCAATGACGATAAGGTAGACATTGACGCCGATAATACAAGGATTACAATCAATCCAACCAATATCTCAGGCAACGCAGTGTTTATTACCTGTGGCATTACCATATCAGGATTGCCAGCTCCAGTTGTTGGATCTATCGGCAACTGATTATTTAAGAACAAACGTCCAAAAGCGCCAGATAAATATGCGCCTCCACCAATCATCAAACAAAATACGGTAGATAATCTTGTCGCTATTTTAATTGAACGTTCGTCTTTAATCGCGTAGAACTTGTGCACCATTTGTGGTAATCCCCATACACCAAAGCTCGTTAATACAATAAGCGCTACTAAGTCTAACCATTTTGCACCACCTGTAATCGAGACAAGTGCGGGATCCATCTTTGCTAGTGCATTTAATCCATCTGTAAATCCGCCAACTGCAGCATTTGATATGACAGCTACTACTAATACAACCACACCAAATAGCATTATTATTCCTTGAAATGTGTCGGTCATAGCTGTAGCCACATATCCACCGATTAACAAATACCCTCCAGTTAATACAGCCATACCTATTATGCAGTATATAAATGGGATTCCGAACGCCGACTGAAACAAATAGCTTAATCCCTGATAAACCGATGCACAATATGGAGTTAAAAATACAAAAATTATTATTGCTGATACAATCTTTAAACCTTTACTATTGTAGCGTTTTTCAAAGAAAGCTGGCATCGTAGACGCGTTAAGTTTCTTCGTCATGCTACGTGTACGTTTTGCTAATACCTTCCAAGCCGCATAGTTTCCGATTAGGGCATTGCCTATTCCTATCAAAACGGCTGAAATACCAAATCCCCATCCAATTTTTCCAGCATATCCAATAAAAATAACTGCAGAAAAATAAGTGGTTGCATAAGCAAACGCACTCATAAAAGGTCCTATGTTTCTATCGCCTAAAAAGAAGTCATCAACTGTCTTAACTTTTTTTAAGCTATACCATGATATCCCAATCAAGCATGCAATAAAAACAACCAAAATAATATACATTGACATCGTCCTGCCATCCTCCCATACACCATCATACAAGCATAGCTATACCCACGCTGCACCAAACATTATATATTAGTGTATTTTGTATTGCAATATAATAAAGTGTACCTTGTAATAAAAACTACGCGTTATTCAATTAGTTTTTATCTGTTATATAATCACCTTTTTAACTCTTATCACCAATCACCATGTAAACTATTTCACTTAAATACTCTTTTGTTATATTACGAAACCCGCTTTCTTCTAAAACATTTACCGTATCTTCAACCGGCATGAACGTCCTATTAGGATTATTCTCGTCTTCAACTGCTCTTTTACCACTGGAAAATTCAACAACAAAAATTTTTCCGTCTTCTTTTAGGGCGTTTTTATACTGACTAAGGAAATCTATCTTGTTTTCAATCTCATGCAAAACGGCACAAACAAACACCTTATCTACGCTGCTCTCTTTTATGCTAAAGTCGTCTGCTAGAACTGGTTTAATATTACTGATTTTGTTGGTATCAATTTTTTCATTAATGATATCTATTAATTCTGATTGAATTTCTAAAGCTATAAGCATTCCAGATGATAATTCCTTTGCTAATGCCAAGGAAAAAACGCCCGTTCCTGCTCCAACATCTAGCACTACTTCGTCTGATCTTATCTTTAGTAGATTTATTATCTTTTCAATATTATAATCTTGCAATCGTTTAGGATTATCGATCCTTTTCATCTTATTATTATCCATCGTTCAACTCCTCATTGAAAATTTATATTACACCACGATATTACCGTAAATATTTTATCCGTAAATAGTATACTACAACATAAGCTATACACATTAATTAAGTTGCAAAAATATCACCAACTACAAAAAATGCAACAGCAACGGTGACTATAAAAAACCAAAATATGCTATACTGTTATTAGGTTTACACAGGAGGATATCACAATGTTGTTTATCTGCTATCCTAAATGCACCACCTGCCAAAAAGCGCAAAGGTGGCTAAATGACAATAAATTTTCCTATGACTTCAGGGACATCAAAACAGATAACCCAAGTTATGACGAATTAAAGACATGGTATATGAAAAGTGGGCTACCTCTTAAACGTTTCTTCAACACAAGCGGTCTTTTATACAGGTCACTTGAATTAAAAGATAAGTTGCCATCCATGAGCGAAGAGGAACAGCTCAATTTGCTAGCTACCGATGGTATGCTGGTTAAACGTCCAATTCTAGTTAAAGACGACTTTGTTTTAGTTGGATTCAAGCAAGCAGAATGGGAGAGAATCAATGAGTGAAATGACCAAATTAGCTAACATCGGTCCCAAACTAGATGATCAGCTTGCTAAAGTCGACATAACAACACCAGAAGAACTTAAAAAAGTCGGTAGCCGCGAAGCATGGCTACGTATCAAGGCAATCGATCCGTCGGCTTGTCTGATGCGTCTCTCGGCTTTGGAAGGTGCGATTCAAGGTATACGCTGGCATAATCTTGATAATAAGATCAAAGAAGAACTCAAAACATTTTATCATAGCCATAAATAGCTTCCTCTTAACTTATAAAAGTTAAAATAAAAACCGCCACTTAGGCGGTTTTTTAATCCTCAAAAACATTCCTATTTGCTTTAACGTTAATATCCAATATTTAAACATATTATCTTTTATTTTCTAATAAACCCACCATGAAGAATCTTAGAGTTATTTACAACTATGACCGCATTTTCTAGATTTGCTTTAATAATCTCCGTTGCTTGAGAAATGCGTTTGCGTTTAATATGCAAATACATAATATCGCGATCACCATCTTTTCCCTTTCCTTTAACGGTGGTAACAGCAAAATTATTCTTCCTTAGAATACCTGCAAGCTCATGGCTTGTGTTGCACTCAGGTACTATTACTTGAATAGAACACAGTCCAAACGCCAATTTATCTTCCATCCAAGAACCAACATAGTTTCCTGCAGCAAAGGCAATTGCAAAAATAACCACTCTAATAATATCAGTCTGAAAACCGCTCAATACCGTTCCTGTTATCAACAACCATAGCAGCATTTCAATCACAGCAATAGATGCCCCTTTTGCTCTTTCTCCTCTATTTATTAACACAATCCTTATTGTGGAAACAGCAACCTCAATAATCTTGCCAAAAAATATAAACAAGTATAGCCAAATACTACTTGTGTGAAAAAAATCCATTATAAACATTCCTCCCATGTTATGGATCTAATATATAATGCCAATTTTATAAATAGCATTATTCTAATACATAGTAGTAAGAATAATTCGATATGTCAACAACCATACTTTAACAAGATTACCTCCTTTCAATATGCGCCGATAAAAGCGCTACGTAATAAACGTTAAATAATAAAACTGCGCGAATATCTTTCCAAAAAAATCTAAACTTTTTTGCATTTCTGAGGCCTTAAAGTTACCTGCAAAAAATATAAAACCCCATAACCATACAGGTTATGGGGTTTAAAGTAATAAAAAGCCTAAATTGCATTAATTGCTTTGATACTGTGTTTTTAACATAGATGAAAAAAGTGCCTGTTTTTCCTTTAATTCCAATGGTGTACCCATCTCTGCTATCGCGCCGTCCTTAATCACAACAATCTTATCTGCGCCAGATACAGTTCTCATACGATGAGCAATAATCAAAACCGTCTTGTTCTTGATTAGCTCACTTAGAGCGCTTTGGATCTTGCTCTCATTTTCTGCATCAAGAGAAGCCGTCGCTTCATCAAGCAAAATAATTGGCGCATCCTTCAACATGGCTCTAGCAATTGATATACGCTGCCGTTCACCTCCTGACATCTTTTCCCCATTCTCACCAATTAAAGTGTCGTATCCTTGAGGTAGCTTTTGAATGAATTCATCGCATTGCGCCAATCGTGCCGCTCGAATAACCTCTTCATCCGATGCACCTTTCTTTCCCAGTCGAATATTATCCATTACACTCGAATTAAACAGCGTCACGTCTTGAAACACAATGGAATAATAATTCAGCAGGGTTTCAGGATCAATTCGCGAGATATCCTCTCCTCCCAGAGTAATGACGCCGTTGTTGATATCCCAAAAGCGCGCGGACAACTTTGCTACCGTACTCTTTCCTCCACCCGAAGGGCCTACAAGCGCAGTCACTTCACCCTGCTTTGCGGTAAAGCTTACACCTTCTAGTGTCTGAACTCCCTCTAAATATGAGAAATCTACGTTGTTAAACTCAATGTCGTAATTTTGGGGATAGAACTCGCATTTCCCTTCCTGTCTTGGCATTGCATCCATCTCTTTCATACGTTTTATGCGTACGTTCAAGAACAACAGAAGAGCCAAATTATCCAAGACCTCCATAATCGGGTTATAGATTCGCGCCGTCACAACTAAGAAAACAAGATAAGCAAATATACTAACTGAACCGTTTGCTAAAAGGTACGCACCAGCCAGTATTACGCTGGGGAGTCCAAGCTTCAAAATTACATAGGAAACGTTAATTAACGAACCAACCAACAGCTCTCCTTTTATCAAAAACTTCTCGTAATTTTCTAACTTTGTATTTAGTGTATTAAAATAATCTTCTTCACGATTATAAGACTTGATTTCGTGGACAGAGTCCAGCCCCTCCTGGATATTATCCGAAACATCCCGCTTGACATAATAAAGCTCTGTATGCATTTTACTTTGAAGCTTTCTCGATAGATAAAAAATGAAAATCGCAACTGGAATAACCCAGAATACAGCAAGAGACATCTTCCAGTTATAAATAAACATAATAATGCCCATAATAACTATCGTCACTGCTGCCGCAAAAATTTGAGGAACTGCATGGGAAAATTGCTGCTCTATTTGCGTAGCGTCCTCCATGATTGTCGAGCTTAAGTCGGCAATATCCTTTTTACCAAAGAACGCGAGAGGTAGCTTCCTAAGTGTTTCAGCAAGGCTAATACGCCTACGTGCGCTTTCCTCATAAATCCTAGTATAAGTAGAATCGTACTGGAAATAGGCAATCACAAACATAACCAATAAGGCAACCACAGCCATAATCACATAATATAAAATGCTAATTTCCGGATTGTTTGACGCGTTTAAGAGCGTGTTTAAGTGTTGATCTAAAAATTGAAAACCAAAGATAACCGGAATCATAAAGCTAATATCCATAATTGCCGACCAAATTATTGAAACGATGAGGTTCTTCGCCCCTTTTTCAGACATCGCAAATTTATTTTGAAAATATTTACGCATATTGAACTCCTTTCTCTGCTGCGTTTTATACGCCGACTTTCCATGCAACGGATTGTTGATATTCGTCCCACATAGTTCTATACAGACCGCCTTTACTCAACAGCGCTTGGTGAGTCCCTTCTTCTGCAATACGTCCATTTTCAATCACGAGGATCCTATCGACATCCTGTACGCTAGTCAGGCGATGAGCTATCATCAATGTAGTTTTGCCGTGGCTCAGTTCCTTCAAGGCCTTTTGAATGAGATGCTCGTTTTCAGGATCCGCAAAGGCCGTAGCCTCATCCAAAAGTACAATTGGCGCATTTTTAACAATGGCGCGAGCAAGTGCAATCCGCTGCTGCTCTCCTCCCGAAAGATACGTTCCTTTAGAGCCGATAACTGTATCCAGTCCATCCGCCAAACCTTCGATAATTTCTCGAGACTGCGAAGAATCAACTGCTCTTTTCACCTCTTTATCCGTAACATTTTCCTTGCCAAAGACAATATTCTCTCTCAGCGAACCCTTAAAAAGCCTCGTGTTTTGAAAAACAAATGAGATGTTGTCCATCAGCTCTTTTTTGGATATTTCCTTCACGTTAACTCCGCCAACTAGAACTTCCCCTTCGTTCGCATCCCAAAAGCGAGCGGCCAGCCGCGCAATCGTAGTCTTCCCGCCTCCTGACGCCCCAACAAGCGCAATGGTCTCGCCTTCGTTTAACTTAAAACTAATTCCATCGACCGCCCGTTTGTCAGCACCTTGATATGAAAAAGCGACATTCTTAAATTCCAGAGTATGGCTTTCTATATTCCTCGAACTATTGCTGTAGCTCATTGTAGGATAGTTAAGAAGATTATCCAGCCGGTCAATTGCCTGCTCCGCAATCATGCTGTTTCGCTGAAAATGCATTGACCTCATTAATAGCATCGTAAAGATCGGAGATATCAGAAGATAAAATATGAAGTTTGAAAGTACAAGGACGAGGTTTGCGCCATTTCCAATCAAAAGTATCGCCATGGGTATCAGAAAAAATACAGCCGACTGCATAATGATTGTGTAAAACGACATCGGCTTACGCCAGAGCAATGTAAATGCGTACACCATCTCTTTATACCTGATGATGCTGTTATAAAATCGCTTAAAAGAGAATATCGACTGACCAAATGTTTTAACGACTGGAATACCGCGTACATATTCCACCGATTCAGAACTCATTTCTTCCAAAGAATCAAAATACATTTTCTGAAACTTTTCGCCTTTAGCGCTTGTCATAAACTTCATAGTGATAAAGCCCAAAATAATCGGAACAAGAGAAGCAAGCCCCATTTGCCAATCAACGATAAAAATTAATAAAATCAGAATAATAGGCGAAACAATAGTGCCGGCCATGTCGGGCAACTGATGAGCTAAAAACGAATGAGTCGTTCCCGCTCCGTCGTTGACGATTTTTCGCACTTTGCCGCTTGAATACTGATCAAAAAACCCAAGTGGCATCGACATGATTTTCTGCATACCCACTTTTTGCAACCCTACCTCCACGCGGAAAGCCGCCAGATGCGAACTGGTCAACGCGCCGAAATAAACGACTACGCCTGCTATTGCGCTGGCGAAGGCCAGCCATGCATAAGTGCCGATATTTGATATGTCAATCGCTTGTGGGGCTGATAATATATCACGCGTAATGTACCACACTAGCACAAAAGGTACTATATTCAATACAGCAGAAAGCCCCGACAATACAAGCGATAAGGGTATAAGTGCTTTCTTCTTGCCCATATAAGGTTTGAACCTATTTAATACGGATTTCTTCTTGGTTTTTGGCATTATATTAACCTCCTATATATGTTTTGTTGTTTATTTTTTTCTCAACTGCTTTTTAACCCAACGTATTAATAAACAGTTAAGTTGTTATCATCTTTTTTGACTTTCAGTTAGCAAGAGCTAACTATATAACGAAAAAAATTTTTGCTCACCTTATCTGATGCAAATATAATTTCTCAATACCCGAATGAACAAAAACAGCCATTTGTATAGCATAATCATCAGCTTCAGCAATATTGGGCTCATGCAAAACTAGTTCCTCCAAAAAGCTGACATAGGTTGCGGCAAGAGTGTGAATAAACATTTCACTAATAATGATTTTTTTCGTCTTCGTAAAAAGAGAGAGAAATCTATGAAAATTTTGTGCATATAGTTGAATAATTCTCTCCTTATAGTTGTGCAAAGTGGATCCTGCAGCGCAAAACAAAAGCAACTTAAAACTCTCGTAATTATCCAAAACTGCATGCACATATTTTCGAAAACCCTTAATGCTTGATTCAAACGAGTCTGGAAAAGCTTCATTCGTTATAGAGGTATAGTCGTAATAATCAATTTCAAATTCATTTTCAATAATCATGACAGCTGTAGCCGTAAGCTCGCAAAAAAGAGCATCTTTATTCTTATAATACGAATAGACAGCGCCTTTAGTTAATCCCGCTTTTTCGGCTATGATGCGCAACGAAGCGTTCGTATAACCGTGTTCCAGGAATTCTCTGCGTGCAGAATTTATAATTTTTTCTTTTATATCCTCTTTTTTTACCTGCATCTGTTCTCCAAACCTCTAATAAATACCGTTGGTATTTATTATAACCTTCATTATAATGCTTTTGCAAGTATTAATTTAACTTTATATATTCGACTATACAGAATGAATATATAACCATGTACCTTACAAATGCAATTAATATGTAGGCAACCCAGCAGTTAGATTGTTCAACAACCGGGTCAGCCAACATAATTATTTATTTTTAACTTGCGTTAATATGTATGCCTGCAACATAAACGTACTGGCTGTCAGGATAAAAATCATATTCCATTATTTTACCGCTTTTCCAAGCAGCAAACTCCCGAGTATAGGATATGGGAATCATCAAAGCCTGATCAGCAATCGTCCCTAGCATCTCTGAATATATCTCCTGTACACGTGCTAAATCAATGGTACTGTCCAATTCAAGAATTAACGCGTTACCTCCCTCCAGCGCAGAAGCAACCTGAGCGGCAACTGGATCTGACCCGTCATCAGGATTCATGTTGCTCATAACAGTACTTGGATCATAAGCCCCGCCATAGGTCTGATACGCGGTTATTCCATAATCCCCGGATTTAATGACACCAAACCACGACATCATGTCTGTTCCCTTAGGTGTGATTTGAAAACCAATCTCAGCCAATTGATTTGCAATAACAAGCATTGCGTCATCTAAGCTGCCAATTTGTGTATAGTAGGTGAGTGAAAACTCCAGCTTCTGTCCATCCTTCTCACGAACACCATCGCCATCGCTATCAATCCATCCAGCTTCGTCCATTAATGATTTGGCCTTGTCAAGATCAAATTGATATGTCGTCTGTTCAACATCGCAATACGGCTTATCGGCATTAAACAATGTCTCCGCCGGTTGCTCGATGCCCTGAAAAACAGCTGCGCAAATGGTATCTTGATCAAGCGCATGAGCAATCGCACGGCGTACGCGCACATCATTAAACGGTGCTTTAGAGAGATTCAACCCAAGATAGCGGGTCATTGTTTCTTTATCATTTACAACAGTTTCAAAAAGACTATCGCTGGAAAGCTCGTTATAAGCATCATAACTTAAACGAGATGTGCCAGTAACCGCATCAATCTCGCCGTTTCGCAGAGCCAACACTTTTGCATCGTTATCCTCAATAACCTTAATCTTAAAACTATCAACTTCCGGCATTTCTCCCCAATAATAGGGATTACGAACAAAAGTATAAGTGTTACCGTCAAAATCTCCTGAAAACATATATGGCCCCGTCCCCATCGTTTGATTCTCACAGAGCTCGTAAGGAGTTTCTTCTCCATCAAAAGCTGTTGGCGCCACAATTCCTAAAGGATTGCACATGGCCAAGTCATTAAGCGCGCCATAATATGGCTGAGTTAATGTCATAACAAATGTTTGGTCATCTGGAGCTTCCATCGAAGCAATGATGGAGGTAAGCTTTCCATAAGAGCCATTAAATTGTCCAAGGTTTTTGATGGCCTCTTCGATACTTGTCTTAACAGCCGAAGCCGTTAACTCCGTTCCATCAGAAAACTTCACTCCGCCTCGCAAAGCGAAAGTATAAGTCAAACCGTCTTCGCTTACATTCCAATCTTTAGCCAATTCCCCCTGGATATCACCGTTCTCGTCATAGCACACTAGAGTATTGTAGAAATTTCGACTCCAATATGTAAAACCCAAATTGTTAGAATTTGCCGACGTAATGATAGGATAGAATCCAGTGGAAAACTCCCAACTCTCTGATAAAGTAATCATCGTATCTTCCGCTGGTGTATTGCCGGATTCTGACGAAGTTTGCGCCGCGTTACCACAGGCAGCCAAACTCAGACAGAATATACCGGCAATAGCCGCATAGAGTATTCGTTTCAGTTTCATAAAATATTTCCCCCATTTAATTTATTCGTTAATTTATTTTCACGCTAAAAAGCAGTAACATTTAAATTTATGTTGGTTTCTGGAAGCAACGATTCCAGCAGCAACTGAGAATAGGGATGTCTAAAGCAGCCAGTGTCCCCTGCATAACGTACACTTTCCACAATTTTCCCATTCTTCATGACCATGATATTTTCAGCAATATATAAAGCCACGTCAATATCATGAGTAATAAACAGATAAATGTATCCGTGCTCCGCCTGTAGCCTTTTCAACAGTTTCAGAATGCTTTTTCGCACGATAACATCGAGACCGCTCATCGCTTCGTCAAATATCAAGATCTGCGGTGATACGACAATAGCCCGTGCGATGCAAACACGCTTCTGCTGTCCACCTGAAAGCTCATGAGCCCGGCGACACAGCAATTCAGGAGATAAATCCATTTGAATCATCAATTCTTCAATTATTTTTATCTCACGTTGACGAGAAACATTAAGTAAGTTTCGAATAGGCTCTGCAATACTATCATAGACGGTAAACTGAGGATCCAATGCGCTTTTCCCGTCCTGCAATACCATCTGCATCCGCGTAAATCGTTGTTTTGCTTGTTTCCCATACATGGAAAACAAGCTTTCTCCATCCAGAAGCACATCGCCAGAGGTCGGCGGAATCAACCCCATGAACAATCTTGAAAGAGTGCTTTTACCCGAACCACTTTCACCAACAAGCGCATATGTTCCCCTGTCTTTTAAAACAATATCAACTCCATCTACGGCACGAATTGTTTTCTTTACTCTATTTTCACCTTTTACACTAAAATTCTTATGCAGTGCTTTTGCTTCTAACATACAAGATCGCTCCTTTTAGCATCCGTTGCGGAAAGTCTGGAAGCCTCAATCAATGCGCAAGTATAGGGATGCTTTGGTGCAGTCAGCACTTCGTGAACATCCCCCTTTTCTACCATCTGCCCGTTTTTCATAACCATCACCTCTCCTCCCATACGCGACGCTACGCTAAAATCATGCGTAACCAGCAAAATAGCCGCACCACACTCACGTAAACGGCGCATACTATCCACCGTTGCTTTACTATTTTCTGCGTCCAACGCCGTGGTCGGCTCGTCTGCTACAATCAGTTTCGCACCCACCATCAACGCCATAGCAATCAGTACACGCTGAAGCATTCCGCCTGAAAGCATATGCGGATAGCTCTTCATCACTTCTCCCGCACGATTAAGACCTGCTTCCTGAAGAGCTCTTTCCAACCTTGCATATACCTCTTTACCCTTAAAGCCTGTATGCAGACACAACGTCTCTGCCATTTGACGACCAACCCGTACTGATGGATTGAGTGCAGTCATTGGATTTTGTGGAATCAGGGCAATTTGGGCTCCATATATATTCTTTTTCGGCTTTCGCGGCATAGGCAATAGTTCGTGTCCGTCAAAAACAACTTTTCCAGAGGGGCAAAAAATGCGCTGGTTTAAAATGCCTGTAATCGTTTTGCATGTTAGGGTTTTCCCCGATCCCGACTGACCCAATACAACAAGGGAATTTCCCTTTTGCAGCGAAAAGCTTATATTTCTCAGCAACGTTTCACCGGTTTTTTTTAATGTAATGTAAAGATTATCTATTGTTAAAAGCAAATCATTGTACCTCCTTAGGTTCCAGCATATCCCGTAGTGCTTCTCCAAACAGATTAAATCCAGCGGCGGTAATCAGAATACATAAACCAGGATATATAAGGAGCGCTGGATGAGAATATAAACTAGAACGAGCTTCATTCAACATTACACCCCATTCCGCCACTCCGGACGGCATTCCTAGCCCTAAAAAAGAAAAACTGGAAACCATGATAATTACCGATGCTATAGCCGTACTCACATACACAAGAAACTGGGAAATAATATTGGGAATCAAATGCCTGAATACGATTTGAAGCATACTACATCCAGCAATACGAGATGCAATGATATAATCCCTCCCCATCTCTACCACTGCATAGGAGCGAACGACGCGGGTAAACCATGCCCACATGGCCACAATTATGGCGACAACAATATTCTGTAAACCATCTCCAAGAATCCCGATAATAGCAGCGGCTATAAGCAGCGCAGGAAGAGCGATAAAAATATCGCATAACACAATTAAAATACGGTCTACCCATTTACCAGCGCATGCGCTCAAGCTGCCCAGCAACAATCCTATAACAGACAAAATAAGTATAGTTGGCAGGCTCATACCAATCGAATACCGTGCGCCGAATAAAAGCCGGGACAATTCACAACGCCCAAGCTGATCTGTACCCAGTGGGTATTCCGCACTGGGTTCCGAGAATTTATTTATAATATTTACTTCCTCCGGGTCATGCGGTGCTAGAACCGGTGCAAAAATAGCGGCTATCAATATTAATAATATAAAGAACAACCCTAGAACGGCCTGAGCATTATGTGAAATTCTCTTAAGCATTAGTTTCCCTCACAATCCACGGACAAAGCAGCCGGTTTATAATATCCCCCGTCAAATTCGCAATAACAAACACACCTGCGATGATCATAACGCATGTGGCAACTGCGGTGGCATCCGCCGCAACAACGCAAGCAATTAAGTAAGAGCCTATGCCTGACAATGAAAATACGCTCTCAACAACAGCACTACCAGCGAAAAGATAACCAAGATATTGACAAAAGAGCGTAACGACGGGCGGAAGTGCGTTGCGCATTACATGATGAATTATTATCCTGCCATGAGATAAACCTCTAGCTTTTGCATAGTCAACATAATCCCTACTGAGTTCACCTAGCAGTGAAGATCGAAATACCCTAATAAAGATACAGATCATAGGAACCGCCAAAGCAAAGGACGGAAGCAGTAAACCCTTGATGCCTGGCTCAGGAAGTACTGAAAAAACAGGCAGCTTAACCGCAAAAGCCAGCAATAGTAAAAACCCCAGCCAAAAAGTCGGCATACAAATACCAAGCAGCGTGAAACCCCTCGTCACATGATCAAACACACCATTTTTTCGGTAGGCACACAGCAGGCTCACCGGAATCGAAACAATAACAATCCACGCAAGGGAGAGGCCTACCAGTGCTAAGGTTATAGGAAGATAGGCGGCAATATCTTCACTAATGGGACGAAATGAATACATAGAAATTCCAAGATCACCCGTAAAAAAACCACCCATCCAATTAAAATACCGAGTAATCATTGGCTTATCGAGTCCAAATTCAAAACGTATCTGTTCTATCATTTCATCGGTTGCGCCAACAGAGTTCTTTCGGGCTATGAGCTCAGCCGTATCAGTATTAGATAGCGCAATTAACAGAAAACTCAGTATACTGACTCCTATAATTACGATTAAGACCCCCAATAGCCGCTTCTTTATGTAAACAGACAATTCTATATCTCCTTATAATTGTTAGTATATGCTAACAATTGGACTTAAATAAATGGCTCATGTTATGAACCATCTATCATTAAAATACTTTCGACGCAAAACACCCATATTCCCATAATCGTTTAAGCATTTAGTTAGCATCCGCTAACTTGCTATTAATAATATAAAGCATACGTTTTGTTTTGTCAATACTAAGTTCATTCTTTGCACCCCAATACAAAGTGAATAATGCCTGTACACAAATTTCCCCAATAAAAACAACCCTGATAAGCGCTAATCTATGATTCTCAGGCAGCCCCCCATAACCTCCATGGTTATAGAGTTTTTGGCGCGACCTAAATGGATTCGAACCCATAGCCGATAAAACAACCTTTTTTGTAATGGCACCAGCTTTAATAAAATCTTCTCAAATCAAAGAAACTCTGTTATATAAATATAGACGTTCCTTTTTAGGAGCGTCATCTTCTATTTATACTTAACAAACAACCTGTAATAAGACCAAGTGATAAACAAATATTATATCATTACTTTATTCCGCATGAATAATAATTGATTCCATCGAAAAAGCTAATCATTCCATCACAAACCGAAATATAACTCTTAAGTCCTACATCTGATTCGTTTGATTCGTTTATTTTTTGTTCATTATTACCATTCAAATCAACCTTAAATATTTTCCCGCTATATATACTTGTTTTATTTGGTTTAACAAAAAATATATTGTCATTATATACTTGGAATCTCTTTCCGACTTTAGATACTATCAACGTTTTCCCTCCATTGCCATCTGATTTATATAATTGATTTTCTGTCCCCACTGCAAAAAGTATATCGTTATATATTTGAAAACGATCCGTCACATCATCCATGATCCTTTCATTTTTATGATTAAGAATATCATAAGAAAATATTGACCCGGATTCTTGCCAATAATAGATCTTATTATTGGCTATATTAAAAGTTGGAGAATCTAATTCTAATATCTCCTGCTTATTGATACCATCGTTTTTCATTGAATATAGAATAAATCCCTCATTATTCGACGTCGTGTAATACATCAGATCATGAACAATAAAAAGTGATTCACATGATTCATCACAAACCAATTCATGATCACTACCATCAAACTTTATCCGATATATATGCCCATCAAGTTTATTAACATAGTAGATCCATTCATCATATATATTAAGATAAGTCACAACATCTTCTGTTATCACTTCTAATTCCGTACTTTCCTCATTCCACCTAACTAAGTGTGGTTTTGATACACTTTCTTTAGCGGATAAATAATATAAATAGCCGTCTAACCTATGTTCAGGCTCAAATCCACCATTTGAAATGTTTCCATTTGAATTTCCGTAAACAATAGGAGTATTTATTTGAACTTGTTGTGAGCACCCCGTTACAATAGTTAAAGATAGCAATAAAACTACCATTTTCATTATCCGCATAATTGATCCTCCTAATATTCGTGCATATAGTTAATATCATATTGTACCAAAAGAGTCAAGTTGCTATGCGAAGCTAATGTGCCGCTTAAAGCGGCAGTGAAACAACCGAAAAGTTATTTCTCCATAAAAATACATTAATGCTAAGAAATCGAAAAGCTTAAACTAGGTGTTAAACATGTGTTAAATTGTATTTCTCCAAAAATATTAGAACCCCGTAACCTGCATGGCTATGGGGTTTTTGGCGCACCTAAAGGGATTTGAACCCCTGGCCTACCGCTTAGGAGGCGGTCGCTCTATCCTGCTGAGCTATAGGTGCATACAAAATAACGTATAAATAATACGTACAGCTTTGTTATTGTACCCTCTTGCTATTACGTTGTCAAGTGGGTGTTATATGGTTGAATATTGAATCCATCTAGTATAAAATGTTAGCATTAGCTTAAATCATAATATTTTAATTCTATGTATAAAAGGAGTGCTTAATAATGGCCTTAATCAATGAAAACTTTCTGAAACTACAAGGTAGCTATCTTTTTTCTAATATTGCAAAACGCGTAAAAGCATATACCGATGCAAACCCTGGTGCAGATATTATTAAGATGGGCATTGGCGATGTTACGCGACCTTTAGTTCCTATAGCTATTGAAGCAATGCATAAAGCTGTCGATGAAATGGGCGACGTTTCAACTTTCCGTGGATACGGACCTGAGCAAGGTTACGACTTTTTGCTCGATGCAATTATAGCTACCGACTACACTCCACTAGGCATCGACATTAGTCGTGACGAAGTATTTGTAAGTGATGGTGCTAAATGCGATATGGGTAATTTCCAAGAGATATTTTCCCAAAACTGTACAGTTGCCGTTACCGATCCCGTTTACCCTGTTTATGTAGATACAAACGTTATGGCTGGTCGTGCTGGAGATTATGACCCTGGCAAAATGCGTTATGAGGATATCGTTTATCTACCTTGTACCTCAGAAAACGGCTTCATGCCCAGTCTTCCCACCCAAAAAGTAGACATTATCTATCTTTGTTGCCCCAATAACCCAACGGGTACCACATTAAATCGTGAGCAGCTAAAAGTTTGGGTCGATTATGCAAAAACAACGAATGCTATTATTCTTTTTGACTCAGCTTATGAAGCATTCATTAACGATCCTGATATCCCTCATAGTATTTATGAAATCGAAGGGGCAAAAGAAGTTGCTGTTGAGTTCCGCTCAATGTCAAAAACAGCTGGATTCACTGGAATCCGTTGTGCATATTCTGTAGTTCCAAAAGAGCTGATGGCAAAAACTGAAAACGGTGAATTGATTGCTGTTAATCCTATCTGGAATCGTCGTCAAACGACTAAATTCAACGGCGTTTCATACATTACACAACGTGCAGCCGAAGCTATTTTTTCTCCAGAAGGGCAAAAACAAGTTAAAGAACGTATAGCTTATTATCTTGAAAATGCACGCATACTTAGAGAAGCATTGAATGAGCAAGGTTTTACAACATACGGCGGCATTAATGCACCATATATTTGGTTACGAACACCACCTGGCATGGATTCTTGGGGATTGTTTGATTACCTCTTAACCAAACTAAATATTGTTGGAACTCCAGGTTCAGGATTTGGCACAAGCGGTGAAGGATATTTCAGGTTAACTGGATTTGGATCTCGCGAAAATACACTTAGAGCAGTTGAACGCATTAAAAATGCTGATCTTTAATTAAAGGATCAAATATAAAACGACCGCTTTTGCGGTCGTTTTTTAGTTTCTACCTGCAATGACATATAATTATAAAAAAATTTCCTCAAATCTAAAACGCATTAAATTTGTGAAAAAAAGTAGCTGCTTGATTTTTTCAAACAGCTACTAACTGAACGTTATTACGCTTATTCATGTCCTTGCTTTTTAAATTCAAAGCTTAATATCATCTTATCGCCCCTAAATAACGACCTGCCTTGAACAAACGGATTGCCGTTTTTATTATAAAAAGTATCGTCTATTCTCAAAAGTGGATGATTCCTGCCAATATTTAAGTGCATAGCTTCGTCTGTACTTGCCAAAACGGATTCGAGTGTTTCCTTAACGGTAACCGTTTCCACATCGTACTCCCTTTTTAATATGTCACAAAGCTGTCCCATGTTAAAATTCTGCGAATCTAAATTTGGGAATGCACTAGCTTGCAAGTATGAATAATGCAGGCTAAAAGGTTCGTTCTTAAGATAGCGCACCCTCTCTATTTTATAGAGAACTTCACCCGTTTTTACAGCTAACTTTCTTGCAATAGGTTGAGGAGCTGGCACATAAGTTACAGCAATTAACTTTGTTGTTAACTCATACCCCATCTTCTTGATTTGCTCTGCAAACCCAATATACGCAGAAGGTATAGTGGATATCTTCGGTTTTGATACAAATGTGCCTTTCCCTTGTACCCTATAAAGAAGCCCTTCTTTGACCAATTGCGTAATAACCGCACGAACTGTTACCCTACTTAAACCATAAGTGCGACTAAGCTCATTTTCGGATGGTATTGCTGTATCTGCCATCCACTCTTCATTTAAAATACGCGTTCTTAATATGTCTTCTAGTTGGACATATAAAGGTTTTGGATTATTTCTATCAAGCATAACACCTATTCCATCATTTCATAAATTCACACATCTATACGACAATTTTACCATATAGTACTCAACACCTAGAATATACCAGCAACTACATGTTGTCAATACATGTATTACGATTTTCAACAACCTATAAAAAAATAGCAGGCATACCCTGCTATTTTTTATAATCAATCACCTTTAAATGTATTTAGCTTTAATAGTTTAAACAGTTCAACAACAGCAAGCGGCGCAAACGATAACAACACCACGTTAACCCAATTGCCCAAACTCAACGACGTTAGCCTAAACAAATCTGCTAAGGTTGGGATAGTAACTACAGCCACCATCATAGCGCCCGATATGATAACCGCTAACCATAACAGAACATTTGAGAAAAGCCCACAAAATGCGCTATGCCGCTTTGATCTAGCATTAAATACATGAACAAGCTGCGAAAACGCCAATACCATAAATGCCATCGTCTGCCCTGTTGCAAGATTTTGATGGTCGCCTTGCCATCCAATCAAAAAAGCAGTAAGCGCCAATGCGCCAATCACCACTCCCTGATACCCAATCCGCCATATCATACCTCGAGAGAAGATACGTCCACCCGCTTCATACGG
This sequence comes from Christensenellaceae bacterium, assembly GCA_963675355.2. Lineage (GTDB taxonomy): Bacteria > Bacillota > Clostridia > Christensenellales > UBA1431. The sequence continues at coordinate 74,214 of CAXXMZ010000009.1, forward strand.
CTGTCGCTTCATAATATCAGGTTCAGCTGGATCAACAGCTAAAGCAAGCGCTGGCATACTATCAGTTACTAGGTTTATCCAAAGAATGTGGATCGGCAAAAGAGGTTCTTCCCAATTCAACATCGTAGCTACAAACAACGTTAGTATTTCGCCAACATTACACGATAACAATAACAATACTGCTTTTAATATATTATCAAAAATTCGGCGACCTTCTTCAACTGCTGAAACAATCGTAGCAAAATTATCGTCTGTTAACACCATATCTGCAGCTTCCTTAGCAACATCGGTACCAACGATTCCCATAGCCGCACCAATATCAGCCTTTTTTAACGCTGGGGCGTCATTAACGCCATCACCCGTCATGGCTACTACGGCATTGTTGTTTTGCCACGCTTCAACAATTCTAACCTTATGCTCAGGTGAAACCCTTGCATAAACAGAAATATCCCTAATGCTATCATTTAACTCATCATCACTCATCGCCTCCAGTTCCCTGCCAGAAACGACCCTATCACCATCTTGAAGTATGCCTAAATCCTTAGCAATAGCCGATGCCGTTAATTGATGATCACCTGTTATCATAACAGGCTTTATTCCAGCTCCTCTACAAACAGTTACCGCATCTCTTGCTTCATCCCGAGGTGGGTCTATCATACCCACCATCCCTAAAAAGGTTAAATCGCTTTCGATGTCTAAAACATCTGCAGGAACCTCGTCAATATCCTTATATGCAAGCGCCAATACTCTTAACGCACCTTGCGCCATCTTTTGATTAGCCACAGCCACAGCCTCTGTAGTTGTATTGATAGCTTGAAGTGAATTATGGCTGATAGCCTGCGTGCAACAGCTTAACAGTTCATCTAATCCACCTTTTGTGTAAACCCTATATCCACCACCACTCAACTTATGAACGGTAGACATGCGTTTTCTTGTGGAGTCAAAAGGCACCTCGCTTATGCGCGGCAACCTATCCTCCAATGTATCTTTAGGCATATCTAACATAATTCCTAAATCAATAAGCGCTGTCTCGGTAGGATCCCCGATTAGCGTAATCTCTCCGTCATCATCCACTCTTGCTCTTGCGTCATTGCAAAGAACAGCTGCTTCAACCATCTTATTTACCACGCCATCATTTGTATCCATAGCTTTTACATCGGTAAACTCTTTATTATAATATGCTTGCAAAACAGTCATCTTATTTTGCGTTAGCGTGCCCGTCTTATCTGAACAAATTACTGTAGCCGAACCTAACGTCTCAACCGACGGTAACGTTCTTATTATGGCATGCCGCTTTACCATCCTTTGCACGCCTATGGCTAACACAACGGTTGATATCGCCGGTAACCCCTCAGGTATCGCAGCAACGGCCAAGGAAATAGATGTCAGTAACATCTCAAACCAGTCTTTCTGATATATCATGCCGGCTATAAAAATAATTACGCAAATGGCTAATACGCCAATCCCTAGCGTTTTACCCATGTATTCAAGTTTACGTTTAAGTGGAGTAGTCCCCGTTTGTGCACTTTGAATCATCTGTGCGATTTTTCCAACTTCTGTATCCATTCCTGTCGCAACACAAACGCCTTCTCCTCTACCATAAGTAATCATGCTAGACGAAAACGCTAAGTTTATCCTGTCGCCAATCACCGCGTCCTCTTCAAGTATAGCTAACGCATCCTTTTCAACTGGCACAGATTCTCCAGTCAGCGCTGCTTCTTGAATCTTTAAGTTGATCGTCAACGTTAACCTTAAATCAGCTGGAATCAAATCCCCGGTTTCAAGAATTACAATATCACCAACCACGATCTCTTTAGCTGGAACTATTATTTCCTTGCCATCACGCTTAACTTTTGCATTAGGTGCTGACAAGCTAATCAAGGCTTCAAGTGACTTTCCTGCTTTGTTCTCCTGCGCCACTCCAATGATTGCATTAATTATTACTATTCCGAGAATTATAAAAGAATCTGTGATCTCCCCCATGACACCTGATACTATGGCCGCTAAAATAAGAATTACTATCATAGCATCTTTAAACTGATCTATTATCATGGACAAAGTGCTTTTTTGCTTTTTTGACTCCAGCTCATTAAATCCAAACTCTTCTTGAAGCTTTTTTACTTCACAAGAACTTAATCCGTCTTTAGATGAGTTGACTTTCCTCATTACTTCATCAATCGGATAAGACTGACTACTGAATTTTTCCATTAATATTTCTCCTCGTAATACGTAATAATTATATAAGTATTATTCTTTGAAAAAGCATAATTTTGCTTTTGCAATTAACTTTTGTTATACTCAACCCACCATATAAACGTTAGGAGGTAATGTTATAATGAAGAAAAAAGCTTTATTTATGATTGCTATAGCTTTTTTTATCCTATTATCCCCATTACTAATAGCTTTTACGCAGTTATTATTTAGCGATAGTAGCATTGTCCCCGTACCTCTTACACATTATTATCTTGCAAGAATAAACTCTGGTGAAAATGAACGGAGTTTGCTTATTTCATATATGATTGGTCAAGGATATGCTCTAGAAACATCAAACAGCAATGCAATGTTTTTTACAAAGGATGCCCAAACTTTAGAGGTTAAAGACACTTACATAAAATGTGTTATCAGAGACGGCGGTCTATCTACCAACTTTACAGAAAGTCATTAGCCAGCACATAAAATCTCTTTTAATTCTTCCAAAAGTATGTCCATCTCGTAGTCTGTTCCAACCGTTATCCTAAGACAATTATTAATTCGCTCGTTTTTAAAACGCCTTACTATAATACCTTCTTCACGAAGGCTACTCATTATTTGCTCTGCTTTAACGGTTTTATGCTGTACAAACAAAAAGTTTGTACTAGATTTTTGAACACTAAACCCAAGTTTAACAAGCTCGTCACAACATCTTTCACGTGTAGCGCAGACCTTTTTTATAATTTGATTGCAATATTTATCATCTTGAATACAAGCTAAGGCTGCAGCCTGCGCCAGACAATCCAACGGATAAGAGTTGAACGAGTTTTTAACATCACTCAGCGTTTGTATTAGGCTTTCTTCACCTATTGCATAACCAATTCTCAGTCCCGCAAGTGCATGTGATTTTGAAAAGGTTTTAACCACCAAGAGGTTTTTATACTTTTTCGTCAGCAAAACTACCGATTCGTCGCCAAACTCAACATATGCTTCGTCAACGATAACCAAACAATCTTCATGCGCTTTTACTATTTCTTCAACTTCGCTAACAGATAGCGCTATCGACGTTGGTGCATTCGGATTTGCAAATATCACACCACCCGCCTTTTGTTTCATCCCCGAAACATCTATAGAATAATCCTCGTTTAGAGGAACCAATCGATATGGAATTGAACACAATTGGGCATACACCGGATAAAAACTGTAAGTAATGTCAGGAAAAATTATGGGTGAATCAGGATCAAAAAACGCCATAAAACAAAACCCTAGAACTTCATCTGAACCATTGCCTACAAAAACATTTTCCTTACAAAAGCTTTCGTGATGACGCTTAGCTATAGCATTTCTAAGCTCAGTTGACTCCGGATCCGGATACAACCTAAGCCTATCAAGCTTTGATTCGATCGCAGACTTTACCTTTGGTGAAGGCGGATATGGATTTTCGTTTGTATTAAGTTTTATTAACCGACTATGCTGAGGTTGTTCACCTGGAACATATGGGTCAAGTTTCTTTGCAGTTTTGCTTGCAAACACGCTTTGCATGTATTCTCCCCCTAGATGGTATTTTTTCCATTATTATTCTACCATATGAGCATAATTCTTGCACTAAACAAGCTAGGTATTATTGTCTCATTATAGCTCGTAGTTTCTTGACATCCCTTGCTTACTAACTATATAATTGTTGTATATGAAATATAATTATTTTACAAGAACCACTGTGGATAAACAGCATAACAGGAGGTAAGTCAAATATCATGGCTAGAAACATTACTATCGATGGTAACACAGCTGCTGCTCACGTAGCTTACGCGTTCAGCGATGTCGCTGCCATCTACCCAATTACTCCGTCCTCTACTATGGCCGAAGTCGCTGACGAATGGTCAGCAAACGGCAGGAAAAACATTTTCGGACAAACTCTTCACATTGCAGAAATGCAGTCCGAAGGAGGCGCTGCCGGCGCTGTCCATGGCTCTTTAGTAGGTGGCGCTTTTACGACAACCTTTACCGCTTCTCAGGGTCTATTGCTAATGATCCCCAATATGTATAAAATCGCTGGTGAACTTTTACCGGTGGTTTTTCATGTTAGCGCTCGCGCAATAGCTGGACATGCACTTTCAATTTTCGGTGACCATTCAGACGTTATGGCCACTAGACAAACTGGATTTGCTTTGCTATCTTCAAACTCTGTTCAAGAAGCAATGGATTTGGCTTTAGTGGCTCATCTTAGCACACTAAAGACTCGCGTTCCTTTCGTTCACTTCTTCGACGGCTTCCGTACTTCTCATGAAGTTGCTAAAATCGAAGCTATCGAATATGACGACATGGCAAAGCTTGCTGACTGGGATGCAATCGCTGATTTCCGTAAACGAGCAATGAATCCTGAACATCCTACCCAGCGCGGAACAGCTCAAAACCCCGATATATTCTTCCAGAACAAAGAAGCTGCAAACCCCTACTATGATAGAGTCGCTGACGCTGTTGCAGATTCAATGACTAAGGTTTCTGAACTTACAGGCCGCAATTACAAGCCTTTTGATTACGTTGGTGCAAGCGATGCAACTGATATTATCATTGCAATGGGTTCAGCTTGTGATGCAACTGAAGAAACCATTAATTACCTAAACGCAAAAGGAGCAAAACTTGGTCTTATTAAGGTTCGCTTATATCGTCCTTTCTCAGCTAGCTATTTCCTAGATGCGCTACCTGCATCAGTAAAACGTATTGCTGTATTAGATCGCACAAAAGAGCCAGGTTCTCTAGGTGAGCCTCTATACGAAGACGTTGTTACAGTACTAACTGAGCAGTGCAAAGATATTGCTGTTTACGGCGGACGCTACGGCCTTGGTTCAAAGGAATTCACTCCTTCAATGGTTAAAGCTGTTTACGATAACCTTGCAAGCGCTACTCCTAAAAACCACTTTACAGTAGGTATAGAAGACGACGTAACAAATACTTCTCTTCCTATTACAGAGAAAATTGATGCATCTCCTGCTGGCACACATCGTTGTAAGTTCTACGGCTTGGGTTCAGATGGAACAGTTGGAGCTAACAAAAACTCCATTAAAATTATTGGTGATCACACCGATATGTACGCACAAGGATATTTCGTCTATGACTCTAAAAAATCAGGCGGCGTTACAGTATCTCATTTGCGTTTCGGTGATCAAGTTATTAAATCACCTTACACATTAGATACAGCTGATTTTGTTGCTTGTCATAACGCTTCATACGTAACTCGTTACGACGTTTTAGATGGTTTACGTGAAGGCGGAAGTTTCCTCCTAAACTCTCCTTGGACAATTGAAGATATGGAGAATGAGTTGCCCGCTGAAATGAAGAAAACCATCGCATCTAAAAAGATAAAACTTTACAACATAGATGCTATAAAGATCGCTAAAGATATTGGTCTTGGCGGAAGAATAAATATGATCATGCAAACTGCATTCTTTAAAATTGCAAACATCATCCCAGTTGATGAAGCTGTTGGTTACATGAAGGAAGCTGTTGTTAAGTCTTACGGCAAAAAAGGTGAGAAGATCGTTGCAATGAACTATGAAGCTATCGATCAAGGATTATCTGCTATTGAAGAAATAGCTTATCCTGATAGCTGGGCAAATGCTTCAACCGGTGCTACTATTACTGAAACAATCACCGATGAATACTTCCTAAACGTTATTAAGCCAATAATAGCTCAAAAGGGTGATAAACTACCTGTATCTAAGTTCTCACCAGACGGCGTTGTTCCCACAGGCACAACTAAGTTTGAAAAACGCGGCATCGCTGTTGCATTACCTTCTTGGAAGGCTGAAAATTGTATTCAGTGTAACCAATGTGCTTTAGTATGTCCTCATGCTACAATCCGTCCCGCTTTAAGCGACGAGGCTGCTACTGCTAACGCACCTGAAGGCTACACCACTGCTCCTGCAAAAGGCAAGGAACTTGCTGGTCTAAACTTCAGAATGCAAGTTAGTCCTTTAGATTGTACTGGTTGCGGAAACTGTGCAGATATCTGCCCGGCTAAAGAGAAAGCCTTAGTTATGGAGCCTGCCAGCGAATTGATTGACGTTGAGTCAGCAAACTACGCATACACAGAGTCCCTACCACGTACAGACAAATTTGCTACCAACGCAAATATTAAGGGCAGTCAGTTTGCTCAACCTTTGTTCGAGTTCTCTGGAGCTTGTGCTGGTTGTGGCGAGACTCCTTACATTAAGCTAGTAACACAGTTATTTGGCGATCGCATGGTTGTTGCTAACGCAACAGGCTGTTCGTCAATCTATGGCGGAAGCTCTCCAACATGTCCTTATACCGTTAACGACGAAGGTCATGGACCAGCTTGGGGAAATTCATTATTTGAAGACAACGCTGAATACGGCTTTGGTATGAACCTTGCTATAACACAGCGTCGTAACGGTCTTGCTGATGCAATTAAAAAAGCCATTGAAGCTAAAGCAGGCGATGACGCTTTGCTGGATGCTTTTTCACAATGGCTAGAAGTTAAAGATGATTCAGCTGGATCAAAGGCTGTTGCTGAAAAGATCAATGCATTATTACCAGATGCTTCTCCAAACGCCACCTTAACTTTCATAAAAGCTAACACCGATTTGCTAATTAAGAAGTCCATTTGGATCTTCGGTGGCGACGGTTGGGCATATGATATTGGCTACGGCGGACTTGATCACGTTCTTGCTATGGGCGAAGATGTTAACGTTCTTGTTTTAGACACCGAGGTTTACTCAAACACTGGTGGACAGAGCTCGAAGGCAACTCCAACAGGTGCTGTTGCCAAATTTGCTGCAGCTGGTAAGCGCACACGCAAGAAGGATCTTGGACTTATCGCCATGTCTTATGGCTACATCTACGTTGCATCAGTCAACATGGGTGCAAGTCAGGCACAGCTTCTAAAGGCTATGAACGAGGCTGAGGCTTATCCAGGACCATCTATCATCATTGCATATACTCCATGTATAAACCATGGCATTAACATGGGTAAAACTATCACAGAAGCTAAGTTAGCTGAGGCTGCTGGATACTGGACCATGTATCGCTACAACCCATTGCTAACTAAAGAAGGTAAAAATCCATTTATCTTGGATTCCAAGCCTCCTACGGGCAACTATAAAGAATTCTTGCAAGGTGAGATTCGTTATACCGCATTGCAAAAGCAATTCCCTGAAGCAGCTAAAGAGCTGTTTGAGAGAGCGGCTGAAGAATCAAAAGCCCGCTATGCATATTACGAAAAGCTTGCTAAGCTCTAATCCACAATTAAAAAGGCCCAGCATATGCTGGGCCTTTTTTTTATCTTGCTCCATATTTATTTCTTAATTATGATCCCGAAAAAAAACCGCCGTTGATAGGCGGTTTAAAAATTACTATTTTTATTGTTCCTCCACTGCATCTAAGGCTGCCTGTGGTATTTCAATCGTTTGTTCCTTATCAAACTCATCAATAGTTATGATAATAGACATATCCTCTATACTAACATCAAATACATCACTTTCAGTCGGCTTAAACGCCCCAGTAACTACTGAAGAAAGCGCTGCCGTTGCATCTATCTGCAGTTTTTGCACCTTTCCATTCTGGTCTAACCATACGCTAATAGGCATATCTTCTATGTCTTTTATGCTATCCTCACTCATTGCTACTAACCCTGGAATAATATAATCTAACTCTGGTCCAAACACATCATCCACGGTCTTAGTAGGCACGTTGGCTTGAACTTCAACCCCTGGCGATCCATCAATATCTCCTATTTTTACAAACTTACATTCTTCTAAACCGGAAATTAGCTTATCCCAATTTGCTTGATTCACTGAAAGATTAGAAATTTTTTCAGCATCCATTTCTGCTGCAGCCCAACCTCCTGAATCATCGCTATATGCCCACCAAGTATCATCGGCTTCTTGCTCGATATATAGATTTATTTCTTTTTTCACAGTATCCGCTTCAAACTCTGACTCAGTAAGCATATTAAGATACATTTTTGAAGGTATATCACTTTTCATTTTAATAATACCTTTTGAGGTTACTATTACTGAAAACTTGTTTTCGCCATTATCATATTTCTGATTATACCCAACATCTACAGTTATCTTATGGCTGCTTGGCAATGAAAACTCCTTTATTGCTTTACTAGCAAAATCAACCTCTGATTGGTTTGGATCAGGAGTCTGAGTAACTTCTGGAGCTACACTCCCTGTCGGTACCGTCTCGTTTTCATCAGCCGTACTCTCACTAACTTCAGGCATCAGCATATCATTTATAGTAATGCCACTTAGCTTTGAAGCATCATTAACACATGCCGTTAGTAGCATACACGAAAGCAAAAAAACTAGCGTAATCAATTTGAGTGTGTTTTTCACGCATTATTCATCCTTTCATACACAATATTGTGTATCTTACTATAAATAATACCCCCGCACACTCATCTATATTCAAGTTTCGTGTAGTTTCCTATGCATTTCAATACATATATTCACATATTATACGCTACCGTAACACTTCAGCACCTTTTGTAACTTCTTTAGGTACAGTTATGCTATCAACAGCATTAAAATTATATTGTTTCGTTACATAAGTCATAGAAATATCATAATCTCCATTTCCAGATGCAGCAGCTATGTTTAACATCTGTGTAATGGCTTTATTAAGGGTTTGCCCCATATCATACTCTATCATCACGACATCATGCGTTTGTGTATCCAAATGCATCGTTAACGGTATCCCGTCCATATTGCCTATAAATGCCTTAATTATGCTCCACTGACTTTCCTCTAAACCCAGCATATCAGCATCTATAAAATCCATAGCTTTACTCGCATCTAAAACACACTCAAGCACAATGACCTCATCACCATCAACAGTCTGTTTCCCCACTATCTTTGCATCAGAATAGGCGTCACGCTCATCATTCAACTCCGCAATATATTGTGCGTTTTCTAAATCACTTTCTTGCTTGCTAACGCCTGGATCTCCCATAATTCCATCCGGATCCTGCAAATAGGTTGTCAACTCCCCATTTTCAGTAACAACATATATTGTTACTGTTCCTTGTTTTGATTCTCCTTCTAAAGTAGCATCCATATCAATTATCGTCTTAGAATTAATCTCAGGACTAATAATATAGTCTGTGTTGGTTTTTACCCCAAGTTCTACCTTTTGATCGTTTACATTATCCATAACGTCCATTGACATATTCTGTTCAATTGAATAACTATTAGCGTTCTGTAAGCTTGTTACAGCTTCATCTAATAACGTATCGGCATCAAGCTTAGATACATCAGCCTGCGTTGAAGTTGAGCAACCAGTTGCTATTATTAAAACAAGTACCACCGTTAAAACTAAACAAATGTTTTTTCTCATGACCTTCCCCCTACAACTATTTCTTTTACAAATTTACTCATATGTTAAATACAGATTCATTAAACAATGATACCACTACACCCGTATTTACCTCAATTTTTTTTCATAATTGACTAAATATTCATACCGATTCTAGTATGAGGGACCCTGCCTTGCAATAAGTCGTCTATGGTATTACAAGCGTTACCTATAACAACAGTCGTGCCATTCCTTACAGCTGGAATTATATACTCAAGCTTTGCCTTGGCTCCACCAGCACCCTCTCTACTCGATCCAACGCAACAAGCCTGAAACTGACGAATATTTGCTTCAACATCATCAGGATCACTGCCTTTAATAACTTCAACAATCGTACTAGGATCATTTTGATCCTTATATATTCCATCTACACTAGTCATTATTAAAA
>CAXXMZ010000010.1:0-45687 GCA_963675355.2 Christensenellaceae bacterium
GGTAACTTGCTTTGTGGTGAATATAGGATGGACGTAGTAAAGGGCGGAGAGTCTAGTCAAGTTGTGGATGGAAAATCCAAAACGGCTTCCCAATATAACGTATATAAGACCGTTGATCTAAAGCAGTATATTAACGGGAATGCATCTTTGCCTAGTCGTATTCTGGTCCTAGGTGAAGATGGAGGGTATGCTTATGATGATGGACTTGGCCATATAAGAATAGATAAAAATAGCGTGACGTATGTTTTTTCGGACGGAGAAACATTGATGAAAAATGCTAGAGGTATTTTGCTTGACCCACCCCAAAATAGTATTACAGATGCTACCAGAGATGCTATTACTGCACTTAAAGATGATAAAAAGTCTATGATAATTGTGCTAGATGGACTAAGTTATGACCAATATGTTCAAGCATGCGTTGATGGACAGTTTAGCTATTTAAAACAGTTGGACGCAGACAAAGCATCTAGCGTATTTACTCCAGTGACAAACGCTGGATTATCAGCGATACTAACCGGTGTGGGACCGGATGAAAACGGAGTATGGTATAGGCAGAACGAGCTTTTGTCAGACGACGTTTTTAAGATGGCTACAGACATCGGCAAGACATCAGTTTATGTTGAAGGGGATAAAACCATTGTAAATACCAGTATAAAGCCTAGTCTAAACACTGATTTGAATGGTAACGGAACGACGGACGACGAAGTATTTGAAGATATTATGGATAAGGTTACTGCGGATGAATCGGATTTATATTTTGTGCATTTTCATGGTATAGACGATGCAAAGCACGCAGGTGATGTTGATAGGACAAATGAGGCCCTTATTAGGGAAGATGGCTATGTAAAACAGCTGGTAGAAAGCTTTGACGGGCAGGTCATCATTGTGGCTGATCATGGTATGCACATGGATGGAGATGTGTATATTCATGGAAGGGTATTACCGTTTGATCTGATAGTGCCCTATATAATAGTTGATTAAGGAGTGAGGTAGTCGATGAAAAAAGTTTTAACAGTTGTTTTTTGTTTAGCACTTTGTACTTTTATGCTGTGTGCGTGTTCTAGTGAGGTAGTAAAAAGCACTGCATCAGTGGATATTGAGTTAATGGATGGAACTACTAAAACCGTTGATATGGATTTAATCAATTCGCTAAACGTTGTTGAGATCACGACCGAGCAGTCAACGAGTGAAAGCGATGCAGAGGTCAATGTTAGCAAGGGTGTTTTGTTGAGCGAGGTATTGACAAAGATCGGCGTTGATATTGATAAAGTAAATGAGCTTGAGGTTTCTGCAACAGACGGTTTTATCAGTATGTATAATAAAGAGCAGTTATTGGACGAGAATAAGCTATATTTGATTTTTGAACAAGACGGAGAAGTGTTAAACGAAGGCGGGGATGATGTCTTTTATATTATTGCAGGCGACGAACAGTTTAAGCAAAATTGGACAAAGTATGTTGAGAGTATAAAAATCCAATAGTATTTCATACAAGAACTGCTTAGGCTGAGGGGGATGCGTAAGTGAAAAGTATAACAGAGAGATTCACTGTTTATGACATAATAATAATCGCAATGATGGCTGCTTTAGGGATAGCTATTAAAGCGGTTGTTCAACCACTCGTACAGATAATAACTGGACCCCTTGCTATACCAGGCGGAACTATTGCTGGCGGCATATATATGATGTTTATTGTGCTGGGGTATGCAATAGTAAGAAAGAAGTATACAGCTTTTTTGATCTGTCTTGTACAAGCCATAATGGTAATGGCGACTGGATGGTTTGGAACGCATGGCATCACCAGTATAGTTACTTATACATTGCCAGGAATAGGTGTCGAACTACTTTTCTTTATTACGCATTTGAAGGGTAAAAAGAATAGACCTTTATCGATGGGTGAATGCTTTGCGGGAGGAATTGTTGCAAATGTAATCGGGTCTACTATGGTAAACTTTGTGTTCTTTGATTTAGCGTTCGTACCTCTCATGCTAATGTTGTTTACCAGTGCGTTATCAGGTAGTTTAGGCGGATTATTGGCTTATTCGCTGTCTAACCAGATCAATAAAGTTAGAAAAGGCGAAGTAGATGACGATGACGAATATATTGATATTTCCAAGCAAGACGAGCGACAATGAGGAGACATAATGCAAAACGATAGTCATCCAATCGTGGTAAAGGACCTTTATTTTAGGTATTCAAAACAGAAGAAGAATGTATTGAACGGAGTAAATTTAATAGTCAAGGCCGGCGAGGTGGTAGCTATCGCTGGCCTTAGTGGTTGTGGAAAGAGTACGCTTTGTTATTGCATTGCAGGGCTTGCACCAAATCTTGTTAAAGGGCGAATAATGGGGGATATTCAAATATTTTCAAAAGATGTTTCTAAGATGGACGTAGCTGAGCGAGCGTCGGCTTTAGGCATAGTATTTCAAGAGCCGGATGATCAGCTGTTTTCGCCTACCATTGAGGACGAGATTGCTTTTGGTCCTGAAAACTTATGCTTAGAAAGAGAAGAGATAGGCAGGCGGATTGACGACGCTTTAAAAATGGTGTCTATGCAGGAATATAGGTTTTCTTCGCCTGACAGATTGTCGGGTGGACAGAAACAATTGATTGCGCTAGCGTCTGTTTTAAGTATGAAACCGTGTATATTTATCTTTGACGAGACCATGTCACAAATTGATAAGCAAGGTAAAAAGTCAATAAAAGATATGATAGTTAAGCTTAAGCAATCAGGGAATACCATTTTGATGGTGGAACATGATTTTGAAAATATGGATGTTGCGGATAGGATTATGGTAATGAAAGACGGTAAGCTGTCTGAATATGACGGTAAATGTTTAGCATGAGGATAAAACTATGAATAACAAAAAGCACGTTGTTTTAAAGGATATATTCTATAGTTATCCGCGAGGTGATTTTTCTATTAAAGATGTATCTTTGTCGTTTAATAAAGCTGAGATCACTGCGATTGTGGGGCCTAATGGATCGGGGAAGACAACCTTAGGCAAAATAATTGTTGGAATATTTAAGCCAAATAGCGGATGTGTGATGTTGTCGGGTCAGGATACCTCAAAGTGGGAGCTACACGACTTTGGAAATCAAGTTGGGTATCTCTTTCAAAATCCGTCTAGGCAGATTTTTGCTCAAACCGTGTATGAAGAACTTACCTTCGCCCAAGAACTTTTAGGCAAGGATAAAAAAGAAACTAAAGCTAAATGCGAGGCGTTGCTTGAAGAATTCAATTTAACTCATTTAAAAGATATGACACCGCTTAAACTGAGTCGTGGCGAAAAACAGAGGCTGGTTATTGCCGCGATTCTAATGTCTGACCCTGGATTTATTCTGTTGGATGAACCGTCTACAGCGTTAGATGTTAAACGAAAGGACACTCTTTATAAAACACTTACCAGGCTTGAGGATAAAGGTATTGGTGTTTTGGTTATTACGCATGATGATGGTTTTGTAAAAGAATATGCAAAACGTGTTGTCACTATGGAGAAGGGTAGGGTAATTGCGGATGAAAGAGTCTAAGTTTGATCCGAGGACCTTATTAATACTGGTGCTATGTCTGTCTACCACAGTTCTAATAGTGCAAAACGTTTATTATCTTTTGGGTATAGGAATAATATCTATTATTATTGCGACAGTGTTTGGTGTTGATTTCTTTCGTCTAATAAAGCGGTTCAAAAGATTTATATATTTGCTTTTGGTAATCTCGTTGGTGCAAAGTATTTTTACACCTGATACAAATGTTGTCTTAAGTATCTTTAACATAAATCTTATTACTTCAAAGGGATTGTATCTTGGCATTAGGACGTTTGTTAGGCTTTTAGTTATTTTCACTGCGTCTTCTATTATGACTACCACTAACTATAGAGAGACAATCCAAGGACTTGTGCAATGGAAGGTACCGTATGTATTAGCTTTTATGACATCGGTTGCGTTGCGATTTTTACCTATTTTTACTGAGGAAGCAAAGGATGCTATGACGGCTTTGCAACTTCGTGGAATCAACGTTAAAAAAATCAAGCTGGATAAAAAAATCAAGGTGTACGTTTATATGCTTACACCCGTAGTCATGAGCGTGCTCAAGCGTGCTCAAAATTTATCAATGGCTATGGAGTCACGAGCTTTTGCTGCCAAACCTAAACGCGTTAGCTATAATGTTCTCAGATTAAGGGCTAAGGATTATGCCGTGCAGCTGTTTGCTGTTTGCGCATCGGTGGGTTATGTGTTGTTGTCAATTTACTCTCCGATATTTTTGTAAAAATTTGTTACAATATGTCAACACAACCAAACAGAAAAAATCCACATTAGCGCCATTTTTTTCGTGTAGAATGGTTAAGAGAATATTTTAGGAGAGGTGAAATGAAAAACTTGCAAAAATCGAAGCTGTTTTTAGATGTTGCTATGGCAGCGGTATTTTTACTATTGTTAAACTTAGATATAACAGATGTACTGGTCTACGAAATTTTGGGAATTCTTGTGTTTGTAATGTTTATAGCACATGTTATCCTTAATCGTAAATGGATTGTTGGGATATATAAAAACTTTTCGAGCGGAGCAAAGACTAAGGCCAAGGTATCATGGATACTTGACATGTTAATCGCAATTTTTAGTTTATTGGCTATTGTGAGTGGTGTTTTGATATCTATTGAATTGTTCCCGTTTTTAGCGTTAGCTGATCCTTCGTTTATGATAAGTGCTCATATCGTAGTTAGTTATGTAGCTTTTGCATTGTTGGTCATTCATACGCTTATGCATTTTAGCTGGATAAGAAATACGATAAAGCGACTAAGACCAAGATTAGTGGTTGCAAAAAGAGTGGTCGTAAGTGCTGTAACATTTTTAATAATTGGTGCAACGTTATATTCTATGACGACAACCGATAGGTTAATAGAGGCAGCATTGCCAGCTAAGAATGAGACTGAGCTGCTTACTACATCGGATACTGAACGGATTAATAGAGAAACGATATTGCCGACAAAAACTGTTAATTCTGCAACAGAAGATCAAACAGTAGCGCCGACTGCAACAGCTCAAGTCGATGGTGATATACCTACGCTTGAGGAGTATTTATCTAAGCTTCATTGCAATGGGTGTAGCAGGCATTGTCCGCTAACCATGTTGCAGTGTTCAAAGGGAGATAGATACTTACAACAAGAAACTAGCATATATTATGAAATATACGGTTCATAGTTAAAATTAAAAACAACAACAAAAAACACCCATTATTTGGGTGTTTTTTGTATGAAGAGGAGTATTGACAAATGGCAACACATATGAGAACATATGAACAGACGTTCAGATAAACTCTCTATATTTATAATATGCATAATATTAGTGTGATATGCGGGTGGAACTGAATTAAAATTTTCAAATAAAAAGGCGGTGATCAGCATTTTAAGGTGTGATGATGGTGCGAGTCTTTCGACAATAAAAAGGGAATGTGCAATATCGTTATCAGAATTTTTCAAGGTGATGTCTGACCCAATGAGGCTTAGAATATTATGCCTTTTGATGGATAGAGAGATATGTGTGCAGCATATTGCGCAGATGGTAGAGGCTAGCGAATCTGCGGTATCTCATCAGCTCAGGATTTTAAGGCAACACAAGCTGGTTAAGCATGAGAAGCATGGGAAAAAGATATATTATTCGCTTTGTGATGAACACATTGGTGAGACGATAGATGTCGGATGTAGGCATTTGTGTGATGGAGGTGAAAATAATGGCTGAATTTTTTAGCGTTTTATATCAATTATTTGTAGATATGGGATACTACATGATGCTCGGATTATCGTTGGTTGCGATATTTAATCTGTTTATGAATAAAGACGTTATAGTAAGATATTTGGGTGACAATGGTTTTCTTGCAAGCGTAAGAGCTTGCTTGCTGGGGGTACCGTTGCCATTATGTTCGTGTGGGGTGGTGCCAACTAGTATCTACTTAAAGGATAAGGGTGCATCAAGCTCGACGGTATCAGCATTTTTGATATCTACGCCGCAAACAGGGGTGGATTCAATAGTAGCTACATACGGTTTGATGGGCATAACTTTTGCGTGGTTTAGACCAGTGGCAGCGTTTTTGTCGGGAGTAATAGGCGGTAGTGCGGTATCGATATTTGCTAAAGACAAGGATAATAAGGTTGTTGGGGCTAAGCAAACACCTACAAAAGATGAAAGCATTACTGTTGAGACGGAAAAGAAGCGTATAACGCTTAATGATATTACGGGCACCTTAAAATATTCGTTTGTTGAAATGGTATCGGGAATTGCAATTTATTTCATCGTTGGATTGATTATATCTGCGGCTATTTCGGTATTGTTACCAGCAGATTTATTAGCGCAGTGGGGAATAGGCTCTGGGATATTAACGATGCTTTTGATGATATTGATCGGATTGCCGATGTATATTTGTTCTAGTGCATCTATACCCATAGCGTTAACGTTAATGGCAAAAGGGATTAGCCCTGGTGCTGCATTTGTGTTTTTGTTCATGGGTCCGTTTACAAATGCAGCTAGCCTGTCGATTCTAATAAAAAAGCTAGGTAAAAAAGTTATATTTGTTTATGTAACAGCGGCAACAATATGTGCAATAGGATTTGGGTTATTGCTCGATTGGTTGGTAACAACATTTGGGTTACCGATAATCAATACGATAGCTATGGAAGATTCGCATATGCACATTAGTGTATTTCAGCAGATAGTAGCGTATATCTTCTTTGGGCTGATCGTATATAGTTTATTTAGAAAGATAAAGGCATTTTATAATGAGAGGAAGATAAGAGAATTGTCTTCTGATAAAGCAAGAGTATATGCTGTGGATGGAATGACATGTGGAAATTGTGCGCTTCATGTTCAAGAAGAGTTATTAAAGCTAGAAAACGTAACGAATGCTAAAGTAGACCATGAAGAAAAGACAGCAACGGTATGGGGAGATGTTGATGCCGATGCTGTGAAAAAAGCTATTGAACAAAGTGGATATAGTGTTAGAAAAGATGGTTAAATAAAAATATAGAAAGACGATGGATAATTGTCCATCGTCTTTTTTATACGTTGTTTTCAAGTTAGACATTATAGGTAAAAATCATATCCTTAATTTTTCACACCTTGTACGCTTTGTAAAATGTCTGTGTTTCGTTTAGGTTTTGGTACGGTGCCTTCCTTTTTTGGAGCTTCTTTGTTTTTAAATATAATCCTATCTACCCAGAAAAATATTAGTCCACCTATCAGGTTTGCTAATATGGTCTCTACGATACTACTAAATTGCATAAGTTGTATGCACAAAAACAATATCGGAGTAGACAATTGCCACCTAAGTAAATATAAAACATATTTAATCATTAATTGCAAACTGTTTCACCTCTACGTTATTAATTCCGAACTTATACATTATAAACAAAAATTAATACGTTGTCACTGGTGAATTTTACGTTAAATAACACAACTTACGATTTCATCCAATGTAATCATATAGAAAAAGTTTTCGCCACCAACAGTCGAAAGCGCTTTACGGACCTCGTCCTCTTTATGCATACAGCCTACAAGTGCTGATTCAAGAACCGAAACATCTCCGGTAGTGAAAAAGTCACCATACATTTTACAATTTTTTATGCGACCTTTATCAACATTTAAGTGGACTTCTAGCTTGCCACCAGCAAATCGATTGCTTTTCACGCGTTCAAACTCGGGTGAGTTGCCGTAGTTCCATTCCCACGATCTAAAATCATCAGCAATTTCATTTATTCGTTTTAGCTCGTCATCCGTCAAATCATATTTCCCGTCCATGTCTTTTTGCAAGTATTCAAGCATAAGATCGCGAAAACCTAGGGAATCAAGATCTTTGTTTGGAGAATCTTGCATGTGCTCTTTTATGTTTGTAACACGCTGGCGAACAGATTTAATGCCTTTTGCGATAAGCTTGTCGTCTGCAACGGTCAGTGATCTAACTAGCTCAGAGATATCGGTATCGAATAATAAAGACCCGTGATGTAGCTTGCATGTTTCAATGCTACACTGAGCGTTACCAGAAAACTTTTTGCCGCGAATAAGCAAATCGTTTCTATTGTTAAACTCTGCAGGCACTCCTAAATCGTTTAACGCATTTAAAATTGGTTTTGTAAAAGTCTCAAACTCAATTTTTTTGCTATCTGCGCCTTTTGTAATAAAGCTAAATTGCCATCCGTTTAAGTCCGTATAAATCGTGCCTCCACCAGAGATACGACGAACGACATTAATATTCTTCTCTTTTACGTGTTCTTCGTTGATTTCAGCGCTGGTGTTTTGGTTTCTTCCAATCATAAGAGTAGGAGTAGTGCGCCAGAACATAAAGAAGTCGTCGGTTGTATCTTTCTCGTGCATTATATAGTATTCGGTTGCGAAGTTAAAATAAGGGTCGCAAGAGTTATTTTCTATATACAGCATGTTAATCTATTCTCCTTCAAGATATTCCATGGCCTCGGATGCTTTATAAGAACTTCGCACCAAAGGGCCACTTGCAATAAATTTAATTCCTAATTCAAGTCCCATCTGTTTATATTCTTCAAAAGTATCAGGATGGATATATTCAACCAGCTCGATATGTTCTTTTGATGGACGAAGATATTGCCCGATTGTCAGGATATCGCATTTTATGTCTGCAAGATCTTGCATTACTGCTTTAACCTCGTCTTTTGTTTCGCCTAGTCCGACCATTATGCCCGTTTTAGTATATAGATCGGGGGCTTTTGTTTTTGCGTATGCCAAAACATCCAAAGATCTTTGGTAATCAGCTTGAGGACGAACGGTAGGATAAAGAGAAGGGACCGTTTCAACGTTATGCCCAAATACACTTGGTCGCACAGCAATGACATTATCAAGGCTGTCGTGGTCGCAGTGAAAATCCGGAATCAGCACTTCTACGTTTGATTCAGGTAATTCGTTTTTAACGGCTGTGATAGTAGCTGCAAAATGGGTAGACCCTCCATCTTTAAGGTCATCACGGGTAACAGATGTGATAACCACATGCTTTAGTCCCATGGTTTTGGCGGCGGTTGCAACGTTTTGTGGTTCGTTTGGATCTAAGTCCTCCAGCTTACCTTTTGAAACGGCACAAAAACGGCAGCGTCTAGTACAGTTTTTACCCATTATCATAAATGTAGCAGAGTTCTTTTTAAAACACTCGCCTATGTTGGGGCAATGAGCTTCGGTGCAAACTGTATTTAAAGATAGATTATCCATCATTTCAAGCATCTGGGAAACTGCATCTTGATCATAGCTTACTCTGAACCAGCTTGGTTTTGGTTTATACATAAAAAATATCCTCCTTTATCGCAAAAGATTATCATAAAATTATAGTACAAACAATAGTAAAGTTAAGTAAACTAAATATTTAGCAAAAATGATCAGGATAATTGAATTGTACAAAATTAGCAAGAAAACTATAGGAATCAGCAGTATACGCATGATATATTGATAACTATGGTTTGACATTCTAAGCTTTTGTTTTTATAATCAGACTATAAATTCGTATGGTAATAGGATGTAAATAAATGAATGCTTTGTCAAAACAAAACATTTGCAAACACTTAAATCATAGTGATGATACAAATATAATTATTCATGATTGCGTCGAGTCCACAAATGATATTGCTAGGCTTTTGGGTGTTCAAGGAGCTGAGCAAGGTACGATAATAATTGCCAATCAACAGACAATGGGACGTGGAAGGTTTGCAAAGTGCTTTTTTTCTCCTCCAGATAGTGGATTATACATATCAATTGTGTTAAGACCTAAATTTGATATAAGTAAGTTTGTGTATGTCACAATGGCGGCAGGGGTCGCTGTTGTTGACGCAATCAAGCTATTTTGCGATGTTGAACCTAGGCTTAAATGGATTAATGATGTCATATTAAACGACAAAAAAATCTGTGGTATTTTAGCTGAATCTAGGATAAAATCGTCTGATGGAAGTCCCGAGTTTATTGTGTTAGGCATTGGGATTAACGTTATTGAACCTAAAGGTGGGTATCTAACCGAGCTTGAGCATATTGCTGGGGCAGCTTGTAATGATGGGCAAGAGGTTGATAGAAACAAGTTGGCGGCTTTAATAATTGATAATGTCTTAGATAAAGTAATCGATATGGATGAAGCCTGTATATTAAAAGAATTTAAGGATCGTCTTGGGACTATAGGGAAACGTGTGGTAATGGTTAAAGATGGTGTTACTTTAGAAGGTATCGCCGTTGATGTAGATTCCACTGGAGGGTTGATTGTAAAAGGCGATGACGGAAACATGCATTGTCTTGAGCATGTTAATTCGAGCATAGTGGAGTTGAATAATGAAAACAAATCAGAATAATAGTGATAAAATTAAGACAATGGTGGTTTGCGCTTTGTTCGCGGCGCTAATTGCAGTTGGTGCTTTTATAAGAATTCCTACGGCGTTAGTGCCATTTACCCTGCAAATTCTTTTTGTTTTGATGTCTGGCATGTTGCTTGGGTCAAAGCGTGCAGCTTTAGCTTGTGCCGTTTATGTTTTAATAGGTTTGGTGGGGGTGCCAATTTTTGCTTCGGGTGGTGGACCTGCGTATGTTCTTCAGCCCACGTTTGGATATATTATTGCCTTTATCCCAGCTTCATTCCTTGTTGGAAAAGTTTCAGAATCTAAGGAAAAACCATCAATTTTAGAGCTTTTTGTTGCTGGATTAATGGGAATAATTTTAATATATTTAATTGGTGTTACTTATTTTACATTAATTTCGCACTTATATCTTGGCCAGCAGGTTTCACTGCAGGAGCTTTTGGCTAATTGTTTCTTACTGCTCTTGCCAGGAGATATTATAAAATGTATTTTAGCGGCTGTAATTTCTAGTAAACTGGTATTTGTTGTTAGATCTATGTTGACAAAATAGTTGCTCAGGAATAAAATTAGGTTGCCTAACTAAACAACTTACGAGGAGACAAAAGCATGGAACAGTTTGCATCTAGATTAAACAATTTATTAGTGGATACGTTTAAGCATATACTTAAGGTCGAAGAAGAATCGATAAAGAGATCAGTAAAGCTAGATTTGACAATAAGTGAAATGCATTTAATTGAATCGGTTGGTAAGGGAGAGGGCAAAGGTCGTAAGATAAGCGAGTTAGCAGAGGATCTTTGTATAACATTACCGTCTGTGACGGTTGCTATAAATAAGCTTGTGAAAAAAGGATATGTCCAAAAGGTACCCAGTACAACTGATAAAAGGGTGGTATTTGTGGTGCTAACTGAGTTAGGCGAAAAAACTCAAGCAGTACATAAATATTTTCACGAGAGCATGGTTAGATCGGTAACGGAAGAGCTTACCGAGGAAGAAAAAGACGCGATGTATAAAGGAATTGAAAAGCTCAATACTTTCTTTAAGAAACGCCTTAGAATACTGGAGGAAACATGAGTTTTACTGTAAAAGGGACTGGGTTTTGTGTACCCGCAATGAAAAAGACAAACGACGATTTTTCTAGTATAGTGGAGACAAGCGATGAATGGATTAGGACGCGCACAGGAATAGTTGAGCGTCGAATACTAGAAACGGGTCAAGGGTTGACAAGTTTATCGAGAGATGCTGCGCTAGAAGCAATAGCAGATGCAAAAATGGACAAAAGCGACATTGATCTGATAATATGTTCAACAATGCAGGGGGATTATGTATCTCCATCACTTGCTTGCATGGTGCAAAAGGAACTTGGGATAGACGCTGTGGCGTTTGATATAAATGCAGCATGTCCAGGATTTATATATGCTTTAGAAATAGCCGATGCATATATAATGTCGAAAAAAGCAAAGAATGTGCTTGTTATAGCTGCCGATGCAATGAGCCGTTTGGCCGATTATACTGATCGGGCCACTTGTGTTTTGTTTGGCGATGGCGCCGGCGCCGTTGTTGTAAGCGCTGGGGATGATTTGTTGTCTATTAGGCTGACAACAAAAGGTAATGAAACGGCGCTAAATATCGGGGTTACATATGGTAACTGTCCATTTAATGAAAATGGAGAAGAATATCCTTATTTGTATATGGATGGTCAAGAGATATATAAATTTGCTGTTTCGTCTATGTGTAATGATATAATAGAGGTTATAGAAATGGCTAACATCACTAAAGCTGATGTTACATATGTATTGCCACATCAAGCTAACATAAGGATTATCGATGCAGCAAGACGGAGGCTTAAAATGCCTGAACATAAGTTTATGACTAACATTGGTAAATATGGTAATACGTCATCGGCCACCATACCTATATTGCTTAGTGAGATGGACAGAAACGGTCAGCTTAAAAATGGAGACATATTAGTAATGAGTGCGTTTGGAGGAGGTTTAACCACCGGCGCATGTGTGCTAAAATGGAACAAATAGCTTGTAACTCTATATGTAGGGTTAACATAAAAAAGAAAATATAATCGGAGGCAAATAAAATGACAACATTTGAAAGAGTAGTAAAAATATTGGTGGATTACAACGAATGTGAAGCAAGCGACATAAAAATGGAAACAACTTTTAACGATCTTGGACTTGATTCTTTGGACACAGTTGAGCTTGTAATGAACTTTGAAGAAGAGTTTGATACAACGCTTGAAATCGAGGAAGGATTGCAGACGGTGGGCGATGTTGTTACTTTGATTGACGCTGCAATTAAATAGTGAGGGAAAAAATGCTGAATACACCCATTTGTGAGATGTTGAACATCGAATACCCTATTTTGCAGGGCGGAATGGCGTGGATTAGTGATGCTAATCTAGCTGCTGCCGTTTCAAACGCAGGTGGTATGGGAATTATATCGGCCATGAATGCCGATGCTGCTTGGGTGCGCGATGAGATAAAGAAGGCAAGAGAATTAACGTCACGTGATTTTGCAATAAACATAATGTTAATGAGTCCATACGCTGATGATGTTGCGAAAATGATAATAGACGAAGGCGTTAAGATAGTGGTTACTGGCGCAGGAGATCCATCAAAATATATTCAAGGATGGAAAGATGCCGGGCTAAAGGTGCTGCCTGTTGTGGCATCAACTGCTATTGCAAAACGCGTAGAAAAAAATGGTGCTGATGCCGTTATAGCAGAAGGTTGCGAGGCAGGCGGGCATATTGGAGAAAGCACAACCATGACTCTGGTGCCACAGGTATGCGATGCAGTTGATATTCCTGTTATTGCTGCGGGTGGAATTGGTGATGGCCGTGGAATAGCAGCTAGTTTTATGCTAGGTGCACGTGGAGTGCAAGTAGGCACGAGGTTTTTGGTGGCTAGTGAGTGTAATATTCATCAAAATTATAAGAATCGTGTATTGAAAGCCAAGGACATAAGTACAGTATCTACTGGACGTCGTTTAGGACACCCTGTTCGTTGTTTAAAGAGTCCATTTACCAAAGATTTTTTGGCAATGGAGTATGAAGCGAATATGGATAGTGAAGCACTGGAGGTTAAAGGTTCGGGTGCATTAAGGCGGGCAGCTCAGGATGGCGATGATAAAAATGGCTGCTTTATGTCTGGTCAAATAGCTGGAATGATAAAGAAAGAACAGTCATGTAAAGAAATCATTCAAGAGATGTTTTCTGAGGCTGAGTTGATTTTAAGTGGAGCTAATAAATGGGTAAAATAGCATTTGTGTTTGCGGGACAGGGCGCTCAGTATAGTGGAATGGGAAAAGAACTATATGAGTGCTCGGTTGCTGCGCAAAATATTTTTGATACAGCAGATAGGCTAAGACCAAAAACGTCAGACCAGTGTTTTGATGGCGATAGAGAAGAACTATCAAAGACGATTAACACTCAGCCTTGTTTGTTTTGCGTTGACATGGCGGCGGCCGTAAGTCTGGTGCAGGCAGGAATATTTCCAAATGCTGTGGCTGGATTTAGCTTAGGCGAAGTGGCGGCGTTGACCTTTGCAGGTTCGTTTTCGCTGGTTGATGGGTTTAATTTCGTGTGTAAGCGTGGCGAGATAATGCATGAAGCAGCACTTGAATCAGACGGAGCAATGGCAGCTGTTATGAAGCTTAGCGCTGAAGACGTAACTAGGCTGTGTGATGGATTTGAAAAGGTATACCCGGTGAACTTTAATAGTCCGGGACAAACAGTCGTTTCGGGTGAAAAAGCTAAGATGGATGATTTTTGTCAGGCTGTAAAACAAGCAGGCGGCAGGGCAAAGATGTTAGCTGTAAGCGGGGGATTTCATTCACCGTTTATGGATGGCGCCAGTCAAAAAATTTTGCATGCGCTAGAAAGTTTTAATGTAAATATGCCAATTATGCCAGTATATTCAAATGTAAGCGCTTTGCCATATGAAGATGATATTAGGCAAACGCTGTCAAAGCAGGTGAATAGTCCGGTGCAATGGCAAAAAACTATTGAGAACATGGTAAGCGACGGTGTTGATACCTTTGTTGAGGTAGGAGCCGGTAAGACGCTTAGTGGATTAATAAAACGTATCGCAAAGGATGCGGTAATATTGAACGTTGAGGATAAGGCTAGTCTTGAAAACGCTATAACTCAGTTGGGCAAAGGAGAATAATTATGTTAAAAGGAAAAACAGCGCTTATAACAGGCGGATCACGTGGATTAGGGCGAGCTATCGCTTGTGATATGGCAAAAAATGGCGCTGACGTTGCAATAATATACGCAGGAAATCATGATGCTGCTAACGAAACATGTAAAATGGTGACAGAGTATGGAGTTAAATCTAAGGCGTATTGTTTGGACGTATCCGATTTTTCGAAATGTAAGGAAACGGTTAAAGATGTAATAACTGAGTTTGGCAAGGTTGATATTTTAGTAAACAGCGCAGGGATAACGAGGGATGCACTCGTACTTTCTATGAAAGAAGAAGACTTTGATAGTGTGGTAAATATAAATCTAAAAGGTGTGTTTAACATGACTAAGCAGGTTTATTCGCACATGATGAGGAAAAGAGCAGGTAGGATAATAAATATTAGCTCAGTTGCTGGAATAATGGGTAATGCTGGACAAGGAAATTATTCGGCAGCTAAGGCAGGCGTTATTGGGTTTACCAAGACAGTAGCAAAAGAATTGAGTGGTAGAGGAGTTACAGTTAATGCGATTGCGCCTGGATTGATTGAAACGGATATGGCAAAGGCTATGAATGAAAAAGCTAAGGAAGCGCTAATAGAAGCTATACCGCTAAAGCGTATGGGAAAGGCGGAAGAGGTTGCTGCGCTTACGACGTTTTTAGCAAGCGACAATGCTGGCTATATTACTGGTGAAGTAATAAAGATCGATGGTGGATTGTGTATTTAACTCAAGATATTTAAGTAAAGTTGAAAACAACCTTTATGTATTTTCATAAAGGATACCTATATAACAACAGCTAGGTTGTAAACAGGGTGTTTACGATTTAGAAAGGATTGAGTGCAAAATGAAAAGAGTAGTTGTTACTGGCATGGGGATAGTTTCGCCGATAGGCAACGATTTAGAGACATATTGGGATAGTTTAAAAAAGGGTAAGTGTGGAATAGACTTTATTAAGGATTTTGACACAACCGATTTAAAAGTAAAGATTGCGGCTCAGGTAAAAGATTTTGATGCAGATAAATATCTTACAAAGAGTGAGAGACGTAAGAATGATTTATATTCACAATTTGCATTAGCTGCTGCTACACAGGCTATGGAGCATAGTGGGTTAATAGATTCAGATATTGATCCGAACAGGTTGGGAGTATACTTCGGTTCGGGAATCGGTGGACTGGATGTATTTATCAACGAATGTAATAAGATGGAGAAATTGGGTCCAAGAAAGGTTTCACCATTTTTTGTACCGACTATGATTGCAAACATGGCGGCAGGAAATATTGCTATTAGGTTTAATGCAAAGGGGCCAACCTTGGCTATTGTCACTGCTTGTGCAACATCAACTAATACTATTGGGGAAGCGTTTAGAGCCATTAAACATGGATACGCTGATGCAATAATTGCTGGTGGATCAGAAGCAGGCATCAAGCCACTTACAGTAGCAGGTTTTTCTAATTTGCGTGCACTTTGTACAAATAATGATCCTAAAAACGCTTCAATACCTTTTGATAAGCGTAGAGAAGGATTTGTATTAGGCGAAGGCGGCGGTGCTATTGTTCTAGAAGAATACGAAAGAGCAAAAGCACGTGGAGCTAAGATATATGCTGAGATAAAAGGGTATGGAAATACTTGTGACGCACATCATGTAACAGCACCACATCCAGAAGGTGTTAGTGCTAGCATGGCTATTAAAAACGCCATTGAAGAAGCTGGATTTGTTGGAGAACAGAGTATTTATATTAATGCACATGGAACTAGTACTCAACTCAATGATTCGTCTGAAACATTGGCGATAAAATTGGCGTTGGGTAAAGAAATAGCCAATAAGGTAATGGTTAGTTCAACAAAGTCTATGACGGGGCATATGCTGGGCGCTGCTGGAGCTGCCGAGGCTATTGCATCTATTATGGCGCTTAATGAAGGAATAATTCCACCAACTATAGGATATAAAGAGCCCGATCCTGAATGCGATTTGGACTATGTTCCAAACAAAGCCAGAGAAGCAAAAGTTAATCTTGCCCTCTCTCTTTCATTTGGATTTGGTGGTCATAACGCTTGTGTGGCTTTTGTAAACGAGGAGTAATTTTATGAATATAAAAAACATACGTTCACTAGCGCAGATAATGCAAAACGCCGACCTTTCGGCGATTGAAATTACTGAGGGTGATACAAAAATTAGGTTAGAAAAAGACGTTCAAGTGGTAAACGCGTATAATTCTAGCGGGACCATTCCGATAGCGCAAAGAAGCGCTAAACAAGAAAATGATATTTCAAATGCAACGACCTTGCAATCGGAAGAGGTTCCTGTGGACTTTAACATGATTAACGAGGTCAAGTCACCGATGGTAGGTGTATTTTATGAAGCACCGTCACCAGGCGCGCAGCCTTACGTTAAGGTAGGTGACAAGGTTAAAAAGGGCGACGTATTGTGCATAATTGAGGCTATGAAGCTGATGAATGAGATTGTAGCTGAAACGGATGGCGAAATTGTAGATATTTGCGTTCAAAATGGAGAGGTTGTTGAGTTCTCGCAAATACTATATAAAATTTTCTAAGAGTGAGTATGGAGGGAAAATGGATAGAGAAAAACTTAAGACAATACTTCCGCATAGAGAGCCTATGCTATTAATAGACGAAGCTACTTTGTTAGAAGAAAATAAGGCAGAGGGAAGATATACAATCCGAGGGGATGAATGGTTTCTAAAAGGCCACTTTCCGGGTGATCCCGTTGTGCCAGGGGTAATACTGTGCGAGATGATGGCTCAGGCTGGAAGCGTAATGGTAATGGAAAAAATTGTAGGAGCGACGCCGCTTTTCACTAGTATTAGCAAAGCTAGGTTCAAGGAAAAGGTTAGACCTGGTGATACATTAGAGATAGAGTGTAGAATAACGAAGTCTAAGCATCCATTTTATTTTGCTGAAGGCAAGGGATATGTTGATGGAAAACTAGCAGTCTCCGGCGAATTTTCATTCGCGCTTGTTGAATAAGGGGTGAAGACAGTTGTTTTCTAAATTATTAATTGCAAATCGCGGCGAGATTGCCGTAAGAATAATACGCGCTTGTAAAGAGATGGGTATTTCTACCGTTGCCGTTTTTTCGGAGGCGGATAAAAGTGCGTTACATGTAAATCTAGCTGATGAAAGTATTTGCATTGGACCGGCTATGGTTAAAGATAGTTATTTGAATATGTCGGCTATAATAACAGCAGCCGTATTAACAAAGGCGCAGGCTATCCATCCTGGATATGGATTGTTGTCCGAGAACGCTAAGTTTGCAGAACTATGTAAAAAAAGTAATATTGCATTTATTGGCCCTAGTGCTGATGTTATAAACAGGATGGGCGATAAAGACGAAGCTAGGCGTAGCATGAAAGCAGCAGGGGTACCAATAGTGCCAGGTTGCGATATAGTTAATACGTATGAAGAAGCAAAAATCGAAGCTGAGAAGATTGGGTTTCCGCTTTTAGTAAAGGCTAGGTCGGGCGGAGGCGGTCGAGGAATTAGGTTAGTCGAATATGAAGACAACTTAAAACGCGAGTTTAATATTGCATCTACTGAGGCAGATAGTGTGTTTGGGGACGGTGCTGTTTATCTGGAAAAACACTTAAAGCCTGTAAAGCATATCGAGGTGCAGATACTTGCCGATAACGATGGGAATGTTGTATGTCTGGGCGAACGAGAGTGTTCTATTCAGCGTCGTAATCAAAAGGTTCTTGAAGAAAGCCCATCACCTGCAGTGGATGAAAAAACGCGTGCAGCAATGATTGAATCATCGATCAATGCAGCTAAGGCGGTCGGATATGTGAACGCAGGTACCATTGAATATCTTATGGACAAAAAAGGCAACTTTTATTTCATGGAGATGAACACCAGGTTGCAGGTTGAACATCCCGTAACTGAGATGGTAACGGGGATTGATCTTGTTAAATGGCAGATAAGGGTAGCAGCAGGATTACCGCTAGGGTTTAGTCAAGAAGATATATCAATGAACGGGCACGCAATAGAGTGTAGGATAAACTCAGAGAATCCTGAGCAAGGATTTATGCCCAGTTGCGGACGCATTTCACTTTTGCATATACCAGGTGGACCATGGGTTAGATTTGATTCGGCAGTGTATCAAGAATATGTTGTGCCACCATTTTATGATTCGATGATAGGTAAGTTGATAGTCCACGCTCCTACTCGTCAAGAAGCGATTAGGAAGATGCAAGCAGCGCTCTGTGAGCTCGTTATTGAGGGAATAGATCATAATAGCGAATTACAGATGGATATTTTAGCAGACGAAGAGTTCGCGCGAGGAAACTATTCAACAGACTTCCTAAATAAGAGAGGTTAATTGGTTATGTTACAAAAAAATTCGTTTAAAAATCCAAACATACCTCTTGAAACGCATGACAACGTTGAGGATACTGGTCAACCAACGTTTCCTGAGGATGAAAACATAAATTGTCCCAAATGTAAAAAGATGTTGTGGGTATCCGAGTTAGAGGAAAACTTGCAAGTCTGTTATCATTGCCAGCATCATTTTAGGGTGGATGTAAGAACAAGAATTAATATGTTAATCGACGAAGGAACGTTCGTTGAATATTATGCAAATATGAAGTCGACCAATATATTGGATTTTCCTGACTATGAGTCAAAGCTAGAAAAGGCTAAGGCAACCAGCGGTGAAGCTGAGGCTGTTTTATGCGGTGTGGGAAAGGTAAATGATAAAAAGGTCGCTATTTTTGTAATGGATCCGTTATTCATGATTGGAAGCATGGGAACGGTGGTGGGCGAAAAGATTACGCGTATTTTTGAGCTAGCAAAGGAAGAAGGGTTGCCCGTTATTGGGGTGACTGTTTCGGGCGGAGCTAGGATGCAAGAGGGTATCTTGTCGCTTATGCAGATGGCGAAAACAAGTGCAGCGGTCAAACGGCATAGTGATGCTGGGCTTTTATACATAACGTTGTTAACTGATCCAACTTCCGGCGGCGTGACTGCTAGCTTTGCGATGGAAGGCGACATAATAATATCTGAGCCAGGGGCATTTATTGGGTTTGCTGGTCCAAGAATTATTGAGCAGACCACAAGACAGACGTTGCCCGAAGGATTTCAAAGAGCAGAATTTTTGATAGACAAAGGTTTTATCGATGATATTGTTGACAGGAAAGACCTTAAATCATACCTCGATAGGGTGCTCTTGTTGCATGAAGTGGAGGTGGATTAGGTGAGTGCATACGATGTAGTAAAAAAAGCCAGAGAAAGTGGCAGACCTACTGGACTTGACTTTATTGAAGAGTTGTTTGATGACTTTATTGAAATGCATGGTGATAGACGGTTTAGCGATGATAAAGCTATTGTATCAGGAATCGCAAGCTTGAATTCTAGACCAGTCACGGTTATTGCTCATCAAAAAGGAAAGACAACGAATGAGAAGGTAGAGCGAAACTTTGGTTCAGCACATCCAGAAGGTTATCGAAAAGCGTTAAGGCAGATGAAGTTAGCTGAAAAGTTTAAGCGCCCGGTTATATGTTTTATTGATACATCTGGAGCAAATTGCGGAGTTGGAGCTGAGGAACGTGGGCAAGGTCAAGCTATAGCTGAAAACCTTATGGAGATGATGGCGCTGAAAACGCCAGTTGTATCTATTTTGATAGGCGAGGGCGGAAGCGGAGGAGCATTAGCGTTAGCAGTAGCTGACGAGGTATGGATGCTCGAGAATTCGATATATTCAGTCATCTCGCCAGAAGGATGCGCGTCTATACTTTGGAAAGATTCAGCAAAAGCTGAACAGGCAGCTAAATGTTTGAAATTGACGGCAAATGACCTTTTAGGCTTTGGAGTAATAGAACGGATAATTAGCGAACAACAGGGATTTGATTCTGTTTATCAAGAACTTAAGATTTTGCTCGAAGAAACGATTGATAAGAACTCAAATATAAGTTTGGAAAAGCTATTAAATAATAGATATGATAGATTTAGGAAGATGGGGGTGAACGGACTGTGATTACCATTGTAACTGATAGCACGTCATATTTTACTAAGAATGAAGCCAAGGCTTTAGGGGTTAGGATGGTACCCTTAACGTATACCGTTTCATCTCATCTGTTTAATGAGAATTTCGTCGATCAAAACGGTAACTTTGAACGCCTTATTTCCAAGTACCCGACTAGATGTACTACTTCTCAGGCATCTATTACCGCTTTTATGAGCGTGTTTGAAGAACTAATGAGAAAAGGTGATGACGTTTTTTGCATCACGATGTCATCAAGGTTAAGCGGTACTTATAGTAGCGCATCTATTGCGGCAAAAGAGGTTAATAAAGAAAAAATTATTGTTGTTGACTCGCTTACGGTTGCAGGCGGGCTCAATCTTTTGATAAAGTATGTTAGAAAACTCGCTAGTCGTGGATATTCACTTAATGAGCTTGCTTCCCGGATAGAAGCTAAGCGCAATGATGTTGGGATACTGTTTTCAGTTGATAGCATGGATGCACTACGTCGAAGCGGTAGACTGGGGATCGTTAGGCAGTCCGTTGGAACGATTTTAAACATCAAACCCATTCTTATGTGTAAAGATGGAATGATTGTATCGCATGGGACGGCACGCGGACGGGGTGAGCAAGTCCGAAAGCTGGTTGAAATGCTACCTGATGACATAAAGAGGGTATATATTCAACAGATGAGCACAAAAGTTAATATTGAAGGCATGATACTCGGGATAAAAAAACGTTTTCCGCAAGTTGAGATTATGAGATCTGGAATTGGACCTGTTATCGGTATTCATTTAGGGCCAGGTGCGGTCGGTATATCTTGGATATCGTGACAATTAAATAAAAATGTTTTAGGAAACCAGCAGTTGCAGGTTTCCTCTTTTTTTGTCCTCAATGGTGGTGTTTTGTCACGTCGAGTATCAAGGTGATGATAGCTTGAATTAGTTATGTTATACTATATCCAAATGATAAAGGACGTTTTTTATGAATAAAACAGCAATAGTAACAGGTGCGTCTAAAGGGATAGGATATTATACTGCGCTTTCACTTTCAAGGGCAGGCTATAATGTGGTGATAAATTATAATAAATCAAAGCTTGAAGCTGAATGTCTCGCAAAAGCTATTATCGCAGAGGGTGGAAATGCCATTACTATTTGTGCTGATGTGGCTAACAGGCAGCAGGTTGACGATATGGTGAGCGAATGCTTGAGTAGGTTTAATAGGGTGGATGCGCTTATTAACAACGCAGGGATCGCATCGCAAGAGTTGTTTACTGATATTTCTATTCAGATGTGGCAAAGGATGATGGATGTAAATGTCAACGGATGCTTTAATTGTGCGCAGGCTGTTTTGCCTCATATGATAAGCGAAAAACGAGGCAAGATAGTAAATATTTCATCTATATGGGGGATGGTAGGGGCTTCAATGGAAGTGCATTATTCCACCTCAAAGGCTGCTGTAATAGGGTTTACCAAAGCTCTAGCAAAAGAGGTTGGTCCATCTAACATACAAGTTAATTGCGTTGCGCCAGGTGTTATTCAGACGGAAATGAATGATAACCTAACAAAAAAGGATTTAGAAGCTTTAGTTGAAGAAACACCGCTTTGCAGGTTGGGCAGCGCTATTGAAGTTGCTAGTTGTATCGAATTTTTGGTAAGTGAAAAATCAAACTTTGTTACTGGACAGGTTATTAGCCCAAATGGTGGATTAGTGATATGAAAAAAACATTCAACAGTTGTGGAAAACCTGTGTATAACATTAGGAATTATCCGCAAGGAAAGCACAAAAACCATAATAAATATTGAATCATCGATAAACTATTTATGGCAATGTCGAAATTATGCATGTTCATAGATGGTTATAAACGGAAATAGTTAATAGACGCATTAGGGAAAATGTGGAAAACTATTTTTTAACAATTTAATTGTTAAGGCAGAGTAAAAAGGTTAAAAACTTTTAGACTGGTGCATACTATAATAAAAGCACATAGGAGGCATTTTTAATGCCATTGATGGATTGTAGCGTATGTAACGAAGCGCGTAGTATGAGAGAGATGATGGTTTGTTCGTGTTGCCAGAAGTTCGTATGCAGTGAATGTGTAGATCAGACTACGGGGAAATGCCAAATATGTTTTTCAAGTGAATATGATTGAGAATGAAAATATTAATAATGATGAGTTGACAATATTCAGCTGTTATAGTACACTAATGGGGCTGAAAAAAATGTGTGCGTGTAGCTCAGCTGGATAGAGCGTCTGGCTACGGACCAGAAGGTCGAGGGTTCAAATCCTTCCACGCACGCCAAAAAGCTAGATTTCATGGAATCGACTGAGAAAAAATGTTGCGCACAAGCAATGCTCACCATTGGCTATACAGCCAGTATTGGTCATCGTCAAAGTAAAATAATTCTGATACAATTTTTTTACAAAAAGGTGGTTTGCTCACAAGCTGCTCACCGGTGATGTCTGTGCAAGCAGTGTAGCCTGTGCACCAGCAACATTACATTGCGGGAAAGAAGCCTTGTTTACAGGGCTTTTTTTTATTTCACCAATGGCGTATTGCACGTACTCAAAGATGCCGTCAAACGCATCTGGACTTTCCAGCGCATATCCTAGCTCTGACCCGCAATCTTTGACAGTGTGAATGGCCTCATCTTCTAATATGAGTTCCTGGTTCCCGTTCACAATGTTGGCGTCGTCCCAGAAGTCGGCTTCTGCATGGAGCATAAGTTCTACACGTTCCTGCTCAGAGGAATGGATATAGCCCTGCGCAGTTTTGATGCTGTTGTGTCCAGCGTTTTCCATTGCGCTTTTGATATCGCCATTGCTTATTAGGAACAAATACGAAAGGCAGGAATGCCTTAATTCATGAAAAACAATTTCCGGCAAATGTAACTTGCTTCGCTTTTGCTATTTCTTAAACCGTTTCTCGTTCAAATAAGGCTCGATGGGCTTACCCTCCGGCAGGCAGAATACAAGATTGTGGTCGTGATAGTTCTTGCCATAAAAGGCTTTTTCTTTCTGCACTTGCTGTTTTCTCCACAACATCTCTTCCCGGAGCTTTTTGGTCATATAGCATACCCGGTCGCTGTCCTCGGTCTTGGGCGTTTTTAATATGAGTCTAGAGAGACATTTTTCGTTTTCATTCGGAAAAACGTAGAGGATTTCATCATGGGGCAACGCCGCAAAGAGCTTTTTTACTCACTCTTTGCAGTGTTTTGTTGATCCTGATTGTGCCGAACGCCACATCATCAAAATGTATGCAATCCCAGGTCAATCCCGTTGTTTCGCCGTTACGTGCGGAGCAAAACATGGCAGTATGCACGGCCAAATGCAAGACAGGATCTTGTATATCATTAAGCGCGGCGCGAATCTGGTTCCTTGTCCACTTTGTCCTGTTGGACTTGGGTTTGGAGGGCCTTTCACAGGTGACAGGATTGGTGTCGCGTTCTCGGACGCCCCACTCAATGGTCTTGTCAAAAAAGTTTTTGAGAAGATCATATACGGTGCGCACGGTGCTGGAGCCCAGCGTCTTGGGGTTTTCCTTGTCGTAGCCTTTGGGACCGCGACAGGTTTTTTTTCGCAACCGGGCGATCAACTCGCTGATATCCAGTGGGGTAACCTTTTGCATAAGTATATCGCCAATTTATTCCACTACATGGTTTTGCAGCAGGCCAACATTGGTGTCGTATGTCATGGGATTCTATTTTAACGGCGCTACCACTTCAATGAATCGCGGAACCAAATCGGCAACCTTCTGCGTGCTGGGCGAAATTACGGTGCCTTTGAGCCTCTTTAGCTCAAAATCGGCTTGGAACAATTCGGCTTCTTCCATTGTATCAAAGGATTTGTATATCTGGTTCCGAATCTTTTTTCCCCTCTTGGGATGCAGCATAACGTCTCCATTTTCATCGGTTTTCCATTTTTGGTTGGGATCGTCCGCTACAAAAATAAACCTATTTCCTCTTTTTCTTACCGATGCCATCTTGAATACCTCCGTTCGCTTCTGCTCAGCAGCCGTAAAACCATTTATCAAAAGATGTTTTTTCAATGCGGACACTCTTACCCATACGCAATACACGAAAGTGCTTTGTCTTGCCAACGAAGTCGTAGGTAGACCGTAGGGGATAATTGAGTATTGCTGAAACCTCTTTGACTGTGTAGGTTTGTTTGCTCACCGGCATAGTATTGTCGCAGGCGGTCAACATGGAAATAGCACCTCCTTGTAAAAATTCACCTGCAATCTACATTGTAATTGCAGGCAATGATTTATGCCATTGTGTAAAATATATTATCGAGGACACGTCGCGTACATGCCCTCTGTAATACATTCTCTGGTTAGTTGTATCGCTAATCAATAAAATGCATAACATTTTTGTTCCATATAGACAGTGAAGCGCGCTATTGTTTCTCTGTATCCACCGCACGACTGCGCGCTTTCATACTGCCCATAATATGAGTTTCCAAATGGGGATATATTGCATCTATATAAATGTGGCGGATACGTCCATTTATAGACAGGCATACGGTGGCTGTGTTTGTGTGCGTTTTATAACGCTCTGGGCCGCCGATAGCCTGTCCACCTCTGTTTCATCTTTTCACTCCTATTGTCTATCCCGAAGTGCGGGCAACAGCGCTGCTGGTGTAGGTATACCGCATTGGATTCTCACCACCGCCAGGATCTCTGCCGGCCGCCCCCATTACCTGCGACGTCTTCGGCGCGAACTGCACGCCATTCGTTTCCGCATATATGCGGAAACTCATACGCTTTGTTGCGTCTCATCCTCCCACAAAGCCTTACGGCTTTGTGGGAACCTTTATACGCTCGGATTGTGGCTGGACGGAAGTATCATTATGGGCTATACGAGTCATGGCAACCTCCCCACCACAGGAAGGGTCCCGGCAGGGATGGTTCGCTCGTGCGCAATGCAGTCGTGGCGGATATACCGGTTTGCTCGCCGTATAGCGTAATGTACAACGCTGTTGGTATGCAATTGTCAAGCTACACGAAGGAGCTATTGAGGTCTGAAAAAAGGCCCCTTCACTTATTAGCAGAAAAAGCAGCCAAAACCGGACGGCCAAATTAAATATTTTTCAATATTTTTCTGAGAGTATGTAGTCCTCGCTTCATAGAACGACGGATAGCACTTTCATCCACCCCTTCCATACGTGCTATTTCTGCATAAGACAGATCAAGAAAAAACTTTGCAGTGATTCTATCTCGTTGTTTAGTGGGCAGTGTTTTAAGGGCGGTCTTTTTCACATATAGTCGCAATAACTCATCCTCTGCGGATAACAGCCTTTGCATAAGCTCCGATTCTGTCATGCCTTCTTCATAGGCTAAATATGCGCTGTAATAACGTTTTTGCTGGCTCTCGGCATGCTCTATACGCTTCCAATGCGTAAGCTCATTCCATATTTCTATGGGAACTAGCACCATTTCATAGTCCGTATACAACTGTTTATAAAATTCTTTTAGATTGATAGTTAACATGAAAAAAGCCTCCGTTTTGATTTCTGGCAGAAAAACAAAACAGAGGCTTAGGTGGCGCTCTGGCTCTATTGTCCCATAGGTTATCTGGGAATTGTAAAATCTCTTGGAGAATGGCGGCCATCGGGATGCAATACAGCGTTGAATACCTTGTAAGTGTCCACCACTTCTTTTGCCCGGAAAAATCCTTTGCCGCCCACGGTTTCCACGGGAATACCCGTTTTGGCTAGTGCCAAAGCCACACGGGCAACATCGGCATTGCGCCTGCACAATACAGCAATATCGCCATATTCCAATGCCTTGCCTTGTACTTGCGTGGAGGACATTAAATTATGAACAATCTTAGGAATGTCCTGGTTATACTGCACCGAAAAGCAATTGCGCATTGTGGCGGGTGCTTGTTCGGCCGCTGCCAACGGCGCGGCGTCCAGTCCAATACTGTGCTCCATATACTGCAATTGCCGGGCAAATATTGTGTTGATATGCTCCAATAGCCCCTTGCTGGCACGAAAATTCTTGTCCAGCGTACCGGGGGGCATGCCGGTATTTTGGTGGATACTTTGCCGCATGGCCCGTGAGCTGGCTATATCCGCGCCACGGAAGGAATAAATAGACTGCCGCTCATCGCCCACTAGCATGACATTAACACCCCTCTGAATAAGAGCGTCTACAACCTCGGCCTGTGCCTTGCTGGTATCTTGAAATTCATCCACAAAGAGATAATCCAGAGAGGATACCACGCGCTGGACAACTGTTTCCTGCCGCAAAAGGCAGGCGGCTCTCATAATGAGATCATCGGGAGACAAGACGTTGGCGGCGGCTTTTGCCTGTGCGATAGCACTTTAAAGTCCATTAATATTCCCAAAGCTAAGCGTTTACAATTCTCAAGTTTAGTAGTTGTTATAAATAAAGAAGGAGGAAGCCGTGATGAGTAGCAACATGAAGCCAACATAGGTTGGGGTATACGGATCCAGCATTGAATGGAGGTGATCATATCGAAGAACGGGGAATAGATATCCCGACTCTTGTGACTATTGTAAGTGCAGGACTTGCAATACGAACATTTTTCATAAGTAGAATGAGTGCCAGTAGAGGGGAAGGGCGCGAAGTTGGCAGTGTAGCAACGGACATAAAATATATAAATACCTCAACTGACCGTACTGAGCATCAGTTACGTGATGATATCCTTCGCTTAGCGGGGCGCGTAGATGGACCATCCAACCATATACCGATGCGATTGCATCAACAAAGAGTGCGCATAAACGCATAGATGATGTTATAAGATAGGAGAGAGAAACGGACATTATGACGTACATTTCTGATAGCGCACTTGTACTAACACCAGTGCTAATAATTATCGGATAAATAATAAAATTCATCCCTAAATTACCAGATTGGTCAATACCGTTCTTGTTGTTAATCCCTGGTATACTAGGGGCCATAGCTTTAGGTGGCTGTTCAGCAAATAATGTCATTCAAGGAATACTTGTAACGGGGTTAGCGGTTTATGGCAACCAGCTATGGAAGCAAGCACATGAGTAACATGTTTACAATTCTTAAGTTTAGTAGTTGTTATAAATAAAGAATTGGAGGAAGACGTGATGACTAGTAACATGACACCAACGTAGGGGTTGGGTATACGGATCTAGCATTGAATGGAGGTGATGACCCAACTTTTGTCACCATTATAAGTACGTGACTTGCAATACTGACGCGCAGTTCATTCGACGAGTGAATACAAAATTTCATGTGGCATCCCGCAAATGTAAAACCACAACGGCGGTTCTGGCCCACATACTAAGTAAGGAGAATATATCTTATGGATGAAATGGTATTAATGACACAACAATGGTTAAACGGCACTTATGGAAACAATCCACAATATGTATCCGTTCTCGAAGACGGTGCAACTGGTCAAAGCACATTTCGAGCTCTAATTCGTGCGCTACAGATTGAACTTGGCGTATCGGCAGATGGAAGTTTTGGCAACAGCACCCTGAATGCAATGCCTGCCACAATCAGCCAGGTAGCCAACCCAGATGGCGCAGCTTCCAGCAACCTTCATTTTATTATTCAGGGAAGCTGCTGGTGTAAGGGATACAATCCTGGCGGCTTTACCGGAGTATTTGGTTCTGGCACTGCATCTGCCGTTAGGGAGTTCCAAACGGATGCGGGCATCACAGTCGACGGCATTATACGTCCCTATATTATGCAGGGTCTGATGAATACCGATGGATATGTATTGCTACCCGGGCAGGATCCGGATTACCGCACGGTGCAGCGCAAACTAAACGAAATATATGGTGCACGTATTGGACTCACTGCCTCTAATGGGCTATGGGATCGCAAGGCGCAGACCAACTTAATCAAGGCATGCCAAACAGAATGGGGAGTAACGGCAGACGGCAGTTTCGGCAATGGAACAATGAATGTGGCCCCTACACTCTCTCGCAACACCAGTGGGTACACCAACTCCAAACGTCTGTTGCAGATGGCGCTGACAGTCAATGGGTACTATCCCGGAGGACTTACAGGAACATTTGGCAATGGCACTTATAATGCAGTCTATAATTTTCAAGACTTCCTCTGCCTAGGTGCAGACGGGATTGCGGGCAAGAACACTTGGGCATCGTTGCTCAAAAGTAACGGAAATAGCCAGAGAGCTGCAACAGCGTGTGACACTGCTACTAGATTGACACAAACAACGGCTAACAGTTTGGTGGCTGCCGGGTATAATACCGTTGGTAGATATCTTACCAATACTGATGGTGGCGTTCTAGATAAAAAAATGACACGATCAGAGATTCAGATAATGGCAAATGCAGGCTTAAAGGTATTCCCTATTTATCAAACCACGGGTTTCCACATTGGGTATTTCACTTCATTGCAAGGAAGTGCGAGCGGCTTCGATGCAAATAGTGCCGCTTATTCTTTAGGGTTCCCCACCGGCGCTGTAATATTCTTTGCCGTGGATTATGACGTGCGCACCACTGAAATCCCCACTATTGTTGCATATTTCCGTGCCGTGAAGGATAGTATCGGAAGCTTTAGAGTAGGAGTGTATGGACCGCGCGCCATATGCAACGAACTGGCTGCACAGGGTATCACCGTTGCCAGTTTTGTCAGTGACATGTCCAGTGGCTTTGAAGGCAATATTGGTCACAAGATGCCCAGCGATTGGGCATACGACCAGATAGCTGAAATACAAGCCGGAGGCATTGGCATCGATAAATGTATCACTTCATCCCGAGCAACCGCAATAAGCGCTTCAGCACTTTTGCAGGGAGCAGCGCAACAAGACCTATCTATCTATGAAACTATTTATAACGGTGTAGCTTATTATTACGGGGATCCCGCTGTCCCTGTACACCTAAATAACGTTGGCTGTATGGGTTTTTTAAGCAATTTTCCCTACTCAGGGTTTAACTGGGATTTATTTGGAGGATCTGTTGATAGTGGTTTAGTTAATCATATGAATAATACACTGGGAATTTGGTTGACCCCTGGAGAAAACCACCAACACGTTGTAACACTGCAAGAGCCATCCACGGGGGAAACTGCTGACTTCAAGCATCTGTTTTACAGCATGCGGGCGTTGTATTATACTAGCCTTATATATGATTTTGAAGCCAATGATATTACAGGTTGGGCTGGAGATTTGCTTTCCATGGGCCAATGTATGGCAGAATCCAAAAATGAAAATGCTGATGGAGATTACTGGAACGTTAATAATCTCACAAAATTTGTGGGAGCTACTGATATAGACATGGCAGGTTGGGAATTCTGGTATAAGGGAGCTGAGTCAGAGCATACCACATTTCCCTGGGGAGATCTTGCCGCCGATGTAGATGCCTATAATATGTGCCATGAATATAATTTAGAAAGTGATACTCTTTATGAGATTTTGGAGGATTATTACAACAACAGCTGTAAATGGAGAACCCGTTTCCGTCGGTTCAAGGACCATTTAACTAACACACATCAAACAGATTTATATACTATTGCTTACAATTATACAAGTAATACTGCTCCACTGGTTAGTGAGTTCTTCGGCATATATGAGGGTATTCCCTACGACGTTGATCTTTATGCCGGACCGCTTGCCCAGGCATTTACTAATAAGATCGATATTCTTATCAGCAGGGAGTAGACAAAAGCACCATTAGAATAAACAGCACCAGTCTTTTGGCTGGTGCTGTTTTTCCATCTATGTTTACGGGAGCGTCTTGCCGCTCATTTTCATTATCCTTGTAATAAGGCGATAGGGAAAAACCAAAGCGATACCTACGAAAACACATATTAATGTAGAAAGCACATATTTTATGGTGTTAGTATTCGTGCCCGCTGCATTCATCCAGGTGTTTGCTTGTTCATCGATACTGATACTAAGAAAGCGAATCCCTGTCTTCTCTGCACTCCCCTCCTCCTTAGATAGTAGGAGAAGTCGGCTTTCTTCTTCATATTCTGGGTCGACCGTGTCATGGAAGAAAATGTATCCCGATGCAATATAGCACAATGAGTTGGGCCGCGACAACACGATCTCTTTACACGGAATGTCTTGGGGGAGTTTTTCTTTGACAATGCTTTCCACCATTTGTATATCCTGCGGTTGCCCAGAGTGTATGGTTGTCTCCACAGGCAGCAATGAAATATATAAATGGATTTGTGGCAGAAGGCACATAAACAACGCACAGACAAGGCCAATACGTGGGATCCACAGCCAAAAATAAGCCTTGCCTTTCCCACGAATCCCTTTTTGCAGCCTATCGTAGGGCAAGACAGCCAGCACTAAAAGCAATCCCCAAACCAGCACAAACAGTAAAAGCGAGAACTCTCTCGTATTAAATCCCTGCAACTCCCCGTATACTTCCCCTTTTGTCAAATGCTGCGCACTGTTCGCCATCACGCCCCAATAAAAGTTTACATATACTCTGTCTGTACTGGTCTCTAATATGGAATACGCATATCGCCGACTTATTCTCCCTTTCGATTCTGCCAAGTAGCTCTGGTTTTCCAATAACTCGGAATCAAATTCTTCTGCGGGAATGCTGGCTGTAAGTACACAAAAACTCCCAGGAGGCTCTAGCCACCATTGCCATCTCCGTACAAGTAGTCGTTCCCAACGGGTGCTAGTGGGCAATTCGGGCAAATCTAATCCATCCAAGAGGTGTTGGTCTATTTGGTTAGATGAGATAAATATTGTTTCGTCAGGAGGCTCCCACATGTAAGCAAATATATACCCTAGAAAGCCCAATGTGAGCAAAACCACTAGTATTATCTTGCATATACGAAGCATTTTCTTTTTGGAATGGTCGTTTTTGGGTGTATTATCTGTTAACATAGGGCGTACTCTCCAGTTTATTTATGGGATTGGCGTCTCTTCAGAGTTTGTCTATAGAGAATGTTCAATCCATTTTTGAATAATATCAACTACTTACGGCGTGAACGCATTGTTTTTCCCGATTCAATTCGGGACAGCGTGGAGCTGCTGCTGATTCCCAGCTCCTCGCTAAGCTGTATCAATGTGTACCCGGCTTCGCCGTACCGCTCGCAAATTGGTGAATGCCATATCGGGGATTTTCTCTTTAGCAGCAGGGATGCTGCCCTGATAATGTTCCATAATCGACTTTGGTGGCGCAACAGATATCTTCATATTATACCCCATTTGGCAAACGAAATGCGTGTCGCCGGGCTGCCGGTTTGATCGTTGTGCAACCA
The DNA here is from genome assembly GCA_963675355.2 of Christensenellaceae bacterium. Classification (GTDB taxonomy): domain Bacteria; phylum Bacillota; class Clostridia; order Christensenellales; family UBA1431. The sequence goes on from CAXXMZ010000010.1 coordinate 31,714, forward strand.
TTGTGCTATAATTCCTTCGCTCTCCAATCGATCCAGTGCGAATTCTAACAATCGACACGTATACCGTTCTTTCCCCTTTTCTACTTCAATGCCACGCTCCAGCAGCCGCTTGCAGGATATCGGAGCATCAATCTTGCCTACACATTGTTTTTGATATTAAGGCAAAACAAGAATTTCCGATATTATACCAAAGAGATAGCCGTCACTTAAAATACGAATACACCCTATCAAAGTATCATCGCAATCAATACAACACAACGGCACGAATTTTATCATCATTTTTATATGTAATCATAACTCCGTTCCATCATCAACCTGCTATTTAACTTAACAACCAAATTATAACATCGCACCGTAACATATTCAACCGTTGCAGAAAGGGGCGCAGCATATCGCCATCTACCATTTGCAGCATTAAAGTCACAGCCGTGTTTATGCGAGGAACCCCGCAGAGAGCAGTCCACACGCAAGCAGGACATGGAATTGTAACAGCAGGGCGGCGGGATAGGTTTCTTCATCTATCCCGCCGCCACCTCACAAAATGGGAACCCAAACTCCTACGTCGCCTTTCCCATCTCCATCCAGCCGTTCACTCAACTTAGCAAAGTCAATCATGTTGTTTTCATCTAACTGGGCCGAGGAAAAGGAGAGAAATCAGATGGAATTTAGAAAAGCAACTTTGAAAGACGTTTCAACATTAGTGGATTTGCGCAAACGTTCCCCAGTTATGCCCAAATATTGATCTAGAGCTCAAGGACTACTTTGAACGTTGTCTTGCAGACAACGCACTCTATTCGTATAGAGTGCGTTGTTGGTTATTTAGGGTCTTTCTCATACATTATTGTGATTGCTCACAAATGCTCACAAAGGGAGTGCTTCGTTAGATGAAATCATGCGCATTAGCCGCATTCTATGCACATATCGCAAATAGCAGCTTTGCAAAAGCCTTTATCTACGGCATTTGTTGCGCTGCACGCATCTGCCGCAAAGCAGTTTTGTAACTACGGACCAAAAGGTCGAGGGTTCAAATCCTTCCACGCACGCCATAAACCCCGTAATCATATAGGTTACGGGGGTTTTATATTTTTGGGGATTATACATTTCAATACCATTTTAACACTTTAGAAAATCATTAAGCTTGTTGACCTCTTCTTTTTGGTGTTTTTCACGCACATTCAATTCATATTTCTCTATGGTTAATGCTGATAATTAACCTTATCGCTTTTATGATAATTTCTGTCTTTAGGCGAAATTGGCTAAATTTTAGATAATTTGATTGATATTAGTCAAAAAGGCCAATATAATTAGTTTACACAAAGATGTTGACAAGGATACATGGCTAACGAATTGTAGGGGATTTTTAATTTGGAAATTAATTGTAGTGGGGCTGATGTTTACTAGTAATGCATCATCTTTAGGCAGGGAGTAGTTGAGCTGAATTTCGCGAGGGAGGGTATGTATGGCAATATGTTCAAATTGTAACAAAACTGTACCAGAAGGGGCTAATTATTGCTCAAACTGTAATACGCCGATGTCACAACAGACGGTGGATGAAAACCCAAAGGTTTTTTGTGCAAATTGTGGATTGAAGGTAGGGGACAATACGCAGTTTTGTCCAGAGTGTGGGGCGCCAGTCAGATCGCCTAACCAGATACAAAAGAAGTCGTTTTTATCGTGTAAAGCATTGCTGTTAAAACTATTAGACAAGTTAAAGATTAGGGGCAGAAGATGGCCAGTTGGCGTTGCGTTACTTCTAGTCGTTGTGACTTTGGTTACTGGGCTATGGCTACCGGGATTTTTTAATGGCGCGCGGAACGCAGGAAATATGAACGGTGCGAATTATGTCTTTACTGGAAACAGTGACGCGTTTTCCATCAATCCACTGCCAGGGGTATGGATTTCGGCGGCAGAGAACGCTTTGGACCAGAATAGGGAGTTTGTTGTTAGTGAAGCTCCGGAAGACCAATTTATTAATGTTAGTTCCACCATGAATGAAAAAGGGGTATTGGTAACGAATCTTTATGAATTGGATGCAGGTCTTGGGGATGACCAGCAATTTCCGGGCGTTTTCAGCATGGAATTTGATATGGCGACGCTTCAAATTCCTCAAGAGCTTTATGAATACGCTAGGGTATATCGCATAAGTGATAGCGGTGAAATGACAGAACTTGCTGTTACTGTTGATGGATCTCGATTAATTTGTCATTCCGAAAAAAACTGTTTGATCGCGGTTGGAATCGCACTCAAATGGGTTGGAGGTATCCTCGTTGCGGCAACAGTTCCGGCAGCAGTTGCGCGTACCAGCATTGAACACGGCGATAAGTGGGATAAGCTGGACGGGAAGAAACTTGTTTATAAATACGTTTGTGACGGGAAATATCGGGTTGCATGGGCTGTTGAAGATAATAGTGAAATTGCAAGAAAACAAGAGAGTCTTGATAGTCTTCGACAGGAGATTGAACAGTCGATGAAGAATGAAACCGAAACGGTGGATGGAATGGCTGTGCCTTCGTATGGTCATGATTATAACCATCAGATGGCTGTGCGTCTTGCTAACCAAGCAGAGTACATCAGGCAGGCTAAAGAGCTTAAGCAGTTGATCGCCGACGTTGAAACGGGTCAGACGCCACAGCTAAAGCAAGCCATCGACGCGTTGACGACTGCGCATAACTATTTAGCTTATACGCGTAGTTTTATGTCGAGATCGAACGTGACGGATGTGTTACTAATACGTGATTGGCCGGCTGGCGATACGGCACTTGGGTATTCGGTAAACGGGTATATGCATTCACCGTATATATTGGTCAATATGTCGGTGATGCCTAATGATGGAACGGCCGCTTCAGCAGATGTAAAAGATGATTTGCTTTTGACGATAACGCATGAGTTGTTCCACGTATTCCAAACGAACTACACAACGATTGATTGGGATTCAAACATACCGTTTTGGGAAGCAACAGCTGTAGTGCTTGAAGAAGAAGCATATAAAGACTATACTACTAACGGATCAATCACGACTACACAGATACTAACGGACAGTGATACATTTGAGTTATTAAGTACGCCAATTGATAAAGTGCCTGCGTCAGGAGAGTCTGGTGATTATCAGGATTTCGGGTATACGCTGTCTCGATTCGTTAAGTATGTGCTTTCAAATGTACAAAATAGTATTAAGCTTGAGAATTTATTAGTTGCATATAAGCAAACTGGTAGCTTTAGCGGTGCATTGAAAACAGCGACGGGCATTGATGACCGGACGCTGGGAGGGTATTATCGAGATTTTTGCAACCAAAACATTGAGTTGTTTTTAAATCGGCATAAAGCAGCAATGGCTGGCAATGGGACTAAAAGCGCTTTACTACCTGAAATTGCACTGTCGGCTAGTGCGCTAAAACAGCTTGTATCCGTGGCTGATGTACCGCTTTCTGCATATTTTAGGCAGTTCAATGTAGATGTGGATTCTGTAGGCGGAAGTTATGGGTTATTGCTTGTACCTGATGATTATATCTATCAAAAGCAATATTACTTCCCGATAAATCCGACAGCTGGCGTGCAGACAACGCCAAAAGGATTGTATTTTCCAGTAACGAGTGAAGCGTCATCGTATTTGTTCGAGATACACTCATATGCAGTGTCAGATGGGATTAGCGGGCAGTATATGGCTTATCTACTAGCACCGCCCGAGAATCCTACGGTGAGCATAAGCAGCGATTCAAATGGAGCATCGGCGCAGTCTGAGTCGGGAGATGGAAGTAGCGCGGAGCAAGCTAAAAAGATGGTTATAAAATTGCCTCAGCCGAGCACAGTGGCATCGGATGGATATATCGATGGGTATGAAATCAATATCACGTCTTCGGATGACAAGGTTACTACAAAGTATATTCCATACGCGGATCGGGAAACGCCGTTATCGTTGCCACTTGGCGACTTAACCAACGGTGGAGAGGATGTTACGTTTACGGTTACAGCGAGAGAATATATTGTAAAGGGTGAAGAAAAGTTCTTTGGGCCTTCCTCGCAAAACGGTGCAAGCGGTCTGACGGAGGAAGAACTTGATGAGCAGCTTATTGATGCGCAGGCAGGTACTGGTGAAATCACGGTGTCGATGCTATGGTCGACTGCGGACGATCTCGACTTGCACGTTATCACACCGTCTGGAGCAGAAATTTACTTTAGCAATAAAACTGCTGACGGTGGTACACTTGATGTTGATCGACAGGCTAGCTCGAGTAATATCGTAGCTTCTCCAATTGAGAATATATACTTTGACTCGCCTCAGGCGGGAACGTACAAGGTGTTTATCGTCAACTATTCAGACCGAACAGAGGGCGGCGATTCTAATTATATGGTACGTATTACCGTAGGAGGTTCTAGCGAGACATTTAAAGGAACCATTGGCGGAACGGGTAGTACTGTTGATATTAAACAAATAACTTATGGGGCATCTAGCGGAAACTAGAGTTGAGAAGAAGTTTAAACAAAAAAGAGGGGCATTTTGCCCCTCTTTTTATAAAGTATATTATGCGTTATACATACCTTTGCTAGCCATATAATTATATATTTTCTCTCCGTGTTCCTGTTCTTCCTTTTGTATATGGTTTAGGGCATTTCTAACATTTGCATCTCTAAACTCAAAGATTGCTGTATTATATGTTGAGGAAACGTATTTCTCTGTTGAAAGAAGATCTTCACATAAATATGCATCATTTTTGTTTGCAGGTGCATTTTGGACGTTAGTTTGTGCAGGTGCAGGTTGATTCTGGGTCTGAGTATTTTGAGAATTCTGCTGTTGACCGGCTTGCTGTTGCCCGCCCATATTCGGCATTTGTCCGTTAAGTAATTGGTTAAGAGTATCAAGATGCTGTTGCTCTTGCTGCGCGTTAGATAAAAATAATTGTTTTAGCTCCGGATCCTGTGTTTGGTTTGCATAATTAGTATATTTTTCTATGCAAATTTCCTCATGTTTTTTTTGGTCTTTTAGTAGAGACATTTCTTTTTGGTTTAAGATAATCATTTGTCCACCTCCGTTAATATTTTTGCCGAAAATTTTTTTTTTATGCGACGGAAGGGAATGAGCAGTAACTTTATTTAGGATTATTTCAATACATAAAAGCAACTGCACTAATACAGTTGCTTTTAGCGATTATTGGGTTAAGGATAGGATCTGGGTCAAAAGTGGTTTAAACAGTACAAACTTCATTCATACAGGAGTATTTTTATATAAATAGGTTTACATCCGATCGTTCAGCAGCATCTAGATAACTCACGACTCCGCCATATTCTACGCCATCGATAATTTCTTCTTTTTTGATTCCCATCAAATCCATGCTCATGGTACATACAACCATCTTTACACCGTTTTTGATTGCTGTTTCGATCAATTCTTCAAGGCTTAATACGTTTTTCTTTCTCATAATGCCTTTTATCATAGACTTACCCATGCCAGCCATATTCATCTTAGAAAGCTTTAGCTTGCTAGAGCCTTTAGGCATCATCGCACCAAACATTTTTTCGACCATATTCTTTCTTACTTTACCAGCATGCTTTTTTCTAAGAATGTTGATGCCCCAGAATGTAAAGAACATCGTAACATCTCTGCCCATAGAAGCTGCACCATTTGCGATGATGAATGAGGCGATTGCTTTATCAAAATCGTTGCTAAACACGACCATTGTTTTATCGTGGGGTAAGGCCACTATGCCTGTTTGTTCGTCAGAACTACCATCCTGTTTTCCAGCAATCCTGATACGTGAGACATATCCTCTATTTCCTTGCTCATTTTTAATAAGAGTATGTCCTGTGCTATTGCAGAATCCTTCTACATCTGCAAAGAAGCCAGAATCAGTTGTTTGAATTTCAATCACATCTCCGCTTTTTGCATTCTTTATTGCGTCATGTAGCTTTAGTGCAGGCCCAGGGCATTGCATTCCACATGCGTCAACCTGAATTACCTTAACGTTATCATCATCTTCTTGGACATTTTCTTTAGCTTGTTCTATTCTACTGACAGATGCTTTTTTTAGTTGCGAGTTAATTTTATAGTTATAAATCCTATAACTCGTATATCCACCAGACAAATTATAAGCTCTATCAAAGCCTTTTTGCTTTAGTATCCTACAAGCTGAGTGCGAACTAAGTCCGACGGCACAGAATACAATTATCTTTTTGCTCTTATCGAGCTTGTCAACATTCTCTCTTAACTTGTCAAGAGGAATATGGATGCTTCCTTCAATTGCCCCCATCATTCTTTCAGCATCTTTTCTTACGTCCAATAATATCGTATCTTCATTGTTTTCTAAGTTTTCAATATCGACAAAACTTTCGTTGTGAGTAAGAAGGTTTTCTGCGACATAACCTAGCATATTTACTGGATCTTTAGCGGAAGAGTATGGAGGTGCATAACAAAGCTCTAACTCAGTTAAATCGTATACTGTACCGCCGAATTTAATTACAGATGATAATACATCAATTCTTTTATCTACGCCTTCAAATCCAACGGCCTGAGCACCTAAGATCTTACCGGTTGGATCATATAGGATCTTCATATCAATGCCCATTGCGCCAGGATAATATCCTGCGTGGGACTTTGGATGAATGACGTTTGTAATATAATCTTTTCCTTTAACAAGCCCGTTTCTTTCAAGACTTTTTTCATTCATTCCTACACATGCGGCTGTCAAATCAAATACTTTAACAACGCTTGCGCCCATCGAGCCTTTATATTCAGCTTCCTTGCCTGCGATTATATCTGCTGCGATTCTTCCCATTTTATTTGCAGGACCTGCAAGAGGAATCATGGTTTTTTGACCATTTACGATGTGTATAACCTCTGCAACGTCACCGATTGCAAATATATCCTTATCGGCCGTTTGCAGTTTCTCGTCAACGACTACACCGCCTCGGTTATTTAACTCAAGACCACACTCTTTAATCAAGCTGCTATTTGGTTTGACACCTATAGAGAGAACAACCAAAGATGTATTGTATACTTCTCCATTGTTTGTCGTAATTTTTACATTATCATCACTTGATTCAAAAGATTTTACTCCGTTAGAAAGTATAAGTTCAATCCCTTTTTCGTTCATATGACGATGCAATACTTGCGCCATTTCAAAGTCAAATGGGGGCATTACTTGATTAGAAAGTTCAATTAACGAAACGTCAAAGCCTCTATCTACCAAGTTTTCTGCAACCTCAACTCCGATAAATCCGCCGCCTATTACAGTAGCATGGTTAGACTTAACTTTATCAAGGTTCTCAATTATTACGTCCATATCCGGGATATCCCACAATGAGAAGATGTTATCTCCATCAATGCCGGGGATAGGGGGACGAAGTGGTGATGAACCAGTGGATACAACAAGCTTGTCATAACTATCTGTTAAAATTTCACCGCTCTCAAGGTTTTTAACTTCTACTTGTTTATTTTCACGATCAATCTTAATGACCTCGTGTTTTATTTTTACATCAAGATTAAATTTGTTTTTAAGCGCTTCGGGAGTGTTTATTAAAAGGGCGTCTCTGCTTTTGATCACGTTGCCTATATGATATGGCAATCCGCAATTTGCAAAGCTAACATAAGGGCCTTTTTCATAAATTGTTATGGAAGCTTCTTCATCGTTTCTTCTTAGCCTAGTTGCGCAGCTTGCACCACCAGCTACTCCACCGATAATAATAATTCTTTTACTCATCTGAATCATCCTCCATTATAGCACCCATAGGGCAAAAGCTTATACATTTTTTACAGGTTATACATTTATCCATATCAACCACAGGTAACGAATAACCTTTTTGTGATATTGCCTCTTTTGGGCAAACATCAATTGCAGGGCATCTATGGTTTTGAGGGCATCTTGTATTCGATATTTTAATCATATTAACAACTCCTTGTGTTTCTTTTATCATTGTATATAACAAAAGAGCTATTGTCGGTAACTAAGTCACATTCAAGAATATTTAATTATTTTTATTTGGTATCTTTGGGTGCTAATTTTACCCTCATTTCTAAGCTTTGCAATCGCTCTTGAAACCACTACCCTTGATGAACCAATATCTAGGGCAATCTGTTCATGTGTTTTTCTAACGACTCCGTTTTCAGCATTTTCCTTCAAGTAGTTTTCTACGCGTTCATTTACGCTTGATAAATGCACTTTTTCGTGTAAATCGAGTGCATTAATTAGTTTATCTGAAAGTATAGAAAATATGTGTTTGTTAAATTTAAGGTTTTTCTCAATCATCTCTTTAAAGCAAGCCGAACTAATTAATACAATTGAGGTATCCTTTTCAGCAGATACGTTAAAGTAATATGATTTGTGTGTTAGGATGCATAATGCACCTAAAACGCAGATTTCTCCATCCCGTACTTTATGGATGTTCATCTCCCTGCCATTTTTTGATGATCTAAAAAGCCTTAGGGTCCCGTTGATAACTAACGGAACTCCGTAACAATCATTGTTATTGCGTTGTATGATTTCTCCCTTTTTTAGCATAATTTTTTCAGACGATAATGCGATTCGTTCTAAGGCGATATCATCAAAAAATTTGTCAAAGTGAAAGATGTTTTTCAAAGTATTCTTCATTTTGCTTCAACTCTCTAAAATAGTGATTAGGTAACGAAACATCGAGCGTTGTCTAAACTCCAGCTTATGATGAATGTTATCTAATATATCATCCGTTCTTTGGCATAATTAACACTAAACATCTATGCGCCAAAAAAAAGTTTAAATTGGGAGCGCACAAGCGTAGCATATAGAATGCTATTTAGATTCATTTGTGCATTAACGCTGATTATATCACATTTTTTTGTTCTAAATGCAAGTGTTTTAGCGTTAAAAAGCAATTTCCGTTCATGCTTATGATGGTGTAGATGTTTAAGGTGTGGCAATTGCGTTCCCCTTACATTTACATCCTTTTATTTTGCGCTTTATTTAAATTATTAAACATAATTAAAAACGTGGGAGTGTTTTTAGATTTGAATTTCTTATCTTAATGATAAATACATTTATTCTTTTCGTGTTTGCAAATTAAATATTTGAATTAAGTAGAGAGAAATTTAATAGAAAAATTTGTCTTCATTTTAGCCTGTTTTTATAGTTAAGATGCTTTCTTGTGCTCATGGGATTATATCTTTTTTTAATAATATAACCAGCAAAGATTGAGGTCAATGGTACAGTTAATATCAACCCTATACTTCCGCAAAGTGACCGAATAATCTCTCCTGCAACAGTTTCTGTATTTATTGCATATGTTATTGAAGAAGAACTTGTAACGAAAACAAATAATAGAGGTAATGATGTTCCAACATATGCAAGAATGAGTGTATTAATCATCGTTGCCATCATATCTTTACCGACATTTAGACAAGATGATACAAGCTTTGAAAAACTTATTTTTGGTGAATTCTCTTTAAGTTCAAATGCAAATGATGTAATAGACATACTAACGTCCATTACAACACCAATGGTTCCGATGATAATTCCGCTAATGAAGAGCTCAGCGAAATCAATATTTATGCCGTTTTCGCTTACTAGTAGAAAAGCTTCTTCACTGACGGCGCCTGTAATAACACAAATCTTGCAAAAAATTTCAGATAGAACAACGGCACTAATGATGCCAAATACCGTACCTAATATCGATATTAAACTTTTTTTTGAAAATCCTGAAATAATTATAAAGCTAATGATAATAATTGCTATTGCCGTAAAAATTGTGAGAAACATGATGTTATATCCTTTGAGTACAAGAGGTATAAAGAATATATAAATTATAATACCCGTTAAAATTAGGGATATTAGAGATAGCAAGCCTTTTGTTCGACCAAATACTAGAAGCAAAGCCAAAAATATTAAGAATAAAAAAATAAGATTGTTTTGTCTGGATAATCCAATAATATTTACATTAATATCGTTACCGATTAGGGATACATGTAAGACTAGTGTTTGGCCTATTTTAGGAACGAAATCCCACTGAGAGTATTGCACCTGCATAAATGTTGTTTCAATGATTTGATTCGTATATTGACCTTCTAATATGCGAATTTTCAATTGATATTCTGGAAACGTATCTGTTTGTTCAACTAAGACATCAAGAATTTCACCTTTTATAGTTTGTTCATTTGTGGAGGCGGCTAGTGCGGTTGTACTACTTACTAATAGCAAAAAAAAGAATAGCGTTATTATCTGGATGTTTTTCAAAGTACTTCTCCAAATTCTACATATTAATAGATATATATTAATTTAACTAAATTTTTATTCATTTTGTCTATTAGCAAGAACTCATATGTAAAATATTAAGTATTGTTATAATAAAAAACCTGCTAGGTAATCCCTAGCAGGCTAAGTAAATAAATTATACTTTATTCCGGATACCCTAGAACACAAGCGGCAACGTGGGCGCCCATTTCTTTTGTAGTGATAGTCGGTAGGTTAGCACCGATATCAGGAGTCCTAAGGCCTTCATTTAGAACCTTAGCACATGCATGTTCAATGGCTTCCGCTTCTTTGGTCATACCAAATGAATATTTTAGCATCATGGCAACTGATAATATAGTGGCCAGAGGATTTGCTTTTTCTTGACCTGCAATATCTGGAGCTGAGCCGTGTACTGGCTCGTATAGCCCAATATCACTTCCTAAAGAAGCCGATGGTAGCATTCCGATAGATCCTGTTACCTGGCTTGCTAAATCAGAAAGAATATCGCCAAATATGTTTGATGTAACGATAACATCAAACTGATGAGGATCGCGAACGATTTGCATAGCAGCATTATCGACATAAAGATGCTCAAGTGTAACATCTGGATAGTTCTTATGAACTTTGATTACCGTTTCGCGCCATAATCTTGATGACTCTAAAACATTTGCCTTATCTACAGAACAAACCTTGTTATTGCGTTGACGCGCGCTTTCAAAAGCTGTAATGGCAATTCTTTCAATCTCAGGGACTGTGTAAGTCTCGGTATCAAAAGCAGTTTCAACGCCATCTTTTATACATCTACCACGCTCACCAAAGTAGATTCCACCAGTAAGCTCACGTACTATAAGAATATCCAGACCATCGCCGAGAATATCTCGACGAAGTGGGGAAGCGTCTATTAGTGCTGGGTGCACTATAGCAGGGCGTAGGTTTGCGTATAGCCCCAATTGTGCACGTATGCCAAGTAATCCTGCCTCGGGGCGAAGATTACCCTCTAGGTTATCCCATTTAGGTCCGCCTACTGCTCCTAAAAGTACAGCATCCGAGTTTTTACAAGCTTTAATGGTTCCATCTGGCAAAGGTACACCAGTTTGGTCGATTGCAACTCCGCCGATTAAAGCTTCTTGAGTGGAGACCGTAAAATCAAATCGTTTTGCAGTAGCATCTAAAACACGCATGGCTTCAGCGACAACCTCGGGGCCGATGCCATCGCCAGGCAAAAGGGTAAGGTTAATGTTTTTCATCGATAATCTCCTTTAAAGTAAAATATTTTAGTTAAATCTAGCATTTCACTGATTCAACTTTCTGATTGTCTGATAGCGCACGATTTACGGCATTTAGATATGCACGTACTGATGATTCGATAATATCTGTGCTAATACCTTTTCCAACGTACATTTTATCTTTATACATAATACGGGTGGTAACTTCACCTAAAGCGTCTTTACCCTCGGTAACGGCCCTAATGCCGTATGATTCAAGAACCATTTTTTCACCCACACAATGGTCTATTGCTCGGAAGCAAGCGTCAATAGGACCATCACCTATCATAGCCATATCGATAGTTTCGCCTTTGTGCATCAGTGATACGCAACCAATAGGTTTAATATCGTTACCAGATTGAATTTGATATGATACAAGTTCATACAAATCCGGAGCTTCGCTTAGTTCGCTACCTGCCAAGGCTTCGATATCGCGATCTGTGATATCTTTCTTGCGGTCTGCAAGAGTTTTAAACTTTACAAATGCTTCGTCCACTTCTTCAGGTGAGAAATCAAACCCTAAAGTTTTTAGTTTATCGGCAAAAGCATGTCTTCCTGAATGTTTGCCTAATACAATGCCGCTCTCGGTAATGCCTACGGATTCAGGAGTCATAATTTCATAGGTACTTGCATTTGCTAACACTCCATGTTGATGGATTCCTGCTTCATGTTTAAAGGCGTTTTCGCCAACGATAGCCTTATTGATTTGCACGGCTACACCGGTAACAGATGATACTACGCGGCTTGTGCGTGTAATTCGCTCTGTTTTGATGTTGTGTGAAATATTATAGTACGTTGGGCGAGTCGCAATACCCATGATAACTTCCTCAAGCGCAGCGTTACCAGCTCTCTCACCAAGTCCGTTTATAGTACATTCGACTTGACGTGCCCCGTTTAGTATGCCGGACATTGAATTAGCAACAGCCAATCCAAGGTCGTTATGGCAGTGAACAGAAATAACTACATCATCAATTCCAGTAACGTTTTTGCGAATACCCTGAAGTAGTGTAGCATATTCTTCGGGGGTAGTGTAGCCCACAGTATCGGGAATATTCAATGTTGTAGCACCAGCTTTAATGACTTCTGTCAGTATCTCGTACAAAAATTCTGGATCTGAACGAGTAGCATCCTCGGGGGAGAACTCTACGTCTTTGCACATGCTGCTAGCCAAAGCAACAGCATCTACAGCACGTTTAACAACATCCTTTGGCTGCATGCGTAGTTTGTATTCCATATGCACTGGTGAAGTAGCAATAAAGGTATGGATACGAGGTTTTGCAGCATTTTTCAAGGCTTCAACACCTTTTTTGATATCATTTTCTGCCGCACGACATAATGCTGCTACTGAACATTTAACATGATCGGATACTGCGACAACAGCTTCAAAATCTCCAGGTGAAGCAGCAGGGAACCCAGCCTCGATACAGTCTACACCAAGCTCTTCAAGTTGATGAGCTATTTCAAGTTTTTCGTATAAGTTAAGGTTTACGCTAGGCATTTGTTCTCCATCACGTAAAGTTGTGTCAAAAATAAACAGTTTTTCATTCATAATAATCTCTCCTTAATAATAAAAATAACCTTCGTCCCATTGAATCAGGACGAAGGTTTAATTCGCTATACCACCTAATCGAGTTTTGAAAATTTCAAAACGCTAACTAAAAATACGGAAAGAAAAGTCTTTCTATATTCCTCCCTTGATAACGGATGGGACTGCCGTCTGAACATAATCGCAAAAGCTTTCCGCCAGAAGCTCAAGGATGAGTACCTATCATAGCACTGCATACGGCTTTCACCAACCGCCGTCTCTCTGGATGCGTACAATAAAAGGGATTCCTATCATCGCTTACATATTAGGTTATTATGCATAATAGCACCAAAGTTTTATGTTGTCAATAATATTTTAAATATTTTTAATATTTTAAATATTTTTAATATTATTATATTTTATGAAAGTTATGGGATGAATGATCCTGATTCTATGCTAGCTGTGAGTTCTGGATCGGATGATAGAATTTTTAAGAAAACGGTTACCAAACTATCATCGAACTGAGAGCCTGCACCTTCAACTAGCTGATTAATAGCACTTTCAATAGAAAGCTGAGAACGATAATGACGATCAGACGTCATAGCATCAAATGCGTCTGCTATAGTTAAAATTTTTGCAAAATAGTTAATGTTTTCGCCTTTCAACCCATCTGGATAACCAGTACCATCAATTCTTTCATGATGCTGTCTTACTATTGGTACGACTTCTTTAAACATTGAAACTGCAGCTAAGATGTGAGCGCTTTTTACGGGGTGCTTTTTTATTTCTTCGTATTCGAATTTCTCTAGCGCATCACACTTTAAAAGCACATCATCCGAAGTGCCAATCTTTCCAATGTCATGGAAATAGCCTGCTATACGGAGATTTTCAATATCTTTATCATTAAGAGAAAGTTCTTGCCCAATTCTAGTTGCGTAGTAAGCGACTCTATCTGAGTGGCCCTTAGTATATACGTCTTTTGCATCGACGGCTA
>CAXXMZ010000011.1:0-26261 GCA_963675355.2 Christensenellaceae bacterium
CTAATATTACTCCAGTATTGAATATAAACGTAATACTAAACCCAACGCTCAAAAGCAATATTCTCTTATCCTGAGTTTCTAGATAAGACATTATCAAAAAGAATATTGCTGGATAAATATACCTTTCATGCATATTGTGAGCTAGCGTAAATATCCCTATAAAAATGAAAGCCGATACAAGCCACAAATGTTTTTTGTCCTTTGATTTAAGGAAGAACCAACTGCCAATCGCGACTACAGTTACAATGAAAATATATCCCCATGTTTTATATGAAAGCAGTAAAAACTCGGTAGTGTCCTTTGCCCAGTTCCCACCAGTCAATGCAAATAAATTGAATGCATTAACAGACGCATATGGATAAGATACTACAGTAGAAAAATATTTGCCAAAAATCCATAAAGGCTCCTGCGTTCCCCAGAACGGTAATATTGCAATTATAAATAACCCTATGCCTACTCCTACACACTTCAGTATATCTAATAGTACTCCTCGCTTATTAACATTGTTGATATATTCATAAATAAACCAAAGGAGTATTATTGGCCCAAAGAATAACGCCTGCGGCTTTATCAATAACGCAACAACAAATATTATACACGCCTTTAAATTCTTCTTATCCAGCAAGCATTGTCCCGACCACAGCAAAAGTACCACGAGTATTGAGTCAACCTGCCCCCAAAGAGAAGTGTTAAGTATTGTTGCAGGGCTAAATGCGACTAGCGAGGCCAAAGCAAGTGCCCATTTGGAACTCATTTTTCTACTAGCAATAGAATAAACAAAATACACCATTACTACATCGGCTATTATCGCCGGAAGTTTGATTAACACCAACATGGATGATGAGTCCATAGGTATTGCAAAAACATCTTGAATAAACCCTAATATTAATAACACATACATATATCCAGGGGGATAGTCAGCAAATATTGATCCATCATAAAACGACCATGTTCCGTTGTTCGCTAAATGATCAGCCCATCCTTTAAAGCAGTTTATATCAGTTGTATATCCATAAGACGTGGCAGCTAACACAAGCCTTATTACCAGTGCGGATGCAAAAACAATTATTAGAACATTAGAAATCTCTGGCTTATTTTTATTTGTTAATAATCCATGTTGCCTATTAAACACTCGTTTAGATATTGTGTAGCACAACAACATCCATAACAACGATACAAGAATTATAGTTGCATGTGTTTGCGGAGCCTTAATTAACTCTTGCTGAGTTATCTCCTCCTCATCATCGCTACTGTCTTGATAGGTTGACTCAAGGGATATCGGAATAACGTCAGATGGCGCCTGATCATATTCAACAATACTAATATTGTCAAACCATGCTTCACCTACGGTTTCATTGCTATATCCGCCTAACCTAAGAGCAATTGTTATTGATGTTTGTCCACCTACAGTATTACCATAGAACTCAAAATGCTGCCATTCTCCGTATGTATCATCTAGGTCAAGCACATTATCCTTAATATTTAATACGCTAATACTAGCACCAACGTTACCGTTTGGTACGCCTTTAGCTTTTATCATTCCACTAATTTTATATAATTTATTTGAAGAAACAGAAATCGTTTGAATTAGTCTCGCATCATTTGGTGAAATGTTTTTTATATGAAGACAATGTCCAATATCACTTTGTTCGTCATCTTCAATAGAGAATACTGTATCCTCATCACCAGTCAACCATGAATCCTTTTCCCAGCCTACTGGTAACCCGCTATCTCCATCGATTTCTTCCATGTTCGGATTGGTGAGTAAATTACCGCTTGAAGCTACTGTGTTTTGATCAACCGTATCACTAACGCCTATCGCTGGAGATTCTGCTGGACTAAACGCTTTTGCATTCGAAGTCGTCGGCGAAATAAATATAAGCGATAGTATTATCGCAATTGCAATAAAGATACCTGACGTTTTTGTATATGTCTTACCTAGGATCAAAACAATTCCTCCATTAAAAAGCGTTTATAATATGATTTACTTTGCACCGATTTCCTTTTGGAAAAACCTCTACTACGTCAAATCTAATTTGTTGTTCAGTTTCGAAATTTTCACAAACGTACGATAACGCAGCATCAATAATTCTTTTTTGTTTAGCTATATCAACTGCCTCTGCAGGGCTCCCATAAACATCAGTTGACCTTGTTTTAACCTCAACAAATACCAAAACATCATTCGTTCTTGCGATAATATCGATCTCGCCATAATACATTTTTTTATAATTACATGCAAGAATCTCATATCCTTTTTTTTCCAAATACAGCTTAGATGCCTGTTCACCACGCCTGCCAATCTCGCTTGCGCCATTGCCTAACAAAAATTTTTTACAAAAACTACGTCTATGTAATGGACATAACCCATGTTCTTTTATTGCCTGAGTGTGGTCTTTAGTACCATATCCCTTGTTTTTTTCAAACAAATACATTGGGTGCTCTTGTCCAGCTTTAATCATAAGCCTATCCCGAGTCACCTTTGCAACTATTGACGCAGCCGCAATACAATAGCTAATTGCATCACCTTTGACCATCATAGTCGACGGTATAGGCAAATCCAACCCATGTACATGATCAACAAATACATGCTGCGGAGTAATCTCCATGGCATCTAGTGCCTGAGCAAAAGCTTTTCTAGTTGCAATCAATATGTTAGTTGAATCTATTTCCAGATTATCAACACTACCTATTCCAACTGAAATTGAGGTATCCAAAATGTTTTGACAAATAGCTTCACGCCTATTAATATTTGTAATCTTTTTTGAGTCTTTAACTCCCTCAATAAGTGGATCTCTCGGCATTATAACGCAAGCTACTACCACAGGACCCGCTAGTGGACCCCTGCCCACCTCGTCCATACCGGCAATATACTCAACACCATCATCCCATAGCCTACGCTCAAATTTAGTTATCTCAAACAGTCTTTCCTGCTCATTTATTTTTGATGACATCTTTTATACCAAATCATCTGGCGATTCAAGCGTTATTCTACCAAGCTTACCCAACCTAAAATCTTCAATCACAGCTTTAGATATCCTTGGTATATCTTGAACATCTGCTTTTTGCATCCAGTTTCGTCGATTACATATTTCATAAAGCAACTCTTCACCATCCATATCACCTTTTTCACCATACGTAGAAACTAAGCTTTCTGGTGATAAGACGTAGAGCTTTTCTAAAAGTTCCGCAGAAAGAGCTTCAATATCCATAATATCGTCCTTAATTGACCCAACATATGCTATGTTCATTGCAACTTCACGATTATCAAGCTTTGGCCAAAGCAAACCAGGGGTATCTAACAACTCCAAATAAGGTGATACCTTGACCCACTGTTTACCGCGCGTTACTCCTGGTTTATTTCCTACTGCCGCTGGCTTACCCTTAACTAACCTGTTTATTAGTGTTGACTTACCAGCGTTAGGTATTCCAGCAACAATTGCACGAATCGTTTTTTTCACGCCTTTTTTTGCAAACCTATCTACAATAGGTTTGGCACTAAGATTCACAGCTTCAAAAACTTTTTGAGTATCTTTAGATGCATTAGCATTAAATGATACAGCTACATGACCATTTCTTTTGAAATAATCTATCCACTTTTTCAATTCAACAGGCGAGGCTAAATCACTTTTTGATAATACGAACAATCTGTTTTTTTGCTTAAATAGGTTATCAAAATCTGGATTTTGACTTGAGATTGGAATTCGTGCATCAAGCACTTCTATGATAAGATCAATAAGTTTTAAATTGTCTTGCAACATGCGCCTGGCTTTTGCCATATGCCCTGGATACCATTGAGGCGCGTCATGTTTTCTATGTTTTTGCATTATATTAATAAACAAGGAGCATATCGCTCCTTGTTTTCCCCGTTCTATCTCTCTTTAATCTTAGCGGCTTTACCCACCCTATCACGTAGATAATAAAGCTTTGCTCTACGAACTTTACCACGTCGGATAATGTCAATTTTTGCAATCTTTGGAGAATGCAATGGGAATGTTCTCTCTACTCCAACGCCGTATGATACTCTACGAACCGTAAATGTTTGACGGTTTGAACCATGCTTCATTGCGATAACAGCACCTTCAAAGGCCTGCAAACGCTCGCGTGTTCCTTCAACAACCTTAACATAAACCTTAACGGTATCTCCTATTTCGATCTTAGGTAGATCCGTCCTTAACTGCTCTTGTTCAATAGCACGAATTAAGTCCATCTTTTCTTTCTCCTTATTCTAAGACGTTCGTGCCTCATCCAGGGCAGAGGACCGCCTGTAATACCAATTTGGATTATAGCATAAAATGCCATTGCTTCGCAAGAAACTATTCAGTTTCTTCGAGTATTTTCATCTCTTCTTCAGTCAATTCAACGTTATCTAATAAATCAGGTCGCATTTTTTGTGTGATTATAAGTGCCTCTCTCCTGCGCCATTTTTCAATGTTTGCATGATGACCGCTAATCAATACATCCGGAACCTTCAAGCCCTTATAGTCGTAAGGCCTAGTGTATTGAGGATACTCTAGTATTTTGCTGATTCCAAATGATTCATCTTCAGCAGAATGCGCGCATCCCAAAACACCTGGTATGTATCTTGCAATACTATCGAGTAATACCATTGCTGGCAATTCACCACCGGTCAAAATGTAATCTCCGATGGAAACCTCATAATCAACCAGCTCATCTATAACGCGTTGATCTAATCCCTCATAGTGCGAACACAAAATAATCAATCCATTTTCACTCGCAAGTTCTTTAGCCAAATCAGCATCCAAAATCCGTCCCCGAGGCGACATATGTATACACTTTGCATCCGGCGATATTTCTCGTACCTTATCCATACAATCAAACACTGGCTGAGGCATCATAACCATACCCTGACCTCCACCAAACGGATAATCATCCGCTTGTTTGTGCTTGTTTGTTGTATAATCTCTAATGTTATGTACCCCAACTTCGATTATTCCGCTATCTTGTGCTCTCCCAATAACGCTGCATGACAGCACTTGGAACATCTCAGGAAACAGCGAGAGAATATCTACTCTCATATATCCGCAACCTCTTTTAAAACTTCAGCATCAACTACTATTAGCTTATTTTCGATATCAACTTTAATCAGCAATCTTTTCAGCGCAGGGAATAATAATATCTTACCGTTTTTTTTAACAGTATATACATCAACAGCACCTGCTTGCATTACATCAACAATATTCCCTAGCTCTTTTTCGTTCGTATCTAGAACCTTGCACCCCATTAAATCACTAATATAATAGTTTCCTTTAGGCAACGGCTTTGCTTCTGAACGCTTAATATAAAAAAGCTCTCTTCGCATTGCTTCAACATCTTCGCGGCTTTTTATACCATCTAAAAACAAAATTGTCGAATCGCCTTCTCCTGAAACTGATTGAATATTCATCTTAACATATTCGTTGTTCTGCAAACGATAAATATATTTTTCGTCATGAAATCTATCAGGATAGTCGCTCAATACTCTAACCTTAATTCCGCCTTTAATACCATGGGGTTTTACCGCTTGACCAATAGCTAAATAATCTTTCATAAAATAAACTCTACTCAGTTAAATTATTTCAACTTGATAACGCTTCTTTTCCTTTGCCGTAGCCGCCTTAACAACCGATCTAATTGCTTTTGCAATCCTACCTTGTTTGCCTATTACTTTTCCCATATCATCGGGTGCAACACTAAGCTCAAGTATAACCGTTTGTTCGTTCTCTATCCTTTTTATAGTAACAGAGTCGGGGTCATCGACAAGGTTTTTTGCGATATACCGTACTAATTCTTCCAAACCTATGCTCCTCCCGCAATATGAGTTAGTCCGTTACTATTCAATTACTCCACTCTTCTTTAGTAGTGCACGAACAGTATCAGAAGGCTGAGCGCCATTATCAATCCACTTTTTGGCTTTCTCACCATCAACCTTAATCTCTTTAGGTTCTGTCATTGGGTTGTAATATCCAATTTCTTCAATACATTTTCCATCGCGAGGAGAACGTGAGTCCGCAACTACTATACGATAAAAAGGTCTTTTCTTTGCGCCCATTCTTCTTAGCCTAATTCTTACTGCCATTTTCTATTTCCTCCTGAATTATTATGTCAATTTATATTACTAAAATGGAAGTTGAAAGCGGTTTTTCTTGCCGCCTCTTTTCCCTCCATCGGTAAACTGTTTCATTAACTTCTTTGTGCCCTCGAACTGCTTTATAAGCCTATTTACATCTTGAATGGTGGTACCACTACCTGCAGCGATGCGTTTTCTCCTGCTTGCATTGAGCACCTGTGGTGTCTCACGCTCTTCCATGGTCATAGACGTTATTATCGCTTGCATCCTAACCATTTCGTTTTCGTCTATGTCACCTTCTTTGATTTTCCCACTCATCCCAGGAATCATTCCCATCACGTCTGTGATCGACCCCATTTTCTTTATCTGAGCAAACTGATCCAAATAATCGTTTAGCGTAAAAGACTGATTGCGAATTTTTTGTTGTAGTTCTTTACCCTTTTTTTCGTCGAATGCGTCCTGCGCTTTTTCGATAAGCGACATTACATCGCCCATCCCAAGTATCCTAGACGCCATCCTATCTGGATGGAAAACTTCTATATCGGCAAGTTTCTCACCAACACCAGCGAATAAAATTGGTTTTCCCGTAACTGCTTTTACTGAAATTGCTGCACCACCACGCGCATCACCATCAAGCTTAGTCAGGATAACACCATCTAATGACACAGACTCATCAAACGATTTTGCCGCATTAACTGCATCTTGTCCTGTCATAGCGTCTAATACCAACAATACGTTATGAGGACTAACTGCTTTTTCGACTTGCTTAAGTTCTTCCATCATTTCTTCATCAACGTGCAGTCGTCCTGCTGTATCTATGATTACAACATCACAAAACGATTTTTCGGCGTGAGCAATTGCAGCCTTTGCGATTTTAACTGGCTTACCCTGGCCTTGTTCAAACACAGGAATATCAATTTGCTTACCAAGCTTTACCAACTGATCAATAGCCGCTGGTCTATACACATCACATGCTACTAATAATGGCGATTTTCCTTGCCGTTTTAAGTGCAGAGCAAGTTTTCCACTCATAGTGGTTTTACCAGCACCCTGTAGCCCAGCCATTAGAATTATAGTCGGCGGTTTTGATGCTATAGTAAGCTTGCTACCCTTTGACCCCATTAACTCGGTAAGTTCTTCGTTTACAATCTTAATTATCTGTTGCCCAGGAGTCAGGCTCTCTAATACATCCTGCCCTACAGCACGTTCAGACGCCTTTTTAATAAAGTCTTTTACGACTACAAAATTAACGTCTGCTTCTAAAAGTGCAAGTTTCACTTCACGCATGGCAACTTTTACATCTTTTTCATTTACCTTGCCCTTTTTAGATATCTTATTGAATACCGCTTGCAACTTTCCACTTAGCGATTCAAACGCCATTTGTATCCTCCCAGTCGGCGCTTAGCCCGTCAATCTCGGCTCTAAGCTTATCTATTAACTCATTCTTGCCTATTTCTTGCTCTAGCAATCCTAACATTTTTTTGCATCTTTCCAAAGCACTAATTTCTCTCTCATACCTTATCAAAATGCCAAGTTTAGCCTCTAATGAATTTAGCTGCGCTTCACCTCTTTTTAGCGAATCCATAACGGCTTGTCGACTAACATTCCATCCCTGCGCTATCTCGCTAAGAGATAGATCCTGATTATAATGCTGGTCCATAATCGCTCTTTGTTTGTCTGTTATAAGCCTTGAATAAAAATCTAACAGCCAACTAATCCGCACGCGCTTTTCCATATTATCTCCAATTAAAGCTAAACAAGCTTTTGGTGTAAAGGTTTATCCCTTTACACCAAAACAATCTAACATAATAATAATTATTTGTCAAGTTATAGCTAAAAAATCGCATCCACAAATGTTTCAGCATCAAAGGGTTGCAAATCTTCCATACCTTCGCCCACTCCTATGTACCTAACAGGTATTCCAAGTTCGCTACCGATTGCAATAACGATACCTCCTTTGGCTGTGCCATCAAGCTTTGTTAAAACTATACCCGTAACGTTAACACATTCTTTAAACACTCGAGCCTGCTCTATTCCGTTTTGCCCTGTAGTAGCATCTATTACGATATAACACGCCTTTTGAGCATCTTCACACTCTCTATTAATGATGCGTTCAATCTTTTTTAATTCTTCCATTAGGTTTTTCTTGTTATGCAAACGCCCTGCAGTATCGCATATTAGGACGTCTAATTTTTTGGATTTAAAAGAGGCACACGCATCAAAAACCACCGCCGCTGGATCTGATCCTTCTTTTTGGCTGATAACCGGAACGTTTGCACGTTTTGCCCATACTTCAAGCTGCTCGGACGCCGCCGCTCTAAAAGTATCTGCGGCCGCAAGCATAACCTTGTCCCCATTGTTTATATGCATATGCGCAAGTTTTCCAATACTTGTAGTTTTTCCCACGCCATTAATGCCAGCAATCAGCAAAACTCGAGATCCGTTATTTTGCATTACATCTTCAAATCCGTTGATTCTCATTTTTTCTATTAATATCCGTTTTAATAAACTTAATATTTCCTCTGACGATTTAGCTTTTTCTTCTTTGGCTCGTTCTTTTAATTTATCCAATATTTCAAGAGTAGCCTTTACTCCAACATCAGCCGAAATCAACGTATCTTCTAATTCCTCTAAGAAATCATCATCCAATTTCGAAAACCCACTAAACACACTTCCTAACGCACCCGAAAACGACTGTCTTGTTTTTGTAAGCCCATCTTTTAACTTAGCGAATAGGCCGCCTTTTTTTTCAACATTGTCTCCCATAGTATTCCTCCATCTATGCGCTTAGGCGTACCGATACCATTTTAGATACACCCTTTTCTTCCATTGTAATACCGTACATAATATCACTTTGTGCCATCGAATCTTTTCGGTGAGTGATGATAATAAACTGCGTTTTTTCACAATAGTTTTTCATGTATCGTGCAAACCTTAATACATTAGCATCATCGAGCGCTGTTTCGATTTCATCTAGCACACAGAATGGCGACGGCTTTAAATCTAACATTGCAAACAAAATCGCGATAGCAGTTAGCGCTTTTTCTCCTCCAGACATAAGTGATATGTTCTGTACCTTTTTGCCTGGCGGCTGTGCAATAATCTCAATATCACTATTTAACGCATCATTACTTTGTGCAAGTATCAACTGAGCAGAACCGCCCCCAAACAACTCTTTAAAAGTCCTTTCAAAGTTTGAATTAATAATGCTAAACTGTTCAACAAAACGCTTTTGCATCTTACTTTCAAGCTCTAAGATAACGGTTTGTAAGTCATCAGCCGCTTTTTCCATATCGTTTGTTTGGGAATTAATGTATTCATATCGTTCATTTGTTGAGCGATAATCCTCCACAGCCGATACATTTATTTCGCCCATGTCGCGCATAGTCTTTTTGATTTCATTGACCCTTTGCGTAGTCTCTTTTACGCCTAACGTCATTTCATATTCTTTTGCAGCAGCAAACGTCATTTCATAGTCTTCCCACACACGCTCCTGCAGCGCTCGATTTTCAAATTCGATCTTTGTCCTTTGAACTTCAAGCTTATGCCTGGTCTCGTTCAACATTTGAGATCTTGCTGTATACTCTTTACTTTGCAAACCTATTCTATCCACCTGCTCAACGATTTCCGCTCTATCTTCTCGCATTTTAACTGTTTTAGCAACCAATTCTTCGTCCATTTTCGAGTACCGCTCAATATCAATCCTGGCCTTCTCTAGCTCCTGTTTCCACTTTTCTATATCTTTTTGAGTCTGCTCAATAATTATAGTCTTCTCTTCATCCACAACACTGATTCTATCTAACTCAGCTAACAGCCTATCCTTTTCATAAATTAATTGCTTTTCTTCTTGGTTAGCTGATTCAATTTTGACCCTTATACTACTAATTTCACTGCCTAATTCATCACGTCTTGCAAGGATTTTATCCAATTCGGTCTTAATATTATCAATATCTGCCTTTACTTCTTGCTGAGAAGATTCTATATCCCCCTGAAGAGATCCTCTCCCCTGCATCTGCTTAACTATCGTTTCAAGTTGAGCTGACAACCTATTTTTTTCATCGCATATCATTTTATAAGTTAAACGATTTGCTGTTAAGTTATCTTTTATGGTCCTTAGACGTTCCTTATCCTTAGCTAATTGTATACTATAAATTTGTTTGTCTTCTCGAAGATCTTTTAGTGTTGATTTTAATTTATTTCCTCTAGAAACTATCGCTTCGTTCTCTTTTGCTTTTTCAGCCTTAGTCGTTTTAAGTGTCGCTATCTGCTTTTCAATGTTTTTTAAAGCGCGCTTTCTCATAAACACACTTGTATCCTTCTCTTTCCTGCTTCCTCCTGTCATAGCGCCACCAGGACTTAATACATCCCCTGCTTTTGTTACTATTTTAAAAGTATGTGATGCATTTCGTGCAAGATTCACTCCTTGATCTAAAGTATCTACTATCACAGTTCTTCCAAGCAAGGCATTTGCTACCACTTTAGTATTTTCATCACAGCCAATAAGCTCGCTTGCTATTCCTAAACATCCATTCATACTAAGTAGCTGACGCTCATTTTGATTCAGAAATCTCTCTTTCATCGAAGAAACGGGATAGAAGGTAGCTCTACCCAACTTGTTCTTACACAAATAATCAATAAGAGATTTTGCGTCTTTATCTGTATGAGTAACGATGTTCCCTAACGAACTACCAAGTGCTACTGATATAGCAGTTTCTAGCCCCTCGGGCACAGATAACAAATCGCCCAAGACACCATGAACACTATTATTTATCCATGCTTCATTCTCTACGTTTTTCATTATTGTTTTAACGCCGTAAGAAAACCCTTCGTAGTCTTTGCTCATATCGTCTAACATTTTTTTCTTTGCGATATTTTCTGAAAGGCTCTGCTCAACTTGCTTGATTTCAATCTGTTTATCCTTTAAACTCTCATAAATTTGATTATACTCTTGTTGACTTGCAATAATTGTATAATCGCACTTTTCTATGAAATGCTCAATATCTTTCACATCGCAATCTAACTTATCAAAGCTCTGTGAAAATTCTTTATGTTTTTCTTCTAACACTTGAATCTCTTGCTCAAGTTCAACTTTTCGTTTGTTTATAGATTCCTTCTCTTGTTCTAATCTAGCCGATTCGCTTCTAACATCTGCAAGATTGGTTAGGTTGTCCATCAAACCATCGCTCTTATGTTTTATCTCATCTTGCTTTTTAGCGGCTTCATCGTTTAATCTCTGTAACTGAGCCTCGTTTTCAGACAGTTGATCGACCATTTGTAGTATTAGGTTGCCAGTTTCATTAGTTTTTTCCGACAATTCATACTGTCTATTTTTTATCTCTCGTTTACGATCTTCTCCATGATTATGCTCGTTTTCTGTTCTTTCCCTAAGACTAACAGCAGCTGATATTCTCTCGCTAAAAACAAGTTCGTCTCCCTTCACTTTAGACAGTTGTTGGGATGTCTGAATGCGCTGTTGTTGAAGACTTTCCATATTTTCATCAATATCTTCTACAAACCTTTTAATTTTAGACAACTCCATAGACAGTTCTTCAACCTGGGAATCCAGCTCAGTGATTTCATCTTTTGCACTATTTGATTTGTCAATATTATCTTTAAGTTTTTGGGTGTTATTCTCGAACTGATACGCAAAAAGTGCAAGATCCAAATCCTTCAACTGGTCCCTTAGTTGCAGATACTCTCGTGCCTTTGCACTCTGCTCTTCCAATGGACCTAACTGATTACATAATTCTATAGAAAGGTCACTTAGCCTTTGCAAATTATCCATGGTCGCATTAAGCTTTCTTTCCGCTTCCTTTTTTCGGACTCTAAATTTTACTATTCCTGCTGCTTCTTCAAAAACTTGTCTTCTGTTTTCTGACTTAGGCGATAAAATATCGTCTATACGACCTTGTCCAATTATTGAATATCCTTCTTTTCCTATGCCTGTATCTCTAAAAAGATCAATAACGTCTTTTAATCTGCATTGACTTCTGTTTAACAAATACTCACTCTCACCAGAACGATATAGCCTACGAGTTACCGATACTTCTGAATAATCTATCGGTAATGCTCTATCTTGATTATCAAATACGAGAGTAACTTCACATAATTGCTTAGCACGCCTCTTTTGGGTGCCATTAAAAATAACGTCCTCACGTTTATCGCTACGCATAATACGCGTGCCCTGTTCTCCTAAGACCCATCTAATAGCATCAGAAACATTGCTTTTGCCAGAACCATTAGGCCCAACAATAGCCGTAACGCCTCTTTCAAAGTCCATATCAATTTTGTTTGCAAATGACTTAAATCCGTTCATTTCTAATCGTTTGAGAAACAAGTACACACTCCCTCTTTCATCTTTAATTATTGCTGTGTATATTTTACCATAGCATGTATATCATTTAAAGCATACCCGCGCCAATCACTTGACGGTCATTGTCGTATTTTGTTGCTTTACTCCAACGGCAATAAGTTCAACATATCATCTTCATTATCAACATTAACATAACTGTCAGGCACATCGCCAACTATAATAGATTCTGCCACAGCAACTTGTGTTACTGCTTTAATGTTACTAGATCCAACTGGTGCTACTACAGCCATAGTAGTAGTCAGTTTTAATATTATCCGATGTCTTGTTTGGTTTATCCCTGCGCTAGTAAACTCAGAGATGAACTCAGTATCAACCGATCCTGCAGCAATCACCGTAATATGGATGCTTGGACCCTTACCTGCAAATAACTGCCCCCCCAACACACTACCTAATGGCACATTTACCCCCATCTCGCTAATCTCTTCTAATCTTGATTGGGTAGCCTTAGCAACATTACTTGCAATCTTGTTTATTGATATAGTATTTGCCTGTATCATTGATACGTTGCCATATTCGTCATACTTTACTTCCATTAAATCAGAGTACTTAATATCATCCTTGCCAAGAGTTTCAAGAACAGTATTGTTCATAGCAGTAACTGCTACCGACCTAACTTTTGTCTCTGCTAGCGCTATTATAACTGGCTTAATATTAATTTCTACCACTATATATACCACCACTACGGTAAACAAAACAATTAACGCCCAACGTGGGACGTTCATACGCAAAAATCGTATTTTTTTTTGAAAAGGCATCTTTATTCACTCCAGTCGATACTCTAGCTATTATAATCTCCATAATATTGACACATGTGCTATAATAATATTAATTGCCTAAGGGTATTTTCAGGAAAAATTAGGAGGTTGTTGATGAAAGATTCTTCTAATAAAGATAAAATGAATAAAATACTTTTATCTATTAAAAAATCAGCAAAAACAACAATAAACGCTACCAATAAATTTTTTAAGCACATTATAACACTTGCTTCTAATGGCTTAAAAACAACTTTTTATAAACTCAGGATACTCATTACAAAAAAAGATAATAATGCTCCCAAAAATACTACTGTAGATGATAACGACCATACGATAGTATTTTCGGCAACATCTTCTCAAGCTAAGGTTTCTAAATCAAATACATCCGTATTTGAATCAACTACAGAGACGCAAAAGCTAAGTCGCGAAATTATTGCAATGTTCTTAAAGATTACTATGCTTTTCGTATTATCAATATGCATTGCAGGCGTTGGCATTACTATGGGTATGGTCAATGCATATGTAGGTATGGAACCCAGCCTAGATATTGATGCTATTACCGTTCAAGCTCAAGGTTCAAAAATTTATGACTGTAACGGTGATTTGATTACTACCTATTCAGGCACTGAAGACAGAATATTTACTAAGATTGAAGATATCCCTCAAACATTAATTGATGCTTTTATATCTACCGAGGATGTCAGATTCTATGAGCACGATGGCCTTGATACTAAACGACTGTTTAGTGCGATATTAGGTAATCTTACAAACACCAGTTCGGCTGGCGGCAGTACCATCACTCAGCAGCTAATAAAAAACAGGGTTCTTACTCCCGAACGCACGCTCAAACGAAAAATTCAAGAGGCTTCGCTTGCTCTTAAACTAGAAACAATAATGACTAAGGATGAAGTCCTTGAAGCATACTTAAACTCGATTAACCTTGGCGGTGGAAACTATGGTGTAGCTGCGGCTGCATGGGATTATTTTAATAAGCCCCTTGACCAACTTAGCATACGCGAATGCGCAACCATTGCAGGGCTTGCACAAGCTCCTAACTCGTATAACCCACGAAAGAATTATTATTATCGCGACACACCAGAGCGAACAGATGCTCGAACCGAAACCGTTTTAAAACGTATGTACAACGGTAATTTCATAACTCTTGACGAATATAATACTGCTCTTAATACGCCTCTGGTTGTATCCAAAGAGAGTCGTACATCAGGAATATATGATATGCCGCACTTTGTTGAATATGCCATTGATAGTGTTATAACAATGTTTCTTGAAACGCGTGGATTAGCTGATACTAAGAAAAACAGGGCAGATATCGAAAATGAGATTCGTACCAGTGGTTATAGCATATACACTACCGTTGACCCCGAAATTCAGCATACTGTAGAAGATTCATTGTCTGAATGGACTAATTATCCAAAACTGGCTAACCCAAATGATAGTACTGATACACTTACAAATTCTGACGGAACCACATATGAAGTTAAACAGCCTCAAGCAGCGGCTGTTGTCATAGATCAACACACAGGCGAACTTAAAGCAATAGTTGGCTCTAGAGATGTTCCAACTGCGCTAAAGACTAACAATCGAGCAGTTAATAGCGATTTGCCCGTTGGTTCATCCATTAAACCCTTAGCAGTTTATGGACCTGCGCTTGACTTAGGTCTTACACCGTCTACGCTAATTGATAATACGTCAGACCCTATCGAAGGCTGGAACTCTGATAAAGGTCGCCCAGATAACTACGGCGGCGGCTCCTTTACCGGTCCAACCACAATGAGAAGCGGTCTTATTCACTCATACAACATTGTAGCCGCTAGATTATTACTCGAACATGTTGGGTTAGATACTTCATATAACTACTTAGTAAGCTTAGGCGTTAACGAATCTCACATAAATAAAACTGGTGCTGGATTAGCCCTTGGAACATCTGGCCTTACTCCTCTAGAAATGGCTGGCGGATTTGCGACCATAGCAAACGACGGAGAATATATTGAGCCTATTGCGTTTACTACAGTCACTGACCTCAATGGCAAAGTCATACTAGATGCTACTAGCCAACAAGACACTCGTCAGGTATACAAGCGCTCTACATCTTATCAATTAATCAGTATGCTCACTGATGCAGTTAACAGCGGAACTGGTACTAGGGCCAAAATTTCTGGCCAGCAAGTTGCAGGCAAGACTGGAACCAATGAGTCATACCGAGGTGTTTTCTTCGCAGGCATAACTGGCTACTATACAGCAACAGTTTGGATCGGTCATGATCAATATACTCCTAAATTCCGATATGGTGCATCAGGAGGCACATACGCCGCTCCACTTTGGAAAGACTTTATGTCTAAGATTCTTAAAGGTTTACCAAATAAGCCTATACTTAGCGGTTCTGCAGAATCATACAATTTGGTTAAGGCTACCGTCTGTGCTAAGACTGGTCTTTTAGCTAGTGAGTTCTGTGAAGATACTTATACCGAATACTTTGATGCTTCAAATGTTCCTACTAAAACATGTACCGAACATGATGGCAAGGAAAAAACGCAAGCAGTAAACGACTACATAGATGAGCTTTATTCTTTGATGGATACATATAACGCCTCTGATTCCATTCGTTCACAAGTAATATCAAAGACTGATGCATTTGTAGCAGCGTGGGGTGAAGCAGGTAATTATAAAGATAAACAAACTCTATACGATAAATATGTTGGAGAGATGGAACAATTAAAGCTGCAGATGAAAAATGCCTTTAATGAGTCTACTTCGTCGCCAACGATTACTCCAACACAACCGGCTACAAATCCAACTCCTACAGCATCGAATACAGCCCCAACTCCTACTAGCACTCCACCTGCTAGTGCCACGCCTTAATCCACGGCTTACGTATTAAAATATTGTATAAATAACACAGACCCCCTGTTCGAAAAGCTGAACAGGGGGCCTGTTATTTCTTTTTATAGAATTAATTTGCTACTCTTTTTACAGTAATTAAGGCGTTTAAGACATTATCTTACAAATGTTATCAGCCAACTCAACCGGGTCACTAACGGTAAGACCTTCTATCAATAATGCTTGATCATACAATAACTTTGTATACAACTCAAACTTATCCTTATCATTTTCAAACGCATCTTTTAAAGCGTTAAACACTTGGTGTTTATCGTTGATTTCAAGTATCTTATCCGCCTTTACATTAGCTGTATCAGGCAGAGAACTTAAAACCTTTTCCATCTCTACTGATACGTCTCCTTCATTGATGATACAAACTGGATGAGACTTTAAACGCTTAGATGCTCGTACTTCCTTTACTTTACCTGCAAGTACGTCCTTCATACTATCAAACAGTTCTTTATTATCTTGTGATTGGTCTTTTTCATCTTCTTCGTCAATTGACAAATCTGCACTAGATATGGAAACGAATTCTTTCTCGTCGTAGTTCACCATCATCTTTATAACAAACTCATCAACGTCTTCTACTAAATAAAGTATTTCATATCCTTTATCAAGCACCATCTCTGCTTGCGGTAATTGCTTTATTCTATCTATATTTTCGCCTGAAGCATAATAAATCTTATCTTGATCCGTCTGCATCCTGTCAATATATTCCTGTATTGTAACCAGCTTCTCATCGTTAGACGAATAAAACATGAGTAATTCTCCAAGCAAATCTTTGTTTGCACCCATCTCATTATATACGCCAAACTTTAATTGTCTGCCAAATTGCTCAAAGAACTTACAATATTTCTCTCTTTCATGGACTAGCATGTTCTTAAGTTCATTTTTGATCTTGGTCTTTATGTTCTTTGCAATGAACTGCAATTGACGATCATGTTGAAGCATCTCACGGGATATATTTAACGCTAAGTCCTCAGAATCAACCATGCCCTTAACAAAACTAAAATAATCTGGCAGCAAGTCAGCACACTTATTCATGATTAGAACACCATTTGAATACAACTCTAGACCTTTTTCGTATTCCTTTGAATAATAATCAAATGGTATGTGTCCAGGAATAAATAAAATGGCATTATATCTAACTGCACCATCTACACTGATGTGTAAATGACTAAGAGGTTTATCAAAACCATAGCGTTTTTCTGCGTAAAAATTATTATAGTCTACGTCGGTTAACTCGTTCTTGTTTTTACGCCAAATAGGCACCATACTGTTGATTGTTTTTTCCTCTACTACGTCCTCATAATCAATTTTAGAATCTTTTTTAGGCTTTTTAACCGTCACATCCATTTTAATTGGGTAACGAATAAAATCAGAATATTTCTTTATTAACGATTTAACCCTATACTCATCTAAGAATTCATCGTATTTCTCATCCTCTGTGTTTTCCTTAATATTTAATACGATTTTGGTACCAAATTCATCTTTTTCGCCTTCTACAATGGTATATCCATCTGTTCCTTCAGACTGCCATACTAATGCTTTATCTTGCCCAAACGCTTTTGTTGTTACTGTTACAACATCAGCTACCATGAATGCGGAATAAAATCCTACACCAAACTGACCAATAATGTCATATCCATCCTGGGTCTCATTTTCAGTCTTAAAGTTGAGTGATCCGCTCTGAGCAATCACTCCAAGGTTTGATTCGAGTTCATTACTTGTCATACCTATTCCTGTGTCAGATACGATAAGCTTTCTGTTCTCTTTATCTATCGTCACTCTAATGAAATAATCATCCTTGTTAAACTCAATGCTTTCATCGGTAAGCGCTTTATAATAAACCTTATCGATTGCATCGCTTGCATTGGATATTAATTCACGCAAAAAAATCTCTTTATGCGTGTAAATAGAATGAATCATTAAATCCAACAGCCTTTTTGATTCTGCTTTAAATTCTTTCTTCACGGTCATCTCTCCTTTAAAAATAGTATTTTTTCGACTAGGAAATGGCTAGTCGTATTTAACATAATCTATACTTTTTCAGCAATATCATATATCAAGTTTTCAGTGTCTTGCCATCCAAGACATGCATCAGTGATAGATTTGCCATAAATATTTTGACCAATACCTTGACAACCTTCTTCTATATAACTTTCAATCATCAGTCCTTTTATCATCTTCCCTAATACCGAATCATACTTCTTACTAGATATTACTTCTCTTGAAATACGAGGTTGCTCATAAAACCTTTTCATTGAGTTTGCATGATTAGTATCAATAATAATGGTAGGATTAACCAGCTTTTTATCTTCATAAGCGCTTGCTAATTCTATAAGGCATTCATAATGATAATTAGGAATACTTCTTCCATCGGAATCGACCGCACCCCTAACTATTGCATGCGCAAGTGGGTTCCCGCTTGTTTCAACTTCCCATCCATTGTAAATGTATGAATGACTTAGTTGTGCCGCCTTGATCGAATTTAACATCACCGATATATCGCCGCTGGTTGGATTCTTCATCCCTACTGGCATGTCAACACCGCTTGCAGTTAGCCTGTGTTGCTGATTCTCTACCGACCGCGCTCCTATAGCATGATAACTAAGTAAATCCTCGAGATATGTAAAGTTTTCAGGGTAAAGCATCTCATCTGCTGCCGGCATATGACTCTCGCTTAATGCCCTTAGATGCAACTTCCTAATCGCAATAATCCCTTTATACAGGTCGGTACCCTTTTCAGGATCAGGTTGATGAACCATTCCTTTATACCCTTCACCTGTTGTACGAGGTTTGTTAGTATATATTCTAGGTATCATAACTATTCGATCTTTTACCTTTTCCTGTACTTTTGCAAGCTTTTGAATATACTCACATACCGATTCTTCATTATCAGCCGAGCAAGGCCCAATTATAAGCAAAAACCGATCATCGTCCCCCTTGATAATGCTTTTTATTTCATTATCTCTTTTAACTTTAATATCAGCAAGATGCTTTGGGCACTGTATTGAGTTAATAATTTCTTGTGCCGACGGTATCTTTTTAACAAACCTCATCATTTTTCTTGATAATTCCTCTTCTATATTATTACGATACAAGCGTTCCCAATCTAGATTTTACCATTTGAAAATACTTATCTATTCAATATCAATATTTATCATTAGTCTTCTTTTCGCTCAAGCACTTTCATTCTTCTAGTTCAAAACCCGTATTATGCGCCAATAAACAAAACCTCTTACTTCACCGTAATGACGCAAGAAGTTTTGCAATGATAAGCCAAACTACTATGCAAGCTTCATAAACAAATCAGACCATTCTTCGGCAGTAAGCTGAACTGGATTTCCCATCATGCTGCCACCAAAAGACTCGGTACCCATTTTATCTGCAATATCTTTTGTGATTCCAAGACCTTTTAGGTTCTCAGGCACTCCAATATCTTTGTTCAACTGCTTCATAAAATCTATTGCTGCTTTTGAGCCATCACCTTTTACGCTATACCTATTACCCGTTAATACTTCTCCAACTTGATCATAAACCCCTTTACATCCTTGAGCGTTTATCTCCATTACGTATGGCAGAGTGATTCCAACAGCTTCACCATGGGTTAGTGGATAATAGATGTTTAATGCCATACCCAATCCATGAGCAGCGCCCAAACCAGCGTTTGCAAGTGCAACGCCCCCGTAAAGCGATGACATAGCCATTCCCTCACGTGCCTCTATGTCGCTCGAAACATCATAAGCGCGTTTTAAGTATTTACCAGCTAACTCAATTCCTGCAAGCCCTATTGCACAAGTATGCGGGGTTGGATTTTTTGTTGTCGTATAAGACTCCAAACAATGTGCCATAGCATCAATACCAGAAAATGCAGTTGGTTTTGGAGGTAATTCGATTGTAAGCGATGGATCCATAATAACGACATTAGCCATCATCTTGTCATCTCGCATACTACGTTTAAACTTTTCGGTTTTTGATCCAATAACAGCGTTCTTTGTTACCTCACTGCCTGTCCCAGATGTTGTTGGTATTGCAATAAAAGGAAGGGGATCATTAACAACCTTTTTACCAGTTCCAACTACCTCAAGATAATCCTTAACGAATCCGCCATTCGTAACTATAGCTGCTGCTGCTTTGCCAACATCCATAAGACTTCCTCCGCCAATGGACATTACAGCATCACACTTTTCATCTATTGCAAGCTTTACAGCTTCATTAACGTGTTCAACCAATGGTTCGCCAATAACATCAGTAAAACAAACATGCTCTATACCAAGTTCGTCAAGCTGTTTTTGTACCCTTTGCAAAACGCCCGACTTAATAAACCCCTTACGTGATACAATAAGAAATTTTTTACCAAACATCTCAACATGAGGTTTAATATTGTCTATGCATCCACTTTCAAAAATAATTTTTGGAGCAGTATAAAATGCAAATTTCATCGTTCCACCTCCATAAATAATATTGTCTTCAAACACCTTAATAATACCATATCACACAAAACTTAACAACTTTCCAAAACAATTATGCATGGTTATTAAACATAAAAAAAGAGGTGCATCGCACCTCTTTAAAATTCTATGTTACTTTAGCCAAGCATTAACGTAATCTTCGTTATCGCTCATCCATTCTCTTGCAACGTCTTTCGGATCATTATCACTGTTTTCAATTGCAAGCTCTAAGCTACTTAGATGTTCATCATCCATCTCAAATTTGCCTAAAAATTCTGCAACCTCAGGGTAATCTTCAGTAAATCCTTTACGTGCAACTGTTCTAATCTCTTCACTTGATCCAAAGAATTCATCTTCATCAGTTAAAACCTTTAAATCATATTTACCAAACATCCAATGAGGCTTCCATCCTGTTACAACAATGTTTTCCTTATTGTTGTAAGCCTTATCTAGCGTTGTAATCATTCCAGCTTCGCCGCTCGCAACCAAATCCATGTCTAGTCCCAATTCATCAATAGCCGTTTGAGCTTGTCCCATCATTCCAGCGCCAGCGTCAATGCCGATAATTTTACCATCAAACTCGCTTTCTTTGCCTTTTAAATCAGCAATGCTATCTACGTCAACATAAGTTGGTACTACAAAACCAAGTGCACAGCCAGTATAATTAACACCTAGAGTCTCAATATCATCCTTGTACTCCTCCATGTAATTCTTATGGGTGTTAGGTAACCATGCATCCATAAATACGTCTGAGTCACCATCAGCTAGAGAAGTAAAAGTTGGAGCAACGTCTGCCATTGTCATATTGACCTCATAGTTCATCTTGTCTTCCAAGATAACAGCTGCAAGGTTTGTCATGGCAACACCCTCTGCCCAGTTTACATATACCATTTCAATTGTTCCATTAGATTGAGCCGTATCGTCATTGTTTGCTGATGAACAACCTGCAATCAATCCCAAGCATAGTACTATTGCAAGTACAAGTAGTAGTGTTTTTTTCATTTCCTTTCCCCTTTCAAAAAATCACCTTATTTTCTAAGCGCTTTACCGTTAGAATTATAAAAAGCTGCTATTACGACTTTTCAATACTATTATCCTTTGCCAATCCTTGCGTTATCCTATCTAGAATCATAGCTAAAATTACGACTGATAACCCAGCTTCAAATCCTTTTCCAATATCCAATCTTGATATCCCCTCAAGAACTCTTTGCCCAAGTCCCTCTGCACCAATCATTGAAGCTATAACTACCATCGATAAGCGCCAACATAATAGTCTGATTTAATCCGGCCATGATCGTTGGCCTAGCAAGTGGCATTTCTACCATAAACAATCTCTGCCTATTAGTACAACCAAACGATTTTGCTGCCTCAATTACATCTTGTGACACTTGTCTGATGCCAAGGTTAGTCATCCTAACAGCAGGTGGCATTGCAAATATCACTGTCGCTACACAGACCCTGACACTTCACCAAGACCAAAGAAATATATTGCTGGGAATAAGATATACAAACGCAGGCATAGTCTGCATAAAGTCAAGTATTGGACGCATTATCTTGTTAAGCGTTTGATTCCTTGACATCCAAATACCCAAAGGAATTCCTACACCAACAGCAATAAGTGTCGATGTTGTTACTAGGGAAAGTGTTTGCATCATCTCAGACCACAATCCCATAGACTCAACCAATACCAATCCAAGTATTGCAAAAATAGCTACACCCTTGCCTGCAATTTTCCATGCAGCTAATGCAACTATAAGTATTATTATATAAAACGGAATGGTTGTGAACAAGAATGTAAAACTAGAAATTATCCAATCTAAAACATCGCTAACTCCATCAAATAGTGGAGCTAAGTTTTGTGTCAGCCAATGAACTAAAGCATCCACGCCTTCGCCTAAATGTAAATCAAACATAATTATTCTTCCTCCCCTAGCACGCCAGCAAGAACGTACACCTTGATTATAATGCCCAATACTTTTTTATCATCATCAACAACGACTATTGGATA
The DNA here is from genome assembly GCA_963675355.2 of Christensenellaceae bacterium. Classification (GTDB taxonomy): domain Bacteria; phylum Bacillota; class Clostridia; order Christensenellales; family UBA1431. The sequence continues at coordinate 22,556 of CAXXMZ010000011.1, forward strand.
TTTTGAGTTGATAATCATAGGCAATATTTCTTCAATGTAAGCGTCGGGAGCAACTGTTTCGATATCTTTATTGATAATTTGTTCTAAATCATGATTATCCGTCTTTTGTAATGCGATTGCATCATCAATCGTTATGATTCCTTTTAAATGTTGTTCTTTGTCTAATACGAATATGCTTGAAATGGAAGCTTTTCTCATCTTTCGAACGGCAATATTTACACCGTCCTTGGCAGTTACAACAGGATCAATCTTTTGCATTATAGATGCCGCCGTTACCACTTTAACACGATTGACATCCTGCACGAACTCCCTAACATAATCATCAGCAGGATTATTAAGAATTTCTTCTGGTGCGCCTATCTGAACGATTTTACCGTCCTTCATGATAGCAATATTGTCACCAAGCTTTAGTGCCTCATCAAGGTCATGAGTGATAAAAATGATCGTCTTATGCATCTTAACTTGTAATGCTAAAAGCTCGTCCTGCATCTCTTTCCTAATCAACGGATCTAGCGCGCTAAACGCTTCGTCCATGAGTAGTATATCTGCATCGGTAGCTAACGCTCTTGCTAGTCCAACTCTTTGCTTCATCCCACCACTAAGCTGCGACGGCATTGAATCTTCATAACCTTTTAGCCCAACTAACGCAAGCGCTTCTCTAGCTTTTTCTAGTCGTTTAGCTTTTTCTTTTCCCTGAATCTCTAATCCAAACGCCACGTTTTCTTGAATAGTTTTATGGGGCAATAACGCAAAGTTTTGAAATACCATAGCTATTTTATGTCTGCGAATATCAAGTAATCTTTCTTTTTCACATCCAACAATTGGCTCGTTATCAATGAAAATCTCACCTTCTGTTGGTTCAATCAACCGGTTTAAACATCTTACCAATGTTGATTTACCACTACCAGATAACCCCATTATCACAAATATTTCGCCCTCATTTACCTTAAAACTTGCATCATCCACACCAACTGTATTCGATGATTTCTCCATTATTTCTTCTTTTATTGCACCTTCTTTAAGCAGTGGTACAATCTTATGGGCGTTATTCCCAAACACCTTATATAAATTCTTTACCTCTACCTTAACCATCCTATCTCCTTTAACTTATAACTAAAAACAACTAATATTTTATTTACTAGCCAAAAACTAATAATGTTATTAATACTTTTCATAATTTGGAATTTACAACTTTAAAAATGATAAGTTGTTAATACAACACCTTTATTTTATTGCATTTCTTACACGTTTGTCAAGTTTGTGACACTATTAACGACGAATCATTTGTATTTTTTACACTTTAGTTGAGATTAAAGCCAAGCAAGAGTATAATACATATCAGTGTGCTGGCTCTAGCAACGGATGTTTTTTGTATTTTGATTTCCATTGAATAATCTGTGCAATATACATTATAAAATTTAATAATTATATAAAAAATGATATAATAAAATAAATAATTTTTGCGTTACGCAATCGGAGGCTATTAATCCTAAATGGAACAGTTGAAAAAAAAGCATAAAATTGTATTCTCATCATCTTCAATGGCTGACTTAACCTTTGACTCTCACAGCATTAAGAATATAGCTCGTAGCATTATTATTGGCATTATTGTTGGGGGTGTAGTTTCATTATACCGCCTACTATTAACAGCTTCTGAGAATTTTTCATTTGGGACTTACGATTTTTTACGTGAAAACCTAGTATATGTTCCGCTCGCTATCGTAGTTCTTGTTGTTCTTGCCTATATTGTTGGATTAATGGTAAAAAGCAACGGTATGATTAGCGGCAGTGGAATACCACAAATTAAAGGCACTATTCGTGGATACTTCAAAAACAGATGGCTAAGCACGCTAATACTAAAATTTATTGGCGGAATAATATCCATATTTGCAGGTCTATCATTAGGACGCGAAGGTCCTTCTATCCAGCTAGGCGGATGCGTTGCAGAAGGCTTAGGTAATGCCGGCAAAAGAACCAAAACCGAGAAGAAAATATTTTTAGCAAGTGGAGCAAGCGCTGGATTAGCTGCTGCGTTTAATGCACCGTTATCCGGCGTTATGTTTGCTATAGAAGAAATTTATAAATATATTTCGCCTAGCATATTGTTATCCACCATGACGGCTGCTTTGTCGGCCGATTTTATAGTAAGAAACATACTTGGCCTGGATCCAATATTCTCTTTTAATATCCCTGAAGTTATTCCATTGGGATACTACTGGGTGTTAATAATATTAGGCATCGCTTTAGGACTGTTTGGTGTATTGTTTAACAAATCTTTATTAGGAACAATAAAGCTATTTAAAAAAATACCTGTAAAACTACGCACTATAATACCATTTGTCCTTGCTTGTTTATTAGGTTTGGTTTTTCCATATGTATTAGGCGGTGGCCATGCAATATTAAATAGAATAGATTTAACAACTGGATTTAGCTTTTTATTCCTTGCTTTTACCCTAAAATTTTTATTTACCATAATTAGCTTTGGCTCAGGTGCCCCAGGAGGAATTTTCTTTCCGTTGCTAATTATTGGCGGGATAATTGGCGCCATTGTCGGTGGTGTATCTGTTAACATGCTTGGTCTTAACCAATCACTCTATTACAACTTTGTAGCTATTGCCATGGCTGGTTATTTTGCCGCAATTGTTAGGGCTCCAATAACAGGAATACTTTTGATCGTAGAAATGACGGGATCGTTTAGCAATTTGTTATCATTATCCGTTGTGTCTTTGATTGCTTTCGTTGTAGCAACCCTGCTAAAATGCGATCCGATTTATGATTCACTGCTAAACTATAAAGTTGCTGATCAAGAGCATTCAAAAGATCATGCTCCTGAGCCTAGCGAAGATCGAGTATTAATACAAGCTATAGTGCCTTTAGGTTGTGAATTATCAGGATGTACAATAAGAGATTTGAATATTCCACCGAATTGTTTGCTGATATCTATAAAGCGTGAAGACAAAGATATTGTCCCGACTGGACAAACCACCATTATGGAAGGTGATGCGCTCCTTCTTAGAACAAGTTCTGCATGCGAAACCCAAATTCGCGAATGGCTAGATTCAAAAATAGAAATAGATTAAAAACTAAACAATTAAAATTAATAAAAGAATCCGTATTTTATGGATTCTTTTTTGATTATTTATATCACATACTAAGTTTAATTCTATCCGCTACCATTGCAATAAATTCACTATTAGTTGGCTTACCCTTGTCCGCGCTTACCGTTAATCCAAAAAATTCCTGAATCGTCTCCATGTCCCCTCTGATCCATGCAACCTCTATTGCATGTCTCATAGCTCTTTCTACGCGCGTAGGCATTGTATCATGCTTTTTTGCAATCTCAGGATATAATTGTGTGGTTACTGCTTTTAATAAAGTTATATCGTCAATCACCATGACAATCGCATCTCTGACATATTGATAACCACGAATGTGAGGTGGAATGCCTATTCTCTGTATTGCCATAGTTACTTCACCTTCAATAGAATCCGGTTTCTTAAATTTCGCTTCTGGTCTTACCTGAGAAAAACCCACATCCGTTGTAATTTGATTAGTACGATAATCAATATGCCCACAAAGCTCTAATGTCCTTTGAATTATTAATCCAAATTCGCATGGCTTAACAAAAAAGTACTCGGCACCAAGTTTGACACACATCTGCGTTACCCTGTCAATCGCTAATGCAGAGACGACAATAAACTTAGGT
>CAXXMZ010000012.1:0-54553 GCA_963675355.2 Christensenellaceae bacterium
CAACACCAGTGGTTGAATCAATGCCTGGCTGGGGCGTAGATATTTCAGGTATGCGTAAGTGGAACCAGCTTCCACTTGAAGCACAAAGATATGTCGAATTTACTGAGGATGCAATGGAATGTAAGATATCTTATGTTTCTGTTGGTCCCGATCGCGACGCATATATTAGGAGGTAGCAAAGATGTCAAGTTATCAAAGTCCTTTTGAAGGACGTTATGCTTCTCCCGAAATGAAAGAACTTTTTTCATCACAAACACGCATCACTAACTGGCGAAAGCTATGGGTGGCTTTGGCTGAGGCCGAACAAGAACTCGGTCTTAATATTACCGACGAACAAATATCGGAGTTGCGTAAAAACGTTGATAACATAAATTTTGACGAAGCAGCAAAAAAAGAAAAAGAAATTCGCCACGACGTAATGGCTCATGTACACGCATATGGACTACAATGTCCTAGCGCACGTGGAATAATACATTTAGGCGCGACATCATGTTATGTAACAGACAACGCCGATATGGTAATATATCGTGATGCTTTAGATTTAGTAAAAACTAAACTTGCAAAGGCTATTGCAAATTTAGCTAAGTTTGCAGACGAATATAAGTCTCAGCCCTGTTTAGGCTACACCCATTTACAAGTTGCACAACCTGTTACCATGGGAAAGCGCGCTTGTCTTTGGATGCAAGATTTAATGCTAGATTTGGCAGACCTTGAATACGTATCTAACAGCCTAAAGCTACTGGGTTCTAAAGGCACAACAGGAACTCAAGCTAGCTTTTTAAGTCTGTTTAACGGTGACCATCAAAAGTGCCGTGAGATCGATACCATTATAGCAAAGAAGCTGAACTTTTCTTCAACATATGGCGTAACAGGACAAACCTATCCTCGTAAAGAAGATAGCCGAATACTAAATGCACTGTCTGGTCTTGCTCAGAGCGCACATCGCATGGGCAACGATATAAGGCTATTACAGCACATGCGTGAGCTTGAAGAACCCTTTGAAAAGAGTCAGGTTGGTTCAAGCGCGATGGCATACAAACGTAATCCAATGCGATCCGAGCGCATATGTTCATTAGCTCGTTACGTGATAGCGGATGCATTGAACCCAGCTATGACAGCATCTACCCAGTGGCTTGAACGTACTCTAGACGATTCTGCTAACCGCCGCATAAGCATACCCGAAGCGTTCTTAGCTGTAGATTCTATTCTATCGCTGATTATCAACGTAACCGACGGTATGGTGGTCTATCCCGCAATACTTGATCGTCATCTACAAGAGTATCTTCCATTTATAGCTACGGAGAATCTGTTGATGGCGGCTGTTAAAGCAGGTGGTGATCGTCAAGTCCTACACGAAGTAATCCGCGCCCATTCGATGGAAGCTTCTCGTCGAATGAAGGAAGGCGACGGCGTGTGTGATTTGATTGACCGACTAGCTGGAGATGATAATTTTTCTATGAATAAAGAAGAATTAATGGCTATGATGGATCCAATGCTATACATAGGTCGTGCTCCACAGCAAGTAAGCGAATATTTACAAAACGAAGTATATCCGGCGCTATCGAAATATAAGTTTGATGACGTAGAAGCCGAGATAAGCATATAGGAGGAAAAATGATTAGGGAAAAAGTAATCGTACTAGATTTTGGCGGACAATTTAATCAGCTAATAGCACGCCGTGTGCGTGAACTTGGCGTCTATTGCGAGGTATTACCCTACAATACGCCTCCACAAGAATATGCCGATGATTCTCTTAAAGGAGTAATCCTAACTGGCGGTCCCCAAAGCGTTCATCATAAAGATTCTTTGACCTGCTCTATGGATGTCTTAGAGTTGGGTGTTCCTGTTCTAGGTATATGCTATGGCATGCAATTGATTTCTCATATGCTAGGAGGGACAACAAAAGAAGCCGTAGCTGGCGAATATGGATTGACTAACATGACCGTATCCCCCCATATACTATATGACGGCGTAGAAAAAGAATCTATAGCATGGATGAACCACCGCGATCAAGTAGATACTTTACCTAATGAGTTTGAATGCATAACCTCTACCAATAACTGTGCTATTGCTGCATATGCTTGCGATACAAAGCAGTTATATGGTGTACAGTTTCACCCTGAAGTGGAGCATACAGTATTTGGTAACCAAATTCTATCAAACTTCTTATTCAAGATATGTAATCTAGTGAGCGACTACGATGCAGGAAACATGATTGACGATTTAGTTAAAGAAATTCGAGATACTGCTGGTAACGCGCCTGTATTAAGCGCATTGTCAGGTGGAGTTGACTCATCAGTTGCGTCAGCACTCGTACATAAAGCAATCGGCGACAATCTAACATGTATATTCGTTGATCATGGTCTGCTAAGAAAAGATGAAGCTGAACAAGTCGTAAAGACTTATCGAGACCACCTTGGGCTCAACTTAATTGCTATAGACGCACGTAAACGATTCTTAGATAAACTTAAAGGCGTATCTGATCCCGAGAAAAAGCGCAAAATAATTGGAGAAGAATTCATTCGTGTTTTTGAGGAAGAGTCTCAAAAGATAAATGCCGACTATCTCGTTCAAGGCACTATCTACCCTGACGTTATTGAAAGTGGAAAAGGACCTTCTGCCTCTATAAAGAGCCATCATAACGTTGGCGGACTGCCTGAGGATATCCGATTCAAGGGACTAATTGAACCATTGCGCATGTTGTTTAAAGATGAAGTGCGCGCACTAGGCGAAAGCTTAGGCATTGATCACAAACTTGTTTGGCGTCAACCCTTCCCTGGCCCTGGGCTTGCAATCCGTATCATGGGAGAAATCACCGAACAAAAGCTTGAAGTGTTGCGTGAAAGCGATGCTATCGTTACATCTGAGTTAGAAAAAGCTGGGCTAAGCAAAAGTATTTGGCAATATTTCGCTGTACATACAGGTGTTAGAACGGTCGGAGTTATGGGCGATGCCCGAACATACGATAGTTGTATAGCCATTCGTGCAGTCACATCGTCAGATGCTATGACTGTAGCAGCTGCGGAGATTCCATACCCCGTGCTACGCACTATAACATCTCGAATAATCAACGAGGTTCGTGGCGTTAACAGAGTTGTTTATGATATCACATCAAAACCACCAGGAACCATTGAGTGGGAGTAAGAAATGATACCCCCGGAAGCACCTATCTCAGGGTGTTCCCGGGGGTTTCTTTTGTATTTGATACACGATACACATATTGTAGCGCCACCGTAAGAATTCTCATCTGCTCTCTACAATACCTTCTGAATGACCTCGTCAAAATAGTTTGCGGATAAACTTAATAAAATAGCATATAATTATTTACATTTCAAGCGTCCCTACGACTCTGTTAAAACCAATGAGGCGTTCATAGATTTCACTTAAGCTATCCTTACTAATTAACGCTTCATAGTCATTATCGCAAAGTTCTACCCAAAAAACATATACAATACATTACGGGTAAAACGGGGTTTACCATGATTCGACTAATGTTTGATGGAGTTAGACTATTAAGGCTTTGCTTGGATTACGGCCACGATTTTCCACCACTACAATTCTTCTTTTAAAAGCAGAAGGGAGAAAAACGTGAGAAAAACTATCGCATTTTGACCATCGCCTCTTTTTCGTTTTTGGGTGCGTGGTTCCTTTCTTTTGCTTATGAGGAACAAATTTTCTATTCACTTACCGGCCACGGTAAATCCATCACCTAGATTGGCAACCAGAGCGAAGACGGGGTATTCCCCGGCGCTTCATTCGAAAGTGTCGCCATTCCCAGTGGGCTAACAAAAATGTGTGGAACGGCGTTTGTCAATTGCACCTCATTAAACAGCGTCAGCCTTCCAGCTTCTCTAAAGTACATCAACTCTGCGGCATTCAAGGCTGCACCAGCCTGACGTTCGTCACGCTACCATCAAGCCTTTTCTAGTGCTAATTCACAAGTAATCTATTAAAATTATTCAACTGCATTTATTTTCCAAAATATATCGTTTCTGCTACATAAATAGGAAGTTCTTCATAAATTCGAGCATTTATTGTTAAGCCTATGCTTTTAATTAGCTGATTGATTTGTTCCTCTGTCATATTAGCTGTTTTTACGATTATACATACAGATTCAACAATACTCCTATTTGATTGTATTTCATATTGCCCTTCTACATCATCATGCCAATTGGGAATGCCGGGTCTAAATATCCATATACCCTGATATCGCTTCGCTAACAAAGTTTCTGTGTACAGAACCATTTGCTCTGAAATATTGTTAATCTTTATGCCAATATAATACCCTCTATAGCTTTCGGGGTTTTCCTGAATATCTTTTGATTCCGCATCTGACATACCAAACTCCGAATAACTATCGGCAGCGTATAGAACAGTTGATAAATCTTGATCTTGTTCACAGGAAATAATCTCCGACTTGATAATATTATTATTAAATAATGTAACCTTTCCAATAAGCGCGATTAATACCAATACAATAACTAACATTGAATATACTTTATTTTTATCTATCTGTTTATGATCTTTTCTATTAGTTTCTGTCATAACTTTCACCATCCAATTATTTATTATTGAAACCTACACCAACACTAATCGGCCGGCCCCACCCAAAGCAAGGTCAATTAATAGTGGTCAACTGTATTTATTTTTCGAAATATATTGTTTCTGATGTAACAAATGGAAGCCATTTACTATTCTGAACGCTAACTGTTATACCTATGCTTCTTATTAGCTGATCAATTCGTTCCTCCGTGATGCCAAACGTTTTTACGATTATATATATATCTCCATGATACATTTCATTTGGTTCCAAATCAATCTCCCACTCATCAAATCCGCATCTATGCATCCATTGTGCAAGTCCGGTTCTATTCATCCATATATCCTGAAATCGCCTTGATAAATCAGCTTCTACGTCGAAAACCTTTTGCCCTGAGATATTATTAATATCAATGTCAATATAATATCCTCTATAATTTTCAGGGTTTTCTTGAAGGTCTTTGGCTTCTGCAGCTGACATATCATACCACGCAAAAGTCTCCTTATATTCATTATCTTCAAAAAACCCTTCTAATATTGGTAAGAAATCTTCATCTTGTTCGTAAGAAATAATCTCCGCCTGGATAGTATGATTACAAGATAAAAAGGCACTTACAATAATCGGCAATAATACTAATAAGCTAATTATTATCATTGAAAACACTTTGATTTTATCAATCTTTTTGTTTTCTTCTCTATTAGTTTCAGTCACAACTGCCACCATCCTAATATTTAATAATGAAACCTACACCAACACTAATCGGCCGGCCCCCGGTCCCACCCAAATCAAGGTAAATTATATTGATCAAACTGCATTTATTTCTCAAAATATATCGTTTCTGATGTAATAAGCGGGAGCCATTCAACATTCCTAGCACTTACTGTTATACCTAGGCTTCTTATTAACTCATCAATTTCTTTCTCCGTCATATCAGAGGTTTTTACAATTATAGATACAAGGGTATAAGTATTAAACCCTGGATCTATGATAATATTTGATGTATCTCCTAATATTTCATGGTGCGACCATATATTATTGTATTGTTTTATTAGATCAACTTGTACATCATAGACAATCTGCTTCGAAAAATTATTAAGCTCTACGTAAATATAATAATTTCTATAATTTTCGGGGTTTTCTCGGAGATCTTCAGCCTCTGCATCTGACATATTAAAGCAAGTATAATAATCATCGGCGAGAAATATTTCTACTGTTTGCTGAAAATTTTCATTTTGCTCACAAGAAATAATCTCCGCCTCAATATGATGAACAAATAACAAGCTCCCTACAATCGCTAAAAGTATAATAGATAGTACAATAACTAATATCATTGATAACACTTTATTCATATCAATCTTTTTGTTTTCTTTTCCATTAATATCTGTCACGATGTCATTCCTCCCATATTATTCAATTACATTTAATTATTATCAAAAAATATAGTTTCTGATGTAACAAACGATGGCCATTCAACATTCTGAGCACTTACCGTTATTCCTATACCCCTTATTAACTCATCAATTTCTTTCTCTGTCATGTCAGCCGTTTTTACGATTATACATATATGTCCAGAATACGTTTTATTTGGTTCTATATCAATCTCCCATTCTGCAAGACCGGGTCTATACATCCATATATCTTTATATCGCTTTGATAAATCAGCTTCTACCCAATGAACCTTTTGCCATGAAATATTTTTAATATCTATGTTAATACAATATGATCTATAGTTTTGGGGGCTTTCTCGAAGGTCTTTAGCTTCTGCATCGGACATATCATACATCAAATAAGTCTGATAAGTAAAAAAGCCTTCTGGTAATGGCAAGAAATCTTCATCTTGTTCATAAGAAATAATTTCCGACTTCAAATGATAAAAAAATACCATGTGCCCTCCAATCGCTAAGAGTGCAATAATTATTATCATTGAAAACACTTTGTTTTTATCAATCTTTTTATTTTCTTTTCTATTAGTTTCTGTCATAACCCCACCATCCATTATTTATTAAAATAAATTGTTTTAGAAGCAACTATAGGAGAAAAATCTGCCAATACATTTGCCGAAATAGTTATGCCTACGCTTTTAATCAACTTGTCAATTTCATCGTCTGTCATGCCCTCTGTTCTAATTATTATTGAAACACCTGCTTCCCACTCTTCACCGGTTTTTAAATCTACTATACAGTCGCCAAATACTGGCTCTACCCACATATTATCTATTTGCGTGCTCAAACTTGTTTTTACATCAAAAATAGTACAAATCCCATAGTTCTTTACATTAACTCTAATAAAATACTCCGAATACCTCTCCGGATATTTATACAGCTCCTCAACAACTTCTTGCTCCATTCCATAATTATATTTAAATTGTTCATAAAATTCTTCAGCTGTCATAATACCAGAATAATCAAAGTCGGTATCATATTTAACATAATCTCTAATTTTCCCATCAATACCAGAATTAATAAGCATAATGCATCCCCAAAAACATAATGCAATTACTATGACTGTTACCAGAAGCTTATTATTACTTATAAATTTCCTCATCTTTTACCTCCAATGTATTTTTTAAACAATTTGTACTAAATGTCTTTAATCTCTTTGCCAAATATCTAATATGATTTTCTTCCTAAATATTACATAAGTGTTAATTTAAAGTGTATTTTTTATTAATAATATATTACTTATTTAGTTTTGTAAAGCGTTTTATTAAAAAACCCGTCTATCTATTACATCCGGTAATAAGAAACTTTGCTCTACCCCATATAAAGCCACACCAGCCTCTGTTCCGAAATATACAATTATCATACTGATCAACAAAGTAAAATTATGTAACAACTTTTAGAAAGGACCTTGCTATGGATAAACGTGTAAATTTTTCCTCAGGTGCACCACTTGAAGATAGAGCAGGATATTCGCGTATGATTAAGGTTGGCAATCAGGTATTTGTCGGTGGAACCACATCCGTTCAGCCTGATGGAAGTGTATATGGAGAAAACAATCCATATGAACAGGCTAAATTCATACTAGAAAAACAGATTGAATGGATAAATAAAGCAGGCGCTTTAAAAGAAGACGTAGTAAAGATAAAGGCATATACTACAGATATGAAATATGCAAAAGATATTGGCGAAGCCTATTCAAGCTTGTTTCGCAATGTTAAACCTCTCTTTACCATGGTTGGTATTTCAATGCTTAATAGACCGACTCAGCTTGTCGAAATCGAGATGGACGCCATAATAGGCTGTGGTGAGTAGTTCCGATTTATACAATTTTGTTTATAGATTTGCGAGTAGTATATTGTATAACAACAAAAACAACAAGACAGAGAAGTCTGGATTATCGTTAGGATAATTCGGACTATTTTATTTTAGAAAAGGATGTAGATTTTATGAGCACAAAAATTGATTTCTTGTATTTAAATGAACAGGATATGATTGCTGCGGGTGTTAAGGACATGGCTGGGTGCATTGAAGCCATGGAAGAAATGTTTAAGCTCATGAAAATGGGCGACTATCGGATGGGCGGAGCAAACGGAAACTCTCATGGAGTTATGATGGTTTTCCCTGACGAGCCTGAATTTCCAAATATGCCTAAAAACGGACCTGATAGAAGATACATGGCTATGCCAGCTTACCTTGGCGGCAAATTTGATATGGTGGGCATGAAATGGTATGGCTCGAATGCCGAAAACAGAAAGAAAGGACTCCCACGTTCCATTCTTATGCTTACACTTAACGACAAAGATACTGGCGCACCGCTTGCCTATATGTCTGCAAACATTCTAAGTGCGTATAGGACCGGCGCAGTTCCAGGTGTGGGTGTGAAATATTTTGCAAAAGAAGATGCATCCACTGTTGGCATTATTGGTCCTGGCGTAATGGGCAAAACGTCTTTTGCATCCATTATGGCTGCTCGCTCAGGTATTGAAACGGTGAAAATCAAGGGCAGAAGTAAAAAATCACTTGAGAATTTTATTGAATACTTAGAAACCGAATATCCTCAACTTAAGTATATAGAAATAGTTGACTCGATTGAAGAAGCCGTTAAGGGAAGCGATATCGTCAGCATTTGTACATCTAGCCCAACTGGTGACCCTAGTGCCTACCCATACGTGAGCGAAGAGTGGATTGACCCAGGAACGCTATTCCTCTGCCCTGCAGCAGCACGGTTTGATGAAGACTTTATTCTCAACAGAGCAAGAACCGTTGCCGATAACGTTCAGCTTTACGAAGCCTGGGAAGAAGAATGCGGCTACCCAGCCTACAACACCATTCCAATCCCTGCTGTACAATGTATGGATTTCATCCATGACGGCAAAATGAGCAGCGACCAAGTCGATGACCTCGGGGATATATTAATCGGCAAAATTCCTGTGCACCGCAAAGAAGGTGAAATTGTCGTATATTCTATCGGCGGAATGCCCATAGAGGACGTAGCATGGGGCACCATCTGTTATCGAAATGCCCTAGAAAAAGGAATCGGAACTAAGCTTAACCTATGGGATGTACCAGATTTAGCCTAGTCCGCAGAAGGGAAGATGTTCAGTAATGATGAGGATAGAAGATCATCCAATACTTGGAAAACTAGAAAAAGGTCGTAAAGTGGAATTTACACACGATGGAAAAACGATGTCTGGTTATGAAGACGAACCAATTGCAGCAGCGTTGCGAGCAGCAGGAGTAATGACACATCGCTATACTCGAAAATATCATAAGCCTCGCAGTGTATTCTGCGCAATTGGAAGATGTACTGACTGCGTAATGATTGTTGACGGTAAACCGAATGTGAGAACTTGTATTACACCACTTAAAGAAGGTATGAAGGTTGAAACACAGCACGGTCTATCCGCAATACCTGAGGAGATGAGCTAATGAAAAGATACGACTTGATCGTTGTCGGCGGCGGACCCGCAGGCTTATCGGCTTCGATTGAAGCAGCAAAGCGAGGGCTTTCAGTCGTAGTTTTTGATGAAAATGCCAAGCCGGGCGGACAGCTATTTAAGCAAATCCATAAATTCTTTGGCTCAAAAGAACATAAGGCGAAAGTCCGTGGTTTCCGTATTGGGCAGGAATTGCTAAAAAATGCTGCAGATGCAGGCGTAGAAGTAGTACTTAATGCTACTGTAATCGGTTTGTTCCAAGAGAAAGAACTCACCGTTAAGATCGAAGATGTAGTCCATCATTACAAAGCTGATACCGTCATTATTGCAACAGGTGCAATGGAAAACATGGTACCCTTTGACGGATGGACATTACCCGGTGTAATTGGAGCTGGTGCTGCGCAGACAATGATGAACCTGCATGGTGTAATGCCTGGAAAGAAAGTGCTGATGCTGGGAAGCGGGAACGTTGGTCTTGTAGTCAGTTATCAGCTGATGCAAGCTGGATGTGAACTGGTGGCCATTTGCGATGCTGCACCCTCAGTCGGCGGATACGGCGTACACGCAGCAAAGGTTGCGCGATGCGGAGTCCCCTTCTATACCTCACACACTATTGTAAAGGCTGAAGGTACCGATTGCGTAACAGGCGTAACGATTTGTGAGGTGGGTCCTGACTGGAAGTTCGTGCCCGGTAAGGAAAAACACTTTGACGTGGATACCATTTGTCTTGCAGTAGGGCTATCCCCCATGTCACAGCTGGCTCAAATGGCTGGCTGCAATATGGAAGACAACCCAAAGAAAGCAGGACTTGTACCGATAACCAATGAGTATGGAGAAACATCCATTTCAGGGATATTTGCAGCCGGAGACGTTTCCGGCATTGAGGAAGCCAGTTCTGCAATGATAGAAGGACGTATTGCAGGCGTAGCAGCCGCGTATCATCTAGGATTCATTGACAAGGAAGAACTGGAAACAGAAACAACTGAAATGAAGGCAGCGCTCTCAAACCTTAGACAGGGTATGTTTGCGCCCGAGAATCGCGGTAAAATGCTTGATAAAACTCAGGAAGGCTGTAATATTTCAAAAAATCTTCTAACTCACGGATTTGTGGCAGAGGAAGAAATCACTGGGTTTCCAGGCGTGGTTGAAAAAAAGGGAGTTCATCCAGTCGTGGAGTGTACGCAAAACATACCATGTAATCCATGCCAAGATGTCTGCCCAAAGAAATGTATTGAAGTGGGTAATAACATTACAGCACTGCCAAGGGTAAATACAACTATTGATTGCACCGGATGCAGCCTTTGTGTCGCATCTTGCCCGGGTCAAGCAATATTTTTAGTAGACGAGCACGATGAAGAAGGATCTGCAACAATTACGATACCCTATGAGTTCTTGCCGTTACCCAAAGTAGGAGACAACGGGTTTGCTTGTGACAGAAGCGGTAAAAAAGTGTGTGAAGCAGAGGTCGTATCAGTAAAAAGCATTCCAGCTTATGATAAAACAAATCTGCTTACAATGAAAGTGCCGATCGATATGGCAAACAAGGCAAGAGCTTTTAATCCGGAGGTGAAATCATGTTAAAAGATCGTAGCAAAGATATTGGCCCATTTGTCCCTGCGCCTGATGACGACATGATTTTATGTCGCTGTGAGGAGATTACAAAGGGTGAAATCAGGCTTGCTGTACACCAAGGCATGTATACAATAACTGATATTCGCCGTTTTCTTAGAACGGGGATGGGGCTATGTCAAGGGCAGACCTGCTCTAAATTGATAAAATCAGTTGTGGCTAAAGAGCTAGGAGTCTCCCCTCTTGAGCTGGAGCCTGCTACTGCAAGATCGCCAATGCGCCCTATCGAAATGAGCGTATTTGCTAATGATGTAGGGGGTGATTGATTTGAGTAACTGCGCAGATGTCATAATTATTGGAGCCGGTATCATCGGCAGTTCGGCCGCATACTATCTTGCAAAGAATAACGCCAGCGTTATTGTGCTAGAGGCAAGTGACAACATCGGAAACGGTGGTTCGTCAAGAAACGGAGGCGGAGTTCGTCAGTCTGGCCGTAATCCGCGAGAATTACCGATTGCTATGTACGGTATACGCCACATATGGCCGAATTTAAAAGATGAGCTTGACATGGATGTTGAGTACTACCAAGAGGGTAATCTTCGTCTAGGTAAAACCGAAGCTAACCTAAAAATACTCGAAGGTCTCACAAGCAAAGCTATAGCCTGCGGTCTGGATGTACAAATGATTTCTGGTGAAGATGCTAGGGAAATTTGCCCGTATCTCTCAGACGTAGTAATGGGTGCAAGCTGGTGCCCCACCGACGGACATGCAAACCCTTTACTGGCAACGCTTGCATTTTACCGCAAAGCAAGACAACTAGGCGCTAGATTCATTACCGGAGAAAAAGTACTTGAGATCCGAAAAATCAAAGGAAACGCAAGGCAGGTAGTAACAGAAAATGGAGTCTATGGGGGCGAGAAAATCATCGTAGCTGCTGGCGTAGAAAGCAGACCGATATTAAACTCAGTGGGTATAGACGTGCCTATGTCCCCCATACTGCTAGAAACGTTAGTTACAGAAGCGGTCGATCCTATGTTCTATCAGATGCTGGGTACAGCGGATGCTGATTTCTACGGACATCAAAGCACTCACGGCTCATTTGTATTCGGTATAACGTCTGGATTGGAGCCATATGCTAGACCAGGATTGCCTTTAAGTACATCGAATTCAGCATCGCTTGCATGCAAGGGAATACTAGATTATTTCCCAGTACTGTCCGATCTTAAGGTAGTCCGCAGCTGGGCAGGCTGGATTGATGACTGTGCCGATCATATACCGGTTATCAGCACAGTAAAGGAAGTCCCCGGACTTATTATCGCCTGCGGATTTTCGGGACACGGGTTTGGAATTTCTCCAGCTGTTGGCATGTTACTTTCCGAAATGGCGACCGATACAAAAACAACATTAGATCTAGACGCATTGAAATACGATAGATTCTAAAAAATATTAAATTAACGGAATTAATGTGATGACAAAGAAGTCTAAGCAAAAAATACTTAGGCTTCTTTTTTATTACAGTTTGAAAATATATTGAGTGTATTACTTGCACTATCAAATATATAACACAATGACAAAATGTAATACTTAAGAGGAGGAGAAAAAATGGGGACAAGTAAAAAATTAGGACTTCCAAGCGCAATAGCAGTCGCTGTAGGTCTAATCGTTGCATCCAGCTGCCTGTTGCTTCTAGGAAACGGCATGGGCTTGGCTGGTCAAGGCTTTATAATTTCAATGGCAATCGTATTCGTACTTAACGCACTTTTAGCATTATCGTTTAACGAATTATACTGTATAATGCCCAATGTTGATGGCGGATTAGGACAATATACAAAAGCAGCTCTAGGCGCTGTGCCATCGATTATTTCAAATGTTTCCGCATATGTAATGGTAAATCTTTTAGCTGTATCTGTTGAGCTAGCTGTGAGCGGCATGGTAATCAATCAGATTTTCCTTCCGTCGATTTCAGCTCCCGTGATCAGTATATTTTTGCTTTTGCTTTTAGCTCTAGTAAACTATTTCGGCATCAATATCTTTTCTAAAATACAAAACATCGTTGTTTCTTTATTGCTTTTATCTTTAGTAGGTATGGGACTTATCAGTGCATTAAAGCTTGGAACTGGTGAATTAGTTACCGCCGCCCAACAAACGGCACCGGTAGTGAACGATTTCGGCGGATATGTAAGCCTATCAGCAATGGCATTTTGGTTGTTCATTGGTATTGAATTTGTTATTCCGGTAGCAAAGAACTTGAAAAATCCAAAGCGTGATATTCCGTTAGCTATGATTCTTGGCATATCAATACTGTTTGTTATACAAAGCTTACTGGGCTCAGGTATGACTAACTATGTGACTCTAGATGTATTGGCATCATCTGATTTACCGCATATGGTATTTGCAGCAAATGTACTTGGACATACTGGAGAAATATGGATGGGAATAGTAACCGTACTTGCAGCAGTCAGCACCGCAAACACAGTATTTGCTGGTATCCCACGAGTATTGCAGGGTATGTCGGAAAACGACCTTTTGCCAGCTGCTTTTGCAAAAACGAACAAAAAGGATGTCGCCATTGTAGGCCTATTCTTCCTAACGATAGGAAATTGTATTCTTATCGCCACTGGACTTACAAATTCAGCAGGACTAACCAGCATGTTACTAGCAGCCTCATGTTTCTGGCTAACATCATACATACTGGTAAACGTCACTGTGCTCGTATTAAGAAAGCGCTTCCCCGATTATCCTACCAGAAACAAAAAGCTTATATTTTGGGGCGTACCTCAAATAATTTCCATTATTGGAAACATATATATGATTATTAATATTGCAGAGGGTGATCAGAGAATATTCATCTACACATTATATGGAATAATACTCGTTGCAATGGTTATATATTCAGTAATTTGGGTAAAATTCGTAAAGAAAATGCCAATGTTTAAAGGCTCTACCATGGAGGAGATTCAATCTATGAAATAATTTCCACTAATTAAAAAGCTGTTGACATAACTGCTCTCCAACTATAAAATAAATACACGAGGTGCAAAGGTGCTGGTAGGCATTTTTGCACCTCGTGTATTTTTTATTTAAAGGTGAGAGTGATGAGCCACATACAACCGTATTTCGTTTTTGCGACAAATGAATATCATAAAAGTGTCGTAATGAAAAACGGCATCGTTCATGTCTATCACTTCCTTAATAACTGTGATGAACTTGGAAAAGTAAGTGCTATTCCAGATGGCTGTGTGGATATATTTTTTGAGAAAAATAACGATGGTATTTGTGCTCAGGCTTGTGGGACTGTTCTTGAAAAAACAGAATTAGACAATCAAATGGATCACGAATATTTTGGAATCAGGTTTATGCCTGGGGTTTTACCCCTAAATCTAGATGTCTCCATGCAGGAATTAGTGCAGCATCAAATTAATTTAAAGGATGTTATTCATCAAAAAGATATTGTAAATAAGATAGCCGATACAGAAGATTGGCAGACATGTATCAAACTATTTATAGAAAACATTTTTGCTTATCAAGCAAAAACATTACCCAAAATGCATGATGAAAAAAAACACTTGGCAGATAACATTCGAGATATGATTGTTTTGCATAAAGGAAATATGCAAATAAAAACACTCGCTGAATATACTGGTTATTCTGTCAGATATATTGATAAAATATTTAAGGAATTTATTGGTGTAAGTCCGAAGACATTTGCAAAGATCGTTCAGCTTCAAAACACTATTCAATCGATCAATAGTACACAAGACAATTATTTAACAAATGTTGGCTTCGACTCGGGGTATTTCGATCAATCACATTTTATTCGTGATTTTAAAAAGAGTATTTCAATGACCCCTACGGAATATAAAAATTTAATTAAAAATAATGCTTACGTTAATCGTATTAATGTGAATAAATTAAATTTTTTATAAGGTAATAATGCGCTAGAATGTTTGTTTAAGCTTTCATTCTACATTTTAAAAAAGAGCAAATAGACTTTTGAAATTGATAAGCCCTTTCTTTTTTTAAAATATTCATGACTATATGTCTCATCGGGATTCAACCTTTCGTTGATTCATCTGAATCTACTCATAGAAACCCTATGAACAAAGCAAAGAGTGCGCAAGTCCTATTCTGGACTTGCGCACTCTTTGCTATTCAATTAAATTTCATCCATTTAGCTTACTTTAATTTGAACTGAGCAATCATATTCTTTAATAATTCTGCCTGACTTGATAATTCTTCGCTTGTAGCTGCGGCTTCCTCAGCAGTTGCAGAGTTGTTTTGAACAACTTGAGACATTTGCTCAATTCCAACATTGATTTGGCTAACTCCAGCAGCCTGTTCATTTGATGCTATCGCAATCTCACCGACTAACTTAGCTGCCTGTTCTACTCCTCCAACAATACTCTCAAGTGCTCTAGCAGTCTGATCCGCTAGGCTTGTTCCAGCTTCAACCTTTTGAATCGATCCTTCTATTAATGCCGTAGTTTCCTGAGCTGCACTCGCACTTCTAGCTGCTAAGTTTCTAACTTCTTCAGCTACAACAGCGAATCCTTTTCCATGGACACCTGCTCGCGCTGCTTCTACTGCTGCATTAAGAGCTAGAATATTAGTTTGGAAAGCAATATCATCTATAACCTTAATAATCTTAGAAATATTTTCAGATGACTCATTAATTTCTTCCATAGCTTTTTGCATGTTCTTCATCTGCTCGTTGCCTTCAGCAGCTTCTTGCTGAGCTACCAAAGATAATTTATTTGCCTCATTAGCATTAACAGAATTCTGTTTAGACTGACTTTCTATTTGAGACACAGCCGTGGTAAGTTCTTCAATTGAGCTTGCTTGTTCAGTTGCGCCTTGAGCGATCTCTTGACTACCGTCTGATATTTGCTTAGTACCATATGCCACCTGATTTCCAGCGACCATAATCTCCGAAAATACCTTATTATTGATTTCATGGATTTTATTAAATGACTCTTTGAGTGCAACAAAATCGCCACGATATTCAGAATCAATACTTTCTCTAAGATCACCTTCTGCTAGCTTATCTAAATGATAAGCCAATTCTTCTATATAGCCTTTTATTGTCTCTACGCTATCATTGAAGCTCAGACTTATTTCATTAAACAATTCATATATATCACGTGTATCTTCGTCTGACGGTGTAACATTCATATCACAGAACAGATCACCTTTAGACAGGCGTGTTAAATTCTCCAGCAATTTATTCACTTGTTCTGTCTGGTATAAAGCTTTTTTCTCAGAGACAACTCTAGCTTCTTCAATATTCTTAAACGCTTGTCTCACATCAGAATCAAGGGTTTTTGTTAACTGTCCAATCTCATCATTTGACTTGATTTCGATAACTTTTTCTAAATCTCCTGATGCTAGAGCCACTGCAAAGTCAGCAGTCTGTGCTAATGGTTTAGTTACAGATCTTCTAATTATTATTACTAGAGTAATAACAATAATAATTATTAACGCAACCAAAATACCAATTAATAACCAAGTCATCTCTTGTGTTGATGAATTGATTTCAGCAATATCAACCGCTATCGCCTCACTCCAAGGAGTCTGAGTATTACCAATCTGAATTGGTACAAGTACACGTCTTACTTCTTTACCCGTTTGTACCGATTTACTATCATATGTAAAAGACTGACCTGTGCTTATCGCATTAATAACTTCATCAATCTGGCTGCTATTCTCTCGATCCTTTACATAAGTCCCGATCGCATCGCCATCTGGATGGATTAAATACTTACCTGCATTAGATACAACATAAGTATATGCACTATCAAAGTTTCCATGCCCAAACTCTATATTCTGAAGATCACTTAACGCAATATCAACTCCAACAACTCCAACGACATCACCATTATTATTTTTTACCGGAACCACAACCGATGTTAAAAGGACCATTTCACCTCCAATTTCATACTCGTATGGATCAAGAATCGTTTCCTGCCCCGACTCCTTTGCAAGCAAATAATAATCACCCGCACCTGGTGCATCATAGTCAACAAGAGGATCTAAAGATATCCCATTATCCGTTCTGTTCCAGTATGATATAAATCGCCCGGAACCATCAGAATCAGAAGTGTTTTTATACTTGTCATCCAAATTATCTAGAACATTAGGCTCCCAGCATGACCAAACCCCCAAAAAATCCTCATTAGATTTAAGTACATTTTGCATTAAATTGTTATATGTCTTTCTTCTATCTTTTGAGTCAATGCTTTTATATCCCTGCATACTTTGGGCAAGAGTTCTTGCTGTGTTTAATGGCACTTCCAATTCCGCTTTAATAATAGTTGCATTTGTCTCTGCAAGTGCTTTTATTTCATTGTCTGCACTTTTTTCAGTATTCTGAGCTGTAATGGCAATAATTATTATGAAACAGGTAATAAGTACCACCATTAAGATGGATACTGACATTAAAATAAGTCTTGTGCCAATTTTCATGTTTTTAAACATTTTTGCTGCTTCCCCCGTTTTATTTTTTGTCCTGCTATTTCTTCATTTAAGACTAGTACAATAAAAGCTTCTTTAATATAAATTTTCCCTCAGATCAATAACGGGCATTACTCTCCTAAAGATTTATTTTTAATATAATTTAAAGCTTGTATCAAAGTGTTGTTCTTTTCCAGCCAATTACTTTGTTACAAACTAATTATCAATTCCGTGTAGATCTTCATACTTTCAAAATTAAGAGCTTCCCCTGTCGAAAATCTTTTTGCTGCTAAAATAACATGCGTTCACTACCATCATCGTCACCTCCCGCCTTTCTGTTGTTTAAAAATGCACGCTAAAAACAC
This sequence comes from Christensenellaceae bacterium, assembly GCA_963675355.2. Classification (GTDB taxonomy): domain Bacteria; phylum Bacillota; class Clostridia; order Christensenellales; family UBA1431. Next base: position 17,804 of record CAXXMZ010000012.1, read on the forward strand.
TTCAAGTAATACTTACGAATATTGGTATATAGTTTATATCGACTTATACCTTATGAATGTTTATTGTTTTGAAAAATTTATTAGGAAAAATAATAAAAGCCTATTGAGCTAATTTATTCCACTGTTTTTTATAAAATTTACATAACCAATACTTCTATATTCAACTTGTAATTAATGTAAATACAGGATTACTTTATGATATAATAATGTTAAAAGGGTAAACTATTATTAATTGCGATTAAGGAGGCAAATTTATGAACTGTTATTATATTATCGGTATTCGAATGGACAATAGGGTTGGTAATGCTTTGAGTTTTCAAGAGGCACTTACAAAAAATGGTTGTAACATAAGGGCGCGTTTGGGTCTGCACGAAGTAAGTGATAACGAATGTGCTAACGATGGGCTTATCATTTTACAGCCCTGTGGAAAAAAAGAAGATATTAAGCAGCTAGTCAAAGATTTAGACAACCTTGAAGGTATAACTGCTAAGCTCATTGATTTGAATTAAAGATAGCTAGCTGAACATCCATAAATATTAAACCAAAGCAATATATAGTTAAGATAGCAGGTTGCATTATAACCTGCTATCTTTAATTTTTGAAGGTTCTTTCCAGTAAAAATTCAAAAAACCTGGAATAGAAGTTATATATATATTATTTATACAGCAATTGCTTGAAAATAGAAAAACGATAAAATATAATAAATTTGTATCACACTTTACAAAAGGGGCTTATTATGAATAAAAAAATATCAAAATTACTTTTGGTATGTATTACCATCATTTTGTTTGCGTCGATGATTACTGGTTGTACAGACAACGAATCTTCGCCTGCAGAATCTGGCGATTCTTTTTTAACTAACACTTCTACTATACAACCAACAACGTCTGAGCAACCAATTGATTATACTTGGGAATCACATGTATACAGTGATATATATCATCAAGTCTACGGAGAAGATGTCGAACAAACATATTATGCCTTAATGGATGCAATTACGGCAGGTGATCAAAGCATTTCTTGCCCAGATGAAGAAACAATGTATAACGTGGATTGGATTATGCCTAATCTTTTCCCCCCATATCATAAACTGGTTTCCGGCCTTTCTTTTGAAGATGGAATACTTTATATTAATTATTCAACTAATAATGAACAACGCCAGCAACTGATAAATGAATTTAAGAAACAGGTTGCTACGATTATTAAGTCATCTGGTATCATGGAAGGTGACAGCCCCGAGATGATTGCAATAGAGCTATATCATTACTATTCTCAAATAATTGCTTATGATTATGATGCATTGGACGATGAATCGCTTACTGATGTTAGCAGTTACCGCGCAATCATGGAATTAAGCGGTATATGTCAATCTTTTGCTCCCGCATATGCTTATCTTTGCCTACAATGTGGGGTAGATGCAGTTTCAACCGGTGGTTTATCAGACTCATCCCAAGCCCATGAATGGACACAACTAACGTTTGATGGGAAATACTATTATGCTGATCCCACCTTTGAAAACGGTGAAGGTGGTATTGGATTACGTTATTTTGGTATGACAGCCGCTCAACGTGAATTGCAAGGCGGTTACATAGCTAAAGATTATAATATCGGAGGAACCAACCTTCTTTGGGGACGTGATATTGATGTTACCGACGAACGATTCTCCCCTTTATGGGAAGCGAACATAGCAGATATTCAGCGAAAAAATGGCGCTTTATATATCCAATGCGAGAGTATAGACGGAACACAATTTGAGTTTGTGGTAGAATAAATCGCAATTGAGATGATTAATTCATTTAGGAAGCTTATTTAATCAATGGGCTTCCTTTCTATTTAGCCACAAAACTCACTTAATGTATATTTTACTTTGCCAGAATATAATTGCTACCCGCCATTTCTTTGCATCTTTTTTTTATTTCACCAATGCTTTCCGTTAAATCATATATAGATTTATATTTGTAACTTTCTACTCCTGCAATTGAAATAGATAATAGTGGATAACTCTCCTCTATCCCGTGTCTATTTTTTGTTATTATAAATCCCTTATCCATATCTGATTGATTATAAAAATCAGACAACGATTTATCAAACTTATCAATGACCATTAAAGATAACTCTTCTGGACAACAAGAGGATAATATAACGATAAAATCATCACCACCAATATGTCCTACAAAATTGTCTTTTGGAGTTATCTCCTTTAAAATATTTGCAACTCTTTTTAAAACTCTATCTCCATTTTCAAACCCATACACATCATTATATGCTTTGAAATTATCTAAATCAAAATACAGTATATAATAGTTTCCATCTTCAGAAATACATTTTTCTATTTGCTTTTCGATAAGTATATTACCTGGCAACTCGGACAAAGGATTAAGATGCTTTGCATTTATAACTTCAATTTCAATTAATTTTTCTAGAAGATCCTTGACAGTAACTATACCATAATATTTATTGTCTTTTGTAATTGTAATAAAATCATAAATTTTATCATAATCCCTATTCATCGCATTTTTGGCTACAACATCAATTGTGGTTTTATAATCAACACTTAAAAAATCTTTTGACATTATTCTTGTTATTGGCTTGTTGGAAAACAAAGTATATCCATATAGCCCGCTAATGTATTTGTATAATCCTTTATTGGTTATAACTCCCAAAACGACCCCATCTTCCGTAATACAAAACCCAGGAATCGTGCCATTTTTTTCCAGCATATCATGTACTTGAGAAACTAAAATATTAGGAGTAATTGTTCCAAATTTCCTGCTTATATTACTTATGTAAATATCTGAAATCCTTTCACCAAAAAAGTGGTTTTTCTTAGTATTAGCTTTTTTGATAATATCAAAGACTTCATTCTTAATTGGCAATATATTTGCGTTTGGTTTTTGTATAAAATAGCCCTGTCCATAATGGATACCTATATCTATTAATTTTATAAGTTCATTTTCAGTTTCAATGCCTTCAGCAATTAGATACGTGTTTGTAAGGCTTGCAAATTCACGCATACTTTTAATTAAGGATTGTTTTGTAATATTCTTATCAACATCCCTAACAAGTTTCATATCAAGTTTTATAAAATGAGGATTAATATCTGATATTAAGTTCAATCCCGAATATCCCGCCCCGGCATCATCTATAGCTATCTTATAATCCTGATTTTTATAGTTTTGAACAGTATTAATAAAACCTGAGATGTTTTTTATTGCTTCTCTTTCGGTAATTTCAAATACGATTTTTTTTGAATTGACTGAATACTTGTTTAAATAATCCTTTGTAAACCCTCGTTTGAATTTTATATCGTCCAAAATGTTTGGATTTACATTTAAGAATAGATTTATTTCACTTTCTAACTTTGATACTGTCTCCAGTGCTGTTGTACGACAAAGAAATTCAAGCTCCCATAACTTACCATGTGCTTCGGCATATTGAAAAAGTGCTACAGGACTTTCCATTGGTGTATTTTTGGGTCCTCTACTAAGAGCTTCATAACCATATACAGAACCATCGCGTAAAGAAATTATAGGTTGGAAAACTGTATTAATATTTTTATTAAATATCGTATTTGAAAATAGTTGCGAAAGATATTCGTTCTTCGATATATTTTTAATACTAATAGCTTTGCCCGTCCTTTTTTTGTATACAATACTTTTCAAATGTAATATTTAAATTTAATTAATATTAAAAGAATGTAAACTATGTCCGTTTTTAACAAACAGTGAATCATCAGCTACATTGCAAAATGCAGAGAAAAATCATATCTAAATACAAAATTCAATAAAAGCTGCTTAAATCCACATTGTAAAAAAATTGACTTACTTTATAAAAAAACGAATCGACAAATTTATATAAATAATAATATAATTAACTTGGTATCAACGCGTATAATTGTTCAGCGTAAGATTAAAAATCTTACGCTTTATTTTTTGCCCAAATATAGAGATACGAGGGATTAAAGAATGGAATTTAACATGAAACTCCCCAGGAACAAAAAAGATTTTTTACTGTTTGTTGCGATAATATCGATAATATCTATTAATATAATTGCACCATTAATAGCGTGTTTTGAAGTCGGATTTAATATGCAAGTATGGGTAGAAACAAAAAGAGTACTGCCATTCATATGGATTTGTGTCGTAATCTTAGTACTCTTAACACATAAACCTGCTGGATGGTTAACTTCAAAGATCGTCGATAACAATGATAGCTTTAATTCAACAATAATTATCAATACTCTATTCGCTGTGTTATTAATGTCAACATTTCTAACAATAATTGGTTCATGGATTGGTAACAAACACATTAGCATGGAACCAATTAACTTGTTTTTTATAAATGGCCAAGAAACATTACTATTGCATTCGCGGTAGAGACTCTAGTTGCACAACCGGTTGCCAGAGCAGTCATATTAAAATTACATAGGGTAAAAGACAAAAAAATATATATAATACATCTGAATAATTCAATTATAAATCCTAATTACAAATGAAAAATTGGCTAAACATTGCCCCATCCATTTTGGATGGGGCATATGTATTTTTCGCAAAAATCCTTAAACTTTGGTTCTCGTAACTATAGCTGTATTATTTGATGTTCTTTAATGCTTTCCTTCTTCTTCCAAGAGCATCTCCAGCGATCATTGCATGTGAGATGCTTTCTGGAGTAACTTCAAAATTATGCGTATGAGCTATTGAATCTGGTTCAGCAGCAACTTCACCATAAGCCATTATCCGTTCTCTGCTTACATCCTGCATGTTTAGATCTTCAAAACATACTGGAAGTCCAACATCAATCAAAAAATCAACAACACGATATATTTCAGAAGCTGGCAAATCTTCTTCCAAGCATAACTGTGTCAATATACCAAGAGATACTTTCTCCCCATGATAGAATCCATGTGTCTCAGGGAAGAAAGGCAATGCATTTGCAACAGCATGTGCCGCTGCAAGTCCACCGCTTTCAAATCCTAATCCTGACATAAGGATATTTGCCTCAACACACTTCTCCACAGCAGGCGTAACTACTTGTAGCTCAATAGCACTTTTAGCCTCAATGCCATATTCTAATAGTGTTTCATAGCATGTTTTTGCAATAGCCATAACAGCAAGCGGAGGTAACCCTCCAGCAACAGTTACAGAACGTCCTTTATAAGAAGCGTTGGCTTCAAGCCATGTTGTGAGTGCATCAGCTATACCTGATACAAACTGCCTTACTGGCGCCTTGGAAATAACTGCTGTATCTACTAACACGATATTAGGATTAAACTTCCAAAAATCAAGACTTAAATAATCACCCTCATCAGTGTACCAAACGCTTAATCCGCTCGTTGGGGCATCTGTAGCAGCAATCGTTGGAACAACTATAATTGGAAGTCCCAAACTATCAGCTGCACCTTTAGCCGCATCTATTACTTTTCCACCACCAAGGGCCACAAATACCTCTGCATTATTGTCGCTAGCAATTTTTGCATTTCTTGCGGCTTCTTCTTGAGTACATTCGCCTCTAAATATTTCCTCTACAAATTGAATTCCTTCTTTTTCAAAACTTGGGATTACAGCATCTTTCACCGCTGCTTTGGTGCGTTTCCCCCACATAACATAAGCTTTTTTGCCTAACATTGCCGTATAGTTACCAATTTCTGATAAGACACCCTTACCCTGAATATATTTTCCTGGTGCAATCATTACCTTTTTCATTTTAACACTCCTTAAATTTTACTTCAGTAATTTGTTAAAATAGTTCGGCCAACTAAACATTCAAGAGCATACCTAACTCCTACACAACCAAAAAGCTAACCCAAAACTTAGGCCTATTAATAACTCCTCCCTTCTTGTTTCTTACTTCTCACCCTTAAAATACTAAAAGTATGCATGAGAAAACTATGGAAAAAGATATGGAAAAACACGCTCGTATGCTAAAAACTTCAACACACAAACACATAAATTATTGCCAAATGAAATTGTACTATATTATTCTCAGATAATACGTCTTTTCATCAAATAAGTCAATGATAGCTTTTCTTATCTCCATAAAATTAAATTTATGCAGGATTTTTAAACTTTACAATAATATAGCCGAGTGATGTGGTACACTTAATACAAAATTCTTAAACTGTGGTTTGCAAACACCAAAATGGGTTATTTGTATACTAACTATGTATGTAAAACAATATCTTAATTGTTATACTAAAACACCAAAATAGTACGGAGGTTGTTTATGAAATCTAAAAGTAATAGTTTTTTAAGGGCCGTTGCACTTATCTTAGCTTTATCGTGCATGTCCTTTGTTAATAGTCCTAATGTTTATGCAGGATCTGCTGATAAAATTATCTTTGCAGACACCGCTCTCGAACAAAAGCTTATTAGTTTGGGAGTAGACGGCGGTGACTCAATAATTACACAGGATGAAATGTCAGCCTTAACTGGCAGTTTGGATTTATCTAACAGCGACATAGTAGATTTATCGGGGCTTGAATACGCAACCAGTATCAGCGACCTAGATCTATCTAATAATAATATTTCTAATGTGACTGCATTAAAATCATTGACTGCGCTAATTAACCTTGATGTTAGCAACAACTATATTACCCAAGATGATATTACTAATCTTGAAAGTATGCTTCCATCCTGCACAATAACATCAAGCACTCAACGGATTATGGTTGATAGTATTACGCTAGCAAATACTACAAAAACTCTATGTATAGGTGACAGTTATAGTATTTCTGCAAAAGTATCGCCTACGACCGCAACCGACAAAACCTTATCCTATTCAAGCAGCAAAACTAGTGTTGCTACCGTATCAAGTACAGGCGTTGTTAAACCAAAAGCTTTAGGTAAAACAACAATAACAGTGACGGCACAAAATAACAAGGTTTCAGCAAAGTGTGTTATTAGTGTTTTAAACAATAAACTTTATAGCAGGGTCTATAAAATCAACAGAAATAAAAATTGGATATACGGAATACTTCCTAATACCAAATTATCTTCACTAAAGAAAAAATTCTTAAATTATCCATCTGACAATATTTCGGTATACAAAGGTTCAAAAAAAACTTAGTAATAGCAGTTACGTAGGTACTGGAATGGTAATTAAGCTCACAATAAACGGTAAGGTTAGGGAAAGTCTAAAATTGATAGTAACGGGCGATATAAACGGTGACGGAAAAGCATCTTGGACCGATTATTTGCTTTCAAAAAAATACTACTTAAAACTTCAAAAGTTCAATACACTTCAAAAAGTGGCCGTCGATATTAATAGGAACAGAAAAATGGGCGTTGACGATTATACGAAAATTCGCCTTCATGCCGTAAAATTGCGAAATCTGGATGATAACGTATATTATAATCCTGTGCCAACGGGCAACTCCAAAAAAGACAAATTTATAAAAGCTGCATTTTCTGCACTATACCGGCCTTATCAGTGGGGACGCGAAATATATGATTCTACCACTCGACCGCAGGGTACTGACTGCTCTGGTCTTGTATACTATTCTCTGCGTAAAATCGGCTATCCGATAGGAAGATGCACTGCGGCTACCTATTCCAAATATTGGCTTTGGAAAAAAGTCTCCTTTAGCAAGCTTAAATCTGGTGACCTTATCTTCTTTTACTCAGACTCAAAGCCTGGAACTATAGGTCACGTTGGAATTTATCTTGGCAAAGGATACTTTATTCACTCTTCATCCACCTACGGATGCGTTATTATTTGCAAACTTGATGGCTGGTATAAAACCAATTTTAGCCATGGACGTCGTGTATTTTGATTACTAGTTTGAGGTGACTATACTAATGAAAAAACTTATTCCCTTAGTTATTATGATTTTCTTGTTTATATCTTTTACTACTGCAACAACATCTCTGGCTGGTGCAAGTGTATCTATCTCAGGACCATCAACCGTTGTTGCCGGCAAGAGTTATACGTATACGGTCTCTGTTTCAGGTAGCGGATTTAACATGATGGGCAGTGTAAGTGTTGGAGGAGTTTTTAGTGGTAGCGGAAGTTCATTTAGTGATGATAATAACGAGAACGGTCCACTAAGCGACTCATGTAACGTTACCGTATCAGTTCCATCAAGTGCAAAAGCTGGTGCTACGGGTAGCATTTCCGTATCAGGCTCTGGACAAGCTCTAGATGAAGACTATAATCCCCTTCCTGAATTCAGCATATCTGGTTCAAAGAAGGTTACAGTAGTAGCAGCTAGTAATCCAAAGCCAGCCTCAAGCTCAAGCTCAAGCTCAAGCTCGAATAATTCTACACCTAAGCCAACGGTATCAATCGCACCTACACCAACACCTATACCCACAGCATGGGAACTGCTTGAGAGTAGCATCAGTAAAATTGACGACGGTGCTACAAAAAAAGTTACTCTAACTAAAGAAGATACCTCTAAACTGCCAACTAGAGTTTTTAACTATACTTAAAGAGAAAAAAGGTATTCTTGTGCTTGAATTCCCCGACTACACTTGCACTATTGACGGCTCTGCGCTAGGCACAATTGATGGTGAACGTGATTACATTGACGTTTCAATGCTAGTCGATGATAAAGCAGATCCAAATATATCTCTCATATTTACGCATGACACCGACTTCCCTGGAATATTTTTCATATTCCTTTAAAACAGACGCAATAAAGGCTGACCAGTCAGTTTATCTTTATCGGTACTTTGCCCTGCCTAATAAATACGAAGGCGTTCTAAGCGCTAATACTGCGTCTGACGGTATAATTACACTGGACATGTATTATGGAGGAAGTTACCAAATTACCACCTCTGTCTTATCTGACGGAGTTTATTTCTCAGCGTTAAAAGAAAGCTTGTCCACATCAGTCGAAACTCAAGGCATTGACTTATCGATTGCAATAATTGGCGCAGCTACTCTAGCAGGTATAGCAGTCGTTATAACACTACTTATAATGAACTCAATTAATAAACCAAAGAGCAATGAAATAGAAGAATAATATTCAATACTAAAACGCCCGACTATGTCGGGCGTTTTCTCTATTCACTTACTATACTCAAGTAAAATTCTAATCTTAATACAAAATCTTTTTGAAAATTGTATTATTCTACAGTAACACTCTTTGCTAGGTTCCTAGGCATATCAACGTCGCATCCTCGCTCAAGAGCCATATAGTACGCAAATAATTGAAGCGGCAAAATAGCAAGCATAGGTGAAATAAAATCACCTGTAGCAGGAATATATATAACCTCATCGGCCTCTTTTGCAATAGCTTCATTGCCTTCCATGGCAATAGCAAGTACATAAGCACCACGAACCTTAACCTCTTGAATATTGCTGATAGTTTTTTCCAGAAGTGCATTTTGAGTTGCTATTGCAACAACTAAAGTTCCTTCTTCAATTAATGCAATCGTCCCATGCTTTAGTTCACCTGCGGCATAAGCTTCAGAGTGTATGTATGAAATTTCTTTGAGCTTTAATGACGCTTCCATAGCCATAGCATAATCAAGTCCACGGCCTAAGAAAAAACACACTATGACGATCAAAGCACTCGTTTGCTAATCGTTGAATATCTGTAACATTCATTAGCGTAGCAGCTGCCTTATCCTCAAGCGACAACAGCTGAGTATACATAGCCGTAGCTAGTTTGTCGTTTATTACACCTTTCCGCTTTGCCATTTCAACAGCTAACGCATAAATAACCATTAGCTGTGATGTATAAGCTTTGGTAGATGCAACAGCAATTTCCATACCAGCCCATGTATAGATAACATAATCGGCCTCGCGAGCAACTGAACTCCCGACTACGTTAGTAATTGCCATGACCTTACAACCATTTTTCTTTGCTTCTCGCATAGCTGCCAAAGTATCGGCTGTCTCACCCGACTGACTAACGATAATGTAAAGCGTATCATCTGTGATAACGGGGTTTCTATACCTAAACTCAGACGCAATATCGACTTCAACAGGCACACGAAGCATGCCTTCAAAAACATATTTACCAACAACGCAAGCATGATAAGCTGTACCACAAGCTATCATAGTAATACGTTTAATACCTTTTATATACTCATCATCCATTTGAAGGATGTTATCACGCATACAAATTTCGCCTTCAACACGTTCAATCATAGGTTTAAGCGTGTCGCGAAGGGCATTTGGCTGCTCATAGATTTCTTTGACCATAAAATGCTGGAATCCACCCTTTTCTGCCACTTCAATATCCCAATCAACGTGCATCATTTCGCGGTCGATAACTTCGCCAAACTGATCATAAACAGTAACATCGTCCTTTGATAATACAGCAATATCCATGTTTTCTAGCAAGTAAACATCTCTAGAATGTTCAAGAATCGCAGGAATATCAGATGCAATATAACATCCATGGTCAGCCACCGCTGCTATAAGCGGGCTATCCTTCCTTGCACAAAATATCTTATCTGGCTCAGATTTACAAATTACACCAAGCGCATATGAGCCTTCCAGCAATGGAAGTATCTGCACTAACGTATCCAGCATATTTCCTTCATAATACGAGCTAATCAAATGAGCGATGACTTCTGTATCTGTATCCGATAGGAAAATACAGCCACGTTCTTGCAACCATTCACGTAACTTACGATAGTTTTCAATTATACCGTTATGTATAACAGCAATATCTCCAGGACCATCAAGATGAGGATGAGAATTAGTGTCGGATGGCTCGCCATGTGTAGCCCATCTGGTGTGTCCAATACCAACGCAGCCTTCCACTGGATTCTTCTCAAGCAAGTTCTGCAAATCATTAACACGGCCTTTTGTCTTTTGAATATTTATTACATCGTCGTTTAAAACGCTGATTCCTGCCGAATCATACCCTCTATATTCAAGTCTCCTAAGACCACTCATCAACATGGGTGATGCCTGTTCACTTCCGATATATCCAACTATTCCACACATACGTCTTTCCTCCTACATAATAAAAGCAACATTCCAAAGCATAATATGCTAGTGAAAGTCCAACGTTACTTATTAATCTCTTTATCAAAAAGCTCCATTAACACCTTTGGATTCGCCTTGCCTTTTGTACGTTTCATAGCCTGCCCAGTGAAAAATCCCATAGCCTTTTTCTTGCCGTTCCTATAATCATCGGCTGGCTTTGGATTATCACGAACCAACTCTTGCACGAGTTCAAGCAATTCATTGGCATCACTGATTTGCACAAGTCCAAGTTCCTCGACTAAAATTTCTGGTGTCTTGCCCGTATCTATCATGGCTTCAAAAACTTGTTTTCCAGCGGTAGATCCAACTGTACCTTTATCAATTAAAGATATTAGCTTTGCTAGGTCCTCTCCGCTAAACTTTATTTCCTCTTCGTCCATCGACCTATCTTTAATAACACGCATCAAATCTCCAATCAACCAGTTCCCAGCCGATCTAGCCGATGCGCCTGCTTCCATTGCCGATTCAAACAACTGTGAAAGCATTCGAGAGCTACTAAGCATACGTGCATCACGCGTCGGAAGCTGTAAATCGTTTTCATAACGGATACGTTTTGACTCAGGAAGTTCAGGAAGCAATACTTTAATTCTATCGATCCATTCGTCACTAACAACAATAGGCATAAGATCAGGTTCAGGGAAATAACGATAATCGTGACTATCTTCTTTTGAACGCATAGAATACGTTTCGCCTTTGTTATCGTCCCACCTACGCGTTTCCTGAATCACTTCTCCTCCTGCCTCAATAATATCAATCTGCCGCTCCGTTTCAAACTCAATGGCACGCATCATAGACCTAAACGAATTTAAGTTTTTGATTTCAGCGCGAGTACCTAATTTTTCTTGACCCATAGGACGCACAGAAATGTTAACATCACACCGCATTGATCCTTCTTGCATCTTACAATCAGATATTCCCAATGCTAAAATAATATTCCTGAGCGTATCTAAAAATACGCGGCCTTCTTCAGCGCTACGCATATCAGGCTCACTAACTATTTCTATTAACGGGACACCAGCTCGGTTATAATCGGCACGAGAAATATTTTGTCCATCGGGATGCACAAGCTTTCCTGCATCCTCCTCCATATGTATTTCGGTAATACCAATTCGTTTAGCACCTTCCTCTAGCTCAATATCAACATACCCATGTCTGCATAGAGAATAGTAAAGCTGTGAAGTTTGATATCCTTTTGTTAAATCTGGATAATGATAGTTTTTTCTGTCCATCAAACTATGTCTGGTTATATCGCAGTTCGTTGCCAAGCCAGCCATGATAGCATAGTCGACAACCTGCTTGTTCATGACTGGTAAAGTTCCAGGAAGTCCTACGCAAACAGGACAACAGTTAGTGTTCTCCTTTGAACCAAATTCGTTTTTACATGAACAAAAAATCTTTGTGTTAGTCGAAAGTTCGACGTGTATTTCCATACCGATAACGGTTTCATATGTCATAATCTTATCCCTCCACCTTCACCGGTCTAATTTCCATGTCAGTCGCTTTTTCATAAGCATACGCAACATTTAGCAGCTGTGCATCACTAAGTGTCTTGCCGATAAGTTGCATTCCAATAGGCATATTGCCTTCACCCTTTGCACAAGGCAACACAATTGACGGAAGCCCAGCAATATTCACCGGCACAGTACATATATCAGCCGAATACATTTTTAAAGGATCGTCTATATTAGCTCCAATCTTCCAAGCGGTTGTAGGCGACGCAGGTGTCAACAAAAAATCGTATTCTTCAAAAAGCTCATCAAAATCTTGCATAATAAGAGTACGAACCTGCTGTGCCTTTTTATAATATGCATCGTAATATCCAGCACTTAAGACATAAGCTCCCAGCATGATCCTGCGTTTTACTTCTTTACCAAAGCCTTGACTACGGCTCTTAATAAACATTTCTTCATGATTTTTTGCGCCTTCAGCTCTAAATCCATATCTCACGCCATCGTATCTAGCTAAATTTGAACTAGCTTCAGCAGAAGAAACAAGATAATATGCCTCAAGAGCGTATTCAGCAAGCGGCAAAGAGCATTCTTCAACTATAGCTCCCATATCTTCATATTGTTTCGCAGCCGCCATGATAGCATCTTTAACTTCTTGATCGATTCCATCCGTAAAATATTCCTTAGGCATACCGATTTTTTTACCTTTAACATCGCCAGTCAAAGCTTTAGCATACTCAGCTTTTCCCGTCCTAATAGATGTAGAATCTTTGCTATCTCCTACTGCGATAGCGTCTAACATCATAGCACAATCGACAACACTCCTACCAAGGGGCCCGATTTGATCAAGTGATGACGCAAATGCAATCAACCCATAACGCGATACCCTGCCATATGTCGGTTTCATGCCAACAACCCCACAAAGTGAAGCTGGTTGACGGATAGATCCTCCCGTGTCTGAGCCTAAGGTTATTGCCGCCATACCAGCAGCAATAGCAGCAGCACTGCCCCCGCTTGACCCTCCAGTTACACAGTCTAGGTTATGTGGATTATGCGCGGCACCAAAATATGAATTTTCGTTTGATGATCCCATCGCAAACTCGTCCATATTAAGTTTACCCAACGTGACCACATTCTTTTGGTTTAAAATAGAAACAACATTTGCATCATAAGGAGGAACGTAGTCACTAAGCATGCGCGAGGCACACGTAGTTTTAACTCCCTTTGTGCTCATGTTGTCTTTAATGGCTATTGGCAATCCACAAAGCGTATCATACTCACCTTTAGCAATAAGCTCATCTGCCTTTTTCGCTTGTTTTATGGCCCTATCGTCCAATACGGTTATATATGCGTTAACGCTATGGTTAATATTGTTTATTCGATCCAAATACGCCTTCGTTACCTCAAGGCTCGATACATCTTTGCTCTTAAGCATCTTTGATAACTCGGCGGCAGTGTATTCAAAAAGTTCCAAATCATCCACCTCTTCAATATTTTAAATGAAATATATTGTCCGTCCTAATAAGGACGCAATTTTATTAGTTATATTACGCGTGGGATAATAAACGTACTGTCATCCCTTTCAGGAGCAACCGACAAAACGTCCTCTTGGCAAATAGATTCTTTTACCTCGTCCTCACGAAAAACATTAACCACTCCCGATACGTGCGAAGCAGGGGCAACGCCACTGGTATCTAGCTCACTCAATCTATTAACAAACCCAATAATATTACTCATATCATTAGTAAATTCATCTAACTCTTGATCGGAAAACTCTAACTTTGCCAATCTAGCCAATGCTTCAATTTCTTTTCTATCCAATGCTTTTCCTCCTAATTCTCTAGCTATTCAGTGTAATTATATTCCACCTTAACACTCTTTTCAACGATAATCGTAATATAAACACAAAAGGTGCGATAATACATCATCGCACCCTCTAAAATTATATCATTTCTATATGTTTTTTCAAGTAACTTCCCATAACTATCGACGATTGGCTTCTCCAAGCTCGATAGGATGAGTACATCCTCGTACAGCCCAAAGACTCATACTCTTAACAAGAGCCTTTGCAGTATCCAAACTTGTCAAACAAGTAATACCACGTTCAACAGCCTCACGCCTCATTCTAAACCCATCGCGCTCGGGTTCTCTACCTTTAGTCGGAGTATCGATGATTATGATGATTTGTCCATTGATTAGTAGTTTAAGCAACGCATCATGCGATTGACTAATCTTGGGTACAGCCGTAACAACAAGCCCATTGATGCTCAAATATTTAGCCGTGCCTGGAGTTGCATATATAGTATATCCTTCTTCTGCAAGCACACGTGCAACCGGCAAAACTTCCTCGCGATCGTGCTTATTAACACTAAATAGCGCGCCGCCTTTTCGGTTCATCATACCGGCAGCTACAAATCCCTTGACCAAAGCTTCTGTTAGCGTATCTCCAAATCCTATAACCTCTCCTGTTGACTTCATTTCAGGTCCAACGCTAACTTCAACCCCTGGAAGTTTATCTGATGAGAATACTGGTAACTTAACTGCAACAATCCTTGGAACCTTAAACAATCCAGTACCATATCCAAGATCCTTCAGCTTTTGTCCAAGCGAGACCCTAACGCCTAAGTCAACAACTGGAAGTCCAGCTGCCTTAGAAATAAACGGTACAGTACGCGACGATCTGGGATTAACTTCGATAACATAAACATCATCCTTATGTACAATGAACTGAATATTAACAAGCCCACGCACATTTAAGCCTCTTGCAAGCTTTCTAGTTAAGTCAATAATTTTTTCTTGTATATCGATGCTAACGTTTTGCGGTGGATACAGCGAAATACTGTCTCCCGAGTGAACACCAGCACGCTCAACATGCTCCATGATCCCAGGAATCAAGATATCCTCGCCATCGCAAATAGCATCTACCTCAAGTTCTTGCCCTAGTAGATATTTGTCTATCAGGATAGGATGCTCTTGCTCATTCAAGTTTATGATATCCATGTACTGGCAAATGCTTTCATCGTTGTTTGCAATCTCCATACCCTGTCCGCCTAAAACGTAACTGGGACGAACAAGCACTGGATAACCTAGTTCATTAGCCACGCTGACCGCTTCTTCACGAGTATAGACCGTTGTTCCCCTAGGTCTTTCAATCCCGAGTTCTTCAAGCAGCGCATCAAACCTCTCACGATCCTCAGCAGCATCTATGTTCTGAAGGCTAGTACCTATTATCTTATAGCCCGCTTTTTCTATGCAATGTGCAAGCTTAATCGCAGTCTGTCCGCCAAACTGACAAACAACACCAACCGGTTTTTCTACGGCTAAGATGCCTAACACGTCTTCTTCAGTTAATGGCTCAAAATACAGCCTATCCGACGTATCAAAATCTGTTGAAACTGTTTCAGGGTTGTTGTTGATAATAACGGTATCGTATCCAGCTTTTCTAAGCGCCCATGAACAGTGAACCGAACAATAGTCAAACTCAACGCCCTGACCAATTCTAATTGGTCCAGACCCTAAAACAACTACCGTATTATCTTTTGGCTCTTCACTCTCACCTTCAACACCATAGCATGAGTAGTAATATGGACTAACAGCATCAAACTCGCCAGCACATGTATCAACCATGCGATAGGCAGGTTTAATTCCCATTCCCTCACGTAGCGCTCTAACGACCATAGTACTAGCACCCGTGTAATTTGATATCGTCTTATCGGAAATGCCCATTTGTTTGACAGCCTTCATAAGCTCAGGCGTCCACTCCCTAAGGGTGAGCCCACGAATATGTTCTTCCATCTCTACGATGTTTTTAACTTTTTCAAGGAACCAAGGATCTATTGTTGTAATTTCCTGTACCTTTTCGACAGATATCTTACGCCTTAGCGCTTCAGCAACAACAAACAATCTTTCACAACTTATTTCACTAAGTCTAGCTTCTACCTCATCGTTTGTTAGATTACCTAATCCGGTATCCAGCGTATAAATCCCTTGCTCAAGCGAACGAACGGCTTTAAGCAATGCTGATTCAAAACTAATACCGATAGACATGACCTCGCCAGTCGCCTTCATTTTTGTGCCGATTTCTTTATTAGCCTCAACAAATTTATCAAAAGGCCAGCGCGGAATCTTGCAAACAACATAGTCAAGAACAGGCTCAAAACAAGCATAAGTTTTGCCAGTAACACCGTTTTCTATCTCGTCTAAGTTATACCCAATGGCTATTCTAGCAGCAACCTTAGCTATAGGATACCCTGTAGCCTTAGAAGCTAATGACGACGAACGGCTAACACGTGGATTAACTTCTATTACATAGTACTGCATGCTCTTAGTATCTAAGGCAAACTGACAGTTACATCCGCCTTCGATCTCTAACTTATTAACTATGTTAATTGCAGCAGAACGGAGCATCTGGTATTCAACATCGCGGAGTGTCTGTGTTGGTGCAACAACGATAGAATCGCCAGTATGCACCCCAACAGGATCAAAATTTTCCATCGAACAAACGGTTATACAGTTGCCTGCGGCATCTCGCATTACCTCATATTCAACTTCTTTCCAGCCTGCAACGCTCTTTTCAACAAGAACCTGCCCAACGCGACTGGCGCGAATACCGTCAGCTACTATAGCCTTTAGTTCTTTTTCATTGCACGCAATACCGCCGCCAGTACCTCCCAAAGTATATGCCGGGCGAATAATCAGCGGAAAATCTTCTTTATTCAAAAAATCGAGCGCTTCTTTAACGCTCGTAGCAATAGCACTAGAAATAACAGGTTCACCGATGGACTCCAGCATTTCCTTAAATAGCTCACGATCTTCACTTGTTTTTATGCTGTCAACCGTGGTGCCAAGTAACTCTATGCCAAACCTCTCCAAGACGCCAGCCTCAACAGCCTCAACAGCAAGATTCAATCCTGCTTGACCGCCCAAAGTTGGCAACACGCCATCCGGCCTTTCCTTCTCGATAATACGCTCAAGCGATTCAACGGTAAGTGGTTCCATATATACTTTATGGGCAATGTCCGTGTCGGTCATGATGGTAGCTGGGTTTGGATTTATTAATACAACCTCAATGCCTTCTTCACGAAGCACTCGACAAGCTTGTGTTCCTGCGTAATCAAACTCGGCGGCCTGACCAATAATAATAGGCCCCGATCCAATAACCAACACTTTTTTAATGTCTTGACGTTTTGGCATTATTTATCTCCTTCCTGAGTCTTTTTCATGATATCAATGAACCTATCGAAAAGATAAGCCGTATCCTGTGGGCCAGGACGCCCTTCAGGATGGAACTGCACGCCATAGGTCGGACGATTAGTTAGCGCAATACCTTCTAATGTCTGATCGTTCCAATTTAAATGCGTCACCTTTACAGTATCCGGAAGCGACTCAGGCAATACGGCATAACCGTGATTTTGAGACGTAATGTATGTTCGGTTCTGTTCAATATCTTTTACAGGATGATTACATCCCCTATGACCATACCGCAGCTTAAACGTATCCGCGCCCATGGCTAAAGCGATAAGCTGAAAACCAAGACATATTCCAAACACAGGTGTAGCATCAATAAGTTTTTTTATCTCCTCGATAACCTCTGGATTATCCTTAGGATCCCCAGGTCCGTTTGATAAAAATACACCGTCCGGATTATCGGCTAATATTTCTTCTGCCGATGTATAGGACGGATAAACGGTTAAATCACAATCTCTTAATTTGAGTGAATCGAGTATGCCGTGCTTAATACCATAGTCAAGCACCGCGACTTTATACCCACTGCCCTCGATCCTATATTTTTCTTTACACGTGACCTTTTTTACCGGTTCAATAACTTGATAAGCCTTTATCTTTCCCATAGCGGCATCATCTGGGTTATTGGTAATAATACCTCGCATAGTGCCATGCTCACGAAGTTTTCGAGTAATTGCTCGAGTATCAACCGAACTGATAGCGGGAATATCCGCATTTTTCAAATGTTTATCAATAGAAACATCCATTTTCCAGTTGCAAGGCTTTGAAATATTCTCCCGAACAATGAATCCTCTTACTTGAATACCATCTGATTCGTTGTCCAATTCATTTGCACCATAATTTCCAATTAAAGGGTACGTCATAACCACAATCTGTCCATGATAGGACGGATCGCTAAGCAGTTCTTGGTAACCCGTCATTCCTGTATTAAATACGACTTCTCCAACGACCTCTCGCATAGCTCCAAAGAATTCTCCAGAGTAAATGCTGCCGTCTTCTAAAAACAGATAAGCCAAAGAGCACCTCCTCAAATTTGCACAAAAAAAAACAGGTATCCCCCAAACAAGATCTTCTTGCTTAGACTTCTGTATTTTCATGATATTATAACATAATTACCTTACTAATGCAATCATAATCATTAACGTTTTTACTATTTTTTTATTCTATGATAATATTATCGCACATTTATTTCAAAAAAACAATCACTCTATTCTGCTTGTTTTAATAACGTTTTTTGTAGTATAATATATTATATATGCACTCATTATGGATGAGTGGCACAAACGAATTGAGGTACTATTAATAATGAAGGAACCTGTTTTCTCGTACGATCAACTAAAAGAAATAATAAAAGATTATCCCACGCCTTTTCATATTTACGACGAAAAAGGCATTCGCGAAAATGCTAGAAAAGTAAATCAAGCTTTTTCTTGGAACAAAGGCTTTAAAGAATACTTTGCAGTTAAAGCAACGCCTAATCCAAAAATTATTCAAATCCTTAATGAAGAAGGCTGCGGCGTAGATTGCTCTTCTACCACCGAGCTTTTGATGGCAGAAGCATTGGGTATAGTAGGAGAGGATGTTATGTTTTCTTCAAACGCAACTCAAGATGAAGAGTTTGCACTAGCCAATAAATTAAACGCAATCATAAACCTTGATGATATTACTCATATCGAAGCACTCGAACAAAACGGTGGTCTCCCTGAATTAGTATGTTGCAGATATAATCCAGGCGGAGATTTTAAAATAGGTAATATGATAATGGGCAACCCAGGAGAGGCAAAATATGGTTTCACCTTTGATCAGCTAGTCGAAGGCTATAAAATATTGATGCAAAAAGGCGTTAAGCGTTTTGGCTTACATTCCTTTTTAGCTAGTAACGTCAACGACGACAAATATTATCCTGCGCTTGCAAAGACATTGTTTGAAACAGCGGTTAACCTGCGTGACCTTACTGGCGCCCATATAGAATTTGTAAACCTATCGGGCGGCATAGGCGTTCCATATTTGCCAGACGAAAAGCCAGCTGATATTATAGCAATTGGACAAGGTGTTAAAAAAGCTTATGACGAAGTTATTGTTGCTGCTAATATGCATCCGCTATCAATAAAAACTGAGTTAGGACGATTCATGCTAGCACCATATGGCTACCTAGTATCTACTGCTGTAAGACAAAAACACATATACAAAGAATATGTTGGCCTTGATTCCTGCGCAGCAAACCTAATGCGCCCTGCCATGTATGGAGCTTATCATCATATTACGGTAATGGGCAAGGAAAACCAGCCTCATGATCATGTTTACGATATAACAGGATCATTATGCGAAAATAACGACAAGTTTGCTATAGATCGCAAACTCCCAAAGATAGACGATGGCGACCTAATTGTGATCCACGATACTGGCGCCCATGGTTTTTCTATGGGATATAACTACAACGGAAAATTAAGATCGGCCGAAGTACTGCTAAAAGAAGACTCATCCACCGAGCTTATAAGACGTGCAGAAACAGCGGATGATTACTTTGCAACATTTGACTTTACCGGTTTATTCAATAAAATGGAATAGAATATAGGAAAAAGCAAAAAGTATAACCATAACAGCAAGCGCGTGTTTAAGAACTCGCGCTTTTCTAAGGAGAAATATGCAAAAACGAAACGACATAAGAAACGTGGCAATCATTGCGCACGTAGATCACGGTAAGACCACACTAGTCGACCAGATGCTTAGGCAAAGCGGAGTATTTCGCGAAAACCAACAGTTAACAGAACGTGTTATGGACTCTAACGATTTAGAGCGCGAACGTGGAATTACTATTCTAGCTAAAAATACGGCAGTGCGACACGGTGATACCACCATAAATATTATAGACACCCCAGGTCACGCCGACTTTGGAGGAGAAGTTGAACGTATCCTTACCATGGTCGACGGAGTATTGTTATTAGTCGATGCATTCGAGGGTTGTATGCCTCAAACACGCTTTGTAATGCGTAAAGCATTAGGCATGAAAAAAACAGCGGTAGTAGTGGTAAACAAAATAGACAGACCCGATGCCCGTGAAAACGAAGTAGTAGACGAGATCATAGAAATGTTCATGGAACTTGGGGCAAACGATGATCAAATCGATTTCCCTGTTGTATACGCTTCGGCTAAAGACGGATACGCCTACCTTGAAGGAGATACTGATAGATCTAGTATCCAACCGCTCTTTGATACTATTATGGAACACATCCCATGCCCAGAAGGCGAAATGGATGCACCTTTGCAGCTGTTATTCTCAAACATAGAATATGATGAATACGTCGGAAGAATCGGAATTGGGCGAGTCGAACGAGGAAGCGTGAGTGTAAACGAAAACGTCGTGCTTTGTAAAAACGATGGTAAAGAGAAGAACGTTAAGATAACCAAACTTTATAAATTTGAAGGTTTAAAACGTGTAGAGGTTCAAAAAGCTAACTTGGGCGACATTGTTGCAGTTGCTGGCATAGATGAGCTAAGCATCGGTGAAACAGCATGTAGCCCAGATTGTATAGAACCTTTGCCTTTCGTAGATATAGACGAGCCTACAGTGTCCATGATGTTCATGGTCAATAACAGCCCATTTGCTGGCCGCGACGGCAAATATATTACATCACGTAACCTTCGCACTAGACTTTTCAAAGAGCTCGAAAGCAACGTTAGTCTACGCGTTGAAGAAACCGACTCTGCCGATTCTTTCAAGGTGTCGGGACGCGGCGAGCTGCATTTAAGCATTTTAATAGAAACCATGCGCCGAGAGAACTATGAGTTTCAGGTTTCAAGACCTGAAGTTATTACTAAAGTCATCGATGGCGTAACTTATGAGCCTATTGAGCGTTTAATGATAGACGTTCCCGAAGCCTTTGTAGGTGCAGTTATGGAAAAGCTAGGTAGTCGAAAAGGCGAAATGCTTACCATGCAACCCGACGGAAACGGCGGCGTAAGGATAGAATTTAGTATTCCTGCCCGTATGTTGATGGGTTACAGAAACGAATTCTTAACCGATACCAAAGGCAACGGCATAATGAGTCATGTTTTCGATGGCTACGAGCCCTATAAAGGGGACGTGAATACTCGCACACGCGGTAGCATTATGGCTCATGAGCAGGGTACTACCACGCCATATGCTCTATTCAATGCGCAAAACCGTGGCAAGATGTTTATCGGACCTGGCGTTGAGGTTTATGAGGGTATGATAGTAGGTGAGAACGCAAAATCTGATGACATTGTTGTTAATGTATGCAAGAAAAAGCATGTAACCAACATGCGCGCATCAGGTACAGACGAAGCCTTAAGGCTTACTCCAGCGACTCTGCTCAGCATGGAACAAACCATGGAATTCATTTCGGATGATGAACTTATGGAAGTCACCCCTCATCATATTAGAATGCGCAAAATGATATTGAATAAAGACTTACGCGCAAAGAGCGAAAAATAGTTTTCATAAACACTAATAAATAAAAAACCATCATTTGATGGTTTTTATTTTTTTTAAAATTCACTTCAATGGTATGCAAAAAGGGACTCGCCAATCGGCAAGTCCCTTATAAGTCTATTAATCATGTCTCTTCTAGCACAATCTTAGCAATTTCAACCATCGGTTTTCCTGAATTCATACTCCACTTTTGTAGCCTTCTGTGAGCTTCTTCCTCAGTCATATCATGCCACTTTTGTAATCTTTCCTTAGCCAATAAAATCACTCGCTTATCAATTTCGGTGCGGTCGGTCTCTTTTTCTTCCTTAACCTTGCCAACTGGCATGGTTCTTGCACCGCCTTGCGTAAGAACATCCACCATCTGTAAAAGATTTGAGCGTTTTATAGGGTAAGTTAAGCAAACTACATTTTGCTCAAGAGCATTTAACCATTCTTTTTCTGACTCGCTAACAAGCATAATACTGTTAGTAACCGGTGTTACCGAATCAAGAAGATCAGTCGCTGGAATATCACTGAGCTGATAAGTTGTTATTAACAAATCAATCTCTCGCTCATGAACGATTCTTCTAACCTCGGTACCCGAATTACAAACTGCGACTACATGATAACCAGCAGAAGATAAAATCCGATTAAGCTTTTCGCCAAGACTAGCCTTTGCTGCAATAACTACTGATGCCTGCGGCATATTCATAAAGCGGTATGCCTCCTTACATCAACTATAAGTATTATACTCTGTGCAAATAATTATCGATTTCCCAGTTATGAACCTGAACGCGATAATCATCCCACTCCTTCTTCTTAGCATCAATCAATATGCCAGTAACGTGGTCGCCCAAAGTCTCGTGAAGTAGTTTATCCTGCTCGAAGCACTCGATAGCTTCGATTAGGCTACCAGGCATAGAATCAATGCCAGCAGCAATACGCTCAGCCTCTGTCATATGGAAAATGTTAGCTAGTGTCTCTTCACGAACAGGTAGCTCATTCTTAACTCCATCCAAGCCAGCAGCTAAGATACAGCTAAATGACAAGTATGGGTTACAACCTAGATCAGGGTTACGCATCTCAACGCGAGTTGCATTTCCGCGAGCTCTAGGTACACGAATCTGTGCACTACGGTTAGCACCTGACCATGCAATATAAACAGGTGCTTCGTATCCTGGAACCAAACGCTTATAAGAGTTTACAAGTGGGTTAGTAACAAGAGACAATGCACGAGCATGCTTCATGATTCCTGCAATAAAGTGGTATGCAACCTTGCTCAAACCAGATTTGTCAGAAGGATCTGCAAAAGCGTTTGAACCATCACTTAGATTTGAAAGTGACATGTTAGTATGCATGCCGTTACCGTTAATTCCATAGAAAGGCTTTGGCATAAAGCTTGCAAACAGTCCATGATTCTTAGCGATAGCACGTGTAACCATCTTAAATGTCATAACGTTGTCTGCTGTTGATAATGCATCGCCGAATTTGAAATCGATTTCATGCTGGCCTTCAGCAACTTCGTGATGAGAAGCTTCGATTTCGAATCCCATTTGCTCAAGAGCGATACACATGTCGCGGCGAGCATTTTCGCCCAAGTCAGCAGGACCCAAATCAAAGTATCCAGCGTTGTCATGAGGGGTCATAACAGGCTCGCCACTTTCGTCTGTCTTAAGTAGGAAAAACTCACACTCAGGACCAACATTTAGTGAATATCCCATATCAGCAGCCTTTGCAAGTGTCTTTTTCAAAACGTAACGTGGATCACCAGTGAATGGAGTTCCGTCTGGTGAGTAAACGTCACAGATAAATCTTGCAACTTTGCTCTGGCTACGCCAAGGTAGGATTGCAAAAGTATCTAAATCAGGATATAATCCCTGGTCTGACTCTTCAATACGAACGAATCCTTCAATAGAAGAACCGTCAAACATAATTTCGTTGTTAAGTGCTTTTTCAAGTTGACTCTCTGTAATAGCCACGTTTTTGATAGATCCAAAAATATCAGTGAATTGCATCCTAATAAAATGGACATCATTCTCGCGAACCGCCTGGATAATTTGCTCTTTGGTCTTTGCCATGGTAAAAATCCTCCTATAATTTACAACAATATTTTTAAATAGGTCACGCTCTCCCACTGCTACCAGGTGAGAAGATTTTTTAGTAAAATAAAATAAGAGCTTCCAGCCAGATAGCATACACTTTTGCCATCATGCTGGAACCCCTTTGTTCCAACTATTGCTAAAGCCGTGGACTTAGCATACCTTATTATAATGATAATTATACAATAAGTCAACGTTTTTTTTTTTTTTTTTTGCAAACAACAAGCAAAAATCCTTCATAATAAAATATATCACCTGCCTCCCCTATGCTTAGAACAATCCTTTATTTTTTTTATGATAATAAAAATAACTATCGTCTAATATTGCATTATTCCCTATTATATCCTAATCCTACTGCGTTTTTACTGTATATACATTATCTCAAACTATTAGCTTAATATACTTCAACTAGGTCAATTCAGTATGCTTGATCAAAGTAAGATATATGAAAAAATGCAAGATTTTATTTTTCATCACTCATTTTATGGCTTAATTTATGCCATTACCAACATTCCTCCATCCAGCATTGTCGCGTATCGTCAAATCATATTTTATCGTACTAAGTAGTTAATAATTCACAGAATAACTTGTTAATGTTCAAACCCTATAAAAATTTACTATTATCCGATTTCAAGTCATTGCCCATCTTAATAATAGAAGCAAATTGTACCCATCGTCAATATATTTAAAAACTACTACCTACTGTATCTGATTATCAATAATACCCAACAATGCTAAATATTATTTTGCTCGTATTTATGAATATAGAAATCTTTATTAGCGGATATCATCTTTAAACAATAGATAAATTTATCTATTTCTTCATAAGTGTTATAAATGCCAATACTGGCCCTCACCATTCCCGGCAAAGGGGCTTGCGGGTTATTAAAATAATAATTCATATCCTGAGCTGTATACCCCAATAATTTTTCGCAGTACGGAGCAGCGCAAAAGAATCCATTTCTAACCGATATGCCACATTCCATAGAAAGTATTTTAGATAAAATTTTATGGTGTATTCCTTCTATATTAAAAACTATTATACTTATAGTGTCGTAGCCTGCTTCATTATACAATATAATACTCGGTACATCTTTAATCAATCTATAAGCATAATCATGTAAACTTCTTTCGTATTCCTCTATTTTATTGATTCCAAGAAGATTAAAAGTATTTATTGCCTCAAGCATAGCTACCACTCCCATTATATTTGGGCTTCCTGCTTCATCTTTAGCTGGGGGCTGATGCCACTCAACTCTTTGATGGGTTACCAGTCTTGGAGCACTACCACCTTGTACATAGGGTATTCCATATTCAAAATCAGCTTTTGGTCCAATTAGTACTCCCGAACCATATGGAGCATACATTTTGTGCGCAGAAAATGATAGATAATCTATATGTTCATTTAAATCAAACGATTTCATATCAATAACATCATGTGGTGCTAACTGCGCTGCGTCTATATGAACTTTTACATTATACTTATGGGCTATTTTTGCTATTTTATGTATAGGGTTAATATATCCTGTCACATTAGCTGCTCCTGTTACAGTAACTAGTTTTACTTTCCCCCTATATTTGCGGAGCTTATACTCCAAATCGTCAAGCCTTAATCTGCCCCTTTCGTCGACATCAACATATCTAACATCAAATTTGCTTCTCCATGGAAGATCATTTGCTAAATGTTCCATCCATGTAGATAACACTATATTTTTACCATTTTTTTGTTGGCTCAATACATTCGATAACGTGTTTATAGAATAAGTTGTATTTGATGTATAGATTACTATATCTTTTTCCTCATCCGCATTTACAAATTTTTTTATGATTGTTCTTCCTTCTTCGTATACATCCGTAGAAATCGTAGACTTATATCCACTACTTCTTTGGATTGCCGAATACCAAGGTGCGTATTTATTTAATTCTTCTACAACTGAGCAGAATGGTGGAGTAGTAGCGGCATTATCAAGATTTATACCTGTTGTATATTTACCGTCAGATAATGGAACTTGTTTATCCACTCCTACTACGATTTGCCTGTAAGGATTTTTCGTGGTTCTATCATGCAAGTTCTTCACTTCCTTTATTCTAATTTTGCTATTAAAATGTATTCATACCTAGCGTTTTATATGACCAAACAAATACTTGGTAACATAATATGTAAACTTTTACATTAAATTGATTGTTATCATAAACACACACGCAAATAAGGGCCCAATTTATATTGGACCCTTATTTGCGTGCTCTGATGAAGATAAGAGGGGTAGAACCCCTTGAACTCGACATGCCGATAAAATCAAAGTGATTAAAATGAAGTGTTAGCCATCATATTGTATACGGTGGCTTTCTTTTGCCCATATAGAACTTTATAAAAACCACTAATTTTTATATTATAAAATTTATAGTATTCAATGTTTTACTTAATATCACTTTTTGCAGCACGCTGACCATACGTCCTGAATTTATCCATCATTTTATTCATTTCCTCGTCATCTAAGATAACTGGTTTTCCAATCGCTCTTGCCTTAACATAAACCTTAGCGCATTCTTCAATCTGTTCAGCAATATTAAAGGCATTCAATATATCATAACTGCCCGTAATAAGCCCGTGATTCGCAAGGAAGGCTGCCTTTCGATCTTCCATTGCTTTAAATGCGTTCTCTGCTAATTCTAAAGTGCCAAAAGATGCATAATTAGCGCATTTAACATCAGACCCAGCTAACGCAACCAAATAATTTGAAGCGGGTAGCCCTTCTCTCAATGTAGCCAAAACCGTACTATAAATGGAATGTGCATGGACAACCGCATTTATATCATTACGTTTGACATAAAAAACACGGTGTAATTCATGCTCGCTTGATGGTTTTCTGTTCCCTTCCACAATACTGCCGTCAAAATCCATAACGACTACATCTTCTGGTGATGTTTCAAAGTAATCTATACCGCTTGGACTGATTGCAAACAGTTTTTTGTCGCGATTAGCAATGCTAATATTACCGCCCGTACCTTGTGTCAGCCCTGATGTAATTAATTTTTTGCCATACGCTACTATATCTTCACGTTCTTTTTGCATTAACATAAATCTATCCCTCCATTTGGTTCATGTCTTGACTATCAGCGTCTATTAAAACTTATACTGATACAGCATTATACCGCCTTCAATATAACGTTTAACATCAGCTACAATCTGTTTAGTGTGATGAACAAGGACATCGTCCGTAGCCCCTGCTATATGTGGAGTTATAACAACGTTATCAAGTTCTTTTATGTAAGGATGATCTTTTGAAATAGGTTCATTTGCGTAAACGTCAAAAGCAGCACCCGCTATGCGCTTTTCTCTCAACGCGTCGATCAATGCACCTTCATCCAAAATAGCTCCTCTTGAGCTGTTGATAAAGTATGCCGTCGGTTTCATTAGTGAAATCATCTCTTTACTGATAATTCCTGTCGTTTCAGGCATAACCTTCATATGGCTGGTAACAAAATCAGAATTCTTCATCAAGTCTTCAAGCTTTTCAACTTTGTTTACACCAATCTCATCAATATCAATAGGGCAAACGAATGGATCATAGATAAGTAGTGACATTCCAATAGCACGTGCAATCTTACCTACACGTCGCCCAATACTCCCATATCCTATAATCCCAAGCGTTTTCCCTTTCAACTCGGCACCCTTAAACACCATATATGGAGCATCAGGTTGCATATCCCACATCATATCCACTTTCAAACCTTCTTTTGCATCTTTAGTAGATTTAGGCTCTCCAGTATATCTTCCTTCTTTGAGCGCTTTATAAGCCATTGGTATGTTTCTGGCAACAGAAAGCATTAGTCCAATAGTAAACTCCGCCGCAGTATCCGAGTTTCTCCCCGGAGTGTATATAACTGGAATGTTACGTTCTTTAGCCGCTTGCATGTCAACATTTACCGGTGTTGCCCTTGTGCATGCAATCAATTTCAAATTAGGGGCATTTTCTATGACTTTTCGGGTAACCTCGTCATAGCTGACAATAATCATATCCGCATCTTCAGTCTTATCCATTAATTCCTGTTCTGGAATTTTAGGCAACCCTAGTGCCCATCCATCTATTACGACTTCTCCCATTTCGTATAGCGGTTTTAGTTCCTCTTTACTATACTCTGCAGTAAAAAATATTTTCATCGTAAATAGCCTCTCTTTAGAAATCATTGTGTTTACAAATGTAAACCATACGATTTATTAACGTTTTTATATGAAGGAATCTTGTTGCAACATAGAAGCTCATAATTACTTAATCCAAGTTCATCCCTAACTTTTTTACAATACACTCAGCAGTCATATCATCAAGTATCAGCGTATTTATCACCCCTGAATTAAGACACCCTATAATCGCCTCAACTTTATCAATTCCTCCTGCAATTGCAATGACATTTGGAATGTTTTTTAGCATCTCCATATTTGCACTAATAACCCTATTACGGATATAGCAATTTTCCCATTTTCCGTCTATCGTAACGGGGTTCATACTAATATCTCCGATAAAACCATCTTCTCGCAGGTGCTTAATATCTGCTTTTTTCAGTAATCCACGTTTGCACACGGTGGAATCCTCCGTAACCTGCCCAATTCCACAGATCGCAATATCACACTCGCTAATTAGCTCGTAAGTTTTTTGAATCGATTGCTCTGACATAAGCAATTCTTTTGTCTTGGGTTTATCAACGATACCAGGTGCATAAAACATATAGCAAACACAGTCAAGTTTATCAGCAAGCGATCGGGCAATTTCATCAGACTTCATCATCTCCTCGACAATATTTTGAGCGCCTAACATTTGAACTACCTTGCAACCCTCACGCTTTTTAAAGGAAAGATAAGAGATAGTTTTTGCCAAAGTTTCACCCCACGTCACACCAATTACCATATTAGTATGAATACAATCCTCAAGATATTGCGATGCAACATTTGAAATCGTAGGCAAATAATTGTCACTTTGGTCATAGGTGTTTGCAATAATAACACGGTTTAGCCCAAAGTGTTCTTCTAGCGCGCTCTCATATTTTACCCTGCCCTGAGTATATCCGTTTACAACGATGGTAACTACTCCCTTGTCAGACAATGAATTAATAATTCTATTCACCCTCTGACGAGTAAAAGATAATCTTTTAGCTATCTCATCCTGAGTTAACCCTAAGGTGTAATACCAATGAGCGATTTTAATATATAAGTCTTTATTTTCGATTTCCATGGATATTTATCCTCTCAGCTGTTTGTGCACAACTATTATTAAATGCTTTCATTATAGATAGTCTACTCAAATACTTCTAATTATTTAATAACTCTACGAAAAAATGACAATACTTGTTTAACATTTAAAATTTCCAAATACACCAGGAAAGATTTCTTAAAAAAGCCCTTAACCCACAACAGAGAATTTACTAGCAAGAACGGTGAAAAAAGGGCTCCATAATATAAAATCCCATTATAGTAATTCCACTATGATTTGCCCTTCTCCAGGATTTAAATCCAAAGAAATAATTAAATCACTCCTTTGATAATGGAGTATGTGCCTTAAGCAGCAAAAGTTTTAGTTTGGCTAATTTGCCAATAAATGACTGATACTAAATTACAATTGTAATTTAAAAATACATATGCATGAGTATATTATACTCTTATTTTCCATTGCGTCAATACTCTGTAAAATATTTGTTCCTCTAACCTTGCAAATTATATGATGCTAATTATGATAGGGAAAAGCATATTAAGAGACGAAGTATTTAAATAATAAATACGAAAGATTTGTAGTTTAACGAGAATATGTATAATTTAAAGATTTATACATATTCAAAAAGATTTATTATGTATGACACTAGCGCATTGCGCAAGTGTCACATGATATTATCAATTATTTATTATTTTGCTTGTAGCTTGTCAATAAGCGGTAAGATTTCTCCACCATCTAACGCACCAGTCAATACAGCGACAGCAACAAGAACCGCAACCGCGACACTCACGTTATCAATATCGATATTTATATTGTTTTCGTTATTGCCGATTTCCCTAAAGATAGATCTCACATCCTGATCAGAATCCTGGTCGGCCACTTGTAGCTGCCCTTGAGCCTGTGCCTGAGCCTGTGCCTGTGCCTGCCTCTGATTATAGTTACCCCAACAATTTCTGCGACAACAGCAATTACTCATAATTTGTTACCTCCTCCAAATACTAAGATATAATATGAGTACGTAAATAAATTGTTGCTGTACAATTGTTTTGATATTACATATTAAGATGAAACAATGCATAAATACTATCATACATAAGGGAAACAACTTTCTATTGTGAACATATCAAATTTGAATTAGCCTACATATTTTTGGTGACTATAGCAAAAATGATTGAGCAGGTGAGCATTATGAATGAAGTTTTACTAACTATTTTCAGAGGTCTAGTCGCATTTTTGTTGTTATTGACAGTTACAAGGCTGGTGGGTAGAAAAGCAATATCCCAAATGACTTTTTTTGATTTTGCCGTTGCCATTACTTTTGGTTCACTAACGGCCAATATGGCGATTGGGGGCAATAACTCACCATTAACGGCAGGCATTGCAATCGTTACTTTCGGGGCCTTAGCCATCATAACTTCAGTAATAGTATTAAAGAGCAGACATTTTCGTAAGCTGGTTAATTCAGAACCAGTCATCGTAATTGCAAAAGGGGAATTAGTCAAAGAAAATATGAAAAAAATTCGATTGACCATGGAAATGCTTAATACGCTTCTTCGAGAGAAAAATGCATTTAATATTATTGATGTTGAATATGCCATACTTGAAAACGACGGTAAATTATCAGTGTTGTCTAAATCAAATAAACAGCCTGTAACTCCTGCCGATAAGAATATTGGCAAACCTTATATGGGATTAACCGTGGAATTAATAATAGATGGGGCACCTATGTACGAGAATATGAGAATGATAGGGAAGGATGAGCAATGGATAGTAAATGAGTTGCATAATATGGGAATACAAAGTGTTAAGGACGTTTTTTTTGCAGCAATGGATTCATCTGGTAAACTCTATATTTCATTGGGCATCACAGGCAAAGAAATACAAGGCAAATATGGCATTGAATAAAGAATATGGTAAATTTAAAACCTAAATGATTAACCCACGTCTACAAAAGAAATAGCCATTTAGTATATTATGTTAAATGGCCAATCTTTTATCGATAACAACCAAATTCTGTTACTTAAGCGGTTAACGTAAACAGGCTCTCTGGATATCTTACAATATAGCGTGCAAATGCTGGGCGATCCTACATCTTGCTTTTACTCTAACCCATGCTTCTTTCGCTAGACGCTTTTACCGATTACTATATTAAACCAAATCCTGTTCTGTTCATTAACTTACCTCAATTTAGGCCCTTCGTTTAAAAGCATTTACGATTAACAATAAAACAACAGAACCAATTATTGCTACGATTAGGCTCCACAGGTTAAATCCTGTTATGCCATAGCCTCCTAGCAAGTTCATTATAATACCACCAATAAAACCGCCCAAAATACCTATTATAATATTAGACCATGCTCCCATTTCCTTGTCGTTGCCAGTAATAAGACTTGCGATCCACCCAGCAAGAGCGCCAATAATTATCCAGCTAATAATCCCCATTATCTTCACCTTCTTTCTGGTACTTCATTTCTCATTTGAAATTATAACCAGAAAAAAGGTCTCTAGACATTATCTAAATAGAACCAAAGTAAAAGTAATGTAAACGATATAAAATATTGCAGGTTACTTATTAACACTTTTTTTAGTAGATTTATCTTTAAATTGGCGATAATAAAAAAGATGCCCTTTAGTTAAAGGGCAGTTGGTGGGGCATAAGAACCTAAATAAGAACACCTTTGTGTTTTGGGGATGGTTTGGAATAACGATAATTATTAAATCAAATACAGCTATCCGAAACGGCTAAAGTTTCTCAAAATTTAATATTCTATTAGTCAAATAATGATTGATACGATTTTCAAACTACCTCCAGATAGAATACACTCGTTATGTAATAAATTTAAACCTTAAATTAATATACTATTTTTTTATTAGGCCGATGGCCTCATCAACAACCCGCTTATCAAACCCCATATATTCAAGCAATTTGATTGCATTAGTAGTTCTGGATGGACCAGTTTTTAAGAGATAATCAAATTCTATAGCGCTATTAATTATCTTTTCGCAAAAATGATAATTATCATAAATATCTTTTAGAATTTTAGTGAGTTCAATGTCATGCGATGCCACAACGCATAGGCTCCCCGTCTCATGCAGCAGCTTTAGGACAGCTGTCGAGGCAGCAATGCGTTCGCGCGTATTTGTTCCACGAAGAATTTCGTCAATAAAGCAAGTACAATACTGTTCTTTTGCAAATTCAACAATTCGTTTTAAAGATTTAATCTCTGCAATAAAATAGCTATCACCACTTACAATATCATCACGCAGTGCCATCGATGTTGCCACATATGAAAGCTTCAATTGGTATTGAGTTGCACAGCAGGTATATATGGTCTGCGCCAATATATTATTCACCGCAGTTCCCTTGATAAACGTGGACTTTCCTGAGGCGTTAGAGCCAGTGACAATACTATTATTACGAATCTCACCACTGTTCACAACGGGTTCACGGATTAACGGATGGAACATGTCTCTGAAAATAATAGATTTTTCGTCTTGAAACACTGGTAAGCAATAGTGCTTTAAGCTCTGTCGAAATGATGCAATGCATATTGCCACATCAATTTCACCAGTAATCCTAAATAACTCGCTCAATTCTTTTTTGTATTTAAGCATAATTTTAACAACTCTATTATACGAGATTATATCCACTAGGAAAATCGCCCTAATAGAAACAATCACCGCTTCGAATTCCGCAATTCCCATCTTTACGTTCCCCGGAATTAACCCACCGACTTTTCTTAATGGTTTTAATGAATCCTCTAAATCAAAACCATTTTGTTTAAGTTCGTTACCCATATTTTTATGAAGTCTCTTTGCTCCAAAAAGTAATGACGTAAAATATTTTATACTATCAGCTTCCGCTTCCCATTTTAGACGGGTAAAAAAATACAAAACACAATTTGCACATATAGCAACTAACGTAAGAATTATTCCTGGTACCATCAAATATGTTGATATCAATAATCCCGCAATCGGAAGCATGGCCATAAGAATAAACACCCATGGATGTTTCATTTTCTTAGCTCCTGCATTAAAAATAAAAGAGCTAAGACCGTTGTTTCTATTTTTGCCAATGCCAAGCAAAATTTTTTGTACAGTAAGCCGCCTTTGGGGATGCCCGTGAAGCCATTTAATAAGATTTTCTCGCCTTTTCAAGTGGTCCTCATCATGTATCAATTCATGAAGGACATGATATAAATACTCTTCTCCTACAGAAGAAGAACAACTATTAATTCTCTGGAAAACATCATTCATATTAAGATCATTCCATGTTGTTGCATCAATACGTTTATTATAATTAATTGAAGAAGAGTAGTGCTTATGGTAGGAGTCTATTTTACCAATACCCTCATCATAAATTTTAGGTATTTTCCCGTAAGCATTATTAATTTGCTGGTCTCTCTTTTGTGTCGATTTTCGTACTTTAATAGACGCAAAAATAACCAAAACAATGAGAATAATAATAATTAATATCGTTATGCTCATAGGATCTATAATTGAGTTCATACCTTCTTTCCCTTTCCGAATAATTATTAAAAGATTTGCTTATCACTATTTTTTGAATATTATACCATATCGCTAAACTATTCGGTCATTTTTTGTTTAACGCAAAGTCAATAATGGTATTTTAAAAAAAGGCTGAAACTAATAACACATATACATATATTGGAGCTTTAGCTAAGAAGTCAGGTGTATCATTTAATTTCATAATACCCAATAGTAAGATAAAAGCACGTCAAGTAAGTGACGTGCTTTAGTTTTTATAAAATAGGAGTAATTATTCTGTCCTATTCGGAATAATGAGAAGTTTGGTGAATATAAGATGCCAATGGCACTTGTCTATTAAAGTACTGGCTTCTGTGGCCACAATTTTGATTCGTAATCCAAATCGAACGCAGGTGTATTTGCAGTCAAATATTTCATTATTATATTACCAACGTTTCTAATACCGTGCATAGCATTACCGGGGATGTATATGGCATCTCCTTGAGCTACTTGACATTCTTCATCATCAATAATCATTAGACCGGTTCCCTCAATAATAAAATAGCATTGCTCAGGTTCATGTTTGTGCAAAGGTTGTTCCTTGCCGACCTCTACTTCCGAATATTGAATGGAGATGTTCTTTACACCGGTATTGTTCTCACCGATGAGCAAGTAAGAGTTTAATCCTTCACAACCGCCTAAAAAACCGTCTTTATAATTTATGACAAACACCAACTGATTACCTCCTCTAAATTAATGATCACAATCTGCGAGAAGGACTAGCAGTATGTGGACTATTTATTCGTGTTGCTATCTTACTTTCTTTAGTTAATACGAGGGTTCACTTCCCTGAAATGTATATTTAAAATATAAACTTAGTCTAAAGCAGCTCTGTAATAAGTTTACAACTCACATTACTTCAGAGCTAGAGAGCCTTGCATCTTATGGTGGAGATAAGGGGAGTCGAACCCCTGGCCTCGACATTGCGAACGTCGCGCGCTACCAGCTGCGCCATATCCCCATAAATAATCCACGTTCATTATACTACTCATTAATAATTCAGGCAACGGGTCTATTTTAATATAATATGTTTCATGATATAATTCACAAAGCAAACATTGAGAGGTGCTCCGCATGATGAACATTAGAAGACTAATCGAGGCTTCAGCCATTGCAGCATTATATATCGTAATAACATTTATCGCTGCACCCATAAGCTTTAGACTAATACAGGTCCGTTTAGCTGAAGCATTAACAATCTTACCCGTATTCACACCAGCTGCAATACCCGGATTATTCGTTGGTTGCTTATTAAGCAATCTGTTAATAGGCGGCGTAGGTATGGTAGACGTAATAGTAGGTTCTTTGTCAACACTTATAGCCGCAACGCTAACATATGTGTTGAGAAAAAAATATATTATTGCACCACTTCCACCAGTACTTATAAACGCCGTGTCCGTTGGCATTGTTTTAAACGTAGCTTTAGGATTCCCACTAATAGAATCCATGATATTTGTAGGCGTTGGACAATTTATTGCCTGCTACGTAATAGGTTATCCGCTGATACTGTTACTTGACAAGCACAAAGATACTTTGTTTCTAAAAGACTAATACTCCCTTAACATTAAAGCTCTTTGGATAATTCCAAAGAGCTTTTTTATAATAGTATTTTCAATATATATTATTTGCTAATCAAAGGCTCCATCTCATCAAGAATATTTGAAAACTCCTGCATACAAGCTTGAACAGGTTGCTTAATGGTTAAATCTACGCCTGCCTTTTTAAGAGTATTAAGCGGATAATCACTTCCGCCACTCTTTAAGAATGCCATATAGCCATCCCTTGCTCCTTCTTTACCCTCTAGTATGCTCTTGCTGATTTGTATCGCTGATGAGAATCCCGTCGCGTATTTATAAACATAAAACGCACTATAGAAATGAGGTATCCTTGCCCACTCCATTGAAATCCTCTCATCCGTTTCCGCACTATCTCCATAATACTTTTCATTAAGCTGCCCATACATTTGACTTAACTTTTCGGTAGACAACGCGCCACCTTGCTCAACAGCTTGGTGCGTATCTCTTTCAAACTCAGCAAACATTACCTGTCTAAATACAGTGCCTCGTATTTGATCAAGATAATGGTTAAGCAAATAAAGTCTAACATTTTCATCCTTGGTATTCTTTAGCATATGCTGCAATAGAAGTGTTTCATTTACAGTCGACGCAACCTCTGCCAATAAAATAGGGTACCCTGCTTCGTTATAATGCTGGTTGTTATTACTATAGTAAGAATGCATTGCATGACCTAACTCATGCGCAATGGTAAACACACTTTCCAAGTTAGTCTGATAATTTAATAAAATATATGGATGAGTATCATAATGACCCCAACTATATGCTCCAGATGTCTTGCCCTTTTTCTCGTGAACATCTACCCATCCACTTGAAAATGCTTCTTTAGCAATACTTACATACTCATCTCCAAGGGGGGCTATCCCTTCAAGCACCATCTTACACGCTTGATCATATTCGATATCCATTTCTACATCGCTTATTAGCGGTGTCATCATGTCATACATCTTTAAATCATCTATTCCTAGAGCTTTCTTCCTAAGTCTAACATATCGGTGCAAACTATTGAGGTTCTCGTGAACAGTATCGATAAGCGTATTATAAACATCGCTTGAAACGTTATCTTGGAATAATGAAGCCTCTAAAGCACTATCAAACTCACGTGCCTTGGCATAGAAAATATCTTTTTTTACGCTAGTTGAATATGTAGCCCCAATCGTGTTTATGCTACTTTTATAAGCATCATACAACTTTTCAAACGTTTGTTTTCTAACGTTTCTATCCTTTGACTCCATAATAGATCTATAGCTGCCA
>CAXXMZ010000013.1:0-41204 GCA_963675355.2 Christensenellaceae bacterium
CGTGCAAAATATGGACTAAGCGCTTTAACGTCCAACTGGGAGCTCTCACGTGTTGCAAGGTATAAAGCTGCCGATATGCGAGATAACAACTACTTTTCACATACTTCTCCTGTCTATGGCGGCCCTTTCCAAATGATGTCTGACTTTGGCATAAGGTATTCTGCAGCTGGAGAAAACATTGCCAAAGGATATTCCACCGCACAGGCTGTGGTTGACGCATGGATGAATAGTCCCGGTCACCGCGCTAACATATTAAACGCAAACTTTACGCATATAGGAGTAGGTCTAGCTACATCATCTAATGGCACAAAATACTGGACCCAAATGTTTATTAAAAAATAGACATTGTTTTAAACCCGAGGCTTAATTCTCTCTTCTAAGCTTCGGGTTTTATTCTCTAATCTAGTTTTTCCTATATAACAAACTTATCTTTACCAATATCTTGATTTACTTGAATTATCATATGCTATATAATAATTATAAAACATGAATAAGAAAAGGAGGACTAAACATGAGCAGCGAAAAATCATTAAAGAGAATAGCAGCAATGCACGATATTTCAGGATTTGGCAAATGCGCCTTAACGATAGCTATTCCTGTCATTTCTGCTTGTGGAGTAGAGGTCTCCCCTTTACCAACAGCCGTATTATCAACTAATACTGGTATAAATGGCTTTGTTATACATGATTGCACACCTTATATGGAAGATTATCTTAATCATTGGAAGGAAATTGATTTAAATTTTGATGCCTTTTATAGTGGATTTTTAGGTTCTAGCGACCAGATACGAATTTTATCTAACGCCTTACAGGTCTTTAAGCCTGAGCTATTTATTTTTGATCCCGTTATGGGCGATAATGGGTTGATTTATAAAACATATACCCCGAAAATGTGTGAAGCAATGAAATCGCTTGTTGCTTATGCAGACGTTATCACGCCCAACCTAACTGAAGCATGCAAATTAACAGGCAGAAAATATGATGACAAGAACACTTCACCCAGCGATATTAGCTCACTTTGTAGGGAATTGTCTAATATGGGCGCAAGCAGCGTTGTGATTACTGGAATAGAACGTGATAACCTGCTAGTAAACTGTATTCTCGACAAAAGAGGATATAACGAACGCCCTGTGAACTTGCTACCCTACCGCATGCATGGAACCGGAGATTTATTTGCTAGTGTACTTACTGGCGGGTTGTTAACAGGACACAGCCTATATGAAAGCGTAGACAGCGCAGCTGACTTCGTTCTTTTTACTATGGAAAAGAGCCAAGACTACGCACAATCAGACAGACGCGGGGTATGCTTTGAACCA
Source organism: Christensenellaceae bacterium (assembly GCA_963675355.2). Taxonomy (GTDB): domain Bacteria; phylum Bacillota; class Clostridia; order Christensenellales; family UBA1431. The sequence goes on from CAXXMZ010000013.1 coordinate 1,316, forward strand.
TATCTACATTTGCTATCAGGCGGAATATATAATGAATAAAATCCCGTATCCAGTAATTAATTATTAAGAGCTTTTGACTGTTCAAAAGCTCTATTTTATTGTTCATTACTATTTTTTACCATAAAAAATAGCACCTAAAGTTTAGATGCTATAAAGAATATGAGTATTATTTATAATCCATTGCGGATTTAATCAAATCCTCAGATGCAATAACGTGACTCACCAACCCAGTCCTAAGTGCGCCAACCAAAGCTTGTGGCTTAACGTTGTTTGAACAAATACCAATAACATTCTTACATCTAGCAAGCGACTCGATAGGCATTTGCACGGTAAAATCATTTTGCAAACGAATGACTTCGCCATCCAAAGTATAATAGTAACTTAATAAACGTCCAGCCGCCTTCTTTTCGTTTAGCACATCATCTTGTCTTACGGCTGGAGCATAGTCGGGTACATCTGGATAATTTCCAATATTAACCACAGCTATGCTAAGCTCTTCCCAAGTTTTAGCCACCGCCTTATAATTCTCAAGGCTTTTAATAGCTTCCACCTCTTGCTCTGCTTCAACAAAAGCAGGTGCATGAAGATAAATTGGTGTAGCAACAGCTTTCTCAGCAAATATTCTAACGTTTTCGTTAGAATGATAGTTGCGGCTAGAAACACCACTATTACCAATTAGAGGACATATTTTCTCTATACTTTCGTATTTTTCTTCGTTTATATCCATAACGGAAACCATACTGCCTATTATGGTCCCCCATCCAATTCCAATACTGCCACCATTTAGCTCAATAATATATTGCAAAGCGCATCTTGCTATTGAATCATTCGTCAATCTATCACTAGGAGTATTGGGCACGGCAACGCCCCCATCAATGTTGAAAAAATTTCTAAGCTGGTTAATAATCAAGCTATTGCCATTAAGCGGTGAACAAATCTCGATCCTAACTATGCCATATTCTCTAGCTTCAGATAACATTCGACTAATTAGCGGCCGAGAAATGCCAAAATGAACAGCAATCTCTGACTGCGTCTTACCCTCTTGGTAATACATTTTTGCAATTTCAACTAATTTCTCAATTCTTTCATCATTCATATTCATTACTCATACAATTCCTCTTTAAACTATTCCACGTTAAACACTTATGTTCATTATATCATATAATAACTTGATTTTTGTAACAATTGTAAATAGTTCTTTGTGAATTTCTGGAATAACTAAAATCATGTACGCCGCTGAAAGATTACACAAAAACACCCAATAATTGCATCATAATCGATGCTATCAGGCACAACTCTTGATTTTTAATTAGAAAAAGTATATAATTGCATAGCCGTGCTACATGGGGAGTTAGCGGTGCCTTGTAACCCGCAATCCGCTATAGCGGGGTGGAAAACTCGTAATGAGGTCTTTTATTGCATTACGTGCTCTAGCAATAAGCGTTGATGGTTGGGTCCTGTGCAATTGGGATCCGTGAACCATGTCAGGTCCTGACGGAAGCAGCATTAAGCGGGTGTTCCAGTGTGCCGCAGGATTACCTAGCCTGAGTTTATTCGTTAGAAGACTGTTCTGCTTTAATAAGATCGAATGCGATCGCACGGCTTTGAAAACTACGAGCTTTGCATAATGCAAAGCTCGTTTTGTATTCAAAATTGTTTTTAACCTATTCAGCTTTTTTGTTTAGTATTATATCCATCCCCGTGGCCTTCATAGGATGAGACTCCAAAACAATATTTCCATCAAGGACTATTTCAACCTCGCCACCCACTTCAAAATCTGTATTTTCTACATCAGACGTCTCCTCGGTAAAGGATACCCAAATTTCCCCTGTTACATCTTCGGACTCAGAATCAACAAGGATTGAATTATCATCTTTCGAAATTTCCAATATTTCGCCTTTAACTACTAAGTTCCCACCTTGATTAGCACTTGAACCTTGGTCAGCTTTCTTATTTAATATTACGTCCATCGCCGTGGCTTGCATGGGATCGGACTCCAAAACATATCCATCGAGAATTATTTCGACCTCGCCACCTACCTCAAAATCTCTATTATCTACATCAAATGACGTATCCTCAGTAAAAGATATCCTAATTTTGCCCGTTACATTTTCAGACACAGAATCAACAAGAATAGAATTGCCATCTTGCGAAGCCTCCAATATTTTGCCCTTAGCTACTAAATTCTCACCTTGGTCAACACTTGAACCTTGATCGGCACTACAAGCACACAAAGCAATCATAGTTATACATATAAGCAAAGGTAAAACTATAGTCTTTCTCATAATCGTTGCCTCCTAATATGGGTTTTCATATTATACGACGAAAACATTTCAAAAATGTTTCAAAACGAGAAATATCTAGTCTTGGCAAAGTTTCCCATAAGCCCACGCTGCAAGTTCTGCTGTAACTTCATTCTTATGTGACATAAGCTCCTTTATTTGATCCTTATACTCTGTCCATCCCATATTTGCACATACCATAATGGACTGATTTAGCATCCGTGCAGCTCTGGCAACGTTTTTGCCAAAAACTTCATGCAGCTGCCGTCTATACTCAACATCGTTATCTAAGTTTAGCAATTTGTCCATTGCGAGCAAATTAATCATATCATCGGTTGGTTGCTGTAACTCTCCTTGTTCCTTGTTGACTGGGCAGGCAACCATACATCTCTCACATCCCAGAAGCGACTGATAATGCTCGCGTATACCTCCGTCAAATACATTGGTTGAAATCCTATGTCTCAGGCATTTTCTATAGTCCCATGTACCATCCATATTAAGCGCCTTTGTAGGACATGCTCGAACACAAGCTCCGCATTTATTGCACATATCTTTATGCTTTTTAGTGGTTTTTTCTAAATCCAGATCAGTAAGAATCAAAGATATATGGCAATAGCTTCCCATGCTTTTGTTCATCATTAGCCTATTTAATCCTGGTCTCCCCGCACCTGCCTTTATGGCAGTAGGTCTGTGTGGTATCTTTGGGTTAACCAAAACATTAGCATTAAACTCATTTTTTATATAGTCGCCCACAATTTTAAGCCTATCTATCACTTTATTTGTCATAACATAATAATTTGGAACATGTGCATAACCACGAGGAAAGGCTGCGTATGGCGAATGTCTAGATAACAAGACAACTATCGATTTTGTGCCTTCAAGCTGAGAAAATACATCTGGGGAATTAGCCCATCCGCCATGGTCGTCATCTACTCCTTGCATTTCTTTTTCCCAATCATCATACTTGAAAGGCGCAACACAATACATCTTTTCAAAACCTTGATTGAGGGCAAATTCCTCTAGTTTTTTGTTTCTGCAACCATCCATTTTATCCACCAGCTTAAATGTTTTTAAATAGCATATAATAATTTTATTGATTGAGCAATACGGCATTTACGTTTTACACATTAAATAAAACTATTTATAATAAGGCATCATTTACAAAAGTGATTGGTGTTGGTAAAATACAGTTAACAAGTTTGACAGGAGATATAACTTTGTCTGCACAGTACACCCATTATTCTCTAGGACAACATGTCCTAAAGAATTTAGAAATAAATGCTGAAGTAAGCAACTTTGACCTTCAATCATTTTTAACCGGATGTCAAGGTCCTGACTTTTGTTACTATCATATATATCATAGGAATGCTAACGTCAAAAGTTGGGTGAAACTATCCGAAACACTGCACAGCAAGAACACAGGGAAATTCTTTGAAAATGCACTACAATATGCAAAAACCTCGAGTAACAGTATAAAATCTTATTTGCTAGGCTATTTGACTCACTACTCGATGGACTCATGCGTACATCCATACGTTTTTCATTACTGTTATTCATCCCAATATCATTTGTTACTTGAGTCAGGGATGGACGTATGCCTAATGCGTCATGAAGGATTTAATCCGCATAATACCCCTCTTCATATAATTTTAGGCCATCCAAGTAAACAAAGCAAAAGAGAAATTGGTGTGTTCTGGTCAACTATGCTAGATGACGTGTATGGCGTTAAGTTGTCTGCAAAGGAGCTGTCAGTCGCAATTGGAGATATCCGTAAAGTATTTCGGCTTTGTTTAAGTAAGTTTGGATTTAAAAAAAATATTTTATCCTTAATTGCAAAACGCATGAAACTATATGATCATCTTATTGCATTGTTTTATGCCTACGATAATTGCAAAGAAGAAGATTACCTAAACGAAACTCACCAAATATGGACAGCGCCATATGATGGTAGCATAAAGAGCAACGAATCGTTTTATGATATTTTTGAAAAAGCAAAAGATAGAGCAACGACATGTGTAAAGGCTGCAATCGATTTCTGGTCTGACACTATTAGTTTGAACGTAGCCATGTCAAATATAGGAAATTTATCCATGACTAGTGGTCAAGACAGTCAATTAGACTTAGACTTAACGGCTCATGTTTCAAAAAGATTTTATCCCTTGCCAGGACACGAAAACGAGAAAGAAGGCTTTTTGTGGAATTAAGAGTTAAGAAAAAATTTTCAAAGCACCCTGCTCGTATTCTTGTGACCGGATTCGTTTCCGTAATAGTATTTGGTGCATTACTACTTTCTCTTCCAATTGCAACGAAATCTGGAACAAGCATTGGCTTGTTGGACGCTTTTTTTACAGCTTCAACCTCTGTTTGCATAACAGGGCTTGTAGTAGTCGATACAGGTACAACGTTTTCATTGTTTGGTCAGATAATAATATTGATATTGATTCAAATTGGCGCGTTAGGGTTTATGACGCTAGCTAGCCTGGGTTATATGATAATTAGAAAGAGAATAACATTAAGCGAACGGCTAATAATAAAAGAGTCGTTAAATCAATACTCCTACGCTGGGCTAGTCGCACTAGTGCGAAGAGTGTTAATGCTTACATTTATCATGGAAGGCACGGGCGCTGTTATATTAAGTACACGCTTTATTCCCGTGTTTGGTTGGGTCAAAGGGATATATTTTTCAATTTTCCATGCCGTGTCAGCCTTTTGTAATGCGGGTATAGATTTAATGGGTAACTTTCAATCGCTTTCAATGTTCAAAGACGATGTGGTTTTTAACTTTACCATTATGGCGCTTATAGTAGTAGGTGGTCTAGGATTTGTTGTTATTACCGATATTTATCGGAAACGATCATTTAGCAAGCTTAACCTGCATTCAAAAGCAGTTTTATCAATGACTGCCTTACTCATAATATTAGGTACGCTTATATTCTATATTTTTGAATCGTCAAACCCTAATACACTTGGAAGCGAAGGATCAACTGTTGGGTCCAATTTAATGGGTGCATTATTCCAATCAGTCACAACACGAACTGCTGGTTTCAACATGGTTGATCAAAGCGCGCTATCAAATGTATCTAAACTCCTATGCTTTGCCCTAATGTTTATTGGAACTTCACCAGCATCCACCGGAGGCGGAATAAAAACGACAACAGCATTTGTATTGTTTAAGTCAACGATTACTGCCTTTAGCGGCAGTAAAGAAGTTAACGCTTTTGGACGTCGAATAGCACCGGATATTGTTTTTAGGGCGCTTGCAATAGTAATCCTTTCTATATTTGTGGTGTTTTTATCTTGTTTGTTGATATTTGCAATAGAATCAGGAAACGGGAAATCATTTGACAGCATTATTTTCGAGGTAATATCAGCGTTTGGAACAGTTGGACTTAGTGAAGGTATAACTCCAACATTAATGCCGCTAAGCAAAATAGTAATTATGATAACCATGTTTGTCGGACGATTAGGTCCGCTGACGTTAATCGTAGCTATGGCAATACAATCGCAAAAAAGTTCAAAGAAAATCCACTATCCTGAGGATAGACTACTAGTTGGTTAATAAATGTAACTGAAAGAGGTGTTTTATATTAAAAAGCAGGTGTTAGTTATTGGTCTCGGCCGATTTGGAAGTAGCCTTGCAATTACGTTAGAAAAACAAGGATGTGAGGTGTTAGCGATTGACGAAAAAATCGAAAACACCGAAAGCGTCGCTGATTACGTAACCCAAGCAATTCAAATGGATATAACCGATCAAAAGAATTTTGATTTGATTGGAGCCAGTAATTTTGATATCGCCGTTGTATCAGCTGGAATAGCTCAAAGTGCTAGCGTTATAGCCACACTAATGTGTAAAGAAGCTGGTATTCCTATTGTTGTTGCAAAAGCAAACAGTGAGCTTCATGCTAAAATATTGTTTAAAATTGGTGCTGACAAGGTTGTTTTTCCTGAACGTGACATGGGTATTAAGTTAGGCCATTCACTCGCTAGTCAAAGCGTTCTTGACTTAATCCAGATGACTGAGGAATACTCATTGATTGAAATTATTGCTCCAAAACCTTGGGTAGGAAAAAGCTTAACAGAACTTGATTTACGCAAAGAATATGGTGTAAATATTGTAGCTACTAAGACCGAACATGGAAAATTCTCAATACCAATGGCTACTTGTATGATAAATGAAGGAGATGTCCTGGTTATTATCGGCGATACGAATAGCCTATCTAAAATCGAGAAACTATAAACATACAAATCTGCATTTTATTTTCGAAAATTATACGAACATAGAACAAAAACGCGCGAAGATTATCGTGCGTTTTTGCATTATCAAGGACGTCTAAAATTGGTAATAGATGAGCTTATGTTGATAGCTTTTCTCGAAAACAAACGCCTGTTGAGTCTGCCGATTATATCTCAATCGTTGTATCCTACAGCTTTTACACTAACTTAACTATTATATAGCTGGTTTTTACAACACTCATAACGGCAATCTACTTTCCAATTAGACCAATGCCTTGTCATTATAGTTTTTCCAGTTAAAAATTTTTTATGTGCAAAAAACAATGAAAGTTTAAATACATTTTTTTTGAAAGTAACAATACATTGTGATATAATAATCTGGCTGATGATTTGACCTTTTTATGGAGAGATGGCTGAGTCGGCTGAAGGCGCACGACTGGAAATCGTGTGTGCGTTAATAGCGTACCGCGGGTTCGAATCCCGCTCTCTCCGCCAAAGCCCGTATGAGCAGGGCGTTTGAGCTACTTTAATAAGTGGCTCATTTTTTATTTTGCAAGTTAAAATCTCCATCAGTACACAATTAGTACACATCAGAATAAAAAAAGAGGGGCAAAACTCCCCTCTATATTAGTCGCCACCACGCCATAGGCTAGTATTTCTACCGAGCAAGGATCATACCTTGTGAGCACTATGGACTTACTCAGCGGCAAAACTCCACCTACATATATACAACTATCGCTATTTCAAACGATAATAGGTGTGAAAAAACTCCTTCTTAGTATACAGTAACAGAATATCTCCTACACGCCATATTGCATAAATATTCTAATCTTAATACAAGAAATAATACTGCATAAGCAGTATTATTTTTACATCAATTATGGTATATTTATCCTGTTATAATGAAACGGGAGGTACTACAATGTTAAAAAAATCATCAATATGGACGGTTGTTTTATTGAGTGTTCTGATGCTTCTTACCGCTTGTGCAACGCCTAACACATCTACACAGGACCAATCGGCGGCACCCGAACAGACACAAGGCGAGAACTTACAAACGCAGGATAACGTCACAGACAATCAAACAGCAGAAACGCTTTCAACTCAGGATCAAGAAAAAGTCACAGCTATGCTACCAGTACTTGATTCTATTATTCTAGCTATGAACGATTCAGGTACGACATTTGAACCAAGGGATGAAGAATTCTTTTGGTCTGTTCTTTATTACGTAGCAGTAAATTACACAGATAAAGTCTATATGGCAGAGCTTACGGATGACGCGTTAATCAAAGTTCCAAGTAGGTCAGTGCAGGAAATCGCAACGGCTTGTTTTGCAGATTATGATGACTTGCTTAATATCCCCGAATCGCTTGTTACCTCGGTCACATACGATGCAGACTGGGATGCGTACATGTTTACTCCTTCAGATCGCGGTATGTCATCTTCTGAAATAACTGAAATGTCAAAAAATGGAGATACAATCAATGTTACGGTGGTGCTCGATGGAGTCGACACCTATAAATTTACATTAGTGGATAACCCATATGTAGAATCAATTGAGTCACCCACCTTCTATTACTCAGTAACAAGCGCCAAATAAACTGCAGAATAGTAACCACTAACAACTGAAAAAACAAGGGGCTGTCACATTATGTGCAACGGCCCCTTTACTATTTATTCACCCTGTAATTACTACACCAGTTTTCACATCTGAAACCACACACACAACAATTACAATTATGAGTATGCTTTGTATAGCTCCATAAACTTCCAGCCCTCCATTCCCCATTACCCCAGATACACCATCACAAGCAATACAACCTTTGAATAGACGTGAAAACAAAACAGACATTAACGTAATTAATACATTAACATCTGTTTTACTTAAACATATTCAACGCCAAAAAAATCTGGCATCCCACTTTTGTTCATTCTATAGTCCAACAGAATCAGCCCCGTATACCGCCTGATCGTGTGTAAATCCTTCGTACTCTAATTGGCTAATTAATCCCGAACGTGAAAAGGACGAATAATCCAAATACGATTTTGCTTTCTTAAGAGCCTGTTCATTCCAATTGGCTCCACAATTATCAACACCATAAACTGATTCTTTATTAGTAAATCCTTCGTATTCTAATTGGTCAATCAATCCTTCGCGTGAAAACGCTGAATAGGCTAAATATGATTTTGCTTTTTTAAGAGCATTTTGTTCTCCAATCGTAACAGATTGCGAATCTGAAATGGCTTTTATAGGCGTTGGCGTAGGAGAACTGTTTTCCTTTGCCGTAGTCGCTTGCGTAACTGAACTGGCCTTCTTTGCCGTAGTCGCTTGCGTAGCTGAACCGTTTTTATTTGACTCATCCGTTGCTACACCTGCAGTATCATCTTCTTTTTGCTCTGTATTAGCTGGTTTTTCTGTACTCTCTGCTGTGGCTTCTTCGTTAGAAATAATTACTATTGATTTAATAATTTCATTATAGATATCTCTAAATGAATCAGATATTTCCGATGGTTGAGCAAACATTAACGAATATACATGAGTAGGAGTAAAGAAGACGCAAGCCAAAACTTCATAGTCTGATTCATTTATATTACTATTAAAATTAACCATTACGTAATATGTCCCATCAGATAAGACGTTCACATCTTTGCTCAATTCATAATAATTTTCAGAGCTCTCTTTAATGCCACTTATATACGCATCGAAGATTTCAGTCATTTCATCCTTATCCAAAATGTCATAACTTTCAAACTCACTCGTACTAAAAAACTGCACACCCAATAACGTAGCTTTCTCTTCATAAGGATAGTAATACGTGCCACTATCATCTTCTTTTTCTATACTGCTCCATTCTGATGGAACAGAAAACTCAATTTCCCCGATTTTTTCTTGCTTATCTAGACTAGATGTTGCAGTCGCTGCCGGATTACTTGTTTGTTGAGAGCACCCGCTTACCATCAACATACTAGCAAAGACGACCGATAAAATAAAAAATATGATTTTTTTCAAAACCCCTCACCCCTTTTAGTTGTTAATTGTGTAAACTTAACTAGTAGGGATTTTAGTGTTTTTTCATTGATCTTACTATTCAAATATAAATCAAATAAACAAGCTATGCTGTAAAAATTAGGGGCCATCGCCCCTATTAAAATATGTTATACTATTAACCTTTCAATACCTGTACCTATCTCCAAACCTTACTGCTATACACCTTACGCGTCCGAAAGTTATTCCTTATTCATATCTTTCTTATCATCGCTTTCAATCTCAGCCATGTTACGATCCCTTTTCTTAGCATATATGTAGGCCCCGACAATAATTAAAGTATATATACCAATAATAAATAGGATCTGCTGAAGATCGTATGTCACTTCATAATATAGTATTAGAAGACCACTAATTGAGAGCAAAACTACCGCTATAATAGTAATGAAAGGTGACGATTTAGTCTCCTTACGTATTTTAAAATTAGCCAGAGCCATTAGTATTGAGACTAACAAAAACGTTATACTCCCAAATTCGAGCAACATCTCAAGACCACCCACGAGTATCAATAAACTTGAAACAATTGCCATAAATAAAATCGCATTTACAGGTATCTGCGACTTCCTTTTTGAGAGCACTTTTGGCATATACCCAAATTCCGAAACAACTGCGACTTGCCGCGATGCACCAAAAAGCGTGCCACTTATCGCGCTGCTGGTTGCAAGTACTGCTCCAAGTATAACAAGACCAATGCCAGCATTACCGAGTACTTTTCCCGTTCCCGTTGCCAGTGCATATTCCTTATTTTTTATAAAATCCTCTGCAGGAATAGCCAGAACGGTACCAATAGAAATCACCAAATAAATAACCATAACTAATATGATAGAAATATAAATCGCACGACCAATATTTTTTTCAGGATTACGCATCTCATCAACTGCATTATCAACAAGTTGAAATCCCTCATAAGCAACAAAGGTTATTGATGAAACAATTAGTAGTCCTAAAATACCTGCTTGCCCGGCATCCGATGGAATATTACTCATAACGTTTGGAAAATTTGGAACTCCGAAGTATATCAAAATTACCGAAATCACTAATAAAACAAACAACTTCGTATAAACGATAATATCCTCTATTTTCCCCATTCCCTTAACGCTCCAGGCATTAACGCCCGTAAATACTGCAATGATTCCAATTGCAACAATTTTTCGTATCCATATGTTATCAGCAAATGCAAACGCGCTGATGGCATACGACGAGAAAGTATATGCGTATAGCGCAAGAGTGCTGATAAATCCAAAAACCACTAACCAACCAATAATTGAGGATGCAAAATGGGAATTTGAATAAGTTCTTCTAAAAAAAGAAAAGGAAGCCCCCTCATCACGATAATAGTTGCCAAGTTTTACATAAGAATAAGCTGCAAACAGTGCTATAATACCACCAAACAATATTGTAACTGGAGTTAATACGCCCACCATAGAAATAGATATTCCAAGTATAGAAAAAATTCCTCCGCCAACCATACCCCCGACAGCAATGGCAACTAACTCTGTCAATCCTAAGTTCTTATTTCTTTTTCGATGTAAAGACATTAGTACTCCTCTGTAAAAATAATTTTTTAACTCTACCACTCACGACAAGGTCATTATAAACCAAACTAAAGGTATAATAAAGACCTTTAGTTACAAGTAAAGATTATACTAGTCTATCCTGAATCGCAACCTTTAAAAAAGATAACAGCACGAAATTATTATTATAAAAAATAATTGCCAACAAAAGAAGTAACAATTTATGGCAATTTGTTAACACAGCCAGCCTAAATCTTTGATTGTATGAAATAAATTAAAGCTAGCACTCTTATCCAAAACCTTGTGCAACCCCTTATTTAGCTTAGTTAAGGCATGCTATGGCTACTTGCAATAAATGATTATAACAACGACTATTTGTTGATTAGTTTTGTATATATTTAAATTGATTTGTTTTGTATATATTGAATACTATCACTATATGAATTACAATGATACTACTATCAAGTAATGAAATTATTAAATATATTATTTATATCCATATACATAGGAGGAATTAAATGCGGCGCAAAACTATTGGCCTTTCATTGTTATTAGGGTTACTACTCTCCATTTTTATTGCAGGAACATCTGCTTCTACGGCTAACGCTGCTTCGAATAGTGTTATCCGTGTCAAGCTTTCAGTTGGCAACAAAACGAGTGTATCCGTTTTCTTAGATGGTAATTATAGTGTCAAAGAGGATAGCTCTATTAAGCTTGAACGACAATTATATACTATAAAAATTAGTAATGACAAACTTTATCTATATTATGGCAATTCTAAAGTTTATAGCGGTTCCTCCATTACATTAATCCAACAAGCAGCAACAAAGGACTATAACAATTTTATTTGGTTGAATAATTATGAATACGGATATAGAAGCTATCTTGGCAATTTTGAGTTTGCTATTAATAACGATAACTACATAAACGTTATTAATCATGTTTATCTTGAAGATTATTTATACGGCGTTGTTCCATATGAAATGAGCGATTCATGGCCTATTGAAGCACTAAAATCACAAGCAGTTGCAGCGCGCAACTATGCCGTCAAAAGTATGAATTCTTCCGCATCGTATGATGTTGTGGATACCCCTGCCAACCAAGTATACAAAGGATACTCCTCATCAAATTCCAATGCCATCCAAGCAGTTAACTCCACTGCTAAAAAAATATTAACATTTAATAGTAGTGTTATATCAACATATTATAGCGCGTCCAACGGTGGGTGGACGGATATACCTTACCATGTCTGGGGCGGTGGCTACGACATGGACTATTATGTCATTGGTGAAGATACTTATGATGCCAATAATTCCTCTAGTTTATATGAGGGGGTTTTTATTCCTCATTCATTTAGTAGCACAAGCGATCTCACAACAGCCGATAATGTAGATGGCACTCCCAACACGGCAAACCTTATCAAGTATATCAAGCAAACAATTGTCAGCACTGGAGCTTTAAGCAGTTACGGTGTTGATTCACGAGATGATTTTGATTTAATTGGAGCAGATAACTTCAACATGTATTCCTATGATTCAGGCGGCAGTGAGAATCATTCACGTATGCCAAAAATCGGAGTAAACAACTGTGTGGATTTTACAAAATTAAAAGGCGATTTTACTGTCATGGTCAACGGAGAAGAAAAAGTTGTTGAAGATCTATCGCTAGACCTTAATTACTTAGATGCATCTAATGGTACCACAACATATCAAGTTTTTAATTCTTCCAGCTTGAGATTATTCCTGACGGAAGAAGATACTGTTGGCGGCAAATCCGGTTACTGGATTTATCAGAAAAGGTATGGGCATGGAGTCGGTATGAGCCAGCGAGGGGCGCAAGCACGTGCAAACGCAGGGAAGAGCTATAGCGAAATACTCTCATTCTACTATAAAAATACTACTCTTTCTGCATTATCCATCACAAAGCCTACTCTCGCATCTGCAACAACAACGGATAATACTAACTCAACGGTTATAAACGTTAGTAGCAGCTTAAACATACGCAATGCCGCAAGCACATCATCTACCATTCTTGGCACGGTGCCAAATGGCGCTCGTATTGAAGTAATGCAACTTAATGTGGTCAATGGTTGGCATTCCATCATGTATGGTGGATCCATCGCGTATGTCTACGCCGATTATGTATCGTTTGACACAAACAATAATAGCTATACTATCACAGCCAAAACAGATAACAGTGCATATGGGTCAGTTTCAGGTAACGGGACATACGCCAATGGAGCTACTGTAACGCTTACAGCGACGCCTATTTCCGGTTACAAGTTCTTATACTGGCAAGAAGACGACATAACTGTTTCTAAAGATTTTAGTTATTCCTTTACGGCTAGCAAAAACCGAACGGTAACGGCTTACTTTTCAAAAATCGGTACGCCAACGCTCACTGTCTCCACAGCCAAAGGGTATAACAGCATCCAACTTAATTGGACAAAAGTTTGGGGTGCGAGCGGCTATCATATCTACCGCTCAACTTCAGAGACATCTGGCTATGAGCTAATCAAAACCACAGCATTTTTAAATTTTACAAACATTGGCCTAACCGACAATAAAACATATTATTATAAGGTCAGGGCTTATATCAATACTTCTTCCGGGAAATCATACGGTGGTTATTCAGAGGTCAGATCTGCAAAGCCACTGTTAATAAAGAAAACAACGCTCACTTCCGTCTCATCAGCGGGATACAATAGTATTAAGCTTAATTGGGCAAAAATTTCGGGCGTAAGCGGCTATAAAATATACCGCTCGACTTCGAAAACGTCTGGCTATAAGCTAATTAAAACCACGACGTCGCTAAGCTATACAAACACTGGGCTGACAAATGGTAAAACGTATTATTATAAAGTTAGAGCTTGCTACAACGCTGCCTCTACATACACATACGGTAGTTATTCAGACATTAAGTCAGCAAAGCCATTACTTGGTAAAACGTCGCTAGCAGCTAAGGCAACCTCATATAACAGCATCAAGTTATCTTGGAACAAAATCCCTGAGGCAAAAGGGTATATTATTTACCGTGCGACCTCCTCGGGTGGAACATACTCAAAAGTAGCCACAGTAAAAAACGCTACCAGTTACACTAACACCCGCGTTAAAACAAATAAAATATATTACTATAAAGTCCGTGCTTACCGCTCTACTTCATCAGGCAATGTATACAGAACGTCTAATGTCGTTTCTGCAAAGGCTTACCTCTCCAAAACATCGCTAACAGCCAAAGCAACATCATATAATAGTATTAAACTATCTTGGACTAAAGTGCCTAAAGCGACAGGATACATTATTTACCGTGCGACCTCCTCGGGTGGAACATACTCAAAAGTAGCCACAGTAAAAAACGCCACCAGTTATACTAACACTCGCGTCAAAACAAATAAAACATATTATTATAAAATTCGAACGTATGTAGCCACCTCATCCGGTAATATTTATAGAACGTCTAACATCGTTTCTTCAAAAGCTTACCTTTCCAAAACGTCGCTAACAGCCAAAGCAACATCATATAATAGTATTAAACTGTCTTGGACTAAGGTGCCTAAAGCGACTGGATACATTATTTACCGTGCGACCTCCTCGGGTGGAACATACTCAAAAGTAGCCACAGTAAAAAGCTCTACCAGTTATACTAACACTCGCGTCAAAACAAATAAAACATATTATTATAAAATTCGAACGTATGTAGCCACATCGTCCGGTAATATTTATAGAACCTCTAATATCGTTTCTGCAAAGGCTAGTTAATAACTGTAATTTTACAAAAATTAAAGCTATTTCTATAAAAGAAACAGTAGATATATGCATATTAAATTGTATGTTAAAATAGTTAAGGCGAAAGCGGTAGCTTTCGTCTTAACTATTTATTAATATTATACAGTAGTTAATATTCATTGAATTACTACCAGTATTTTTACTCTATTTCACAGATTTTCGATTATACCAATCATAAATTCGTTTAGGCATAGCACTAATAGGTAACTGAATGTCAACTGCTCCAATATTATATGCAACGGCGGGCATGCCATAAACGATGCACGTTGATTGGTTCTGACCAATTGTCTCAGCCCCCTGTTGCTTCATAGCCAACAGACCTTTTGCTCCATCACTACCCATTCCCGTCAAAATAATTCCCAAGCTATTTACATCACGCAATTTTGCAATTGAATCAAACAACTGATTAACTGATGGACAATGTCCGCTAACTTTTTCGCCTTCTTTACATCTAGCAACAAATCCGCTACCTTTTCTTTCAACCGTCATATGCAAACCTCCCGGCGCAATCAAAACACGTCCAGGATATATTGCATCTCCATCTTGGGCTTCTTTGACCTCCATTGCACAAGCATTATTCAAGCGCTCTGAATACAGTTTTGTAAAAACAGGTGGCATATGTTGAACGATCACCATTCCAGGCAAATCATTTCCAAGGGCTTTTAGAATATTAAACGTAGCTTCCGTTCCTCCAGTCGAAGCACCTAATGCTATGATATGATTTCCCTTTGAATTCTTTACGGATGTTTGCAAAGTCTTTTCCCGAGTTGTCTGATGCTTATGTTTTCCAACTTTTGCTATCGATGCAATCTTTATTTTCACGACTAATTCTGATGAGAAATTATTCTTATCCTGCTCATTTGTCATTGCCGTCTTATTTATAAAATCAACAGCGCCAGCATTGAGCGCGTCAAAGACACTAGAACTAATCGAACTAACCACAACGACTGGTAACGGAAATTGCGGCATCAATTTTTCAAGGAAGCTAATACCATTCATTTTGGGCATCTGTATATCCAGAGTCATAACATCTGGCATTAATTCAACAATCTTATCCCTGGCCTCATAAGGATCTCCTGCCTGACCAACCACTTCCATGCTAGGGTCTTTTTCAATTGCCGAAGATATAAATTTTCTCATGAATAATGAATCATCAACCACAAGCACCTTTATTTTTTTCATTTTTGTCACTCACCTTTTTTATAAATTGAAGGCATTACATAGTTAAATCTCGTATCATTTCTACTAATGGATTCCGATTGTCCAATAAACAAATAACCTCCTTCTTCAAGCGCATTATAAAATTTCTCTATAAGATTATTTTTAGTTTGCTCATTAAAATAGATCATTACATTACGACAAAATATCACATGGAACTGTTTCTTAAACGGAAACTCTTGATCAATTAAATTAAATCTGCGAAAGATCACTTCATTTTTTAATTCGTCTTTAACTTGCCATTTACTTGGTTGTATTTTTTTAAAATAGGATAGTTTCCAATCCATAGGCACATTGCTAAGACTTTCATCGTCATATATACCTTCCTTAGCCCCATTCAACGCCTTTAATGAAATGTCTGTTGCAAGAACTTTAGCGTCCCATTTTCTTTTTTGTTTGTCCAAGAAGTCTGAAATCAACATTGCCAAAGTATACGGTTCTTGTCCAGTTGAACAACCAGCACTCCAAGTTCGTAAATCATTATTATTAATGTGAGCTGTCAGTTCAGGTAGTGCACGCTCTTTAAAATACCTAAAATGCTCCCATTCACGCATAAAATACGAAAAATTAGTAGTTAAAATATTTACAATTTGGCTAATCTCGTTACCTGTCTTATCATGAAAAGCAAAATTAAAATAATCTCTATAACAATCAAATCCATTTTTGATAAGATGATTATTGAGCCTAGTTTCAATTAACGTACGCTTCTTTTTTAAGTCTATACCATAATTATTTCGTAAATACCCTGTGAGTTCTGTAAACTCTTTATCGTTTATTTTAATCATATATTTTTACCTACAACTTCTAATTTGGCTTGATGCTTGCTAAACACGTTATCATTCCCTATAACAATTTAAGATCAGCATTGATTCCATTTAACTGAACAGCAAAAAACACGAGAAGCATAATCATAATTGTGACAAACGGAATAGTAAAAAAATTAATTTACCCATAGTAATCCATAAAGCATTTCATATTTTTATTGCTCCAATTCTATTTCTCCAATAGCTTGAGTTTCTTCTTCATCAAAAAGTTTTTTGCAATCTAGCAATAGTTTAACGTTTCCATTGACCTTGCCAACACCTTTGATATATCTGTTGCGTATACCAGTTTTACTACTGGGTGGAGGAGCAACATCTTCGTCATCAATCGACATAACTTCAGCAACCTGGTCAACGATTAACCCAACCATTATCTCGCTCGTATCAACAACAATAATACAAGTTCGATCATTATAAGCTATTGCATCTTTTTTAAACTTAAGTCTAATATCTATAACGGGAATAATCTTACCGCGTAAATTGATTATTCCTTTTATGTAATCAGCGATCTCGGGTATTTGGGTGATAGGCTGCATGCCAATAATCTCCGTAACATACTCAATCTCTATGCCAAACACTTCTTCCCCTACATTAAATGTTAAATATCTTCCATGCTGTGTATCTTCTTGTTGTTCTAGCATGTCCCCATTATTTAATCCCATATTTATCCCCCTTTTTTAGTATTGTTTATTACACTTCACTTTGCTGAAATGTAAGAATAAGGGTTGCTAAACGCAACCCAATTCTTTAGTACTTAATTGAATTAATACTTACCGAACTCGTCGTCGTTTAGAACAATCTTAGGTTTAGCGCCACCGTATTTATCTGACTGACTTACATCCCTTGTATCTTCACTATTTGCTATGGTCTGACTCATCCTCGCTTGCACATTTCCACCTTCATTCAATTTAAACTTAGCGATCATGCTCTTTAATAATTCTGCCTGACTAGATAGCTCTTCGCTTGCTGCCGCCCCCTCTTCTGCCGTTGCTGAGTTAGTCTGCACAACCTGCGATAACTGCTCTATGCCCTTGTTGATCTGAGCAATACCAGTAGCCTGCTCATTAGATGCAACAGCAATCTTATTAAGTATCTCCGCTGACTCCTCTGCGCCTGTAACAATACTTGAAAGTGCGCCCGCTGTCTCGTTAGCGATCTCCGTACCTGCTTCAACCTTCTTGATTGAACCTTCAATAAGCGATGTTGTTTCATTCGCTGCATTTGCGCTGCGTGCTGCCAAGTTCCTAACTTCTTCAGCTACAACTGCAAAACCTTTGCCATGAGCCCCAGCTCTTGCAGCTTCTACCGCTGCATTTAGAGCCAATATGTTTGTTTGGAATGCGATATCGTCGATGACTTTAATAATCTTTGAAATATTTGATGAAGATACGTTAATCTCCTCCATCGACTCCAGCATCCGCTTCATCTTCTCGTTACCATCGTTTGCAGCATCACGTGCTTTTGTTGATAGCTCAGTAGATGTTGTTGCGTTTTCAGCGTTCTGTTTGATCTGCTCCGCCATTTGAGTAATTGAAGATGAAAGCTCTTCAATTGAACTTGCCTGCTCTGTTGCTCCCTGCGAAATTTCCTGGTTTCCGTCAGATACTTGCGACGTGCCTGATGCAACCTGCTCTGCCGCAGTATTTATATCAATCATTATACTGTTCAATGAATCAACAATCGTGTTAATTGAATTCTTCAGTTCTATGAACTCTCCGTGATATTCTGACGTAATTTCAACAACTAGGTTCCCATCAGATACTTGACTGAGCGTATACGATATCTCGTCGATATAACCTTTTATTGAATCTACGCTCTTATGTAAATTCTCACTAATGCTATTAAATATGCCGTACAATTCCTGTGTATCTTGATCTGGTTCATCAACAACCATATCACAAGACAATATACCCTCTGACAATCTTTGCAGATTATCAACAACCTTATGAACCTCATTCTTTTGGTATTCAGACTGCTTATGAGCAATTTCCCTGGCAACTTCAATATCTTTAAACGCTTTTCTTACGTCTTGATCAATTATAGTTGCAAGCTGTCCAATCTCATCTTTTGACCTGATGTTTATCTCTTCATCAAGATTGCCCGAAGCCAATGCCTGTGCTAAGTTGGCCGTCTCATTAGCAGGTTTTGAAATTATTCTACTGATATAAAGTCCAAGTAGAATTGATACTGCAACTCCAATAATTGCAATAATGATGATAGTTATAATTCCAGTTGACGCCGCATTTTCCGCTCCCTGTTTGTTTAAATCGACCAACTGCGTCAGTACTTCTTCAGATTTCAAAAACTCGCCTCTAGCAACCAAACTTGCCTCTACTGCCTGTACATCTAAATCATGGACTTTCGGATCATCGTTTGATTTTCCAGAAGCAATGAGGGAATCTCTTTCTTCAGATAATTGCATAACAACTTCATGGGCTGCTATCCAATTATCCCAAGTTGGTACAAACTCTTCCCACAACGCAGCCTCTTCCGCTGTTTTCGGAAGCGACTCATATACATCCCGAGATTCCTGCGCTAACGCCAATGCATTTTCAATATAATCATACTGTGGTTGCCTCAGTTCAGGGTCTGTCATATTCTCGTTAATCAAGCCACGCTCACCAACGATCACTTTTACCTGCGCAAGATTCATATCCTCTAGATTTTGTACAGACGGCAACCGCACATTACCGATTTCATTAATCGATGTATATCCCATAACTCCTACAATACCAGCAATAACTGCCACTACAACGAATCCTAAAATCAGTTTTTTACCGATTTTCATATTTAAATACCATTTCATACTTTATGCTCCTATTCAATATGCTCTATTCAATTTCTCCGATGGTTTGAGTTTCTTCTTCGTCAAAAAGTTTCTTGCAATCTAACAACAGTTTTACATCACCCTCAATTTTGCCGATACCTTTAATATATTTGTTGCGTATGCCCGTTTTGCTACTTGGTGGCTTAGCAACACTTTGATCATCAATCGTCATAACTTCTGAAACTTGGTCGACAATCAACCCGACAATTATCTCTTGCGTGTCAACAACAATAATGCACGTACGATCATCATATTCAATTGCGTCCTTCTTGAATTTAAGCCGAACGTCAATAACCGGAATAATCTTACCGCGTAAGTTGATAATTCCTTTAATGTAGTCGGCTATCTCAGGTATTTTTGTAACTTGCTGCATGCCGATAATTTCGGTCACATACTCAATCTCAATACCATAGACTTCATCGCCTACGTTAAATGTCAAATATCTTCCATGCTGCGTATCTTCCTGCTGATCTAACATTTCTTCGCTACTCAACTCCATGCTTGTCCTCCTTTTATTATTATTTGACATTGTACTTGTATTTTAAAATTAAGTTTAACCTACAGCACCCTTTATCAAAATCTTAATGCTAATTTACTACTTACTTAATTCTATAAAATCAATCGCTATGTTATTTATCACTCATTGTTTATTATTTTTCATCGTTACATCCAGATAAAAACTTAACAAAACTAATTGCAAATTTTTGATACAATTTTAATTTCTCTATCGTATTGTCCCTTTACGATAAATAAACCGCCTTTCCAGTTTTTAAACACCATGATATCTGCTAGTTCCCCAAAAAATCCATAAATTAATGCGCAGAATTACCTAAATATTTGCGAAATCAGCACCTCTTAGATCCATTTTTTTCGATTTGGTAATCCCAATTGTTACAGCTATTCTTAAAAAAGCTCATATTTTGGGAGAATTTATTTTATTTACTACTTTTTAAAAAAGCAGTTAATAGTTTTCTTTAAAATTACGATATAGAAAATAATACCAAATTGTGAGGACATATATTGACATGTACGATTTAGAAAAAATGCAAGAAGAAAAGCTTGATTTTTTTCAAGAGTTAGAAAATATTGGTGTAAGCCACGCAGCAACAGCTTTGTCTGTTATGCTAGATCGAGAAGTGGCCATACGCGTCCCCCGCGTACAGTTTTGTGAATATAAAACCATATGCGATATACTAGACGGTCCTGAAAATGTAGTTGCGGGACTGTTAGTTTGCATATCAGATGATATTGACGGTTTTATATTACTAGTGTTAGATCAGCAAGACGCGTATACGTTAACCAATGCATTACTTGGCGAAATGAAAAATGAAGAATCAAGTGACGAATTAAGCGAACTGCAAATATCAGCACTAAATGAAGTCGGAAATATATTGATTGGCTCATATATCACAGCCATCTCAAGTCTAACAGGACTGAGGATAAACGCTTCTGTGCCAGATCTTGTATTTGATATGGCCGGAGCTGTGATGAACTTACTAGCATCTGCTTATGGAGAATATGGTGACTCAGTTTTATTTTTAGAAACTGAGTTTATTGATCAAGCAGAGAGTATTTTCGGGCATTTCTTCTTGATTCCCGATATAGAATCCTATAAAAAACTTATTCAGAAAATGGATGTATCTTAATATGGGGACCTTTATTATTGGTATCGCAGAACAAAAAGTTGTTAGGTTTCCTGACAAAGTCTCTACCTTGGGACTTGGTTCTTGTGTAGGGTTGGTCTTATATGACTCGGTAAATAACATTGGCGGCATGGTACATATCATGCTTCCGACTGCACCCAACGATTCCACTCCTAATAAATCAAAATTTGCTGATACGGGTATTGTTGAACTGATACGTTACATGACAACATTGGGAGCAAGACAAAGAAACTTGCAAGCCAAATTTGCAGGTGGCGCACATATGTTCAACAATTCATACAATGCAGATATTATGAATGTAGGCAAACGCAACATTGAAATGTGCAAAGCTGTATTGAAAAAATGTACAATTCCCATTATTAGCCAAGATGTAGGTGGCAAATCGGGAAGATCTATTGAATTTTGCTGTAAAAGTTGTATGTTGCAGGTTAGAACTGTTTCACCAAGGTCAGTTCGCTTTATATAATAATTACAAAATAAAAAAGCCCATAGATTTGAGGAGGTTTATATCATGAAAAAAGTTCTAGTTGTCGATGACGCCGCATTTATGAGAATTTCAATTAAGAAAATGCTTACAAAAAACGGTTATGACGTCATCGGAGAAGCTGAAAACGGAAAAATCGCTCTACAAAAATATCAGGAGCTTGCTCCTGATTTAATAACAATGGATATCACAATGCCAGAAATGGACGGGCTCTCGAGCTTAAAAGAGATCTTAGCAATAAATCCATCAGCAAATGTCATTATGATTTCTGCCATGGGGCAAGAAAGCATGGTTCGCGAAGCTGTGCTCTCCGGAGCAAAGGGTTTTATTGTTAAACCTTTTAAAGAAGATGTTATCCTTGAAGCATTAAAGAACTTTGCTTAACGCTACCCCAACGCAATTGTTATGAACGGAAGGAGTCCTAATTTTGAATGATATGCTAGATATCTACATATATGAAAATGAACAGCTTCTAGAGAAATTGGAATCTCTATTTTTGGTTTGCGAAAAAAATGAGTCCTTTTCTTCTGAACAAGTTGCTGATATTTTTAGAATTTTACATACTATTAAAGGCTCATCCGCAATGATGAATTTTGATAATATCGCCAATTTATCACACTCTTTAGAAGATCTATTTGACTATTTACGTGAGAATGAAATTAGAGAAGAAGATCATCAACAAGTCTGTGATTATGGGTTTCAAGCACTCGATATTATCAACGCAGAAATGGTAAAAATTCAAAACAATGACCTTCCAGATGGAAATGCTGATAGCTTGATAAACGAAATAAAAGAACTTCATACCATTTTAACCAATCGAAAAACACCATCATTAACAGAAGTCAATACGTCAATATCCCAAGCAGACATACCCTTTCCGTATGAGGACGGTCATTGTTATAAAGCGACTATTCGATTTCAAAACGATTGCAAAATGGAAAGCATCCGTGCACTTGGTGTTGTTAAAGCTGTAGAAACTCTTTGCTACAATATCATTACATTGCCAAAAGATTTACTAGAAGAAAGCAGCTCTAACGAGATTGCACTAAACGGTTTTACGCTCTATATGCTATCTGCAGAGCCAAAAGATGAGTTGTTAAATATAATTCAAAAAACCTTTTTCATAGAAGACTTAGAGTTTGAAGAGTTAGACGAGTCGGAAGTATCAAACGTGTTTAATATTAGCAAAACCGTTACAGAGGAAACTAATACCGAAGATGCAACTGCTGAAAAAGAAACTAGCGATAAAGTAGTTGCTGAAAAGACAGCCCAAAAAACTATAGCTGCTGATCATATGAACACTCATAAACAGAGCTTTATGAGCGTTAATCTTAACAAATTAGATTCTTTAATGGATATTGTTGGCGAAATTGTAATAGCCGAATCGACCGTCACAAAAAATCCTGAGTTAACCAAACTTCAACTTGAGAGCTTTGAAAAAACTACAAGGCAGCTACATAAGCTAACGGATGAACTGCAAGACCTTGTTATGTCTCTCCGCATGGTTCCTGTTTCTGGCATCTTCCGCAAAATGGAACGTATCGTGCGTGATATGTCTAGTAAGATAAACAAAAAAGCCGAACTTATAATTGTTGGCGAAGATACAGAACTTGATAAAAACGTTCTTGATAATTTGGCTGATCCACTCATGCACATAATAAGGAACTCTATGGATCATGGATTAGAACCTGCCGAGGAACGAATCAGCAAAGGAAAGAACCCTGTTGGTGAAATCAGACTTGAAGCTCGAAACGCTGGTGGAAACGTGACTATCCTTGCATCTGATGATGGTCGTGGGCTAAATAAAGAAAAACTAATAGAAAAAGGCATTCAAAAAGGATTAATTAAAAAGCCAAAATCAGAAGTATCTGACAGCGAAGCGTACTCATTAATCTTCTCTCCTGGATTCTCAACCAAAACAGATGTTACTGAATTCTCTGGTAGGGGTGTCGGTATGGATGTAGCCCTTGAAAATATTAAGAGAATGGGAGGTAGTGTCTTTGTTGATAGCAAACCTGATGAAGGTATGCGTGTACAAATTCGTATTCCTCTAACGTTAGCAATCATTGACGGAATGCAGGTTTCTGTCGGAGACCAATCATATATTATCCCTGTACTTGCAATTAAACAGTGTTTTAAGCCAAACAAGAAGGATTTGTTCTTTGATACTAACGGCAACGAAAATATATATATCCGCGGAAACTGTTACCCAATAGTGCGGCTATATAAACTTTTTGATATCGATACAGCAATCACAGAATGTGAGAACGGTATACTTATCCTTGTAGAAAATGAGTCAGAAACATATTGTATATTTGTAGATAATTTGGTTGGTGAACAGCAAGCTGTCGTAAAACCAATACCTCTCTATATTTCGAAAACACTTGGTCATATAAAGAGTATTACTGGATGTACAATCCTTGGTGATGGGAGCATCAGTTTAATTGTCGATATTAATGGACTATCAAGGTGATATGCTATGCGTTATATTCAAACAAAACACCTCAAACCGGGTCAAACCTTAGCCTCTGACCTTGTTTTATCTAGAAATAGGGTCATGCTACGCAGAGGTAAATCATTAACCGATAAATTAATAAATAAAGTCGAAATATTAGGGTATCAGGGTGTCTACATTGACGATGCGTTATCTCGTGGCCTTAAAATTCGCGACGTCATTAGCCCTGACCTTAAACATAGCTCAAAAAACGAACTTGAATCTCTATTTTTTGATGTCGAAAATAACATCTCCTCTCGTATTAATAATAAGATGAAATCTGTGAAAACCCAGATTAGAAAAATTGTTGATGAAATTCTGCTCAACAATAATGTCATGATTAATATAATCGACCTTAAAACATATGATGACTATACATATAGCCATAGTTTAAATGTCGCGATACTATCCACCGTGATTGGTGCTGTATTAGGCCTGAAAAAAGAAACTCTCTACGAACTCGCAATGGGGGCCGTACTCCATGATATGGGAAAAATGTTTGTCGATAAAAAAATTCTAAATAAGCCAGATAGGCTTAATGCAGATGAGTTCGAAGAAATTAAAAAACACTCTAAATTAGGATTTAACTTTTTATCACAAAACTCAAGCATCACACATAATAGCAAAATTACTATATTGCAGCATCACGAAGCATACGACGGTAGCGGTTATCCAAATGGGCTTGCGGGTGATGAAATTCATTTATTTGGACGTATCGTATGTGTTGCAGACGTCTATGACGCATTAATTTCTGATCGTCCGTACCGCAATGCAATGTTACCCTCGGATGCCCTTGAATATATTATGGCAGGATATAACACTAAATTTGACCCAAAAATAGTCGATGCAATGATAAAAAAAGTAGCTCCTTATCCTATTGGAACGTGTGTAAAACTCAGTACTGGAGACATTGCTATTGTTGTTAAAAATAAGCAATCATCAAGTTTACGACCCGTCGTAAAAATCATTGACAACAGTAACGTTAAAGACTCCCTTATTGATCTTGCAAACGACCGCTATGCTTTAAAAATTATTATAGAAGATATTGTCAACTATTAGAGCGAACAAAAACCTATTCCTTTTACCTCCACGCATATAGCCTTAAACATTTGTTTAAGGCTATATGCGTGGAGCTACTTATACGTTTATAAGTCAGATTAATATCAATCGCTACTAAGTAATGCTAAGCTTGCGGCTGGAAAAGGTTTTAATGCCCTAGGGAGAATCCCCATAACATAAGCAATAAGCATGCCATAGTTTGTGGTGTATACACCCTGCTCACGTGCCTTTTCAATTCTAAACTGCATTTCCTTGCGGTTTAGCATACATCCACCACAATGAACAATAACTGAATATTCAGAAACGTCTTTAGGATAGCAAGCCCCCGACATCCATTCAAACTGTATATTCCCACCTACAATTTGTCGTATCCAGCGCGGTATCTTAACCTTGCCAATATCATCCGACTGCCGATGATGCGTGCACCCTTCAACAATAAGCACTTTATCTCCTGGAACAAGTTGCTCTATTCGCTTTATCCCTTGAACCATTTGAGCAAGATCTCCCTTTTGCCTAGCAAACAAAATAGAAAACGATGTCATAGGTATATCATCAGGAACATCAGCTGATACCTTAAGAAATGCTTGCGAATCTGTAATTACTATTGCTGGTGGCTCTATAAGACGCTCAAGCGTTAATTTAAGCTCATGCTCTTTAGTCACTACCGCCATTGCATCGCATTCAATTATATCTCGAATCGTCTGCTGTTGCGGTAGAATCAGCCTACCTTTAGGCGCAGCCTTATCGATAGGAGTTACCAACACCACCATCTCACCAGAGCTAATCAAGTCGCCAACTAGCGCAGGCTCCACTTCCTCAATGTTTGAATTTTCTATGATCAACTTTTTAACATCATCAATACCCCTACCACTCCGTGCGCTAGCACAAATCACAGGAACATTTGCAGCCCGTTTGATTCGCTCAACCTCAATCGTATCCGGCATAAAATCATCGCATTTATTTATCACACAAATGCTAGCAATCTTTCGATGCTTGAGTTGTTCAATGAATTCTATTTCCTGGTTGGTAATCCCCACTTGCACATCTACAACAACAATTGCAAGATTACATTTACGAAGCACCTCATAAGTCTTCTCAATGCGTAGTTTCCCGAGATCCCCTATATCGTCCAGCCCAGCGGTATCTATAAAAACAACTGGACCGATCGGCAAAAGCTCCATCGACTTATAAACAGGATCCGTTGTAGTACCAGCTATATCGGAAATAACTGCGATATCCTGTCCAGTTAACGCATTTATTAAAGATGATTTACCAGCATTACGCATACCAAAAAGCCCTATCGTAAATCGATTTGCTCTTGGGGTTGCATTCATGTCTCCCATACTTTTTTCTCCTTTACCCAACCAGGCGACGTAAGCCGTTCTGGCTTAAATATTTCGTTTAATTTATCTTGGTCCATCAACTGCTGTTCTAAAACAACATCGCGTACCGTGCGCCCCGTTTTATAACACAGCATTGCGATCTCAGCCGCTTTTTCATATCCGATATATCCTGTAAGCGCCGTTGCAAGGATATAACTATCATATACGTTTTGTTTGCATTGCTTCGAGTTAACTTCAATGCCCTTTATACAGCGCTCTATTAACAAAGGCAATGTATTGGACAGCAAATCCAGCATTTCTAACAGATTTTTTGCAATCAACGGCAAGAACGCATTAAGCTCTAGCTGTCCAGCTTGTGCAGCTAATGTTATCGCCATATCGTCTGCCATAATCTGAAACGCTACCTGATTTACAGCTTCGCATATAACAGGATTGACCTTCCCAGGCATAATTGAAGAACCAGCCTGCACTGCTGGTAACCTAATCTCACCTATACCAGCTCTTGGACCAGATGACAACAACCGTAAATCGTTAGCAATTTTAGAAAGGCTCACAGCTGCGGTCTTTATTAGCCCCGATACCTCAACAAACACATCACAGTTTTGCGTTGGATCCATCATAAATTCCGCTCGCGCTAAGCCTATTCCCGTTAGCCCACGCAACCGTTCTATCATAGTAAAAATGTATTTCCTCGGTGCGTTTATTCCCGTACCAACAGCCGTACCGCCAATATTGACTTGGCGAAGTCTCTCTTCTGATTTATAAAGCCGCCATCGATCGCGAGCAACTGCCTGCGCCCATGCACCAAATTCTTGACCAAGCGTCACGGGTACTGCATCCTGCATCTGTGTTCTCCCAACCTTGACAACAGTTGAAAACGTTTCTTCTTTCTCCTGGAGCGCAGTTTGCAGCGCCGCAAACTGTTCAGTAACTGGCTTAAGCAGCCTAATAGCTGCAATCCGCACTGCTGTAGGAAATACATCATTAGTCGATTGATGCAGATTGACATGGTCAAGCGGATGAACTAACGAATAATCACCCTTTTTTCCGCCAAGCTTCTCAATAGCGCGGTTTGCAATCACTTCATTTGCATTCATATTCGCAGATGTACCTGCTCCACCCTGCAAACTATCTACAACAAACTGATCCGCCAAAGCACCTGACAGAATTTCATCACATGATTCTATAATTGCATCCGCAATATTTCTATCTATCGCACCAATATCACGGTTAGTAATGGCTGCCGCCTTTTTCACGGTCACCAAAGCATCCACTAACGCAGCATGAATAGGCACACCTGTTATATTAAAATTCATCATAGCTCGCATGGTATGAATACCGTAATAAGCATCGCTGTCGACGGGTAGCTCACCTAGCATATCATGTTCCATTCTCATAGCTACTTCCCGCCTTTCTGTAAATCTATATAGTCCCCTCGCGAAAAATCTGGTTCATAACCAATTTTCTCAATATGCTTAGCAAGCGCATTAATGTGTTCACCTGCTTCTAAACCTGTACAACGTTTATGATCATATAGCGAATAATCAGCTCGATACTTTGCTGGCGAAAGATTTGGCATTACGACATTTGCGCCGCACTTAAAACCTTTTTCACGCCCAAATTCATCTACTGTATCCAGTGCCGTCGTCGCAGGCAATAACACCTTAGGTAGCATGATACGAACCAGTGAAAGCATAATCAACGTCCGATTAGACTCAGGCGAATAAAACCCTGCAAATCGCGTATCCTTATGCGGTATAAATGGCCCGATCCCAATCATATGTGGCTGTAAGTCTTTTAAAAACAGCAAATCCTCTGCCAACGTATCAACAGTCTGGAAAGGGGAATCAACCATAAACCCTGCGCCTACCTGAAACCCAATTTCCTTTAAATCATAAAGGCACTGTTTACGGTTTTCAAAGCTGAGCTTAGGCGGATGCAATTTAGCATAGTGCTCTTTATTTGCAGTTTCATGACGCAAAAGATACCTATCAGCACCTGCGTCAAACAACCTTTTGTAGGATCTATAGCTTCGTTCACCAATCGAAAGCGTGACAGCGCAGTCTGGATAAAGCACCTTAATCTTTGATATAAGCTGGCACATACGTGTATCTGTATAATACACGTCCTCTCCGCCCTGCAATACAAAGGTGCGAAACCCAAGATTATAGCCTTGCTTGCAGCAATCTAAAATTTCGGTATCTAAAAGCCTATATCGTTTTGCTTTTGTGTTACTTACGCAAAGGCCACAATAATAGCAATCGTTTTTACAATAGCTCGAAAACTCAATTAGACCTCTAAAATACACTTTTTTACCATAATGACTTTCCCGCAATTCATTTGCAAAGCGGAAGAGGGAAATTCGATTTCCCTCAGATAAATCCTCAAAACAATAGCGAATGGTGTTAGAAAGCTCGGTCTTATTTGCCTTATTTAGCCATTTAGAAAAACCCTTTGCATCGGTATTACTTAAATCCATAGATATTTTACCTATAAGCGTAAATCACGCTCACCATTTTTTAGTCTGTTTAGATTCTCCACTATGGTATCATAGACTGAATCACCCTTAAACTGCTCCACATGCTGCTGTAAAACTGCTTCACCCTTTTTTCGTGTCTCATCAGAAGCATAGTCAAGCAGATATTCCTCAAGCGTAAAAATTGCATTTGGTATGCAAAAATTATGCACAAATTTTGATTTTGCGACCTTCATAAAATGTTCTCCCGTGCGTCCAGCGCGATAGCAAGCTGTACATAAAGACGGAATACAATTCATATCACATATTTCTCCAATCACGTCATCCAATGTTCGCGAATCACCAATTGAAAACTGCTCTTTATCAGGCAGCTCATTAGCTTTTTTTGACTTTACATATGCGCCAACGCCTATGCGAGTACCAGCATCGATCTGCGAAACACCAAGGGGAATAACTTCACGGCGTACGCTTTCCGGTTCGCGCGCAGTACAAATCATACCAGTATACGGCACGGAAAGACGAATGATAGCAACAAGTTTTTTAAAATCTTCATCGCTAACTGCATATTCTGGATGCTCACTAAAAGGGGTGCCTGTAGCTTGCGTAATACGTGGGAAAGAGATTGTGTGTGGTCCTACACCATTAAACTTTTCTTCTAAATGCATCGTATGGTATAAAAGTCCCATAACCTCAAATCGCCAGTCATATAAACCGAACAAAACTCCAATGCCATTGTCATCAACTCCAGCCTCCTGCGCCCTATCCATGCTATATAGACGCCAACGGTAATTGCCTTTGATAGTGCCCTCAGGATGCATCTCACTATATGTTTTGTGATGATATGTCTCCTGAAATACCTGGAACGTGCCGATACCAACTTCTTTAAGCCTTTTGAGTTCATCGACG
The DNA here is from genome assembly GCA_963675355.2 of Christensenellaceae bacterium. GTDB lineage: Bacteria > Bacillota > Clostridia > Christensenellales > UBA1431. Next base: position 31,468 of record CAXXMZ010000013.1, read on the forward strand.
GTAAGCGGTGCGCAATTGATATTAGACCGGCGAATTTCACCATGCTCAGTTTTAGTTGCATATACAGTTTTAATCGCATCGCAGATGTAATCAATGTTTGTGTTGGGGGATTCGCCAAATACGAGTATCGTACGCTTTTGCCCTTCCTCAATCATAATTTCTACTTCCTGCGCAATTTCATCCATGTTTAAGGTTTTACGTTTCATTGCAGTATTGCTACTTCTAAAACCACAGTATTTGCAGTTGTTTGCGCACTCATCACTTATGTACAACGGCGCAAAAAACACAATGCGATCGCCATATACTTCTTCTTTCAACTGATGCGCAAGTTCATACATTTCCTGTATGGTATCTTCATCCTTATTTTGAATAAGAATTGCCATTTCCTCTGGATCAAGACGAACACACTGCTCAGCTTTTTTAAGCACACGGCGAACGTCTTCTTTAGATGGGTTTTCCCACTTATTCAGTTGCGCCCAAATCTTATCATCATCAATAAAATCGTGATTCATTTTGTCATATTCAGCAAATTCATCTTTATATTTTTCTAAAAAATTCATATTTGTTTCCCCTTATTACTTCATTAATGTTTTGTAATCATCGACTTAACTGATGTTCCTTTTACCCTGCCTAACTTACCATTCAAGGCACTAATCTCATCATTGCTTCCGTCCACGATTAATGTGATAACCGACACATTACGTTTCCTGTATGGAAGTCCCATTCTTCCGACAATAAGCGTTGCATATTCATGCAAAATTAAGTTTACACGTTCAACGCTATCCGGGTCCTCAACAACGATCCCAATAATTCCAATTCTTTTATCCATTTCTGCCTCCTACACAATAAAAAAACTCTCTTTCCAAAACAGAAAGAGAGCATAACGACAAAAAATATAACCACACATGTCGAATGCGCGCCTTTCCGTTTGGAAACCACCTTACGGTCAGGTAAAATCACGAGCCCTATTTCTCCAGGCCATAAACGAGAAGAAATATTGCGTTTATTTTCACATTCATTTTAGCACCATACATTATAGTTGTCAACATAGTTGTCAACGAATGTATACAAATTAATTATCCAAGAAGTAACGCTAAATAAGTCCCACACAAATATCCCGTTTTATTGCCTACATTGCGATTCTGATAAAATATTTTTGAGTAAATATTTTAAATAATATTAAACAAAAAAAGGACACACACCTCTATGCGCGTCCTAAAACTTTTTAAATGCATTATTTCTTGGTAATACTGGTTACAACGTTTTGGCCATATTTATTCATATGATAAACGATTAAGACACTGTCCCCTTCGTTTATAGAATTCACCTGCGTTAGTGCATCGCCCTCTAACTGAAAAAAGATCGGTGTGCCATCCCTCATAACCTCTATGGTATGTGCGTCCTCAAGGCCAACATATGCGGCATTCATTTTTTGCTCTACATCATCAAAACTAATTATTACATCTTGTCCAACATCACTTATTTCATAAGTAAATCCTATCGTTTGACCCTCCGTAAGCACACTGATCTGCATCTTGGTTATGTCCGTCAAACGGTATGCAGCAGGTTCGTTATTTACAATCACCTCAATGGAATTACTGTCAATCTGTCCTACGTATTCACCTGTCTTATGCTGTGTCTTAGAGTCGGAAGCCGACGGGGTATTGGAAGGATCATCACTTGATGTTTGACTCTGTGCGTTTGTAGATGCTTGAACTTGCTCAGATGTCGTTTCTGGGCTTGTCGTTCCGTTTGCCGTAGCATCATCTTGCTGTGTACTAGACGTACAACCCGCTACAGCTATAGCAACAGTCAATAATAATGAAAGCAAAATAAAAATCGCTGAATTTTTTTTTGTACTAGAAATCATTTTTAATCTCCTTTTAAGTAATCTTTTATTTTTATCCGTTTTGCTAATAAATAGCGTCGCGGACAATTGAGATTTATGCGTATTATGTAACTCAGCCAAGCTAAGCAAAGTCTCCGCATAACCACGCCGTCCTGCCTGCCCTATCTTATGTATGACGTTATAGTCACACGTCACTTCTATATCCTTTCGCATTAAGTAAAATACTATCCAAACAATAGTATTAAACCAATGCACGATACAAAGTACTGTTGTAATAAAACAAGTCAACATATCCTTACGCTTAATATGCGATAGCTCATGCATTAGAACATGTCTCTTTCCCTGTTGTGTTAGGCAATTCATAATACTCGGTGATATCAACAGCTTGGGTCGAAAAACACCGTATACAGCAGCTGCATTGATATCGCTTGCCTGAATAACGGATATCCTTTGTGTATATTATATGCATTTTTGCATTCACTTAGCAGAGCATCGAAGTTTGGATTATTATATAATCTATTTTTTCTTAATTTTCGGATAAAACAAAGATTAAATACCGTAAGGACAAGTGAAAGTATTGCCACGCCCGCTATCCAAACGATAGCAGCGATGTCAGGCAAAGTCGGTGCAGATGATTTAACTGCACCTTGTATGTCTGATGATGCTAAATTCAATGATTCTTTCTCACTATTAACGACATCCGTTACAAAACTATCCCCCACCTCATTATAATGCTCCGCTTGTTGCGACACGATTGCTGATGATTGTATGCCGATAAGGTTTTGCACGCTAAGCGGACTCTCAATAGAAAACGGTACAATGAGCTTGACAATAAACATCACATACAACACCGTGACCAGCACAGTGTGCCTAGACTTTATTGCAGCTCTGGCGCCGATAACCAGCAATCCTAGGATTGCAGCCCCAACAGATATTTGTAATAGATTTTCAAATAATATTGTCATAGGTTTCCTCTATTCCATATCATTAATCATCTTTTTCAACTCATTCAAGTCCTGTTTGGATAAATCTCCGTTTTCCAAAAAGCCCTTTATCAACATATTGGCCGAGCCTTCATAAACACGTTTTACAAATATGTCCGTTTCAATCCGCGCAATTTTGTCTTCTTCTACTAGAGGATAATACATCATTACCTTTTCATGCTCTATACCTATTGCGCCTTTTTTTACTAACCTTCTTACCATAGTTAAAATAGTACTTTGCGACCAATCGGTATACTGGCTAACCACGCTGACAATATCACTTCCACTTAGCGGCGATGATGCCCACAAAGCCTTCATCACATACCATTCACTCTCTCCGATTTTGGGAACAGCCGACATATGTGTCTCCTCCATTATACAATCCGTAACGCATTACAACGTAATATTACAACGTAACATTTTGTTTGTCAACTTATTTTTAATTGAAATCAATCACGAAGGACATAATAAATTCGTTAAAATTTTTAATAAAGAAAGGTGAAATAAAAATGGCTTTACTATCAAATGCTAATCAAAAATGTGTTGATGCCTGTAACCAATGTGCTCAAGCATGTTATGAATGCTTTGCCGCATGTTTAAACGAACCTGATATTCAAGCAAGAAAGAACTGTATAGCAACCCTCGTTGAATGCGCAGAAATGTGCCAGATGTCAGCCGCTCATATGTCTATGAACGGGCAATTTGCAAAAGATCATTGCAAAACGTGTGCTTCAGTATGCGAAAAATGTGCTCAAGAATGTTCCATGTTCAAAGATGATCATTGTCCTCAGTGTGCTAATATATGTCGAGCATGCGCTACTGAATGTAGAAACATGGCTGATATGTAACCAGAGATTCTTATAAGCGAAGAAGATTGTTTGTCAATCCTCTTCGCTTATATTTATATTCTATTCTTACCATATTTTGTATATTATTACAAATATTGTACAAATTATGGATTATTTATGTTATAATTGTGGAATAAAAACGAAGTAGGTGAAGATATGAAAAAATTATTATTATCCATTCTAGCTTTAATATTAGTGTTGTCTCTCGTTGCATGTAGTCAACAGACAGCAGCAAACAATCAAGATTCAACTACCACTGAGAACACTGACGAAAATGTTGTGGACCAAACTACGGCTTCCCCAACCCCACAACCAACAATTCAAATTGGCACAAGAAAAAACCCGGTTCCATTAGGGGATTCACTAATAGGAAGTTTGCAAATCGCCGGGAGTCCGCTTTGTAATTTTGAGATGAGTATAACTAGTACTACTCGAGGAAAAGAAGCTTGGACAATTATAGAAGACGCGAATATGTTCAACGATGAACCAACAGATGATCATGAATATATATTAGTAAAGGTTCGAGTAAAAAACCTACAAGATTTGTCTGGGGCTGATGATTCTCTTGATATCAATAAATACGACTTTGATTTAGCGACAAGTAGTGATAGCATAAGCGATAATCAACCGTCTATCGTACTACCTAGCCCTGAGCTTGACTTTAAGTTGTATGAGGGCTCAGAAGATGAAGGATATATTGCTTTCATGGTTGAGAAGTCCGACAAAAACCCTAAAGCGGTATTTGTGGATAATTTCTGGTTCCTTCTCCAATAAAGAAGTGACGTAAGTCTAAGGATTATAATTTTCAGATACTTCTGTTAATAGCTTTTCTTGAACAAATTAAAAGCTGACATCTTAATCAAGATGTCAGCTTTATTGCATCATATATAATTCGTTTTACTTCTTGCTTTTTACTATCATCTTTATCCAGTCAAACCTAACAATGAGAAATTATTGCAGCGTGATTACACATTAATTTACTATTTTTTATTTTAATAAAAACTATTTTAAAAATATAAGAAACAATAGTATAATCTAAGTTAGTGAAAAAACGGAAAGCACTAGCATAATTCTCTTTACTGTGAAAGGAAGCAAAACGTGCAGAATAATAAAGTTTTAGATAGATGGACAAGAGAAAAATCGGAAGAACTCTACAACATAATGAACTGGAGCGCGAAATATTTTTCGATTAACAATATTGGCGAGGTCACTGTTAACCCGTATAGACGTAATGATGAGTCAGCCATAAGCTTAATTGATATAATATCTGGATTGAGTGAACGTGGCATTGATATGCCTGTATTACTACGATTTGAAAATATTTTAGATTCACAAATCACTTTCATTAACAACACTTTTAATAACGCTATAAACAACCTTAATTATAAAGGTCAATATCGTGGGGTATATCCCATAAAAGTTAACCAGCAACAACAAGTAATTGAAGAAGTTGCTAAATTCGGGAAAAGATATCATCATGGATTAGAAGTAGGCAGCAAAGCTGAACTTATTGCGGCTCTATCTGTGCTTAACGATGAAGAAGCTTCTCTTATATGCAACGGATATAAAGACTCCGAATTTATAGACCTTGGGCTCTATGCTACAAAAATGGGCTATAAATGCTTTTTTGTTATTGAAATGCCTGGCGAACTAGATATAATTCTTGAACATGCAAGAATTATAGGGGTGGAGCCAAATATAGGTGTGCGCATAAAACTATCTGCAACGGCTGGAGGTCATTGGACAGAATCCAGCGGGGATCGTAGCATTTTCGGATTAAGCACTACGCAACTAATCGAAATTGTTGACAAACTAAAAAATGTGGACATGCTAAACTGTTTAAAGCTACTTCACTACCATCTTGGCTCCCAAGTACCCAACATAAGAGATATAAGGTCTGCGGTTTTAGAAGCATCGCGGGTTTACGCAGAATTGGTCAACGAAGGTGCTCCCATGGGATACCTCGACTTAGGCGGCGGACTAGCGGTTGACTATGATGGATCTAATACAAATTATTCAAGTAGCCGAAATTATAATGTAGATGAATATTGCACAGATATCGTCGAAGCAGTCATGACTGTTTTGGACAAAAGCAATATCCCCCATCCAACTATATTAACCGAATCCGGACGTTCATTGGTTGCTTATTATTCTGTGTTGATTTTTAACGTATTAGACGTTGCAGAATTCGAGAAATATCAGGTTCCAGAAGAGTTAAATGAAAATACTAATGAAATTATAAAGAATTTATATGAAGCAAACCAATGTATTAATCCAAAAAATATTCAAGAGAGCTATAACGACGCTCTTTATTACAGAGACCAAATACGTGATCTATTTAAGCATGGCAGAATCAGCTTAAGAGAAAGAGCAATGTCAGAAAAAATATTCTGGAATTCTATAAATGCAATAGCGAAAATGAAGAAAAAAGTTCGATTTACTCCCGAAGCCTTAGAAAATATTGAATCAGCAATTGCAGATATTTATTATTGCAATTTTTCGTTGTTCCAATCTCTTCCTGATAGCTGGGCGATAGATCAACTATTCCCTATTATGCCTTTACAGAGGTTGCTAGAATGTCCTTCTACTAATGCTGTTCTCGCCGATATTACATGCGACTGCGACGGAAAGATTGACCATTTTATTGGTAATCACGATATAAAACAAACTCTACCGGTACATAAGATAAATGACTCTGAGGACTATTATCTAGGTGCGTTTTTAGTAGGTGCATACCAAGAAACGTTAGGTGACTTACATAATCTATTTGGCGATACTAACATAGTTAGCATAAAGATAGCCGAAAATGGTGAATATGACTTAGTGAACGAAATCAAAGGTGATACCGTTTCCGATGTATTGTCCTATGTCGAATTTGACCCCAAACAAATGCGCAGGAATTTTAGGGTTTCAGCTGAAAAAGCAGTAAAAGAAGGCAACATTAGTCCTAGTGAGCACCGTAAAATCATGGACGCATTTGATGCTGGGTTAAGTGGATATACTTATTACGAAAAATAACGGAGGCTAATATGTTAAAAGACAGAAAACAGCCTAATAGCGAATGTATAACTAGCAGCTATGGTGACTGCCAACTTGCTATATTTGGCATACCCTATGATGGTACAGTATCCTATAGACCGGGAGCTAGGTTTGGCCCTAATGCTATTAGGACCGAAATGTATGGTCTTGAGACATATAGCCCATATTTGAATAAGGATTTAGCTGATTATAATATTTGCGATTTAGGTGACATGGAGTTGCCCTTTGGCAACAGAGATGTCGTGCTTGAAAGTATTACTAATGAGACCCAAGCAATATTAGTTGATAATAAAAAAATAGTGGCATTGGGTGGCGAGCATTTAGTTAGTTATCCAATTATTGAGCAATTTTACAAAAAACATAATGACTTAGTTGTTATCCATTTTGATGCTCATACCGATTTAAGAGAAGAATATTTAGGAGAACGTCTTTCACATGCAACTACTATAAAAAGGGTTCATGATTTTTTGGGCGATGATAAAATTTATCAATTTGGTATACGCTCTGGCACCAGAGAAGAATTTGAATTTGCCAAAGAACATACAAAGATGCATATGTTCGATATCAAAAATATCTCTTTAATAAAACAAGAAATTTTAAATAGACCAATCTATCTGACCATTGACTTAGATGTTTTAGATCCATCAATATTCTCTGGAACCGGAACTCCAGAGGCTGGCGGTATCAGTTTTATTGATTTAATTGACGCATTAAAAACTCTTGATGATCTAAATATTGTTGGAGCAGATATTGTTGAATTAGCCCCACATTATGATACTAGCGGAGTATCTACAGCCGTTGCTTGTAAAGTTCTTAGAGAATTATTATTGATAATGGTATAATTATCTTTATAAACTACAGCCTATTAATATAAATGTTTTATGACATACGGAGGGAATCAAATGGCAAAAGTCCTTATAATCGGTGCTGGCGGAGTATCTAGTGTTGTTGTGCATAAATGCTGCCAGAACCCAGACGTTTTTGAAGAAGTCATGCTTGCATCTAGAACAAAATCTAAATGTGATGCAATAAAAGAGAGTATAAAAAATAGCAAAACTAAACTATCGACCGCTCAAGTAGATGCAGATAATACAGAAGAAGTGATTGCTTTAATCAATAAATTCAAGCCCGAATTAGTAATCAACGTCGCGCTTCCATATCAAGATTTAACCATTATGGATGCATGTTTAGCCACAGGAGTTCATTACGTTGATACTGCAAATTATGAGCCTCCAGATGTGCCAAAGTTTGAATATAAATGGCAATGGGCATACAAAGAACGCTTTGAAAAAGCAGGTCTAACTGCTATTTTAGGTAGTGGTTTTGATCCTGGTGTTACCGGCGTTTTCTGTACCTATGCACAAAAGCATCATTTTGACGAAATAGAAACGATAGATATTATAGATGCTAATGCTGGTGATCACGGTTATCCTTTTGCAACTAATTTTAACCCTGAAATAAATATTAGAGAAATATCAGCAAATGGACGTTATTTTAAAGACGGTAAGTTTATAGAAACTGAACCACTAGAATTCAAGCGAATATACGATTTTCCTCAATTAGGACCAAAAGATATTTACCTATTGTATCATGAAGAATTAGAATCTTTATCGGTTAATATTAAGGGCGTAAAACAAATTAGATTCTGGATGACATTTTCTCAAAACTACATCAATCATCTTACCGTTTTACAAAACGTGGGTATGACATCGATTGACCCAATAAACTTTGAGGGAAAACAAATTCAACCATTACAATTCCTAAAAGCTGTATTACCTGATCCTGCGTCGTTAGGACCTAGAACAAAAGGTAAAACCAATATTGGCTGTGTAATAAAAGGTAAAAAAGCCGGCAAAGAAAAAACATATTATGTGTATAATGTTTGTGACCATCAAGAAGCGTATGCAGAAGTCGGATCACAAGCAATATCATATACCACAGGCGTTCCTGCAATGATTGGCGCAATGATGGTGCTAAAAGGTCTATGGAAAAAGCCTGGTGTATATAATGTGGAAGAATTCGATCCTGATCCGTTTATGGAACAGCTAAATATCCAAGGCTTACCATGGCACGAAGACTTTAACCCTGTGATACCTGAGTAAAACTATGAATAACTATGACTTTTCTAAACTAAAAACTCCTTGCTATGTGCTGGACAAACAATTGCTTGAGCGCAATCTTAGCATACTTACTGATGTACAAGAACGCAGCGGGTGTGAAATTTTATTGGCGCTAAAAGGATTTTCAATGTTTTCTGTTTTTGATCAAGTTGGAAAACATGTCTCAGGCATCACAGCAAGTTCCTTATTTGAAGCAAAATTAGGCTATGAAGAAATGGGCAAGCAGGTGCATATTTACGCACCTGCCTATAGAGATGACGAATTTAACGAAATTATTCCTATTTGCGACCATATAGTTTTTAATACCTTTGCTCAATATGATAAGTTTAAACCTTACATTGACCAATCAGAAAAAAACATTGAAGTTGGCATTCGTATCAATCCTGAGTATTCAGAGATTACAACTGACATGTATAATCCTTGTTTTACTAATTCACGCTTGGGCACAGTTCTGTCCCAATTTGATGAAAGCAAACTAGATGGCGTAGACGGACTTCACTTCCATGCGATGTGCGAGCAAAACTCTGACACCTTGAAACGAATCCTAGACGTTGTTGAAAAGAAATTCGGCAGATACTTGCATCAAGTTAAATGGGTGAATTTCGGTGGCGGACACCATATTACACGAGCTGATTATGATATCGACACATTAGTTGAATCAATAATTCATATTAGGGATAAGTATAACGTAGAAGTCTTTTTAGAGCCTGGTGAGGCTGTTGCATTAAACACAGGATTTTTGATTTCAAGCGTCATGGATGTTTTAAATAACGGGATGGATCTAGCAATTATCGATGCGTCGGCTGCATGCCATATGCCTGACGTATTAGAGATGCCCTATCGCCCAGAAATCATCGGCGCAAAAAAGGCTGAGGAATATCCTTTTACATATCGGCTT
>CAXXMZ010000014.1:0-309580 GCA_963675355.2 Christensenellaceae bacterium
GATCATGGTTAGAGGCACTTGGTGTCCATAAATAAAGCCATTATGTCATACTTCTGTATAGCAAACGAGGGGCTTTGCCCTTCGTTTGCTATGTATGTTGAATACTATATAAAGAAGGTATAAAATATGTTTGGTTAAGACGGATGGCTATGAGATATGGTGTACTTTTGTTGCAATGCTGTTGTGTGCTGGCTGTTCCCCACAAGAGAAAGAAAACGGAATGGCTATGACAACGGATGCTCCAAGACGATAGATAAAGAGCTCTCGGCTAACGTGATTGTTAATGCACAGGTGGAAGCTCCCTCCATGGATATAGTAAAGAATGTGGGTGTCTGGGAGGCGGGTTATATAACATATGATAAAGAGTTGGCAAAGGCAACTCTCCTTAACAATACAGAGATTACCAAAGAGGAAAATAGTCCGGATCCTTTTGTTTCAGATCAACTGCTGGTCAACTACGAGACGGAAAATAACAGCATACTAGGAGTTGGAGCATCGATATTGTCCTATCATACACGATTTTCCGAATATGTAAGCAATGTGTTTAAAAATGACCCGTCTACGAGTACATACAATGCTAACCTCTATAAAGAGCAAGACTTTTCATTTGCTTCGCGCAAACAGGCGGAGGAAACTGTACGCGGGGAGCTACGGAAGTTGGGGATAGAGAACCTAGGCACGACCACAATATATTGTTTGGATTACCAAACGATGCAACAACAAGAGGAATTGGCTAAGAAAGATGAAGATACACAGTATTTTGCCCAAATGGGTAAGGTGTTCTTTAAAGATAGTTGGGCCGCAGAGACGACTGCTATTATATGGTATTTAGCTGCATGGTGGGTGGTCTTCCTGTTTTTTCAACAAATGGTGAAGGAACAAATTCCTATTCAATGCATTCTAACTATGTGGAGGTTTTGTACACAGCCCAAGGAATGCAGCAAATTGAAGCGATTGGCCTATATAAGCCGTTAAAAAAAGCCGAAGCTGCCACTAAAATACAAGATGTGGAGACGGCATTGGGCTGGGCCAAGATAAGTTTGGAGAATTGATTCTTACAACATCCATGACAATTACGAAAATAAGATTACAGTACATGCCAGTAAGCCAAAATAAAGAAAAAACAAGTATAAAGCTCATTCCCTGCTGGGCTTTCGCCGTAGAAAGCAAACTTGATAATTTGGCGACCATGGAGACGACGGATGGTAGTCAGTCTTTGAATTTGCCTAGCACGGTCACCTCTTGGGTATATTTGATGCTCAAACGGGGCAGAATTACAATAGTTACAACATCAAAATATTAATTACAGGAGGCGAAATATTTGAGTACACTTACCTCAGCTTTACGATTAGATATGCGACGCGCACTATCCTGGAAACGTATACTAACGGCATCCCTGGTCGTATTTTTAGTATACATGCTCAATATGCGGGATGATTTAGGGTACGCATATCAGGGGGCACCCATGGACGTACTATATCTATATATGATTGCACGCAATTCCATCTATTTTTCAATGTTGATTTTCCCGCTGGCTGCATTGCCTTACGCGACCAGTTTTTGCGTGGATTGGAAGTATCATTCATCGTCCTATGGTGATGCGCAGTAGTGTTAATGGGTATGCGTGGAGTAAGGTGTTCTCTACCGCATTATCCGGTGGGCTGGCAATTGTTATTGCCAATGTTATCTTATTGGTCTTTCTTTCTGCACAGTTTCCTATAGTGCTGGCCGACGCAGACAATATGCAGAGCTACCTAGAGGGAGCTTTTGGCTCATTCTAGGCATGGACAAGTGTTATTCTATCTTGCGTGTATGGTAATTCTGTTGTTCTTTATTGCCGCCTTTTTGTCGGTATTTGCCTTATACATATCTGCATATATCCCCAATGTTTTTGTGGTAATGGTTGCGCCCCTGTTGGAGCAAATATTTGGGGCCTTATTATTGGGCTGCTGCGACTTCCTACAATGTGGGGGCTTGATTATTTGGCTGCGGGAAACACTAAGATAGGCGAAGGGGTGATGCCGCTATTGATTTTTGGCGCTGTGTTTTATTATTCTTATTTTTCTGTTTGGTTTTTTGTTTGTAAGAAGGGTGCAGAGGAGGTTGCAAAATGGATAGCTTTCGCCAGCCCTTGGCCATTGGCATAGGACATATTAGGCGGTGGGTAAACAATCCCCGCATCTACGTTGTTGCCCTCATAGTTTTTTTTGTATACAACGCGTACATTTCTCCTATTATTGGGTTTTCACAATCAGTCCATGTAGCTATTACACCTTGGATATTCCCCATGCTTACAGCAAATAAGTATGTTATTTTTATGACCATGTTAGGCACTCTGCTATTGTTTTGTGATGCGCCCTTTATTGATGAAGGCCAACCATACATGGTAATCCGTTGTGGGCGTAAACGGTGGATAGCTGGGCAGATGCTCTATATTGTAATGGCATCATTAATATTTGTTTTTGTTTATTTTAGTAATTACCTTTTGTATGTTATTACCGAATATAGAGTTCTCCGGTGAGTGGGGCAGGGTATTAAAAACGCTGGCACAGACCGATGCACCGGTACAGTTTGGCATTGCCCTTGGCATTCCTTACGACATTATGCTGGCGTATACGCCTTTGGCGGCGACAGCACTGAGTGCTTTGTTGATGTGGTTTGGGTGCACCATATTAGGCTTGATTATGCTTTCCTTGAATATGGTTAACAAGAATCTGGGGACGATCATCGGCGGATTATTCCGTGCTGTTGGTGTTAGTGGCAGATGCGTTATCAGGGCTGACGGCTTACTATTTGTCACCATTATCCTGGTCAAATTTGGCGTTGGTGGATAAAACGGATTTGTCTGGGTTTCCATCATTAACATACGCCTTGGTGTCTTCTGGTATCATTATTGTTGTATTGGTAGTGGCATGCTGGATATCTTCAAGGCGTAAAGCAATTGACGTATTGCCACCGGTTTAAATATGTAATGGAGGGTAAACTATGATAAACGATGTCATAAAAAATACAAAACGTGACCAAAACTTTTAAGGAAAACCACTGTCTTAGATGACGTGTGTGTTGTTTTCCAAGAGGGGAAAACTCACGGATTGATTGGACGAAATGGTTCGGGGAAAACGGTATTGCTTAAATGTATTTGCGGGTTAATGTATGCGGATTTGGGGAAGATTACCGTGCGGGATATGATTGTTGGAAAAGATGTAGACGTGGCTCCTGATGTAGGGATAATCATTGAAGCACCTGGATTTATCCCTAGTGAAAGTGGGTATAAAAATTTAAAGTTATTAGCAGGCATGAAAAAAAGGATTGGTAAAGAGAGAATTATGGATGTCATGGAACAAGTCGGGTTGGATCCCCGTTCTTCTAAATGGGTAAGTAAGTACTCGTTGGGCATGCGACAGAGATTGGGTATTGCACAGGCTATCATGGAGGGTTCGGATATCCTCATTTTAGACGAACCAATGAATGGATTGGATAAGCAAGGTGTCAGTGATATGCGTCAACTATTTCTGCAGTTAAAAAGAGACAACATAACCATGATTATTAGTAGCCATAACATGGAGGATATAGATATACTATGTGATTCAGTATATGAAATGGATCGTGGCAAGATTAGCACAATCCGTACTGAAGGTGTACTGTCAACGCCGGAGGAGGAATGATGGAAACTCTGGAAAGAAGGACCTAAACGCCGAGATTGAAATCACGACTGGCATATAAGCTGCTGGTTAAAGCGACGTCGCGTTCTCCGCAGAGGGATGCTTACCAGAGGAACGCCGACTTTATCAGAAGTAGGGAGTGTAACTTATTCTCTGGATACGGGACACATCCACCCCGTACATCCTTGTCAGATGGTCCTGGATATCCCATACGGTCATCCCTTTGCTGTACAGGGCTATGATCTGTTCCTCGATCCCTGAAAGGTTCTTTTGATGCTTCTTCACAATTAGAGGCTTGTGTTCACCGTTGCGGTCACGCGGCACCTCTATTTTGCTGTCCCCGTATTTGCTGACCACGGTTTTGTTACTATGCCTGTTTCGTCGGTTGCCGGTGGCTTTGGCATCTTTTTCGTTTTTGGAGTAACCCAACGTCGTGTCCTCTCCGCTTTCATCATTTCCTGCAGCGTTTCGCCAAACAGGTCTTTGAGCATAAGGAGATGTCGTCCGTCGCTTTCATATTCCGTTATCCTTTGCAATTTTTGCATTTCTTGCAGCTTCTTCCTGGGTACATTAGCCTCTGAATGTTTCCTCGATAAAACTGATTCCTTCTTTTTCAAAACTGGGTATTACAACATCTTTAACCGCTTCTTTGGTGCGTTTCCCCCACATTACAAAAGCTTTTTTACCTAGCAGTGCTGTATAGTTACCAATCTCTGCAAGAACACCTTTACCCTAGATGTATTTTCTCGGCGCGATCATTACTTCTTTCATGAGATTTCTCCTTAAATTTTTGTAGATTTAATCTGTTGTTATCAGGGGTATTTGCATAAAAAGTTGCTAAAAAAGACTATGCACCACTCCTTCAAAACTAAAATAGTATAACAACAAATTTGGGCGGACTTTTCTCCTCCCCCCCCCCATTTATTAATAGTTCGCAAATGCGAAAATCGTCCTTAATTGAAATGTCGAAAGGATAAAGTTAGAATCTGCATTCAAAAAACAATAGATAAGGAAAATTGATAATTTCTCAAGTAATTTATAAGATGCACCAGAAGCAGGGACTGCGACGTATATTCTCTGGACACATTTTGGACACAAAAGCTTTAAAATCACTAAGAACACACTATAGACGTGTTGATATGAAGAATGCCTTTAAATAGGCGTTTTAAGGACTAGGCATAACGAGAAAATACCATAAAGTACGTTTGATTCTGTTTCGAATCCTAGTTGCGCTAGAAAAACCACTTAACTAAGAATGGTTAAGTGGTTTTTAGTATTATTTAAGGAAACTAAAATTAGTTCCAAACTCACTATTGAGCTTATGAATATTAAGTGTCGTAAAAGTGTCGTAAATTTACGAAATGCATTATGTAGAAGTAAAAAACAAACTACTTTTTCAATTGGCTCAAATGCCCTATTAATAAGGGGTTTGAGGTAAAGGTTATAGCCAGCATAAAAGGCAAAAAACATAGTTATAATACGATTCGTAATCAGCAGGTCAGGGGTTCAATTCCCCTCATTGGCTCCAGCTATAAACCGTTTAAACAGTACGTTTGAGCGGTTTTGTTATTTTTGGAGATTGTATGTTTGAAGCCATGTGTAAGGTACAATGATTAAATGCTCTTTATGGAGCTGTTTAATAATATTCCATTTGCCTGGATGGGTATATATTTTACATGAGGTGAAGATATTTATACTTCCCTTGCTCTTGATCCTTTTGCAGGTCTAGGTTTTACTCTTTGTGCGTCCAAAACAAATAGAGAATGTGCTATGCCTTTTTGTTGTTTTCACTTGACCAATTTAAATATTTTGAATATTATAGTTATTGTTAATGAAATTAGCTTCATTACGGGGTGTAGCGCAGCTTGGTAGCGCGTTTGGTTCGGGACTAAAAGGTCGCAGGTTCAAATCCTGTCACCCCGACCATGTTTACTTTAAACAGATGTTAATATATTAATTATGTTAATATCTGTTTTTTGTTTCAAAAAGCCTTATTTTTCATAAAAACAATAGTATAATGTCGTTCACACATTTATAAAATTAATCGGGCAGGTGAAAAACGACCTCTACAGGCGCGTTTAAAAATCGGGCGATTTTCATAGCCAACTCCAAGGTTGGATTGTACTTGTTATTTTCAATTGCATTTATTGTTTGTCGGGTGACTCCAAGCTTTACCGCGAGGTCCTTCTGCCGTAGGCCGAGTATTTTTCGTCGCTCTCTGATATCATTTTTCATATAATTTTACCCTGGGAATAACAAAATGAGCACACCGAATCCGATCAAGAACATCACTGTCAAAACCACAGATAAAACAATAGATTTTTTCCCCTCCACGTCCCCGACCTTCATTTTCGCAATTTGGGAAGCAAAGAAATAAACCATATGCTGAAAGATCAACAGAAAGATGGGTGCTGTAATCGTACCTTGATAAATAAAATCTCGGATTCCCCATGCAAATAAAGCAACTACAGTAAACAAATATGCCAAACGAATTGCCTTTAATGAAATTGCTAGCTCCATTTCATCCATCTTTTTCATACTCTAACCCCCATAATGTCAAATACTCTTGACATTATAAAATATAGCGTTGTAACGCGATAATGTCAAGAGTATTTGACATTATTATTTATCTTTTTAAGCAAGTACTCGTTTTACATATAATTGATTGTACACAATTATTTTAATGGTAATATACAATTCTTTACAAATAATTTTTTGGTTCGACAAAAACAGTCGGATTTGAATACTTTTTTCCCCAGATAATTGGATGTTTATAGTATATTATTAAATCGTAAAAAAATTTGTTAGTAAGAAAGGCGGCTTGTGCATTTGGATCCAATAACATTAAAATTTATCATTATTGCATACATATTATATTTTATCGTAGATATTATTTATATTCGTATATTTAATACAAAAAGAAAAAAGGATACTGTCTTTAAAGACGAGTTTATGAAATTATTGATTGTATCGTGGGTGATTGGTGTATTTGCCATCACTCTCTTTCCCATAGTAGGGTTTGAAAATGGAGATAATCCAACTATTAATATAATCCCATTTTATAGTTATATTTTTTGTTTTGAGTATGGAGCGTATTTATTACCTTTGCGTAATGTTATAGTTAATATTTTAATGTTTGTACCTTTAGGATTTATATTGCCTTATAGAAACAAAAAACGAATAACAAAAAAGCTTGTCATTAAATACCTCTGCATAGGAGCAGCATTTTCTATTATGATTGAATTAACTCAATTATTGTTCTTTTATTTAAACCTAAATAGCCGTTCAGTTGATATTGATGATGTAATTCTAAATACGTTGGGAGTAGTATGTGGAATTCTATTTTATAAAGTTTTTGGGAGGAGTAATAAATAGTTTTTTGTTTGACTTTTGAAAATGACTGTAGTACAATGGGGAAAATTAAATAGCTAAGGGAGCTTGTTTTGCAGGCTGAGAGGAAGTTAATTGAACTTCGACCTTTATACCTGATTTGGATAATGCCAACGTAGGGAATGTGTAAAATATGACTTATTAGCGGATATACCAGGTTTGGTGTATCCGCTATTTTTATTGTTGAAAAGGAGATTTCTTATCATGGAGTATAAAACACAAATGGAAGCCGCAAAAATGGGGATTGTTACGCCCGAGATGAGGATAGTGGCAGAGAAAGAACATATGGATGTAGAAAAACTGTGTGAATTGGTGAGGTGTGGACAGGTTGCCATTCCTGCAAACATAAATCACAAATCCTTATCTCCCGAAGGAATCGGAAGTGGACTCCGTACCAAAATCAATGTGAATTTAGGTATTTCGGGAGACTGTAAAAACTACGATATTGAAATGCAAAAGGTAAAATTAGCTGTTGAGTTTGGGTGTGAAGCTATTATGGATTTATCAAATTATGGCAAGACCAATACTTTCCGGCGTGAGCTTATTGCAATGTCACCTGCTATGATTGGTACAGTACCCATATATGATGCTATTGGTTATCTAGAAAAGGATTTGCTTGAAATTACCGCTAAAGATTTTTTGAAAGTAGTGGAGGCACACGCAAAAGAGGGCGTGGATTTCATGACAATTCATGCAGGCATAAACAAGCGCGCTATCGAAGCCTTTAAGAGAGAAGGTAGGCTTACGAACATTGTTTCTCGTGGCGGTTCGTTGCTTTTTGCATGGATTGAAATGACGGGAAACGAAAATCCATTTTATGAGCATTATGACGAAGTACTTGAAATTCTTCGCGAATATGACGTTACTATTAGCCTTGGCGATGCGCTTCGTCCTGGCTCGATTAAAGATAGCACAGATGCTGGGCAGGTAAGTGAGTTGGTTGAACTTGGATATCTGACAAAGCGTGCGTGGGAGAGGGATGTTCAGGTTATGGTCGAGGGGCCGGGCCATATGGCATTGGATGAGATTGCTGCAAACATGAAACTTCAAAAGAGGATTTGTCATAACGCACCTTTTTATGTTCTTGGTCCGTTGGTAACCGATATAGCACCTGGTTATGACCACATCACATCGGCTATTGGAGGTGCAATCGCTGCAGCTAACGGTGCTGATTTTTTGTGTTATGTAACTCCGGCAGAGCATCTTCGTTTGCCAGATGTTGACGATGTACGTCAGGGTATTGTTGCAAGTAAAATTGCCGCTCATGCTGCCGACATTGCAAAAGGTGTTCCAAATGCCAGGGAAATTGATAATAAGATGAGCGATGCTAGAAGACGTGTGGATTGGGACGAAATGTTTGGATATGCCATTGATAAAGAGAAGGCAAAACAATATTTTGACTCCGCACAACCAACTGACAAACACACCTGCTCTATGTGCGGCAAAATGTGTGCCATGAGGACCACTAGTAGGATATTAGAGGGTAAAAAAGTGGAATTGGCAATTGAAAAATAAGAGGATTACGTTATGTATTTTAATGAAAAGTCCTTAATGTTATATGCAATTACTGACTGTTCGTGGCTGAATGGGAGGACGCTTGCTAAGCAGGTGGAAGAGGCGTTGATTGGTGGTATAACTATGATTCAGTTGCGTGAAAAAGCATTAAGTATACCAGAATTTATTGCGGAAGCGAAGATGATTAGGCAAATTACAAAAGAGTATGGCGTTCCGCTAATAATAAATGATAATGTTGAGGTCGCCATTGCTAGTAATGCTGATGGTGTTCATGTTGGACAAAATGATGTTAGTGTTATCGAGGCGCGAACAATGCTAGGTAAAGAAAAGATCATCGGTGCTACGGCTAAGACGGTTAGGCAGGCAAGAATGGCAGAAGAACAAGGTGCAGATTATATCGGGAGCGGTACGGTGTTCGGTTCTGATACAAAAACAAATGCAATTAAAATAACTATTGAGCAGTTAAACGAGATTGCAAGTTCTGTGACTATTCCAACGGTAGTCGTTGGGGGTATATCAAAAGATAATATTAACAAATTTTATGGCAGCAATATAAAGGGCGTGGCGGTTGTTTCAGCAATTTTTGCTTGTGATAATATTGCGCGAGCAACTAGGGATCTATATCAAGATGTAGAAACAATTTTACAGGGGAATAAACAGGAATGAAAAAAATATTGACTATTGCTGGTTCGGATTGCAGTGGTGGGGCAGGGATTCAAGCTGACATCAAAACGATTACAGCACATAAAATGTATGCCATGAGTGTAGTCACGGCATTGACTGCTCAAAACACAACAGGTGTTTGTGATGTGCTTAATGTAAATGCTGATTTTGTAGCAAAACAACTTGATTGCATTTTTGCTGATATAGAGCCTGATGCGGTGAAAGTCGGTATGGTTTCAAATGAAGAAATCATTACAGTTATTGCAGAAAAATTAACTCAATATAAAGCAAAAAATATCGTTATTGATCCGGTGATGATCGCTACAAATGGTGGGAAGCTGCTTTGTGATGATGCGGTAAATACGCTTGTTAACTTGTTGTTACCGATTGCCGATGTTATTACTCCCAATATTCCCGAAGCTGAGAGTCTCTGTGGCTCTGAAATTCGGTATAAAGAGGATATGCTTTATTTTGCTCAAAAGCTAAGTCAGTTGGTAGATGGTAGTATTTTGGTAAAAGGCGGACATTTTTCGGGAAATGCTGATGATTTATTATATGTTAAGGGTGTGCATTTTTGGTTTTCGGCTACTCGTATTGATTCCCAAAATACACATGGCACAGGCTGTACGTTATCCTCTGCTATTGCCTGTAATTTAGCAGATGGTTATGCGGTTGAGGAAAGCGTAAAAAATGCAAAAGATTATGTATATGGAGCGATTGGCGATGGACTTGACCTTGGTAGAGGTTGTGGCCCGTTAAACCATTGTTTTCGATTATAGAGCGAGGTGCAAAAAATGAAAGTTAACGGAGAACGAGTAGTGTTAGGTGAGAGCAAAAGTCTAAAGGTTTATTTGCTTGAAAATGATTATGATATAAAAAAAATTGCTGTTGAGCTTGACGGTGAAATTATTCCTAAATCAACCTATGATGATGTTTTGCTTCATGAGAATGCTATTTTAGAGGTTGTACGTTTTGTTGGAGGGGGTTAATTTTAGTGCTTTCAAAGGAAGAGTTTGAAGCTATAACGATTGAAAAGTTCTCACCTGCGGTGCATGAAGCTCTAAAAAATGCAAAGGTGGCAATTGCAGGACTAGGCGGTTTAGGATCAAATATTGCAACAATGCTTGCAAGAACTGGTGTAGGGCATTTGCTGCTTGTGGACTTTGACGTTGTGGAGCCGAGTAATTTAAACAGACAAGCTTATTATATAAAACATTTAGGAATGCCAAAAACCGAAGCATTGAGAGAGCAGCTAACGCACATAAACCCATATATTTTGATTGAAATCAAAACATTAAAGGTTACAGAAGAAAATGCCAATTTTCTTTTTTATGGATATGATATTATTTGCGAAGCTTTTGATAGAGCGGATGCAAAGGCAATGCTGGTAAACGTGATTTTATCTAACAATAATAAGATGAAAATTGTTTCAGCATCAGGAATGGCAGGATATACAAGCTCAAATCTCATACGCACCGAAAAGAAAATGAGAAATTTGTACGTGTGTGGTGATTTTGAAAGCGAAACAAGAGAAGACAATGGACCTATGGCACCAAGGGTATCCATTTGCGCAGCACATCAAGCTAATATGGTGATTCGGTTGCTGCTCGGAATAGAAGAAGCATAAAAAGGAAAGAAGGAGTATAAATTGAGTGATAGATTAATAATTGGTGAACATGAATTCAATTCAAGATTTATTTTGGGCTCGGGAAAGTTTTCGCTTGAAATGACCAATATCGTAATCGAAAATGCTGGAGTGGAAATGGCGACGCTGGCAATTCGCCGTGCAAATAAGGGCGGGGAAGAGAACATACTTGACTATATGCCAGAGGGAATTACTTTGCTTCCTAACACGTCTGGAGCAAGAAAAGCAGAGGAAGCTGTTCGTATCGCAAGACTTGCAAGAGAACTTGGTTGTGGTGATTTTGTAAAAGTTGAGGTGATACACGATTCAAAATATTTAATGCCTGATAACTATGAAACAATTAAGGCAACTGAAATCCTATCAAAAGAGGGTTTTGTTGTTATGCCATATATGTATCCAGATTTGAATGTGGCAAGAGATTTAATGAATGTTGGAGCAGCAGCCATTATGCCGCTGGGCGCACCTATTGGAAGTAACAAAGGTTTGCTCACAAAAGAGTTTATTATGATGCTTGTGGAAGAAATTAAGCTTCCTATTATTATTGATGCAGGGATTGGGCGCCCATCACAAGCATGTGAAGCAATGGAAATGGGTTGCGCTGCGGTTATGGCTAATACAGCAATCGCGACGGCAAGTGATGTCGCTCGTATGGCTAAAGCGTTTAAATATGCTATTAAAGCGGGCAGAGAGGCATACCTTTCAGGACTTGGTCGTGTGCTTGATTATAAAGCTGAAGCATCTAGTCCACTTACAGGGTTTTTGGAGGGATAAACAATGGATTTACGTAATATTGATCACATGCAGTATCTTGATGATATGGAGCAAATGGATTCGGAAATAATGGATACAGTTTTGAATCTTATGGAGGAGTATGATTATGATTCTTATACTCCTTATGACGTAAAAGCTACACTCTCAAAGGATAAGCTTTCTATCCAAGATTTTGCTGCATTGCTTTCTCCTGCTGCATTTCCGTTTTTAGACGAAATGGCTAAAAAGGCCTGTGTTGAAACAAATAGGCAATTCGGTAATGCAGTCTCTATGTTTACCCCGTTATATATTGCAAATTATTGCGAAAATCATTGCGTGTATTGTGGGTTTAATTGCCATAACAAAATACATCGAGCAAAACTTACGATGGAGGAAATAGAAAAAGAACTGCAGACTATTTCTGCAACAGGACTTCGCGAAATACTTTTTTTGACGGGCGAATCAAGGAAAATGTCGAGCGTCGAGTACATAGGTGAGGCAGTCAAATTAGCAACAAAATATTTTTCTACTATTGGCATAGAAATCTATCCACTAAATTCGCATGAATATGCTTATTTACGTGAATGTGGTGCTGATTTTGTTTCGGTATATCAAGAAACTTATAACACCGTTAAGTATGAGCAAATGCACCTAAGTGGGCATAAACGTGTGTTTCCATATCGTTTTTATTCACAGGAACGGGCGATTAAAGGTGGTATGCGAGGCGTTGCTTTTGGTGCACTCTTAGGATTGGATAACTTTCGCAAGGATGCTTTTTCTACGGGCATTCACGCATATTTGACACAGCAAAAATACCCTCATGCTGAAATTTCTTTTTCTTGCCCTAGAATGAGACCATACATAAATAATGCTGATAATAATCCAAACGATGTACATGAACCCCAACTTTTGCAGGTTATGCTTGCGTATCGTTTGTTTATGCCTTTTGCGGGAATTACCATTTCGACGCGGGAGAGGGCTGGCTTTCGTGATAATGTGATAGGTATGTGTGCAACCAAGATATCAGCTGGCGTTAAGGTCGGTGTTGGCGGACATGAAGAGGAAGCTAAAGGTGATGAACAATTCGAAATTTCTGATCCAAGAAGTGTAGATGAGGTGCATAAAGCAATTGTTGCACACGGACTGCAACCTGTTTATACAGATTATGTAAGGGTATAAAAAATGATTATCTGCATAACAAATAGGCTGCTTTGCAAAGATGCTTTCTTAAAAAGAATTGAATATATCGCAAAGGCAAAGCCATACGCAATTATTTTAAGGGAAAAGGACTTACCATCTGACGAATATGAAATGCTTGCCATGCGATGCAAGGAGATAGTTGGAAAATATGACGTCCCGCTTATTATCAATTCCAATATAAAGGTAGCGGAAAATTTAAGCATAGATAATTTACAAATGCCTGTATCATTACTATTGAAGCATAAAGATGAACTTGAGCATTTTGATTGGATTGGAGCATCGGTTCATTCCGTTGAAGAAGCAAAGCAAGCCGAGAATCTAGGCTCAACGTTTATTGTCGCGGGGCATATTTTTGCAACTGAATGTAAAAAGGGCGTTCCACCTAGAGGGATTGGTTTTTTAAAAGAGGTATGCAACGCTGTTTCGATTCCTGTGTTTGGTATTGGCGGTATTACAAAGTATAATATCAATCAAGTCATGGAAGCGGGTGCTGTTGGCGGATGTGTTATGTCGGAATTTATGACTTGTGATTTAATCACTGAGACAATTAAAGATTTTACATTGACATAAGGGTAAGAATGTTGAATGTAATTGTGTAATATGATAAATAGTTAAGGGCGAAAGCAGTAAGCTTTTGCCCTTTTTTTCATGTAAGAAAGTGTCCTCACATGAAATTTATGGATGTTATTAAAGCTATGATAATATAAGAATAAAAACGTTATGTATTTATCCATAAAAATAGGAGGCAATAATCATTAGACCAAAACAGGCTTTGAATAAGTTTGTTGATGCGTTGAATCAGGCTGATGCACAAGCACTATCGCTTCTCTACGCGTAAGACGCTATTAACCATCAGGTTGCAAATGAACCAATATGCGGCCGTGAAAATACAATAAAGTTTTTTGAGGCCAAATTCACACAAGCCAAAATGATGTGTATAGTCGAAAATATGTTTGAGGGTGGTCAGTGGGCAATCATGGAATGGCGTGATCCATTGGGGCTATATGGTTGTGGTTTTTTTCAGGTTGTGGATGATTAAATCACTTTTAATCGTGGTGATTAGGATAAACTTTCTTTTTTAAAACAACATGGATTACCTATTGAATGACAGGATTAAACTTTATTGATATAATCGCTTTATTAAGGCTGCCTTACCACAATAAATGATTATGTGTGGCAGTAAAAGAATCCTTATGGCTAAACAATATTTATAATGTTAAATTCTTGGGAGAGACGGTATATGCGATAGACATATTCGCGTAAGAGACAGTGGAGGTGCGTAGATGAAACTTAATCAAAAATTTGCTAGGATCGCTCTATTGTTGCTTGCTGTTATAATAACGGGAGTATTTGGATACATGATATTATTGAACGTAGGTTTTTCTGATGCTTTGTATATGACCGTTATAACGATTTCAACCGTGGGTTATGGTGAAGTTGGAGATATGACCGTAGCGGCAAAAATGTTTACAATTTTGATTATATTTTCAGGTCTTTTTGTGGTTGGATATGGGGTCACTAGCTTAGTTTCTTCACTTTTTGAAGGTGAATTTAATGCTGCTTGGAGGAGAAAACGTATGAAAACAAAAATTCAAGAATTGGAAGGTCACTACATCGTCTGTGGAGCTGGATCTGTTGGTCTTACAGTTATAAAGAGCTTAAAAGATAGTGCAACGAACTTTGTCGTAATTGAGAAAGATGATAAGCGTGCTGAAGAACTAGAACAGGCAGGTGTCTTAACCGTAATGGGAGATGCCGAGCATGAAGATATTCTGCAAAAAGCGAGAATTAAAAATGCAAAGGGCATAGTATGTGCTCTAGGGACTGATGCAGAAAATGTTTTTTCTGTTCTCACCGCTCGGCAAATGAACGAAGATATATACATTGTGTCAAAAGCCGTGGAGCAAAGTGCCCACAATAAATTGTTAAAAGCGGGTGCAAATAAAACTATTTCTCCCAGTGAGATTGGTGGACAAAGGATAGCCGCGCATTTGATTCGACCATCCGTTATTTCTTTCTTGGATGTAATAACGCGCGCTGGCGACGTTGTTTTAGATTTGGAAGAGGTCATTATTTCGTCTCACTCTAGCATTGCGGGTAAAAAGCTACATGAGGTAAAAATACCTGAGCAAACAGGCCTTATAGTTCTTGCTTTAAAAGGAAAAGACGATAAAAATTTTAAATTCAACCCAAGTTCAAACGAAATTCTGAGTCCTGGCGATACGATGGTTGTATTAGGAACAAATGATCAAGTGAAACAACTGAGTATTATGATCAATAAATAAAACCAAATATTAATTTGGGTATCGACAGCTGTTGGCGGGGCTTTCCTGTAAGCTGTATATTATTAATAATGGTATAAAGCAATAATTTTACACCGTGTTTTTATCTATATCATAAATCAAATTATAACTTTTATATAGGAGGAACTGTTTCTATGAATGATGCATCTTTAATGGGCAGAGTTGCAATAGTAACTGGAGCGGCGCAAGGTATTGGTAAGGCTATAGCGATAAAGCTATGCGAGGCAGGGTTAAAGGGATTAACGTTATTAGACATTCGTCCAACTGATGAAATGCAGGATACGAAAAATCAGGCTATGGCTTTTGGAACCGAGGTTATTGTAATTTCAGGCGACGCGTCAAATAGTGGTGTTATGCGCAGGGCAGTGGATGAATCGATGGTAAAATGGGGTCAGCTGGACGTTATGGTAAATAACGCTGGTGGAGCAAAAGCAACGGACCTATTCACTTCAAGTGAAGAAAACTGGAATAGAACAATGGATATTAACTTAAAGTCTATGTTCCTTGGTACAAAGTTTGCGGCTGAAGTGATGAAAGATAATGGTGGTGGGTCGATAGTTAATATGGCGTCATTAGCTGGTGTAACCGGGGGGAATACAGGACCCGAGTATGCCTCCGCCAAAGCAGGAGCTATTGGCTTGACTAAGTATGCATCTAGGTCGTTAGGACGATATAATATAAGGGTTAATGCGCTAGCGCCAGGGTCAGTTAATACTGAAATGATATCCACCGTTTATAGCGGCATGAGTGGTGAAGAATACATTAAAGAACGTAGTAAGGCTGTTCCACTTGGAAGAATAGCTGAGCCTGAAGAAGTTGCTAAAATCGTGTTGTTTTTGGCTAGCGATTTGTCAAGCTATGTTACTGGAGATGTCATAATGGTAACAGGGGGAAGAGTGGTATAGGCTTTACATAGGTATATTAAGCAAATTATTACGTTTTATCCAAAGAAAAAATCAAAGATATATTTCTGAAGTTTTACAAAAGAATCATTTAGCTATTTCTTCATATTATGTGGTATGGGCATATTTAGGATAGGGATGGTGTAATTCTTTATGGCAGATATAAATCAAAAGGAAATGGTAGACTTTGTAAAACGTGCCGTTAGCGAAAAATGGGGATATGTTTACAGCGGACAAGGAGAGGTATATACTAAGGATTTAGCTGAAAAATGGGCTAATATACAACGTGCAGGAAAAAGTGCATCATATTTTTTAAATGATTGCAAAAAGTGGATAGGACGTAATGTTGTGGATTGCAGCGGCTTATTGATAGAAGCGATTCGCACAAAGATATCCGATTACGGTGACATGTCATCATGGGCGTTTAGGAGTGAAGCCGTAGAAAGAGGAAGCATTTCTGATTTACCTGACATACCTGGATTAGCTGTATGGAAGAGTGGACATATTGGATTATATGTTGGAGCAGGTAAGGTTGTCGAAGCTGCGGGCACTAAGATAGGCGTTGTGGAAACACCGTTATGGTCTCCAGCAGGTGGAAGTCCATGGAAAGAATGGCTTCAGATAAGAGACGTTGAATACGAGAATCCACCAGGAGATCACGAAATTGAAAATGGTTCGTTTACCTTGAAAAGATTGTTAAAGCTTAAGGATAAATGGATGCGAGGCAGCGATGTACGTGATGTGCAAAATCAATTGTTAGCATTTGGATTTTATGTTGGGGGAACGGGTGCCGATGGAATCTATGGTCCGCGAACGACAAACGGGGTTAAACAGTTCCAGAGTAAGAAGGGCCTCGTACAAGATGGCATAGTCGGGGTAAAGACTACGGCTGCTCTTGGCGGATTATGGAAAGGATAATTATGCTTAACACTAATAAAGAAGTCTTTTGATGATGCGTATTTGCTTGCTAAAGATGTTATTATGTATTAATATTATTTGTAACAGAGTTGATAGCGTTAGGAGTTGATGTTGGAATGCTTAACATTCCAAATATATTAAGCCTTATTAGGCTTATACTGGTTGGAGTATTTTATTTTGTATTCCAGATACCAAACTATACTCTTGCGTTTGTAATATTTTTAGTGGCTGGCGCAACCGATTTGTTGGATGGTTATATTGCAAGAAAATATGACATGATAACGGATTTAGGAAAGTTGTTAGATCCTTTAGCAGATAAGCTATTACTAATAGTTGCATTGTTTTGTTTGTATTCGGCTGGGAAGGTACCGTTGTTATTTCCTATTTTAGCTACGGCAAAAGAATTAATTATGATAATTGGGGGAGCTTTACTGTTGACCAAACGCAATCAGGTAGTGTATGCTAAGGTCATTGGGAAGGTGGCAGCTGCAACGTTTTTTGCGGGTGTAGTGCTGTCGTTCTTTAGTCCAGACGTTTATCCGTTCCATATATTCTTGCTAAGCGTAGGTCTTGGAATATCCTTTGCTGCTATGGTTAGTTATGGTATTATGAACGTGTTTAAGTCTAAAGATCAAAAAGAGGATAATTCAACACAAACTCAAGATGAAGAAGTAACTAAATAGCTTGCCATTAAAAAGAGAGTATGCCCTTTGGCTGGAAGGCGTACAAGGCAAATAGTTGGTGAAGGGTCGCATCTTAGCTCGTATGAGTAAAGGGGCTCTTAATGAGACGGGTAGCGCACGTTATAGCGTAGATGAGGGATGTAGCTTTTGCGCATCTGAATTTAAGGTGGTACCACGAAACGCCGTTTCGTCCTTTTAGGCTGAAACGGCGTATTTTTGTATTTTTATTTAGGAGGAAGAAAGATGGAATTTTTTGAAACGGCAACGACTTCTCAAATAGTGGGTATTGTTTTTTTGGTAATCGCAACGTTATTTTCATTTGGCTCAAAAAGTTTTGCTAGAATGAGGGGCTTTAACAAAGAGCAGTTCGAGGGGTTTATGTATTGGTCTAAAATGATCGTATTGTTTACGGCTATAGTTGGTGGAATACTAATATTAGGACTCATTAAATTTTAATTAGGTTTTAATTCTATGGAGGAAAAGATGCCAGAGTACAAAGAGATGGAAAAAGTTTATGACCCTGCTAAGGTTGAGGATAGACTATATGAAAAGTGGGAAAAGGCAGGGCTGTTTCACGCTGTGCCAGATAAGGATAAAGAACCGTTTTCTATAGTGATCCCGCCACCTAATATTACAGGGCAATTGCATATGGGACATGCATTGGATAACACTATGCAGGATGCAATAATTAGGTTTAAACGTATGCAGGGATACTGTACGCTGTGGATGCCAGGCACTGACCATGCTAGCATTGCTACCGAAGTGAAAATCGTAGAGCAAATGGCTGAGGACGGTGTGACAAAAGATGATATCGGGCGAGATGGATTCTTAGAACGAGCGTGGCAGTGGAAAGAAAAATATGGTAACAGAATAGTAGAGCAGCTAAAAAAGCTAGGGACATCGTGTGACTGGGAACGCGAGCGTTTTACAATGGACCAAGGCTGTAACAATGCTGTTGTTGAGACTTTTGTTGATCTTTATGAAAGAGGTCTTATTTATAGAGGTGACAGGATAATCAACTGGTGTCCTGACTGTTGTACTGCGTTATCTGATGCTGAGGTTGAGCATGAGGATAAGGATTCTTTTCTTTGGCATATTCGATACAAAGAGGTGGATGGCGGCGATGGAGTTGTAGTTGCTACTACTCGTCCCGAGACTATGCTAGGTGATACTGGTGTTGCGGTAAACCCTAACGACGATAGATATAAGCATTTGATCGGCAAAAATCTTATATTGCCTCTTATGAACCGAGAGATAGAAGTTATTGCTGATGAGTATGTTGATATGGAGTTTGGTACTGGTGTAGTTAAGATGACGCCTGCACATGATCCAAACGACTTTGAAGTCGGAGCAAGACATGGTCTTGAGATAATACGCGTTATGGATGATGCCGCTATTATTAATGAAAACGGCGGCAAGTATCAGGGTATGAACAGGTTTGATGCCCGTAAGATGATTGAAAAAGATCTTGAAGAACTAGGGTTATTAGTTAAAAAAGAGAAGTATAATCATAGCGTTGGTCATTGTTATCGCTGTAGTACTGTTATTGAGCCTATTATCTCTAAGCAATGGTTTGTTGACATGAAACCGTTGGCAGAGCCCGCAATTAAAGCTGTTAAATCAGGTGATATTACTTTCGTTCCGGATAGATTCTCAAGAGTATACTTTAACTGGATGGAGAATGTACGAGATTGGTGTATCTCACGTCAGTTATGGTGGGGGCATCGTATCCCGGCTTATTATTGCGATGATTGCCAGGAAATATATGTTACAAAAAATCCACCTGATAAGTGCAAATGCGGCGGAAGTTTAAGGCAGGATGAGGACGTTTTGGACACATGGTTCAGCTCAGGATTATGGCCTTTTTCTACCATGGGATGGCCAGAAAACACTGCTGAGTTAGATTACTTTTATCCAACAAACGTACTTGTTACAGCATACGATATAATCTTTTTCTGGGTAGCTCGAATGGTAGTATTTGGGTACTCACAAATGAAGGAGAAACCGTTTAGCGAGGTTTTGATTCATGGAATAGTTAGAGATGACCAAGGACGAAAGATGTCAAAGTCGCTAGGAAACGGAATAGATCCTCTTGAGGTTATTGACAAGTACGGTGCTGATGCGCTTAGGTTTTCTCTGATAAATGGCACATCACCGGGTAACGATATGAGATTCTCGTGGAGCAAAGCTGAAGCTACGCGTAATTTTGCAAACAAGCTTTGGAATGCATCAAGGTTTGTTTTGATGAACGTTGACCAAACGGTTAAAACACCTAATACTGAAGATTTGGATATGTCGGATAAATGGATTTTGACCAGATTGCAAAGTCTAATAAGCGAGATTACACTACATATGGATAAATATGAAATGGGGATCTGTGCTCAAAAGCTGTACGATTTTATTTGGAGCGAGTATTGCGATTGGTTTATCGAGATGGCTAAAACGAGGTTGTATGGGGATAATGAAAAGGAGAAAGAAACGGCACAGTCGGTACTTGTGTATGTGTTAAGCGCTTTGCTACGCATGATGCATCCGTTTATGCCGTTTATTACCGAAGAAGCATATCTGCATTTGCCTGGTTCAAGCGATACTATCATGATGGCGCCATGGCCGACAGTAGTTGATGAGTTTGTGTTTGGAAAAGAAGCTTATGCTGTATCTGAGGTCATGGAGGTGATTCGTGCCGTTAGAAACGTTCGTGCTGAGATGAATGTTGTGCCTTCGGTTAGGGCAAAGGTTATGCTTGTCACTAAGCAGATTGAAGATTATGCTCCCCTTACGTCATATATTGAAAAGCTTGCATGGGCAAGTTCGGTTGAGGTGAAGGAAGATAAAGAAGGCGTAGATGATAACGCTGTATCGCTTGTGTGTAGCACCTGCGAAGTGTTTATTCCGCTCGCTGAACTTATAGATATCGAAAAAGAAGTTGAGCGTTTACAAAAAGAGTCGGAAAAGCTACAAGGCGAGATCAAACGTGCTAATGCTAAGCTAAATAATCAGGGATTTGTAGCTAAGGCACCTGAAAAGGTTGTCGAGGCAGAACGCGCAAAGATCAAAAAGTATGAGGGTATGTTGACTACTATACAAGAAAGAATAAGCGGCCTGAAAGGATAAACCATGAGTTTAGGCAAGCTAATAGAAAAAATCTATTCATTAAACGGAGAGTTTCAAAGAAACAAGGAGCGCTTTTATGCGCTCCTTGATGTTTTGGATAATCCGCAAAAAGATTATCAAGCGGTTCATGTTGTGGGGACTAATGGTAAAGGGTCAACCTGTGCTTTTTTGTCGTCCATTTTGGTAGAGGACGGTAAAAAAGTGGGTATATATTCATCGCCGCATCTTGAAGAATTCAACGAGCGTATTAAAATTAATCACAAAAATATTTCGGACGACAATCTAATTATTCTGCTTAACAGAGTCTTACAAGCTGCAGATAAAATAAAAAATAAGCATGGTGAAGTACGCGCGTTTGAGGTTTTTACTGCTACGGCTTTTTTGTGGTTTAGTAAGATGCAAGTCGATATTGCAATAATCGAAGCTGGTATGGGGGGCGCTAGTGATATCACTAGCGTTATTGAGCCATCGCATATAGCTATTACGAGCATTTCTATAGATCATGTAGCAAGATTAGGTAATAGCATAGCTGAGATTGCGAGAGATAAAGCAGGAGCAATTAAGCCAGGCGTAAAAGTAATAGTATATCCACAAGAGTATCAAGCTTATATAGAAATAAAAAAAGCCATAGATAAGACAAAAGCAAAATCTAAGTTTTTACAGGCAGGTAATATGTGTATACGATATATGGAAGTAAATAAAACGGTATTTGATGCTTATATTGGGGACGTTTGTTTAAGCGATGTTGAAATAAGTTTGATGGGACGATATCAGGTCATGAACGCGATCTCTGCTATCAACGTTGCTTTTGATATGGGTGTTGGGGAATGCATTATAAAGCAAGGCTTAAAAAAAGCAAAGTGGCCGGGTAGGTTTGAATTATTTGATTATCAAGCGAAAAATATACTAATTGACGGCGCGCATAATGAAGATGGAGTAAAAAGCTTGGTGAATGAGGTTAAAAAATATTTTCCTAAGCTAAAAAAAGTGTTGATTTGTGCGGTCTCAAATGCAAAAGACGCTGATAGCATATCAGTTGAATTTTCAAAGGTGTTTGATGTTGTTATAGCAACTAGCGTTGAACATACAAAACCTGCAAACCAAGTAATGATGTTGTTTCACAACCTTGGTATGAAAGCATATTGTGAACAAAGTCCAATGGTTGCATTAAATAAAGCTTGTGATATGAATGTAGATTTAATTGTTTGTGCTGGCTCTTTATATTTAGCAGGAAAAATGCTAAACATTCTGCAAAAAAATGAAATTATAGACGGATAAAAGTGCCCTAACCAAGTGTTTTTGCATAATATGGCGAAAGGACTTATGACAGGAGGGCAATATTAGCATGGGAGAATATGTTTGGGTGGCACATGCAGGCGAGGATATATTAAGCATATTGCAAATAGATCCGTTCTTAGAGGTGGATACATTAGACATTACCGCTCAAACAGGGTTAAAGGCATTAGGGGCTAGGCGTTTAGCCTTTGATCCCAAATATGGACGTTTGCTGGTTAGCTGTACTTATGCAAACTGTGTTGGGGTAATAGATGTAAAAGAGAAAAAATGGGTTCAAACTGTCTATGTTGGAGCTGCACCAACTGATATATGTATTTGTGATGATACAATTGTTGTGTGTTGTGCTGAAAGTGAGAGCTTGTGGAGTATTGATAGAAATTCGTTAAATGCATGTGGGTGTATGAAATTATCCGGATTTCCGTATTCAATGAATTATTCAAATCAAACAATACTGCTTTGTTGCATGGGTTTATCTAGCATAATAAGTCTAGATGAGCAGTTAAATATTACTAACGAATATAAATTATCGAATAGACCTATGCATGCAATAAAGTTGTTAAATTCTAAGCTGGTTTGCTCGCTGCTTCCAAACGGGGATGAGCAAAATGGATTTTTGGCGTTATTAGACGACAGTGATGGAAAGATTCTTGAAAAAATAAAAATGGACACTATGCCACTTGCAATTTCTGTTGCCGATAAAACTATAATGGCAGTGGATGTTTCGTCTAGTAAGTTATATATCGTGGACAAAAAAAGTTTTATAGTAAGGGAAAAATGTAACATTTGTTCCATGCCAGATGACTTGTTGTTAATGCCAAATGGCGATGGAGTAATGATTAGTTGCATGATTGATGCAAAGATAATGTGGATTGATTATGATGGCAATGTCAAAGACTGTATTCGCACACGGAAAGAACCACGAGGCCTTGCATATTGCAGGACTATTTAGCGTCATTGTCTTTTTTAATAGGCGCAAGGGTGGTAAATATGGTAGCAAATAAAGTCGGTGCATTGTCTTGCCAATTTTCACACATATTTTTTGCTTCGGTATCAGTAGGAACGTTTAATTGAATCCTCATGATCTCAACGTTGTTCTCTGTTATCCAAAGTTCTGCAAGATATTGGTTCTCGGCTATTCTCCGATAACTAGATCCTGTATCGGATGATAGACGAATTTGCTTTGAATTGTCTTCTAAGTAGGTTAGCAGGCGTTTTCTTATGAAAGTGGGAATCGTATCTTCCATGCTTTGTATAACGGATACTCCATCGGTTAGAATAGAGTAGCATTTGCCTATAGTTGTTTTTTCTTCCAGGATAAGCTTAGATTCAAGGAGCTCGTGGAAGGCTATGGATACATCAAAATAATGTAATCTGCTATGTTGCGCTACAATACTTTCAAGTTTGGGACGAGGAAGGGGTACGCTTAACTTATGCATTACTAATAGTAAGCATAGTTTTGCCGTTTGTTGGTCATTTGATTTTTCAGACATTTTGCATCCCTCCTATGCTTAGTATAGCATATAATAAACCGAAATTAGCCAAAATAACTTGCAATTTTTGTTGAATTGGGTATAATAA
This sequence comes from Christensenellaceae bacterium, assembly GCA_963675355.2. Taxonomy (GTDB): domain Bacteria; phylum Bacillota; class Clostridia; order Christensenellales; family UBA1431. Next base: position 23,620 of record CAXXMZ010000014.1, read on the forward strand.
GTAGTTGTTACGTTATGGTTATGGGGTTATAGCCCAGCTGGTTAGAGCGCTACGTTGACATCGTAGAGGTCGTTGGTTCGAGTCCAATTAACCCCACCATTATGCGAGAATGGCGGAATTGGCAGACGCGCTAGATTCAGGTTCTAGTAATCGCAAGATTGTGCAGGTTCAAGTCCTGTTTCTCGCACCAAGGAAAGACATAGTTTCCGTTTAGGGAGGCGTATGTCTTTTTTTTATATGGGAAAGCATGGTATAATGATTATAAAGTTCTGGGTCAATATAGGCTAACAAGAATTTATTGGACATTTTAAAGAAGTACAGATCATTTAATCGGGAAAGAGTTGCTAATTATGCCATTAGTTAAAATTGAAATATAAAAAGGAAAATCATACGAATACAAACATGCTCTTTTGCAAACTATCCATGAAGCGTTAATGCTATCACTAAACATTGAAGATGATGACCGTTTTCAAAGATTATATGAATTAGACGAAGATTGTTTTGAACGGAGAGCATTAAAAACCGATAAATTCACATTGATTGAATTGACAATATTACCGGGTAGAAGCAAAGAGCTAAAACTTGTTGTTATTGAAGCAATTACACGCTTGTTGGGTGAAAAACTCGAGATTGCCCCAACGGATATACTCATCATTATAAATGAACCGCCTCTTGAAAATTGGGGCTGTTATGGTAAGCAAGCAAGTGAAATGGGATTGGAATATAAACAGAATTTGTAGTATTAAGCATAATGAGAAACTGATGGGTTTCGGTCTGTTGCATTTCAAACAGGAAATGGTTATCGAAAAATTGCAACATAACCCCAAGGCAAAATAAAAGCAGGTTACTTGAACCCGTTGTGGTTCAAGGCACTTTGTTTTTTTTATTTTAATAAAATATAATTAGATATAGTTCATATTACTTTATTTTTGGCAGGTGATGAAAATGAAAAATTGCATTGTAGTTACTGGAATAGTTTAATAAAAAAATAATTAGGAGGATTGTATGGCTATTCCAGATAAAAAAATATTTCCACGGAACAATGATGCTAATACAGTATATTTGAAAGGTGTCACTACAAACCCCAATATTACTGTCGGCGATTATACTATGTATAATGATTTTGTATGTGACCCTACAAAATTTGAAGAAAACAATGTGTTATATCATTATCCTGTAAATAATGACAAGTTGATTATTGGGAAGTTTTGTTCTATTGCTTGTGGAGCAAAGTTCGTTTTTACCAGTGCTAATCACACGCTTAAATCACTTTCGACTTATCCATTTCCAATATTTTTTGAAGAATGGGACTTGGACAAAATACAGATTTCGTCTGCATGGGATAACAAAGGTGATATTGTAATTGGCAATGATGTTTGGATTGGATATGATGCAGTTATTCTTTCAGGCGTTAATATTGGTGATGGCGCAATTGTAGGAACAAGAGCAGTTGTAACAAAAGATATCCCTCCATACACAGTAGTTGGAGGTATTCCTGCTAGAGAGATTAAAAGACGTTTTGACCAAGAAACCATTAAAAAATTACAACAGATAAAATGGTGGGATTGGTCTATTGACAAAATACAGCAATGTTTGCCCTATATCATGAATGGAGAAATTGATAAGCTGCAAATTTAGAATGTAACAAAATGGTTATAAAGAATAATAGCAAAAACAGGTCAGCGTATGTTGGCCTGTTTTTGCTTCTAACAAGACAATATTATGGTATAATTTAGTATGGTTTTTGATGAGGGTAATTTCGAATAATACTGCATAGAGTGAAATGAGGGGAAAAGCAATGGTGCATTTAGTATATTGCGATAATACCGGCAAAAAAGGGGAACGTGTTCTGGATAAAATCTTATCCGGGGTAAAAACAATGGTTGTAAGAGGTGCGGCGGGTCGCAAAATACCACATAGTCGGGTTTTTCAGGGTGAGACACTTTATTTTATGGAAAAAGGGACTGCGCATATAGCTGTCCATGCGACAGTAAAATCTGTTCAAAACTATGTAAAACTAACAGAGGAAGAAATTACGAAGGTATTAAGTGACAATGAAAGCAAATTGCATTTAACCGATAAACAGAAAAAGCGATGGCATAAAAAGTGTTTGTGTTTGGTTGAATTTGATAATATTAATGTAATTGAACCACCATTAGCATTTGATCATCAAGGGAATATGGATGATTGGCTGATTATTGAGAAGATAGAAGATGTCGTTGTTGGGACGAGCATACCTTATAATTATGAAAAATCGAGGTTCTAGTATAATTATTATATATAGTTGTTGCTTTTACATCAGGTATTAAATGAGGAATTAGAAAATGAGTAATTGGTTCACGATTGAACATATTGATGAAAATACCCATATTCTTAGTGAATATAGGCATTGGGAAGAATCGCATAGTTACTTGTTATGTGGGGGGGAATATAGTCTCCTAATTGACACTGGCTTAGGCATTGAAAACATTTATGACGAGGTAATAAATCTTACCGATAAACCTATTATCGCCGTTGCAACACATATACATTGGGATCATATTGGCGGACATAAATATTTTCACGATTTTTACGTTCATGAAAATGAAATGAATTGGCTTCAAGGGGAATTTCCTTTAACGATAGAACAAATTAGGGATTTTGTTGTTGAGGACTGTGATTTACCAGAGGATTTTAATGTTAATAACTATGAGTTTTTTCAAGGCACACCAACTAAGGTGCTTAGAGATAAAGATATTATTGATATTGGAGGTCGAAAAATACAAGTTTTGCATACACCGGGGCACTCTCCTGGTCATATGTGTTTTTATGAAGAAGATAAGGGATATTTATTCACTGGCGATTTAATTTACATAGGAACGTTATTTGCATATTTCCCTTCCACTGATCCGGCCGCCTATTTAATATCTATCGATAAACTATCAAGACTGTATGTAAAAAAAGTGTTTCCAGCTCATCATGATTTGAATGTGCCAAAATCGATAATAGAGGATATGAAAAATGCATTTCACGAGTTAAACTCACAAGGCAAATTAAAACATGGTAGCGGAACATTTAATTACGGCTATTTTTCAATCTGGGTCTAATTGATAGCTCAAAGCCTTTGTTTTTGTAACCCAGAATACTTTGGTGTACAATACTTATTTGTATGAGATCAAGAAACTTAGGGTAATACAGGTTGAAATAAACATTTTAATACCTGTGTTAATTGTATTTGTTTTATTAATTATTTGACCGTCTTATAGTTCAGGTGGTCTTTTTTTGCCGATGTTGAGTTTTGCATAAACTGTTTTGAGAAAAGGTGTGTTTCTGTAGTTGTTTTGGAGGACTCATGATGGATAAAAATGTTAGAATGCTTGTAATGTACTATATTCTTCCTTCTTTCCGGTATCTTATGGGTGAAACAATCTCTTTCTTAAATGAATGAAAAAATCAAAAAGAGACGCGTCCAACTCACGTCTCTTTTTTTCTATATTAATAGTTTTTGTTATCTGGAGACCATGTTCCTAAGGCTAAAGTGTGGAAGACTGTTTCACGATTATCACGTCTTGCCCACAGTTTAAAGGTTTGTCCACTTGCGCCATAACCATTGACATATGTTGGCTGCCATCTAAGGCCGGTATTTAGCCATGCATAGGTAGTCGCTCTGTGAGAGCTGTCGCGGTATAGCGTAGATTTGAAATTGTATGATCCACCGTAGTAATGATCACAACGAATTGCCGCTGGCTTATAAGAGTATACTTTTGCAATGTAGAAAGGGTAAACGTTGCTGAACACACCAGTTGAGTCTGATTCATTTCTGTCGTACATATGAAAAGCGTACTCGTCAACGGTGCGTCCGGCAAGAGCTGGCGTAGCAAAGCAACTAAGTACCATTATGCTCACGAATGCAGCAACCAATCCCCTTTTTATTTTCCCCATTATTTAATCCTCCTTTGTATATTAGTGACTATGGTTGGAGCATAGTACGCTTTACTTATTTACAGTGAGTTCTCCGCAATCCATTTCACAAATCGTATCGCAGAGTAAGTCGATATCTTCGGCACTATGGCTTGCTAATAGGATGGTTTTCCCTCCATCTCTTAAAGACATTAATAGCTCACGAATGTCTTTAATACCGTGTTTATCTAAGCCGTTCATAGGTTCATCCAAAATAAGAAGAGATGGATTTTCCATAATTGCTTGAGCGATACCCAGACGTTGCTTCATCCCAAGGGAATACTTTGCAACGTTTTTCTTCATTTTGGGATTTAAGCCTACTCGTTCTAGTGTTTTTATTATTTGTTCCTTGTTGATTTTGTTCTGCAAAGATGCAAGCATTTGAAGATTTTGATATCCGCTGAAATAGGGAAGGAACCCAGGAACCTCAATAATGGTTCCTATATCATCAGGGAAATCTACTTCTTTACCGATTCTTTTATTCTGCACATGGATTTCTCCTTGAGTTGGAAGCAAAAAACCACAAATGCATTTCATCATTACTGTTTTTCCTGAACCGTTTTTTCCTATGATTCCGTGGATTTGCCCTTTTTTAAAATCGTGGGTTACGTTTTTTAAAACTAGTTCAGAATTAAATTCCATACAAACATCTTTCAAGCTAATTATTATATCTGACATAAATTAAACCTCCATTTATTGCATACTAACTCTATAGCAAATTTTTTTTAGAATCATTTTGGATTTACCGCTAAAATAAAGCACAGCTATTAGTAATACTTGAATAGAAATGACAAGTCCCGGTGAAAATCCATAAACTGTATCAATAACATTACTTTTTTTCAACATCCCCCAATTGCCAAACAGCCAAGCTGCTAATTCGGGAACAATCCAGCTAATTGTGATTGGCACGATCATTGAAACAGCATAGACTAGCAGGCTTGTTTTGATATTTGCTGTCCCTGTAAAGCAGAATAGTATTAGGATTCCAAAGAGGCAGTAGGATACTATAAGTAATGGAATTAGCCAGCCAATAGATGCAAAAGCGTATTCACCCGATAGGCTAAACGAGATATCGCTATTCATATATCCTGTTACGGCAACTATAAGTATGGATCCCAAAGCGTAAATCAAAGATCCCAACAAAACGCTTATGAATTTTAAGTTCCACCATTGGGAATATGAGGAATACCGGGACAGAACCATATGAATTCTGTGGTTGATTTCTGTATTACAGTACAGCAGTATTACACCTGCAAACGCAAGATTAATGAGCAGCCACGGTAAAGCCTTGGTGTAGCTGGCATAATTGACTCCGCTTCTAACACCACCTAATACTTCCATCAGCAAATCTCCAGCCGATAACATTTGCTGGCTATTTGTAACGGTAAGAAACGAAAGGAACAGCCCAACTGCGGCGCAAATCAACATATATTGTTTTGGGTACATTGTTTTTAGTTCGTTTTTTATATGTCTTATCATGGCTGTTCACCGTTAAAATAGAATTGATACTTCCTTGATTTGAGATATGAGATTATAGCTAAAGCAAGGATCAGAACTACGAAGACTATATATGAAAATAATATTGTGGGAATTGTATCTGCTCCACCAAAATTATGTGCGGAATAATTTGCGTGAGTTAATATTGAGAACCACGCAAATATTGATTCAGACCAACTTGCGCTGATATTACCAAAAAAAATCAAAATGCCTACTACGAGGGTCCCTGTATATTTACTTCGAATTAAATTAGCTGCAAACATGATGCAACCGATCAGAAGTGTATAAAGCAAAACTAGTCCATAAATGTTAACCATGGAGGTGAAGGGGTTACTGTTTAATAGTAATACCATTGATGGGGCTTCTGCGCTAGCGAGCGCACCGCCATTAGCTATAAATACTGCAGCTTCGCTCCATATATTTCCAATAAAGGCATTGCTAAAACCTGCAAGTATACAGATACAAAGCGAAAAGGTAATCATAATAATAGAAGTGATAGCAACATAAAGAAGTTGTCCCATGACCCAGCTTTTTCTATTGGAACGAATTAAATAATAGGGTAATCCGTTTTCTAAAAAGGGCACATCGTTGAATACTATCAGGATCAAAAGAGATAGATAAATCATGGTATATCCGTTGGTAAATATGGTTATAAATGGTTCAAAAACCTGAATAGCCATCCCCATGTCGGTAGCATAAGAAATGAACCTATCTGTTAGTGTTAGACACAGCAAGCCTAAAAGAATAAAGGCAATAATAATACGAGGATTTTTATGCCATTTTTTCAAATTATAGAAGGCGAATTTAAATGCATGTTTGACATCAACCATGGCGGTACCTCCTTTTAATACCTTTTATAAAAGCGAAGGAGGAGATGGTAATTATAATGGCTTGATAGCCTAGCATATAGACAAATCCCCAAATCGCATTGGTGTTGTTGAAATAGTTTGTCGTAGGGTCATAGCTTTGAAAAGGACTTAAAAAATTAATATCATAGCGAGCAAAAATATAATTCAGCGTATAGCATACAATTAATGGTAATGCATAAACTATGTATTTATTTGGTACATATGCAGATACTGCAAGGCTTACTAGTGCCCAGGCGCTGCCGAAAAGACCGAAGAAAAGTGATTGCATGAATATATATCCAAATCCACCACTGGTGTTTTCAAAGAAATACCATATTGATGAACTAAGAGCTGATACTTGATCAGGGTTACTGGCATCTACTGGAACGCACGCTAGCTGGCAAATAACTCCGTAAAGCAACATTGGCAAGAATATTACCAATCCGCCACTAAGTGCAGTAACGAATAGTTTGGAGACGGCATAATTCTTATAACCATGGCTCCTTTGCATGAAATAATAGTGACAATGATGTGCGTATTCATCACAATAGCAAACACTATAAGGAACTGTACATAATAGCGGAGAAAGTAAAATAACTGATGAAAAGAACACGGTCATTCCGAATAATTCAACGCTTGTATTTCCTGTTCCGTTTGTTATTGTATCCATAAGCCCTGTGGCGATGCCTTCTTGAAGTAACAGCAAAAAAATAATGAAGGCTGCAACGTAGATTCCACTTGATTTAAATACTCTTTTAAAATCTGTTTTTATTATATTTGTCATTTTGCATCCCCGTTCTTTAGTTCAAAATTGATCCATTTCTAGCATCAAATGAAATGTCCATATAATACGTAGAGGTTTGTCCATCTGTATTGTCTTCGAATTCACAGAAAAACACCCATGCTGGAATTAAAGTATATTGTTGATTATTTTTAGAATAGGCATAAACGTAACTTAACTGAATCTCTGTAACGGTTAGCTTTTCTCCCATGGCTAAGTATTGACTTAGCTTAGCTAAGCCGGACTGCTTGAAATTTGCAAGCACATCTTTAAAACCTACAAGGGTAACGGACTCAGTTTTTTCTGATAGCTGTGCTACATAAATACTTACATGCCAAACTCCCCCTTTTCCTACGGTGACGTATATTTCGTCTCCTAGCGGTGCAGGATCTTGAGCGGTATGTTGAGTAGTTACATTAACTACTTTAGTATCATCCACGTATCTCTCGAAAACAATTTCGTAATAGTCTTTTTCATGATTATTAAGTTTTCCGAATGCAGTTGTATCCACAGGCTTAAAATCTTTAAAACCGAGGTCTTTTACAGTTTTTTGTGCCAGCTCAACTGCCTGAGGTTCTGTCATCCCTATATCTAATGATTCGTTTGCCGTATACATATTTTCTTCAATAGATTCGCCTGAAAGCATCAGGTAAGAGCTGAAAGATGCCACGTTATTTTCAGTATCTATACATAATGAGCTTTCCTCATCACCAATCTTTTGTGTGTAATAATACTCATGTTTATTTTCCTTTAGCTTTACTTTGTTGATATTATCTGATCCAAAGAGGATAGAAATAGCTTTTTTGCGGAACGCTTCGTTATCGAAATCGAAGAAATTTGCAGGATAAAGAAAAAATTCTTTTGTATCAGGCAAAGTAACCTTTGCGTCTATTTCTAAAGACAACTTTCCTTTTTTTACGGTTTCTTTAACCGTTTTCGGAGTATCCACTCTACTAAACGTGGTTTGCGGATTGTTTGAATTACCGTTGTTGTTTCCATCGATATACGTTTCTTCGGGTGTTGGCTGACAACCTATCAAGGAAACCATTACTATAATAGAAAAAATGACTATTATGACACGTTTTTTATTCATGCTATTCATATAAAATTCTCCGTTTCATCTTGGGTATAAAAGGACAAATTTATCCTCTCCACTATATACATCCCTTTATTTCGCAAAACCTTACAAAAAAATTCAAGATTTGTACTGGTTATCGGCGGTAAATTTGATTTTTATATTAAATTAGTATAGAATAAAAAGCCGAGGTTTATTTGTATTATGGGAATAAGAGAACAACAACGATTTATTGCTTTTTGGTGCAAGTTATCTGATGAGTTGCTTTATTATATAATCAGAAAATCTAGTCCTAATGATGCAGAAGATATTTTGCAAGATATCGCTATATTGGGATATAAAAAGTTCTATTTGTTTCAGAATAAAGGATATATTGATTTTAAACGATGGGTATATGGAGTTGCTTCTAATAAAATTATGAAGTGGAGAACTAAAACCAAAAAAGCAGTCAAAACATTTCATGTTTATGACGTAAAAGATGATACTCAGGAAATCTTAGAAAAATTGTTTTTTGATGAGGAAAAAGAAATATTATGGGTTTTTCTATGTAGGCTTTCTACAAAGGAAAGACAGCTAATTAAACTGCGGGATTTTGATGAATTATCTTATAAAGACATTGCAATGATAATGGGGAAAAGTAAGGCTGCGTTGATGACCATGCACACCAGGATATTAAAAAAGTTGTTTGGCCAAATCAGAAATTATGAAAACAGTGAAATGCTCAGCAGTTAATTGTAGGTTTAAATATAAGAAAAATAGAGCTATAAATCGTTAATGAATATTAGATATACTTTAATCAAGTTTTAAACTCTGATACACGGTGAAAATGGCTAAAATCAAGAGCTAGTGTAGAAAATTTATATAATATGCTTTTGTTATGGAGCAGAGATGAAAAAAAACAAAAACAGTCAAGTGAAACTAACATTCGGATTGTTTACTGTGTATTTTTTAGTTTTAATCTGGATTATTTTATTTAAAATGCAATTCTCTCTTAATGATTTACCACATTTTAGAGGATTGAATTTGATACCTTTTGCTGGACCTCTTATTATAAATAATAAGCCAGACTATAGTGAGATGATCCTGAATATGATAGTGTTTATACCCTTTGGATTGTATTTGAGCATGATAAAGTTTAAATGGTCGTTATGGCGAAAAATCATACCAATAGCAGGTGTTAGTTTATTATTTGAACTATTACAATCCATATTTGCAATTGGTGGAACTGATATAACAGATCTTATTAGCAACACAATTGGGGGCGTTGTGGGAATTGGACTTTATATTGTATTTTCTAGAATATTGAAAGAGAAGACGAATGAAACTCTTAATAAATTAGCCTTGATAGCAACGTTATGCATCGTATTATTAGGACTACTAATTAGAAGCGTAATCACTTATAAAGTTTAAGTACGTTAATTATATTCTTTTAATTTTTCATATGATATGTACCCCAACTCGCATCACTAGCAAATTACTGGATAAGATATCGCAGACTATATTTAGTGGTCTGCGACGTTTTTTATTAAATTAATATTATATGAAGCTTTTTCTGCATTACTATAACCGTCTGATAATTCAGGCGGTTTTTTATGCTGTTCATTAGCCTATGGCACGTAACATATGATTTAGGATTTGCATAAACTGTTTTGAGAAAAGGTGTATTCCTGTAGTTATGTTGGAGGACTCATGATGGATAAAAAGGTTAAGACGCTTGCGAATTTACCAGTTGGAGAAAGTGCAAGGGTGTTTTTTTTAGATTCAAATTCACAGATAAAAAGACGACTACTTGATCTGGGGCTTACCGAAGGGGCTGTTATCAAAGCAGTGCAATCTAGTCCATCTGGTGAGTTTGTTGCATATCTTATTCGAGGAGCAGTAATTGCTATTCGATCAGAAGATGCATGTTTTGTGGTCTTGCAAAATGATTAGTCTAAGGAGGAAGGTCAATGAATGTGGGTTGGAGAAATAAAAAAAGGTGCGCTGATATTTGTGATGAAGAGTGCGTGATAGCGCTTGCCGGCAACCCGAATGTGGGTAAAAGCACAGTATTTAATGCTCTCACGGGATTGCGGCAGCATACCGGAAATTGGCCTGGAAAAACTGTTGAAAGTGCTTGTGGTACTTGCTCGTATAAGAAACGAAGATATAATATTGTTGATTTACCTGGTACATATTCTCTTTTGCCACATTCACAAGAAGAGGTAATTGCAAGAGACTATATTTGCAGCAATAATGCAGATGTAGTCGTGGTGGTCTGTGACGCTACTTGCATCGAGCGAAACCTTAACCTTGTATTGCAAACTCTCGAAATCACTTCTCGTGTTGTCGTCTGTGTCAATCTTATGGATGAAGCGAAAAAGAAAAACGTAAACATAAATTTAGAAGAATTGTCAAAGAGGTTAGGGTGTCCAACCGTTGGGTGTACGGCTAGGTCAAAAAAAGGCCTGTCAGAATTAATGAATAACGTTGATAGCCTTTGTAGACAGAGACAAAAAAATAGTGCTAGACGCATTGAATATTTAAGTGCCGTTGAACTCTCGATGGCTCCAATTATCGATGCATTGACTCAGCTTGGTTGTGATGAAAGGTTAAAGCGATGGATAGCAACTAGGCTTCTATGCGGTGACGATTCTGCACTAAAATTTATGAATAGTGGTAAAAAAGATGAACAGGAAGCGGGGATATTATCTAATGAAGAACTGAGCGTTGCGGTACAAAGGGGATTCGAGCTTTTGTATGAAAATGGTGTAGCGAGCGATTGTGTTGAAGACGTTATTGCATCGTGTGTGGTGAATCAGGCAAGTGATATCGCTAAACAGGTGGTTAGCGCCGATGTAGACATGTGTTATAAAAGAGATAGAAGGATTGACAAGGTGTTGACAAGCAAGAAAACAGGAATACCAATCATGCTTGCCATGTTAGCGTTAATATTTTGGATCACTATTACAGGGGCAAATTATCCTTCGCAATTATTGTCGCAAGGGTTTACATATATAGGCAACGGGCTTACTGATTTTATGGGATGGATAGGGGCGCCGGCTTGGCTCAGTGGGGTTTTGATAGATGGGATGTATAAGGTGCTCGCGTGGGTAGTAGCCGTTATGCTTCCACCGATGGCGATTTTTTTCCCGTTGTTTACTTTACTTGAGGATGCTGGGTATTTACCCAGGGTTGCATTTAATCTTGACAAATATTTTAAACGTTGCTGTGCATGCGGGAAACAGGCACTAACCATGTGCATGGGATTTGGATGTAATGCAGCGGCAGTGGTAGGGTGCAAGATAATAGATTCGCCCAGAGAGCGGATCATTGCTATGCTTACTAACGTGTTTGTTCCTTGTAACGGACGGTTTCCAACAATGATTGCATTAATATCAATGTTTTTTGGATCGTTGGCTGTAGGGTTTGTTGATTCGGTTGTTTCAGCTCTAATATTAACAGGCGTTATTGTATTTGGGATTTTTATGACGTTTGCTATGTCGAAATTTTTATCTAAAACATTCTTAAAGGGAGTACCATCGTCTTTCACTCTTGAATTGCCACCATATAGACGTCCACAGTTCGGCAAAGTTATCGTTAGATCGTTGCTTGATAGAACCCTCTTTGTTTTAGCGCGAGCAGTCATTATAGCTGCTCCAGCAGGAGTGGTGATATATGTTATGGCTAACGTGCAGGTGGATGGGGTAAGCGTGTTGATGCATTGCGCTAACTTCTTAGACCCGTTTGCAAACGTGTTTGGGCTGGATGGGATTATCCTTATGGCGTTTATATTAGGTTTTCCCGCAAACGAAATAGTTGTACCGATAATAATAATGGCGTATTTATCTAGCGGCACGTTGACTGAGCTAAGTAGTTTGGTTGAATTGAAAGCGTTGCTTGTACAGAACGGATGGACGTGGTTGACGGCATTATGCACATTACTATTTACGCTTATGCATTTTCCGTGTTCGACCACCTGCTTATCCATAAAAAAAGAAACAAACAGTTTTAAATGGACTGCTCTTGCTTTTGCGCTACCTACAATAGTTGGATTATTAGTATGTTTTGTTGTAGCAAACGCAGTTCGTATATTTGGGCTAGTTTAATTCTTATAAGCTAAAATGCTTATTGACATTTTTGAATAGATACTCCATGTGGTGCAATGAAACGGATTAAATAATGCAAAAAACAGGTTAAATAAAAAAAAACAAGCAAATAAATGAAAAAAAATTAGTAAAATTGCAACATGTGGAGCGAAAACTTGCAAAAATCTGTTGACACTTACCTCGATCATGTAATAGAATTAATAAAGAAAAGTAAAAAGCAAAAAATCAAATCCAAAGGAGGATTTATATGACACAGAACAAAAAGTTACTTGATTGGGTGAAAGAAACGGCTGATTTGTGCAAGCCGGATAAAATTCATTGGTGTGACGGCTCTATAAAAGAACGCGATAGTCTTTTTGATTTAATGGTTGAACAAGGAAGCGCGACTAAGCTGAATGAAAAAACACGTCCTGGATGTTATGCATTTATGAGTGATCCTTCTGACGTTGCTCGCGTTGAAGATAGAACGTATATTGCTTCTAAAAAGCAAGAGGATGCTGGACCTACGAATAACTGGATTGATCCAGATGAGTTAAAGGAAACGATGACTGCTCTTTATGATGGCTGTATGAAGGGTAGAACAATGTATGTGATACCTTTTTCTATGGGTCCGGTCGGCTCGCCTATATCTAAGATTGGAGTCGAGATTACTGATAGTCCATATGTTGTGGCTAACATGAGGATAATGACTCGTATGGGCTCTAATGTTTTAGACGTACTTGGTGATGACGGAGAGTTTGTTCCATGTCTGCACTCTGTTGGTGCTCCGCTTGAGGAAGGCCAACAAGATGTTGCGTGGCCATGTGCTCCTATGGAAGAAAAATATATTAGCCATTTCCCTGAAGAGAGGATGATTTGGTCATACGGCTCTGGATATGGCGGGAATGCTTTGTTAGGTAAAAAGTGTTTTGCTCTACGCATAGCTTCTGTACAGGCGCATGATGAAGGCTGGTTAGCTGAGCACATGCTAATATTGCGCTTAACTGATCCTAAGGGCAATGTTAAGTATGTTGCAGGTGCATTCCCTAGCGCATGTGGGAAGACCAACCTAGCTATGCTGATTCCAACAATACCTGGCTGGAAGGTCGAAACCATTGGTGATGATATTGCTTGGATGAAGTTTGGTGAGGACGGACGTCTATATGCAATTAATCCAGAAGCAGGATTCTTTGGCGTTGCTCCTGGCACAAGCATGGATTCAAACCCCAATGCAATGCTAAGCATTCGTGAGGATTCGATTTTTACGAATGTAGCTATTACAGATGATAATGATGTATGGTGGGAGGGCATTGGATACGATGCACCCGATCATTTGATAGACTGGAAGAACAATGACTTTACTCCTCAAAGCGAAGGCAATGCTGCACATCCTAACGCAAGGTTTACGGCGCCTGCAGCTAAGTGCCCTTCTATTGCTCCTGAGTGGGAAGATCCAAAGGGCGTGCCTATTTCAGCTATCTTGATTGGTGGGCGCAGACCTAGCACGATTCCTTTGGTTCATGAAAGTTTGGATTGGAATCATGGTGTTTTCCTTGGATCTATTATGGGTTCGGAGATCACGGCCGCTGCTATTTCTGATAAGATTGGGCAGGTTCGTAGGGATCCTTTTGCGATGCTACCATTCATAGGCTATAACGTATGTGATTATTTGCAGCATTGGTTAGACATGGGTAAGAAGACGGATGCTGATAAGCTACCTAAGATTTTTTACGTGAATTGGTTTAGGAAAAATGCTGATGGCAAGTTTATTTGGCCTGGATTCGGCGATAATAGCCGCGTGCTTAAGTGGATTGTTGAACGTGTATCCGGAGAAGGCAAGGCAGTAGAGACGCCTATCGGATTAATGCCCACATCTAAGGATATTGATACATCTGGGTTGAATATTACTGATGAAGATATGAGTGAGTTGCTAGAAGTTAACAAGGATAATTGGATGAAAGAAATTGCTTCCATTCGTGAGCATTATGCTACGTATGGAGAGAAGATGCCTGTTGAGTTGATAAAGCAACTTGATGCTTTGGAAGAACGCTTTAAGTAACACTAAAGTGACTTTAACATAATATTTATGTTTAGACCTCGATCAAACAGTCTCGTTCTAATGGCGGATTTGGTCGAGGTCTCGTGTTATATATACTAATCCAGGAGGTAACGATGTCAGATTGGAATGCGGATATATACTTAAAATTTAAAGAGGAACGTACGCAACCATCTAAAGATTTAGTAGCTAAGATACCTATACAATCGCCTAATCGTATTATAGATATTGGATGCGGGCCAGGTAATAGCACTGCCGTTTTAGGAAATCGGTACAATGATGCATATATTTTGGGCGTGGATAATTCTAGTGAAATGATTGATAAGGCAAAAAAAAGCTACCCTAATTTCGATTTCAAAAAATTAGATGCTGCTGTTGATATTGGAAAGGCAGGAACTGATTTTGATATTGTATTTTCAAATGCTTGTTTACAATGGTTGCCTGATCATAAGTTAATTATTATGAGTTGGGCTAAGTTATTAAAAAAAGGGGGTGCTTTGGCGATTCAAATGCCGTTCAATGAGGACGAACCAATAAAAAGGATAATTGAGCGGTGCGCAAAGCTACCTGAATTTAGAAAAAAACTTTTCGGGGCTCGACCTAAAAATGTTTTAGCAATAAAAAAATATTATGAGGTATTGTCAAGAGAATTTAGGGAGGTCAATATTTGGGAAACAGCGTATTATCATGTTATGCAAGATTCGAATAGTATTCTAGAATGGTATAAAGGAACGGGTCTTAGACCATATTTAGCCAAGCTTGATGAGGGTGAGCAAGAAAAGTTTTTAAGCAAAGTTTATGACTTGATAAAAGTTTATTATCCAGAGCAGACAGATTCAAAGGTATTGTTTAAATTTCCAAGGGTATTTTTTGTGGCAAAAAAATAATGCAAACATGACAGTATGCTGTCAAGTTAGGGATGTTATTATATAAAAAAACGTTGGAGGATAATATAATGGCATTTGATTTTAAGATTGAAACGTCCCAAGCTCAGCCTACCATGGTGGTTAGGACTGTAAGTAATCTAGCTGGAATTGTTGATGTGTTGACAAAGGCATTTTCGCAGATTCCTGCATATTTAGCAGGAAAAAATGCTGAAATAATTGATGCACCTTTTGCTGTTTATTACAATATGGATTTTGAAAAACTTGAGATAGAGGCTGGGTTTGTAATATCAGGTAGTGTAGACGAAAATGACGACTTTGTGGTTGGAGAGATTTCTGGTGGAGATAAAGCCACATGTATGTATAAAGGAAGTTATTCCAGTATATCTGCAGCATATGATGAGCTTGCAGAATGGATTGAAAAGCAGGGCAGGAAGGCCGTTGGACATTGTTACGAATATTATTATAATTCACCAAGGGAGGTTGAAGAAAGCGAGTTATTAACGAAAATAGTGATGCCTCTCGTCTAAATAAAGTGTAGAATTATGGGACATCTTGACCTTTTTTGGTTAGGGTGTCTTTTTTTCATGTGGTATAATTAAATACCATAATAAATAGTTTAATAGCATGCGGGGTATTTGGGGTGACTAAAAGGAGGCTTGAATATGGAAGCAAGAGAGTACACAAGAGAAGTTGCAAGCGCTAAAAAGGTTCTGCCATTATGTTTGTTGCAAATTTTTAGGCGATATTCAGATGCGGATCATGTTTTAGTTATGAAAGACATACTCAACCTACTTATATCTGACTATGGAATGGTAGTAGAACGAAAGGCAGTAACAAGGAATATACAGTGGTTACGCGATTTCGGGTACGACATTTCTATCTATGAAGAAAATGGAAAAGGCTTTTTCTTAAGGGAGAGAGAATTCGAGGACGCTGAACTGCAGTACTTGATTTATGGTGTGTTGTCATCAAAATACATCACTTCTTCCAATGCAAAGAATTTAATTGAGAAGATAAACAAATTTTCAACAGTATACTTTGAAAAACGCATGAGTCATATCCATACTGTGAATTACTGGTGGAGAAGTGCAAACCGGGAATTGTTTTTTACAATAGACCAAATAGGTGAGGCTACTTCCCAGAAAAAGCAAATATCTTTTATCTTTAATCAATATGGATTGGATAAAAAGCTTTATCCAAAAGATGAAGAACGCTATCTAGTTAACCCTTATCAAATAGTTAGCATGAACGGAAAACTTTATGTTATTTGTAATCACGTTGGATCGGATACATTAACGCACTATAGGTTGGATTTTATTACAAATATCAAGGTTGAGGACAAAAGTATTGTGCCATGTAAACAGCTTAAGGATTATTCGATTGGAATGGAAATCGTTGATTATGCAAAACTATCTATTCATTTGGGCGGTGGTTCATGGACTCCTATAACCCTTAAGATAAAACCTGAATTAGTTAGTAGGGTCGTGGATTGCTTTGGCAAAGAGGTTGAGTTTAAAAAGAGATCGGATAATTATGTTGAAGCCAGATTTTTATCATCAACACAAAAGGTAAGATATTGGGCTATTAAATATGTTTCAAGGTGCGAGGTAGTTGAGCCTTTGGAGCTTAGAAAATTAATTCAAGAAGACGCTAATAGTATTCTAGAAAAATATGCAGAGTAATAGGTCATAATATAGGAAGTGGTAAGTATGTACTTGCCACTTTTTTTGTCATATTTATATACAATTATTAATGAAATAAAGACAATGTAACGATTTATTATAGCAAACTTGTTGCAGAGCAGATAAACATATAAATGCAAGGATAAAATTTCAGGGTAGACATTATTGTCTACCCTGAAATTTTAATCCAAAATGCCTATTTTATGCAGGTTTGCAAAGCCTGTAGGTATGTATGTATGAAAAAGCTCATTATTTTTCATGTATAAGTCACAAGAGTAAAAAATAACATGCAATAGGGTTACCTTTTTAGGGAATATATATTCGCTATAATGTGCATATAAACAATATTATTTTTGAGGAGATTTGAAAAATGGCAATTGATTTTACAAAGATTAACGAGAAAAATATCGGAAAACTATTTGATCCTTCGGTGTTAGCAAAGAATTCGACAGAAGAAGACATTAGGGAAGGGGCAAAGATGGCGGTAAAGTATAATACTATGTCATTTGTTGTATCAGCACCTTATTATCTTCCAGTCGTATGTCAGGAATTAGAGGGTACTGATATTCTCCCTTGTTCATGTATTGACTTCCCGTTTGGTGCAAGTATTGGTTCTGTTAAGGCTTTTGAAACTGAGCAAGGCGTAAAAATGGGAGCTAAGGCGTTTGACTTAGTTATGAACATTGGCGCACTTCAGGATAAAAAGTTTGACGTTGTAAAACAAGATTTACTTGACTTTAAAAAGGCAGCGCAAGGTGCAGTTACAAAAGTTATTATGGAGATTGATTTTTTGACTGATGAGCAGATCAAGGATGCTACAAAGATAGTTGTTGAAACTGGAATGGATTATGCTAAAACATCTTCAGGACAGTTCCATGGCCCAACACTTGAGCAGTTCTTAGCTATGAAGAGTGTTTGTGAAGGCACTAAGACAAAGACTAAGGTTGCTGGAGTTAAGTTCCCTCGTCCGCAGAATGCATACGTATTCTTAATGGCTGGAACAGATCTAATTGGTACACGTGCAGCTGGACCTATGATAGACGCTTTGCAGCAAATGCGTGATTTGGGAATCGTTCCTGAGTATAAAGGCTAATATTCGTTGTTATTTATAGCTCAAAATTTTGGTTGGGGGTTTTTGCAATTGATATTGCAAAAACCCACTGCCATAGAAAAGGAGGCAGAAAATGGAGTTTACATTTATTGCACCAGGCAAAACCGTTTTTAAAACAGGCGCTGTCGACGAAATTGGAGAGCTTGTAAAACCTTTTGGGGATAAGTTTTTAATAGTAATTGATCCAGTGTTTGTTAATAATGGAACACTTGATAAAGTTAAGAATCAGTTTGATTCATCTTCGATTGAGTACACCATATATACAGGCGTTGTTGGTGAGCCGGATGTATCATATGTTGATGACTGTTCAAAGCAGGCAATGGAATTTGGATGTAATGCTGTTATATCGATAGGTGGCGGAAGCGTTATCGATGTTGGTAAGGCAGCAGCTGGAGTTATCACAAATGGATTACCTATTAAAGATTATCTTGAGTACGTTGGAACAGGACGTAAGGTTGAAAAACCGTCTTTGCCATTTGTTGCTGTTCCAACTACATCTGGTACAGGGGCTGAATGTACTAAGTTAGCCGTTATTGGCTCTAAAAAAGAGAAATTCAAGCGCAGTATTCGTGATGATAAATTGGAAGCTAACCTTTGCATATTAGATTCGTCATTATGCGTCAGTGCTCCGCCGAAAGTAACAGCAGTAGCTGGAATTGATGCTATGACGCATTTGATGGAAGCATATGCTACGTGGAAAGCTACACCACTAACTAAGGCACTTGCTTTGCAAGGACTTGAGATTGCAGGAAAATGCCTGAGACGTGCATATGACGATGGTTCCGATATAGAGGCAAGAGAGGGCATGGCACTGGCTGCTTATTTAGGTGGAATGTCATTTTCAAATAGTGGACTGGGAGCTGCTCATGGTTTAGGCATGGCACTTAATATATATTTTCCAATACCGCATGGTTTGGGCGTTGGTATTACGCTACCATACGTTATGGAGATCAATGCAAAAGAAGATAATACTATCTATGATGCAGTGGGAGAAGTTTTTGCAGGAAAACGCATGAATACTCCAGGCGAAGGCACTAAATATGCTATTGAGTTTATAAAAGAATTGAATGCACATATAGGTATTCCTTCTGACTTAAAGGAAATGGAAATTACGGAAGAATTAGCTGAAACCTTAGGTAATTCGTGTTTCGGAACTAGTATGAGCGGTAACCCTGTCCAGCTTACAGGAGAAGAATGGGGAGTACTGTTTAAGAAGCTTATGTAGTTTCTATATATCATTAAATGTTTGAATGTGTTAGGCTGGTTTTCATAATACGACAAAATATAACTGGTCTAATACGTTCAACTCGATTTAAACTATAAAATTTTTCTGGTGGGGGTAAATACCTTTATTTCTTGTACTCTTTTTTAGAATGATTTGATTAAAGAGTAGAATAAATTTGGGTTGACCAAGCTGTTAAGGGATACTGAAATATAGTATGCGTAGTCTTGTCTACGCAGGTGAAGATAAATATACTGTTGCGTTAAAACATACGCATTTCATTAATGAAGGGAGATTGAAAAATGGGTAAATACATTGCCGGTATTGATGGCGGAACGATGGGAGTTCGTTGCGTAATCGTCGATGAAAAAGGAAATGAAGTAAGTAGTGCATATTTCGAGACTCCGACACAGTATCCTAAACCTGGTTGGGTTGAGCAAAATGCTGAGGATTTTATGGCGCTTGCACTAAAATCCACTGCAGCAGCAATCTCAAAGGGTAATCTAAAAGGCGAAGACATCGCGTGTGTCAGCTTTACGAACATGAGATCAACTTTTGTGCCTGTTGATAAGGATGACAATTTCTTACATCCAATTTTTATTTGGCAGGATCTAAGAGGCGTTGAAATGTATCCATGGATGGAAGAACGTATGGCTCAATATGGAATGGGCTGGGATGAGCTGTATAAAGTAACTGGATTCCCAAAGGGAGCGGTTTGGCCATCTACAAAGGTTTATTGGTTTAAGAAGCATTATCCTGAGCTATATGAGAAGACTTATAAAATGGTAAGTCCTCAGGCACTATTGATTAAAGCGATGGGTGCTGATGGCTGGTATGATGATATTGACGATGCAAACTGGTGGCAGATTTGTAATGCTGATACTTTTGAGTATGATGAGAAAATGGCAGAAGTATTTGAAGTTGATATCAATAAATATCCAGATAACTATAAGCCAGGTACACAGGTTGGTACAGTAACGGCTGAGGTTGCAGCTGAAACTGGTTTAGCAGTTGGAACTCCATTAATCGTTGGTAGTGGTGACCAGCAGTGTGGAGCTATTGGTGTTGGTAACGTTAAAGCTGGGTTAGCATCTATTTGTTTGGGTACAGCTGGATTGGTTATTGGATACTCTGATAAACCTGTACGCCATCCAAGTGCTGCTTGCCATGTGCTCGGACATCCATCTGGTGCGTGGACTATGGAAGGTCATGCTAGCGCAGCAGCAAGTGCATTTAGATGGTGAAAAATACTATAGGTGACCTTGAGAGCGGTGCTGCCGATTTAATGGGTGTTGATGTATACGAGATATTAACAAAAGAAGCTGCACAGTCACCTCCAGGAGCAAAGGGAGCAATATTTATGCCATGGCTAGCTGGTGAAGCTTGTCCTTATTATGAGGATAAAGCAAGAGCTGCATTTATAGGTATGACACTAGCTCATACCAAGGCTGATATGTATCGTGCTGCAATGGAAGGAATTTGTTTTGAGATGAAGCAAATGCTTGAAGCTCTTAAAGCAGCAAACTTCCCTGAGTTTAAACTGTTGAGAGTTACTGGTGGGGCTGCTAGATCTGATTTATGGAACCAGATTCAAGCAGATATCTATGGAGCTCCTGTTGAAACGGTTAAGGTTAGCGAAGCTACTGCATTGGGTGCAGCGATGATTGGGGCAGTTGGCGTTGGAATATACAAAGATATTCTTGAAGCAGCTGAGAATATGGTTCAAGTTGATAAGAGATTTGAACCCATTCCTAAGAATGTTGCGTTGTATGAAGAACTATTTGAAGTGTTTGAAGAAGGATTTAATGCACTTAGAACTGGTTTCTTTGAGAAACTAGTTAAATTCCAAGGGAAATTCTAAGTATTTTCCTACTAAAAATATTGTGCCTCCATGTGATATAAGAGGGTAGAAACAAATTCTTCCCTCTTATAACTTTTTTTGATCGTTTTTCCAATAAAAAGCTTTATTCAATATAATTGCGGCATTGACAATATCATATAGATAAAATAAAATAATTATGCAGTATGAATGCGCATTTAAAAGGATATGATAATCCTGGGATGTTTGTTATGCTTCGGTTTAATTCCTACATTTTGATATCGGGAGCATCTGTTCGCGTCATAATATCACGCCCTATTATCAGGGGAAGGTTGACGGGCTAGGCGGAGCACCCACCTGCTTTAAGGCGGGTAATTAAACCTTAGAAAACGGCATCGTGGGATTACATTTTTATATTGACAACTTTTGCGTGCTTTGTAAAATATTACACGTGTGATGTGCCATGGAGCGGAATTGTGTAACGGTAGCACCTACGACTCTGACTCGTATTGTCTAGGTTCGAATCCTAGTTCCGCTGCCAGAAACCCCACAACCAAGCCGGTTGTGGGGTTTTTACTTTTTTGGCAAATGTGATTTTAACACATTTTTAACACCATAGTTTTAAATGAACCCATCTAACACGCTTATTGCTTCGTGTTTCTTATCCTGTTTTACAGCAGCATAAAACTTTTCTGTGGTTTTTATTGTAGAGTGTCCTATGATAACTGATGCGGTTTTTATATCCACACCACGTTCGCATAAGAGGGTGCAGAAAGAAGCACGTAAAGTTTTAAATGGTTTATTAATGTTATTTTTGCTTGCGAAGGTTGCCCACCTTCTATTAAGGTTGCGAGGCAAGATATAAGTACAAACATTCGAAGAAAACAAAAAATTAGAAGTCGAAAATGGAACGCCTCTTTTAAGGTGTTTTTCTTTTTCGGATATAATGTGTTGTTTGATTAAAGGTTGTAGATCATTAGCTATAGGAACGCTGCGTATGCTTGTCTTTGTTTTGGGTGTGGTGATCTCTCCGTTTGCACCAAGGGTTTTGGTTACATGAATATCTTTTTCACTAATATCATCATGAGTTAAAGCTAATATTTCTCCACGTCTTAACCCTGTCATAAGCGCAAAAATAAAAATAAAGTCTGAGTGTTTTACAGCTTCTATTTCATGCTTGTCCAGAGTAACAATAGCATCAGAATCTGACATGATTAAATTGTCAGGTGGTGCAGGGAATTCAATTAATGTAATTGGGTTCTTTATTATATATTCTTGCTTAACACAGTAGTTTAAGAACTTATTCATGACTTTATTTGTGTTGATCATAGTATTGTATGAATAGTCTTTTGCTAACTGGCTGTACCAGCTTTGGAAATGTATTGGTTTTAAATCTGTTATACGCATAGTTGCAATTCTACTATCTTTTATACGAAGGTTATAATCAGACGAATATCTGTTATAACTGCTAAGTTTTACAGATGGACGCATTACATCTTCAAACCATACCTTAAACAACTCACCAACTGTTATCTTGTCAAAATCAAGGTTAAGCCCTCTCTTGATGCCGTTCAAATACTCATCACGCTTATTCTCTGCGTCTTTCTTTGATGCACCATAGAATTGCCTGCGTATGCGTTTTCCTTCGCTGTCTATGCCGATTGTGGCTGTTATTCGATAATAGTTTTTATCATTGATTGTTGTATTTGTTTTTTTGGCCATGTAATCACATCCTTATTATAACGTAGCTATCTGATTAGAGGTAAAATAATTGCTGTCCCTCACAGAGCATTAAACGCTTCAACCACATTGTGATTATTGGTTCTATCCTTCACAATTAATGTTGTAGTGGGTGCTTTTGATTTATTATTAAAAATTATATCATGACCTAAGCAAAGCCCTACAGATATGTTAAACTCAGTGTTAGAATCTGCAAGGATTTTCGCTTGACCAGCTGGATTACATGATATGCCTTTTGATCCTTCGACAAGTGCTGAGGAAGGTATTTTCCCACATTGGCAATCAATTTTGACTACTTCAAAACTATCCATCAAATAATCTTCTAGTTGTTTAGCAAATTTAGTTAAAGATATACAGTGGGCGATACCTATTCTTTTATATCCTGCTTTAAGCGCAAATCTTTTTATTTGCTCAATTCTATTGCTCCCCGCTATTCTACAGGCAAGGGCTAATTCCATGATTTTCAAATCGTCTTTATTATATTGATTGATGTAACTTTCCAACTATAGTTCACTTCTCTTTCTAATCTAAACCCAATAATAATATTTATTTTCTCACGCCTTAACTCATCCTTTAACAAAGAATATTTCAATGATAATATATTAATTAATAAATTTCCACTAACATTTACGAAAATAATTCAAGACTGTTTATTAAAATATCATCAAAAAGAAAGAAGGAAAGTAAGGTGCAAGTAAGAGAGATAAGACTTAAGCAGGGTTTAAGCATACCAGCATTAAGTCGACTGGCTGATGTTCCAGTACGTACAATTGAGGACATTGAACGAAGGGATGCGTGCAAAGTATCTACAGCGAAGAAACTGGCTAAGGCGTTGGATGTAACGCTTGACGAGCTATGTGCAGATAAAGAAGAGCAGGATTAACCTGCTCTTCACTGTGTACATAAAATCATTCTGTTTTGCATACCTGTGCAATAATCTTTCCAATATCAACTTTTTCATATTCATTACGTTGCATTGCTTTAATAATTGAAAAAGCTATAAACATTATAAACAATATTATTAACCAAACTGAAAGTCCAATAATAAATTGTAAGTTAGGGCTATCGCAAGGCCATGGTATCAAAAAAGTATTAGTAAATTGATAAAATAAGGTTGATGACACAGCTCCAAAAATAAATATAGTTACTAACTCAGTAATACATAGAGGAGTATTGGCTTGTTTTTTTGCTAGTATCGCTATGTCGTTTATCAATCGTTCTTTCGCTTCTAAAAAGTGTTGAACAGGATCCTCCTGCTTTTCGCTTTCTTCTGCAATCTCAAGTATTTTTTCATAAAACGGTTTTACTTGTGGATGTTCGACTGAACGTGAGTTTCTCCTTATGTGCATTAGCTTGTAGAAACGTGGTAAACATGCGTTGTTAATAATTGCTTCAATATCTTTATTCATGTGTTTGTCCTCCAAAGAATAAGATTTAGTTGCCAGATACATCACTGTTAAAGCTAGTTAAATGTGGGGTCGATAAAACTCACGCTTATCACTGAATCGTCAATTATTAGAGTTGTTATAATAATATATTTCTCAGTTTCAAACCGGTAAATAGAATATTCTTCCGAGTCTTCTTTAGAAACTGGATCTCCGTAATATTCGATTAATTGATTATTAATTTTAGTGAAAAGTTTATCCGTGTTAATAATATCTTTATTCTCGTTTATATTATTATTTGTGGGATTGGAATAAGATCCGCCAATCCAATATGTACCACAATAAAGGGTATCATCCCTAAATGTATATCCAATATTGGTTAAAGTGCCAAAAAAATCTAAGTATGTCTGGTAGACAATAGTGTCATATTTGATTTGTATGGGGGATAAAGACTCACTTTCAACAACTTCATCCATGCTCATTCCCCATTCTGCATTGCGAAAATCTTTTGTGTGTTTGAATGGAGAAGACGGGGTAGAGGAAGTATTAGCAGGGGTAGACGATATGAGCAATATTGATGCGGCCAAAATTACAAACAGGAACCCAATTAATATATTTTTCTTATTCATTTATATCTCCGTATAATATAGGATTGATGTGGATAAGATGAACTTTGTGCAGATGAAGAGCAGGATAACTTGCTCTTTTTTATTCTGACCAAGAAATCATGAAATCAACTGCGTCATCAGGATATTCATTTGCTTGCTTTAAATATGTTTCATCATACTTAGGCATACTTATGTGATAGTTCCCATTAGAGAGTATTTCGCCGGTTTTCAAATCTGCTAAATTATCATCGCTTAGCCCAGAATTAGTTAGACTAATACAGATAGTGTCACATAAAAACTCTTTATATATATTTTCTTCATGTAATAATAATTCATTATCATCACTATTTTCTATGTCTAGATAATCTTTTACCGCTACGGATTTTATTTCGCCATTATCATTTGTTCGTATGAGTACAACATAATTGTAATAGGAATACTTATACCATAATAATCCCTCACTATCGGTCGAAAATTTTAATGTTTCATCATTCATATTAGGCATATCAGGAAAAATTTTTGAAGACTCAATATTACTAAACTCTTCCCGGAAAGAACCGGCCCGTTTATTAAAACTTGTTTTAAAATCATCTATATGCATGCGGCTTAATTGTGTAGGTGTTGCAGTTGGCTGTGTTGATGTAGTACTTGCGCAGCCAAAGCAAAACGATAAGGTTAAAATAACAATAAATACTAACGATGTTTTTTTTAACATAGTGATACCTCTCAAAATATTGAATTGGTGATAAAATGTGTACTAAATTTGACTATAATATATATTATAACAATTTGGGATAGATTTCCAGCCTATTACAAAAATATGGTATTTTAGACGAATTCAAATCAATCTTTAGTTTTTATATTAAATGGCTCAAAACTAATCTCATATTTATCAACATGCCATGTTGGCCAGTGCTTTTGTCTATAATACTCAAGAGCTTGGGTGAGAAATGCACCAGTCACTCCACAATAGTCGGCTAGATCCCAGGGAGTCCTGATGTAATCCAGCCAACCCCTAATCAATTTTTCAGGCGTCACAAGTCGCTCGTATGCCCATACTCTAGCACGGCGTTCTTGCTTCCTGTGCATAATATTATTCAAATCAAGAATATTTCCAGTTGACGTATAATAGTGACCGGCTTCCTCTGCGAGCACACAAAGTCTCTCAGCGTTTGTACTAAGCGCTTGGGATATAATGACTAGGAAGTCTTTTTCGTCGCCCCAGTACAGCCCTTTTATACCCGCTGGCATATCCTCGTATACTAAAAATACATTGTTATCATATAGGTCTTGTTCAATTTTTTCAGATAATGAGATGTTAGACATGAGCACCACCTTAGAACATATGTTCTATAATGGGTATCATTATAACATCAACCATGCATCAGTTTAAGTGTGATAATTTGTTATATTTCAACGGATTTTTAAAATAAGCACTTATTTCCGAGCTCTATTATAAAATTATATTCTTTTCGTCCATTTATTTGTAATAATATTCCAATGCAGTGTTAATAACTTTGTTTACTTTTTCTTTTTCCCTATTTCATACTTCTGCTTAATAAACTCAATATATTGCATAACCTCTTCTTGAGCTTCTGGGGACAGGCCTTCCATGTCGTCGGTGTGTGCAGCCACAGTGACGATTCTGTGACGCTGGTCGCTTCGACCAAGGAGGTAGTCGGTGGTTGTATCGAAATAATCAGCAAGCTTTGCAATTGCTTCAGGAGATGGAGTGCGCCGACTTGTTTCATAGTGTCCGTATCCATCACTTGAAACACCAATAACAGATGCTACTTGCGCTTGCGTAAGTTTTTTTTCTTCTCGGCATTTACGTAATCTTTCAGAAAGAATGCTCATTAAAATACCTCCTTTTCTCACATTATAACCCTACAAATTGTGGGATAAAAGTATAATAACAATAAACTTACATATTGGCGTAAAATATGCTTGACACCCTACGTAATGTAAGCTATAATAACCCTACACAATGTAAGCGTGGAGGTGATAATATGCGTAGAGAATGGCTCACAGTTGCACGTGAATCAAAGAATTTATCACGTATGCAATTAGCGGAACGCTGTGAAGTTTCAGTTTCATCCATTGATTTGTATGAGTCGGGACACCGTCGTCCAAGTCCAGAAGTAGCAAAAGTGATTGGATCCGAATTAGGCTTTGCTTGGACCAGTTTCTATGAGGACGAGCAATCAACAAGGATAGCAAAGTAGTAGGATAAATGCATTGGAGAAACATTCTTTATTAAACAATAACATTTGCCTAGTTTGATATCAATTCAAGTATGGAATATGAGGAGGTGAGTATTTTGACTATTGGAAAGGTTCTGAAATGTATTCGTGAAGAACAAGGGCTTTCACAAGAAGACTTCGGCGCTCTATTTGGACGTGCCCAGCGTGATATTAGCTTCTTTGAAGCTGATAGAGCCGTACCACATAAGGAATTTTTGAACGCCGTAGCTGTTCGATTTAATGATGAGGTGTTGTCCGCGTATATATGTGGTGAACGGGACCGAGATCACATTAATATGGCAGTGATGCAGGCTATGAGAACAGGAAAGATAGTTTATGCGTGAGGAAGTAAGGGGCAACATGAAAAAAACACCGCTAAATAAAGCTACAATTTGGATAGAGCAGAAAAAAGCGGTTATCTGTAGTTAACGAAAACCAATCCGGTTTGGGGGATTGTCTGGTATGCGCTTGGGCATGGCGATCATTAAAAAGTTTATTTGGCTGACGTGCTGTACAAGCAAGGCTTTTTGATCACCGACATAGCCGTGATAATACATCAATGATGGTTGGGCGTAGGATATCTCAGTGACTGCAAGCGTGATAGCTTGTCCGACGTGTGTAAGTTTAAGCGCTATCTCATGGTCTTCATCGAGTGCTTCTTCAAACTCGCGAATATCCTCCATTATGCAATTATATTGATGCTCAGCACACTGGTAAATATCCATGTCGAAATCTTGATGTGGTACATGTGTGATTGTAGGCAACTGAGGGGTAAAAGAATCCATAAAGACAACTCCTTTTTATTGAGATTATACCACAAAATGTTAAAACAGTAAGTTAATAAAGGAGCAAAACGATGTTAAAAGTGTACAGCATAGCAAAATACATGCGGGAATCGGGTGCATCTCGCGAAGTAGTTGAAAAGATGGTAGCCGATGGAACATTACAGATGGTCGAAACAGAAGGTGGGTTTCACAAGCGTATAGTCGTTGAGGTTACTCCCGAAATAGACAAAATGCAAGAGCAGATAGACAGCGTTAATTATAAGATTGACCGACTATTAAAGCATATGGGTGTGACGGCATGAAGCAGCCAACATTTACTGAGGAGGAGCTAAAAGAGCTTGCGGAAGCTGAACTAGAGCGAAGTGAGATATTCAGGATATTAGATGAGGAGGAAGACAATGGAGAAGATTAATATTACGCATGAAAGCGTGACCGAGATTGCAAAGCTAACTGCGGAAGGACATGAGATTGAATATACAAACGATGAAAACGGTAACTTGATGGTGTTGTTAAGCCAAAAGAAAAAGCCTGCACAAGGCAGACTGATTCACTAATCAATTTTAGTTTAACATGATAGAGCCAACAAGTCAAAGGAGGCAATATGACTTTATATGAAATAGACACAGCTATAACAGAGCTGTTGAATAACGTTGACGAAGAAACAGGCGAGATACTATTCAGCATGGACGAGCTAGAACAGCTAGAAATGATGGTAGTTGATAAATGCGAGAACATAGCACTGTACATTAAAAATTTGGTAGCACAGGCTAAAGCGATCCGTGACGAAGAACAGGCATTGGCTAAACGTAGGCGTATTGCGGAGAACAGAACGAATCACTTAAAGCAATATTTATTGTTTTATCTTGATAAGACCAGCCAAAGCAAAATGGAAACAACAAGAGCAGTTATATCTACTCGTAAGAGTAAGCAAGTTGAGATAACGGACGAGACACTTATACCCGAAGAGTATAAGTCGTATGAAGTTAAGATAAGCAAGAAGGCAATTGGGGACGCAATTAAAAATGGTGAGGCTGTGGAAGGCGCAACAATCATAGAAAATGTTAATTTACAGATTAGATAGGGAGGATTAAATTATGGGATTAGTAGTAAAAGAGCCTGAGGGTGGAAATTATGAGCCTATTCCAGAAGGTGTACATATAGGAGTTTGTATTGGAGTATATGATTTAGGGGAGCATTATTCACAAGCCTATAACAACAACGCAAAAAAGTTATTGGTACAGTGGGAGTTACCAGATGTATGTGATACAGAGAATAATAAACCTAGGCTTATTAGCAGGCGTTATACGTCCAGCTTGCATGAAAAGAGCCAACTAAGGAAAGACCTTCAAGCATGGAGGGGTAAAGCGTTCACGCCCAAAGAATTAGCAGGGTTTGATGTTTCTAATCTTCTTGGCAAAGCGTGTCAAATGCAAATTACGCATCATATTGAAGGTGCTAAAACATATTCGCGCATAACTGCTTTAATGAGCTTGTCAAAAGGAATGCAGCCACCAAGAGCAACTTACCCAACCATAGTATTTGATTTAGACCAGGTAGATAGTTTTGATAAGCTGCGAACATTGCCAGAATGGATACAAAAATCTATAAAAGAATCTATTACATACAAAAGCATGATAAGCAGCAATGCATCTGGATTACCTGATTTCAATAGTTTGCCAGATGACGACGATCTTCCATTTTAGGAGTAATCTAAAATCAAGGTGTTGGATGAACAAATAACGAGGGAGTGGCAGGGGGTAACATGTGAACTATATAAAACAGCTTAATGCCTTTTACGATTTTCTACAAGCAAATTACATAACTTCTAGTAGCCAGCTTGTTTATAGGATATTACTAGATATCAATAACAGTTGCAACTGGGTTAAAACTTTTCAGCGTACGAATCAATCAATAATGGCATTAACACAGATAAGCGAAAAAACACTTATCAGTGCCAAGAATGAATTAAAACAATTAGGGCTGATCGACTACACAAAAGGTGTAAAAAACAAACCTTCATCCTATAAAATACACTGTCTATATTCCAGTGAATCGGGAAGTAATGGGGAAGTAATGGGGAAGTTATCGGGAAGTAATGGAGGGGGTAATGGGGAAGTAATGAGTGCAGACATAATAAACAAAACAAAACTAAACCAAACAAAACAAAATACCCCCCAATCCCCCCATGGGGGTGAGGACTGCAATTCACATCAGAAATCCAAGGAGAAAGACGTTGTTCAGGAATGCATAGACAAACACAAGCAAAAATACAAGGCTTGTCCTGAGTTGATACAAGCTATTGACGACTTTGTCGAGTTCAAAAAGAAAAAGCAGAGCCTCTGGAAAACGACCAGGGGTACAAACTTGTGGTTTAAAAGCTTAGAGCAACACGGCGATGGCAAGCCAATGGTGATGGTTAAGGTTATTGAGCGGTCATTGGCTAATGGTTGGCAAGGGATATTCTCGCGGGACGATGATAATAAACCTGTGCAGAGCAACGCGTTACCACGTAAGCAACTGGACGGGTTGCAGTACGACCAGCGGGACCCAAATGAAAATGCACAACGTATTATTGATGCTGGTGCAGATGATATAGAGAGGGAGTTGTTGAGGTGTGAGAAAGCATAAGTACGGTGCAGTCAAAACAACGGTAGACGGGATTACATTTGACAGTAAATTAGAGGCCAGCAGATACTCAGAGTTAAAGCTGCTTGAACGTGCAGGCGTGATAACAGACCTAGAGTTACAGCCTAGATTTTTATTACAAGAGCCATGCATGTACTTTGGTAAACGCGTGCTGAAAATGGAGTATGTTGCGGATTTTAAATATAAAAACAGTGATGGGCAAGTCATAGTAGAGGATGCCAAGGGCGTTAGGACCGAGGCGTATAAATTAAAATGCAAGTTGTTTTACAAGAGATATCCTGAGATTTTGCTAGTGGAGGTGTGATGTTGACTAAACAGCAGCTTAATGAGTATCGGTATATTCGCGCAAATGCGGACCGTCTCGAGGATGAGTTAAAGCGGATTGATTCGGAGTTAACAAGGACTACTCCTGTGTTGTCTGATATGCCTAAGGGGAGCGATGTGAATATTGATAAGATACCGAATCTTATAGCCAAGAAAGAAGCGAGAAAAGAGAAGATTAATGAGTTGTTGTGCGAGGCATACGATAAGCTAGATGCAATAGAGGATGCAATTAGGTATTTGCCAGAGAGGGAGAAGCTTATTATGCGGTTGAGGTATATAGAGGGTATGCGTTGGAATGTTGTTTTAAGGCAGATACAATTGTGTGAGCATGATGAAACAAAGCCCCTTTCGTGGGGGCATTTGCATAGACTTCATGGGGAGAGTTTGAAAACGATTAATGAAAAATAGTATATTAAATAAACATTAATTGTAATATTTATTCCGATAAATATATAAAATTCAGTATATTTATTGCATTTGCAAAAATTATCAGCTAATTTAACAATTTTTAATAAAAAGACTTAATAAGCCTTAATTTTATGTTATTATATAGCAGTATTTACAAAAATTACCAATTAAGACATCAAGTTTATATTAGGAGTATTAGGCATATGAAAAAAATAATTTCAAGTAATATGAAAAATAATATATGGATATTTAATTCAGCTACATTTTCAGGCAATCCAAAATGGTTATTTATCTATATTAACAAATACAGAAAAGATATTAAGGCATATTGGTTCTGTGATTCGAAAGAAACAGTCAGTAATTTACGTAATCTAGGTTATATGGCATATACATTCAAATCAAAACATGGACATAAAATACAATTTAAGGCGGACGTTTTTGTTGTTAATATGGTAAAAGAACATATCCCTGTACGTTTAGTAAACAAGGCAACTATTCTTAATTTATGGCATGGAGTTGGATGTAAAGCCATAGAAAAGCAAGTGAATGCGAATTTTGGATTTATACGTGAGCGGACAGCCAAGAAATATATTAAATATTATAGACAGTATAAAAATTTTCAATTGTTTTTAGTTACGTCTCCGTTAATGGAAAAACATTTTAAGAAACAATGTGATATCGATGATGATAATATTATTCGTGGCGGATATCCTTGCTGTATGTATAAAGGTGAAGTTAAAACATTTGATCATGATATACTAAAAGCCAAGGGGCTTTCTAAAAACACAAGAATTGCGGTTTATTGTCCAACATTCCGTGACGCTTCAGCACACAATTTTTTTGGTAAAGCAATTCCTGATATGAGAGCTTTGATAGAAGAATTAAAAGAAGAAAATATGTTGTTGATTTTTAAGATGCACCCTTTGATGGAAAAAGATTATCAATATAATAGTATAAAAGCACATTATAACGACTGTCCTAATTTGCTATTTTGGGATAATAGAAACGACATTTATGAGATTTTCAGCAAAATTGACCTCGCAATCGTTGATTATTCTTCAATGTTTTACGATATGCTGGCAGCAGGGATTCCATATTTTGTCAGGTATATCTTTGACTATGAGGGTGGGGACAAGCTTCGTGATATGGTTTTTGATTATAAAGAGATGACTTTTGGTGAAGTGTGTAATGATTTTAACCAGCTTTTAGACGTGTTTTCACATTATCGTGATGATGCGTATGACGAGGAAAGAAAACGAATTTATGACCTATTTTGGTCATACACTAAGGAAGATTCTTTTGAGGATATTATTAATGCTACTTTAGAATTTACCCCCAAAAGAGGCCGTGTTTTCCCAAATTTGTATAGCTTTGATATTTTTGATACGTTAATTAAACGCAAAGCGCTAGCGCCAGTGAGTATTTTTTATTACATACAATATAATTTACGAATATCCGATTTGGACTTTCCATCGTTTTTTTATAATAATTTTGTTGAAGTTCGCAGACAAGCAGAAGCCAATGTTCGGGAATATTATAGAAAGACAGTCAAGCTCCGTAATAGTGATAGATTAGAAATAACATTTGATGAGATTTACGACCGTATAGCATATTTATATTCCTTGACGCAGGTTCAAGTCGAATTTTTAAAGCAATGCGAATTTGAAGCGGAGTATGAAAACTGCATACCATATGAAGAAAATATTGCAAAGTTGCAAGAACTATTGGCAAAGAATGAAAAGGTTATATTAATCAGCGATATGTATTTGCCCCAAGAGTTTGTCAAAAAGCTTTTGGCTAAAGCCGATCCTATTTTAAGTACGTTGCCTTTATATTTATCTTCTGAAATAGGCGATCAAAAAACATCTAGAAAATTATATTTAAAGGCATACGAAGATTCTAATTACCATTATCAGCAATGGATTCATTATGGAGATAATGTGTTCGCTGATGGTAATATGGCGCGTAAATTGGCTATTAAAGCAGTACTCCATAAAATACCAAAATTTAATAGGTATGAGAATTCTCTGGTCAATAATATCAAAAGCTACGATGCATATCTTGTCTCAGCACTGTTTGCGCGTTTTAGGAC
The DNA here is from genome assembly GCA_963675355.2 of Christensenellaceae bacterium. Taxonomy (GTDB): domain Bacteria; phylum Bacillota; class Clostridia; order Christensenellales; family UBA1431. Next base: position 56,835 of record CAXXMZ010000014.1, read on the forward strand.
AAATAGTGTTACGAATACGGAGAATTATGCTTATTCCTATGTGACGTTGTATTGGGTAACATATATAAGCTGGGTTCTTAAGGACGCAGTAAATAGAGGAACGAAATGTTTATATTTTATCTCTCGGGATGGATATCATTTAAAGAATATTGCGGACGCAATAATAAACGTTAAAAAGCTATCAGTAAAAACAAAATATATCTATGGGTCGAGAAAGGCATGGCGTGTCCCCTCTTTCATCGATGAAATTGATGAAGAATTTTTCATGAATTTTGGGAATTTTTCAGGAGTTTCAGACTATGAAAATTTGCTCTATGCGTTGGATATTGATGAAGATAATTTTGCTAAGATGTTTCCTGAGTTAGTTTATTTGAAAGACTTAGAAATTAACGATAAAGAAACACTAAAGATTATATCGTCATGTGTTAAAAATTCAGATGAATATAGAGTATATTTACTAGACAAAGCAAAACAAGAACGAGAGATTGTATCAAATTATTTAAAACAAGAAATTGATTTCAATGAAAAATTTGCTTTTGTTGAGTATTGGGGAAGAGGATATACTCAAGATTGCTTGACAAGACTGTTACACAATCTTTCGGGAAAGAAATTTGATGTTGTTTTTTATTATGCACGGAGTATTTATCCTACGATCAGCTCGTCGGTTCGTCTTAATTATACTACGGACACATCTTCATTAATTTTTGTTGAAGTGTTGTTTGCTAATCTTCCATATAACAGCATTATTGAATATCAAGAAAAAGATGATAAAATTGTGCCAATAATCACTGAGCGTGAAAATAATCCACGTCTTCATAAAGCCCTCGAAAAATACTTAGTGCAATTTTGTTACGATTTTTATCAATTGGATTTATTGGATGAGGATTTATTGGAGCGGGAGCTATTCCACTTTGCACTGAAATATTTTAATAAATCACCAAATGATAAATATATCGCGAATAACCTTGGCCCATTAAAAGATGCCGTAACGTTGTTTGGTTCTGATAAAGAGTTTGCTCCTCCACTTACAAAAAAATTTTTATTACAGCGATTAAAAGGAGAACACTTTAAAACAAAAACTAAATCTATTAAAATGTCTTTGGCTCGATCTACAATGAGGATGAGAAAAATTTATCATTTCAAGAAACGCCTTGTAAAGAAAATAAAATCATCCAAACTTCCTAAGAGCATAAAAGGCAAAATAGAGAAAATTATCTAAGGACGTATTTGCTAATTAATATTTACAACCTTGATACTGAATGATTGCTACTGAATTAAAGTATGTAAATAAAGCGAAGCGAAAACTCAGTAGCTATATTTGCTCATGGTGTGATCAATATGATGCTTCTGAATTACCTGATAACTGACGTATGACAAACAATGTTCTTGATTGAATAATATTTATATAAATTTCATATATAAAAGATTGCATAAGGAATTGAGAACAAATGTGATACTTTGCCATGCTATAATAGTATTGTGAAAGAATACAAACCGCTCAAGTGGCGGTTTTTTCATACCCAAATTTAAGTAGAGGTAGAATATAACCTAGAAAATTTTCAAACCGAACGATGTTGAATATGAGAACCTCAGGAGATCTATCGTTAAATGCTTCTAGTTGATGCTAACTATGCATATGAAATCAGAGTTATACTGGACACGAGGAACAATAGATACACTAATTGAATATAATGTAATGTTTTTTTATACAGGGTACATATCCCAGTGAAAGGAGGCGTACCTTATGTGTCGTCATCGTGAATGTGATTGCCGTCGTAGGCGGTGCGGATGGGTCTGGAATGGTCATTGCTGGCGCTGTTGCTGTGGACCTATTTGCTAATTATTGCTAATAAAATCCAAGGAAACATCTGCGTAAAAGCAGTGTTTAATTAATTTAATATTAACGGAGCATCTACCTTTGTGGGTGCTCCGTTTGCATGGAGTAGTTATTGTTGTGCGGTATAGCGGATGAGAATAAATCAATCTGGCGAAAAAAATGATAGGAGGGCAAGCATGAAGCAAGTAATCAAATGGATACATACACCAAAGACCTGCAAAGAGTGTAAGCATTGAACAGTAGTGAATGTGCTTGCTGTCTCAAACGGTGCAAGTATCCAGCAAAGAGGGGTGGTTAGGATAGCTAAAGGTAAATACCAGAAATGGCTAGAGAGAGAGAATCTAATCATACTTGAAGGTTATGCACGGGATGGGCTAATCGATGAAGAAATTGCTGGAAAGATGGGTATAAATGTTGCTACGTTATACACGTGGAAAAACAGATACTCCGAGATTGACGAGGCCTTAAAAAAGGGCAAAGAGGTTATTGACTATGAGGTTGAACAAGCGTTGCTTAGGAAGGCGCTAGATGGCGACACCACGGCACAAATATTTTGGTTAAAGAATAGGCGTCCAGATAAGTGGAGAGACAAACAAGAAATTAAGCATGAAGGTGAAATAACAGCGATTAGGGTTGACTATGGCAACAGTGACGGTTAATAGCAATAGGGTGTTTGCTCCTGTACACCAAGCAAAGCACAGATACGTAGCAATGAAAGGTAGCGCAGGCAGTGGCAAAAGCGTTGATACAGCACAACAGTACGTTGTTCGCCTACTTACACAGCCTGGACGTAATTTACTATGCGTACGTAAATCAGAGGTTACTAACCGTGACAGTACGTTTGCTGAACTAGCAGGAGCTATAAGCCGGATAGGAGTATCCTCCAGCTTTAGCATCAACATTAGTCCTTTGGAGATACGATGCGTAAACGGCAATAAGATAATCTTTCGTGGTATGAACGACGCTAAGCAACGTGAGAAGATAAAATCAATAACTTTTGCCGAGGGAGATCTCACCGACATATGGATGGAGGAAGCAACTGAGTTTACCCAGGCTGATTTCGAGATACTTGATGACCGACTACGTGGTAAGTTGTCACCTGAGCTGTTTTATCAGATAAAGCTAACGTTTAACCCTGTGGCCGCAACGCACTGGATAAAAGGTGCGTTTTTTGATATAGACAGTGAGGACGTACTAGCCCACCATTCTACGTACTTGGATAATAGATTCATTGATGCGGCTTACCACAAGCGCATGGAGCGCAGGAAGCAGCTCGATCCAGAAGGATACAAGGTATACGGATTGGGTGAGTGGGGCGAAGTAGGCGGGCAGGTGCTGACCAACTACCATATAGGCGATTACTCAACCGATGTAAGCATGTATGACAGCGTATCACTGGGACAGGACTTTGGGTTTAACCATGCTAATGCAATACTATTACTGGGCTTCAAAGACGATAATGTCTATGTGTTAGATGAGATATACAAGTATGAGCTGGATACAACTGAGATCATACAGCTTACAAAAGATAAGCCAGACTGGAGGCATATAATCATGTACTGTGACTGTGCTGAGCCAGATCGTATAAAGGAATGGCAAAAAGCAGGGTATAGAGCGAAACCTGTAAAGAAGGGCGTTAACTCTGAGAACCAGCATATAGATTGGCTTAAGGGCAGGAAGATATTCATAGATACAAGGTGCACTAACACCATAAAAGAGATACAGCAATGGAAGTGGCAGTATGATGAAAGGCGCAGCGTATGGCTAGATAAACCAGTTAATTTTATGGATGATGCTATGGCTGCTCTAAGATATGGTACTCAACCATGGCGAAAGCATAGCGGAGGGAGGATGATAAATGTTAAATGATTTGAGTTGGCTAGCAAAAGGAGAACCATTTCCGCCTACTGAAGAAATCGACAGGCTTACCAGGTACGCCGAGAATAAAGCGATATACGAGAATAGGCATGGAGAGGTATACACTGAACAGTTTGACCGCATAAAAAAAGTCATTGGTAATACCGCTGACGTAATATCATATCCGGTAGTGTTGAACTATCAAAAGAAGATCAGCTTGAAAACAGCTGATTTTTTATTTAGTGAGCCACCAATCTTTAGTGGCGATGACGTTATACAAGAGATAATTGAAGACTCTAAGTTGTTATCACTTGCGTATCAATGTGCTATTGACTGTAGTCGATATGGTACAGGAGTCTTAACTATTCGCAACGTTGACGGTAAAGGGAAGATAGGAATATCAAAGCCAGAACATTTGTTCGCTATAGTCGATAAAGAGGATCTCAAACAAATTACGGGATATGTGCTTGCCTGGGCAACAAAGGTTGACGATAACACAAAAGAGATAACTGCAATTGTCCATGAAGTAGGCAAGTACTCTAAATATAGGATGCAGTACACTGATGGTAATATTGGTGAGTTGATTGAGGAGCAAGAAAACGTCAGCACAGGTCTAAATGACTTTGCGATTATACCCATCCATAATACTCTAACTTCCGATACTGTGTGGGGTTGTGATGATTACATGGATGTCGATAGCATTATAAGCGAACTAGAGGTAAGAGTTGCTCAAATATCAAAGGTACTAGACGTGCATTCGGCTCCAACCGTAAGTGGCTCTAGAAGTGCGCTTACTGAAAATGATGATGGCACATATACATTTGCCGCAGGTAACTACTATGAAAGAGATTCAATGGACGATCCGCCTCTTGAATATTTAGTCTGGGATGCTAACTTGGAAGCTAACTTTAAGCAGTGCGAGAACCTTATTAAGCACCTAACCACAATATCAGAAATGGGAGCAGCTATCTTTAACGCTGATATGGAGGCAGGTAATATTCCTTCAGGTTCAGCGCTTAGGAAGCTATATATTAATGTGCTTGCAAAGGTCACTAGGCTTAGAAATAGCTTTGATGACGGGCTAAAGAAAGCCATTGCATTAGCGTCTCAAATAGGGCGTAAAAGAGTAGATGAGGCTGATATATCTATAACATGGCAAGACGGTTTACCAGGGGATCCCAGAGAAGATGCTGAGATTATAAACATCCGTACAGGTGGAAAAGCAACGATGTCTCAGGCTACTGCGCTTAAGCAGTATGATGGATTAGATGATGCTTCAGCAGAGGTAGAGCTTGAAGCAATAAGAAGTGATGATGCTTCAGGTAACTTAGTCGGCTTAGATGTTACGAGAGATGAAGAATGACAGCACAAGAAAAGAAGCTAGTCGATGTGTACAAGCGTGCACAGCAAAGGATCTTTGAGAAAGTAACACAGACAGTAGCCAAGGGTTTGCCTGCATCGTACCAACGAGCAATGCTTAACGCAGTTAATAGGGAGTTAGCTAGGCTAACAAAACAGTCAGTCAAAGCCATAGAGGAGCTGTTAGAAGGAACATATGCAGAAGTTATGGCCAAAGCAAAGGTTAACTTAGACAACTGGTGGAAGGTTGCAAAGATAAAGGGTGTTCAGACATATGATACCTGGTATAAGCAATTCACAGTACTTAACCGTGGTGCTATTAATGAGCTTATTGATGAGTCGGTTGCACGCTTGCAGGTGGCGAATGCGGGTTTAGCTAAAAACCTACGTGATGTTATTACGATGAAATTTGCATCCGGAGAAACCGTTGACGATACTAAGAATCGTATTATCGAAGAGTTGTATGGCTCAAATGGTAAAGGCAAGCTAAACATAAAAGGGCGTAATTATGACCCGACTAAGTATGCTGAGCTGGTAGCGCGTACAGCCACAAGAGAAGCAACTAACAAGGCAACAATAGTTGAAGCTGAAGCGTGCGGTAGCAACTTAGTTAAGATGACGTCACACAGTCCAACATGTAGCGTATGCGGACCTTTCCAGGGCAGGGTATACACGACTGACCCAAACAATAAGGATTATCCTTATCTATATGAACATGCGTTTAAACATGGTTATAACGTTGTACATCCTCATTGTAGGCATGTGGTAAATGCATATATACCTGAGCTTATGAGTGATGATGAGTTAAAAGCAGATAAAGAACATTCTAACAAATCCTTCAAGGACCCTGGGCAATCAAAGAAAGATATTGAACGTTATATGCGAGTGCAGAAGGAACAAGCGGATCTATGGCGTGACACACAGCAGTACGCACGATATAAGGCAAGGCTAGGCAGGGGTAATGTACCAAAGACACTGCATAATTTTAGGCAGTTTAAGGGTACAGCAAACGATGATTGGGGCGTTTTACAGGCACAATATAGAGGTATGGGTTATTATAATAAAGCGGTGGGTAATGAGCCTGCAGTTACGGCAATAGTTAAAGATATTGGAGATCACCTAAGCTTAAAAGTTGTAGGGCTAGAAAATAGAATCAAGGGCAAAGAATCGTACCTCAGGAAGATAAAAGGTAAGTATAGTGAATACGGGAATAGCTACGAGGTAGCAGATATACTTAGATATACATATGTTGGTGAGGTGGATACGCTCGTATCTAAAGGAATGGAGAGCCTTGAGTATTTTGTTCAGAAAGGGTACAATATTGATAAGGTCAAGAACTATTGGCTAGACTTGAAAAACCCGTATAACGGAGTAAACACTGTAATTTCTTCGCCTACTGGACAAAAATTTGAAGTTCAGTTTCATACTCAGGAAAGCTTGCAAGTAAAAGAAATAATACATGGTTTGTATGAAGAGTATAGAATACTGCCTAAAGGTTCAAAAAAAGCTATACAATTAACTGAAGAAATGTTCGAGTTATCTTCGAGCATGACGAAACCATCTAACATAGGAGGTTTTAAGAATGTCACTGCCTATTAGTTATTATTATCTAAAGGACAAAAAAATAATAGGAAAATTGATAGGGCTAACTCCTTATTACTATAACTTTAAATCAAAGTCTTGGGAGATAACTCAAAGCAATGAATTGCCTGACTATTTAGTTGGTTATGATGGCGAAGATATTGGATGCTATTCAGAGTTAAGTCAGATTACTGAAATAACTGAGGAAGAAGCCGTTAGATTACAAAATGAAGGATGCTAAATCTATGCTTAATATTGCAAAAGCTATTGCAGAAGAGGCGCACAAAGGCCAGTATGATAAAGGTGGGGTTGAGTACATTAATCACCCTGTTTATGTAGCTGACCAACTTAAAGATGTAAATGCAAAGATTGTGGCGTTATTGCATGATGTTGTGGAGGATACTGGTTTTACACTTGAAGACTTAGAGACATATGGTTTTTCTTATAAGATAATATCTGCGGTTGACGCGATAACAAAAAGGTCTGGTGAAGAATACGACGTTTATATCCAAAGAGTTAAAGCAAATGAACTTGCTCAAATTGTAAAGATTGAGGATATTAAGCATAACTGCCAGTTAACTAGATTAGATAAGGTCACAAGCAAAGATTTGGATAGAGTAGAAAAGTATAGAAGGACGTTAAGGGATTTAAAGGGGTGATTGGCATAGAAACGATGCAAGATAGAATGGATAAAGCGGAATTTCATATCCTTCTGCGAAGATGCAGTATTTGTAAAAATAAAATTTTGCTAGATTATGATCCTAAACACCCTGACAAAAAGCTCTTTAAATGCAAGGTGTTAGGTGAGGTGCCTGAAGAGATATGGGAAATCGAGACCCAAGACTGTAAAGAGTTTGTGCTAAATGAACAATCAAAAAGCATAGAACTGTATCAGAAGACTATGGGGAAGATAGAGAGATAAATTAAATAACCACAAGAACACTTGTTAAATTAGCAAGTGTTTTTTTATACCCTCTTTTAGCCAAGAGGTTTAAACATGGTTTAGCTGTCTACCGTAAAGACGTTTAAAGAAACGGGCTAACAGTTGGAGTTGACCAACATTTAAAAAAATCTAATTAGCGGAGGAAGTTATGGAGTTTTTAAAAGAGTACTTAGGTGAAGAGCTATATACGCAAGTGGAACAGGCTGTGGAAGGCAAGGGACTAAAGCTGGCTAACCTAGCAAACGGTGAGTATGTGGCCAAAGAGAAGTTCATGCAGTCGTCAACGCAGGTCAAAGAGCTGCAAGAACAGCTTAAAGAGCGCGATGGGCAGCTTGAACAGCTGAAGAAGCAGGCTGGTAACAGTGAAGAGCTTAATAAGCGTATAGCTGAGCTAGAGGAAACAAACAAGCTAGCAAAAGCACAGTATGAAGTGGATTGGAAAAAGAGAGATGTGGAAGATGCTTTAAAAGAGTCTTTGCGGGAGCACAAGGCTAAGGATGCTGCTATTGTAATGCCGCTTATCGATCGTGCCAAACTGATCATACAGGATGGCAAGGCGGTTGGTCTAGATGAACAGATAAAGGTGTTGCAAGAAAAAGCACGCATATTTGTTTGACATCGAGGAACCAGGTACCGGCGGCGGAGGTAATCCTGGCAATTCAATACCTATTGCAACGAAAGACAATCCGTGGGCGAAGGAAACGAGAAACATACAAAAACAAACAGAATTATTTAGAAAAAACCCTGCAGAGGCAAGAAGACTTGCGGCACTAGCAGGAGTTAAACTTTAGGAGGTAATTATTTATGGCGTATACAAAGATAAGTGACATAATCGAACCATCGGTATTTAATCCGTACCTACAAGAGGTTACAGCGGAGAAGAGTTATTTTCTGAACTCTGGAATTGCGCAAATTATGCCAGAGCTAACGGCAGAGATGGAAGCAAAAGGCAAAAAAGGTGGAGTAATAAACATTCCTTTCTGGGGAGATTTAGACGGTACGGATGAGGTCGTTAATGACGATACTGTACTAACTGTAAACAGCATTAGCACTCACGCGGATCAAGGAATTATGTGTATTCGTGGTAAGGCGTGGGGCGACAATGACCTAGCTGGCCTTTTTGCTGGAAGTGATCCAGCTACTGCTATAGCTAACAGGATTGTAGCGTGGTGGGATAGACAGTTCCAGTCGACGCTATCTAACTTACTAGTGGGCGTTTGTGGAGCTGCAACTATGGCAAATAACGTTTACGATATCAGTGCTACGGCTTCCCCAAACTTTTCTGGTGAGGCATTGATTGATGCACAGGGTCTTTTAGGTGATGCTCAGGATAGTCTAACAGGCATTGCAATAAACGGTAAGACATACACCGCACTGAAGAAAGCAAACCTGATTGATTTTATTCCGGATGCTGAAGGTAAGGCTTCGATCGCAACTTACATGGGTAAACCGATCACTGTAGATGATAAGCTAACGACTTCAGGAAGTGGCGTTGATACGGTTTACTCTACATATTTGTTTGGTTCAGCACCGGTTGCATTTAACCAGATCTCAATACCTGGTTGGGATCTAGAAACTGATAGAGATATTCTTGCTGGTAATGATGTAATGACTTCTCGTAAGGCGTTTCTAATGCATGTCATGGGGGTTAAGTGGCTAGGTGCTAGCTTGGCTGGACAGTCACCCTCTAATGGTGAGCTAGCAACTGCTACAAACTGGCAGCGTGTTGCAGAGAATAAGAACATTAAGATTGTGGAGTTTAAACACAAGCTTGGATAGGTGGTGTGATCTATGGGGTTATTTGCATTTGAACGAATGAGAAGACTGGAAGCAGAAAAGCGGCAGGGGGAAAAGAAACCTGCCGCTGCAACGAAAGAACCGCCAACAAAAAAGAAAAGCGGTGCTAAGAAATGAGATTAGGTAATGGGTTGATAGCATGGTACATATAACACCAACGTTGAGTGATGTAGATACCTATCTAGAAACGTACTATGTGACCGATGATGCTAAACGCATAGGCTGGGATGAATTATCCCAATCAGATAAAGCTGTCTATCTTAACCGGGCAAATGCGGCTATATCAATATTAAAAGGTCTAAAGTATGATGAGACATTCTCTATGAATGCTCAGATAGAAGAAGCCTTGGAACTTGCAGCGCCCGGTGAAGATACTAAGAGGTGGGAGCAAAGACATGTTCAATCGTACTCGCTTGGTTCTCTTAGTGAATCGTTTAGATCGGTAGGAGCATTGCAGGAGCTACGTTCCAGTATGGCACAGGCATGGGTTAAGCGGATGACGGGGGGCGGTTACCTTGTTAAGTAACTATTTCTCTCAAACGGTTGTATGGGAGCAAAAGATTGGCATAAATGACTATAGCAAGCCCATAAAAGGTGATGCTGTAGAGATTAAAGCCCGTAAGGAGACAAAAGATCGAAGGGTTATTAATAAGGATGGTGCTGAGGTTGTAGCATCGCTTACCGTATACACTAATGAGCCTGTACAGGTTGAGGATTACATAGACGGTAGGTGCGTAATTAGCGTGTGGCCAATGTATGCTCCTAATGGTGATGTAGCAGGTTATGAGGTGTTGACATGAGCAAATTTGAGCTTGAGTGGATTGGTGCCAAGGTACTTGAAAGCGTTAATGTGGCAGCAAAAAAAAGCGCTGGTAAAATCAGCGTTAGACCTTAAACGCAGGTCAAGTGAGCAAGCACCTATTGATACTGGAGATCTTAGGAGTAACTGTGCAATAGATCTAACGGACCTTGATAGATATAGGGTGTACGTTGGGTATAGTCTACCGTATGCGTTAAGACAGCATGAGGATTTAGCACTTCGTCATACGCAGGGAAAAGCTAAGTTCTTGGAGGATCCATTCAACCAAAACATTGATAGATATAAAGAGTTTATAGAGAACGAAGCAAGGAAGGCGCTCTCGAAATGGGAATGATAGCAGATTTAAAAGAATATCTGATTGGGCAAGGAGTTGATACTCCTATTTTTTTAGCCCAAATGCCAAGCACGCCCGATGAGTGCTTGACGCTTTTTCAATACGCTGGACAGGAGCGTATGTTGGAAGCGGGATTGGACGTGCCGGGACTGCAAGTGCGGTCAAGGGCAGTCGATTATGAAACCGCACTTGCAAATTTATCCCGTGCCACCAATATTTTAGCTGACATCGGGAATGAGTTTAAAGGCGTTAATGTGGAAGGCGTGGTTATAGATGGGGTGAGGTATCTAAGAGTAGTACCGTCTCAAAGTGCGTTCCCAATGGGGTTAGACCAAAACCAAAGACACGAACTAGTACAAAATTTTTATGTAGTAAAGGAGAGTAATTAATAAATGGAATCACAAAGTTTTATGATTGGTGTCGATAATTTAGTACTTGCTAAAATTCTTTCGGACACTAAAACGGAAACAGTCTATGATACGCCGTTTGCAGTACCAGGTGTAACAGAGATTGCAATCACTATGAACAATAGTAGTATGACGATATATGCTGATGATGCAGCATATGAGAACGTTCAACAGCAAGGAGATGTTGATGTAGCCTGTTCTTTGGCAGGGTTAGATGGTATAAATCGAGCAGAGGCTACAGGGGGAAGCTATAACGCTAGCACAGGAGTTGTTGACTATGATGGGTCAGGTATACCTGCAAAATATGCTTTAGGTTATCGAAGACAAAAAGCAAACGGAGCATACAGATATACCTGGTTTATGAAGGGATCCTTCTCTAGACCAGATAGTACTGCATCAACAAAAACAGGCTCTATCTCTCAGCAGCCAATGCAGTATAAGTATAGAGCTTTAAACAGGTTGTCCGATAAGAGGTTAGATAGATCTGTTGACTCTGACAGCGTAAACCTGCCAAACGGCGTAACAAACGATACATTAGCTAATGCTGATACTGGTTGGTTCTCAAGTCCTGATTATGTTCCTGTTGCTACAGGTACTCCTGTATCTGACTTTACCACTAGCGAAGGAGTGGTGTCCAATTCAATAGATCTAGCATGGAGCGCTGCAACCGGGGCTACTTTAATACGAGTACAGGTTCAGACACCTGCAGGACAGTGGGAGTATATTACACCTGATGATGCAGTAGATGCTGATTCAACATCAGCGACTGTATCAGGATTGATTGGTGGTAACGAGTATACCTTTAGGTTGGTAGTAGTTGGTGGTACCTATGCAGGTATTTCAAACACTTCAACAGCAAATGCAACTGTATAGATTATGATTATGGGCGCTGGTTAATATATCAGCGCCTAATTTTTATAGTCCAAATACAAGAACAGGAGAATAAGCAATGGTTAAGATTAAGACGAAAAACAACTCATATTCAAAGGATAAAGCAACAGTACAGGACTGGTATAACTATCTAGATATCTCAGACAAGATCAAAGATAAAAATATGCTCGCGGACAAAGAAATGTATGACATATGCATTGGTTTAGTTAAGAAATACTTAGATATTCCAGAAGAAGAGGATCTAAGTGATGTACCTCTGTGTGACATGATCACTGCGTACCAAAAAGTACAGTTGGAGATTGGTAAAGCGTTTAGTGAGTCGGCTAAGCTGTGGGGAAACGAACTAAAGGCGGAGTAGGAGACACCGCCGAAAGTGCACAGAAGGCAATATTAAGGAACTCAAGGTTTGCGTTAACGACAGGTATGTCAGTTGATGTGTTTTTCAGGCAGGATTTAAGGATGTATATCTTGAGTATAAACGCAGAGGACGACGATAACAGCATGAGCTATGATACGTCTTATTTGGATGATATGACGGGATTCTAACAGGGAAGGAGGTAATATATTGGCGGATGTAGTAGGAAGCCTAACCGTCCCGATAGTTGGCGATACTGATGGGCTTAAGAACGCATTGCAAACAGCAGAAGCTATGGCTGAGAAGTCTGGACGGACCATGGCTAGTAAGCTAGAGGATGCTGGCGCTAAAATGTCTCAAGTTGGTAGCACTATGACTAAATACGTTACAGTACCAGCTTTAGCTGCAGGCGCGGCAATGATAAAGTTTGCGTCTGATTCCGAAGAAACTGCATCAAAGATCAACGTAGTGTTTGGTAATAGTGCTCAGCAGATGACTTCGTGGAGTGAAACGACTATTGATACATTAGGGCTTGCTGGTGATACTGCGCTTGATATGGCTGCTAAATATGGCGATATGGCCACCTCTATGGGATTCACACAAGAAGCTGCCGCAGGGATGGGTGAAGAATTAGTAGGTAGAGCGGCCGACCTAGCATCATTTAAAAATATATCAATAGACGTGGCGGATACTGCGTTAACTGCGGTGTTCACTGGTGAAACTGAGTCGCTAAAGAATCTTGGTGTAGTCATGACTCAGACGAATCTTGATGCTTATGCCTTAGAGCAAGGTCTTGGTAAGACGACTAGTGAGATGAGTGAGCAAGAGCTTGTATCACTAAGGTTGAATTACGTCCTAGATAAAACAAGTAATGCTTCAGGTGATTTTGCACGCACTAGTGATAGTAGTGCAAACCAAATGCGTAAAACAAAAGAGCAATTGAAAGAGTTGGCAGCAGGGTTTGGAAAGCAGTTATTGCCTGCGCTTAATTTCGTACTCAAGCCTATTTCTGGGCTACTTAAAGGGTTTACTGATATGAGTCCTGCAGGTAAAACCGTTGTGTTAGCTATGGCGGGTGTTGCGGCTGCAGGAGGACCAGCACTTAAGGTGTTTGGAAAACTCACCACAAGTGCAGGGACATTGAATAAGTTCTGGGGAACTATCAAAGCTGATGGGTTCATAGATGCAATTAAGGGTACAACCGCTGCAGCTAATAAAGATGAGATAGCAACAGCTAAATTACTCCTAGAAAAATCACAGCTTAAGTTAATGGAAGAGCAGGCGACTTTAGCAAAGGCGAAGTTGACTCTTGCAGAATTACAGAACTCAAGCAGTGCGGATGCTACTACGATAGCTACTGCTAAACAAAATGTAGCAACAGCTGAACTCAATGTTTCTTCTGCATCGGCGGGCAGTATCCCAAAAATACGTTATCTGTGGCCAATAAATCAAGCAGCCGTTAGCGCTACGACATTTGGCGCAGCGTTAAACGCAGCTCTTCCGTGGTTAGCTGCTATTTCCGTAGGGGTAACCGTGCTAAGTAGCTTGTTTGGTGCGGTAGGTGATACAAAATCAGAGATAGAAGAAGCATCAGATGCGTTCAAAGAGAGTCAACAGGTTATGGAAGCCGAAGCTGATCACGCACGGGATTTAGCTGAGGAGTTAATAAGACTTAATGAGGAAAAGGCTAATGGTGCAGACGTAACTGTTGCAATGCGGTCTGTTACCGCTCAACTTATAGATATATATCCTGAGCTTTCAAGTCAGATTGATGAGACAACAGGGGCTCTATTAACTAGTGCTGATGCTTTGAGGCAGTTCATTGAAGAAGCGGCTAAATCCGCAGAAATCGATGCGTTACGGGAGCGTTTAAAAGAGCTTAATAAAGAGCAATTTGAGTTTGAATCAATGTTTGATATGGCTGATTATAACGCTGAAACTGGGGAGTACACGGTTAATGTTAAAGCAAAATATCTTCCAGGTAGCGATGAAGATCAAACAGTAACGTATGGAAGCAAGGAAGAAATGGATGCGGTCGAAAATCAGTAAAAACCAGAGAGAGTTTTACGACTACTGACGGTATAGCGCCGTGGACTAAGAATGTACACAATTCTGTACAGGATATTTATCAAGAAAAAGATCTTCGTTTAAAGCAACTAAAGGGGCAATACGCAGAAGAAGAATCCATTACATCAACCCACAATGCCAGGATGGATCAATACTATGCTGATGCTAATTCTATAAAGAAGGTTATTTAAGTGACATGAAGTCTTTAATGACCAAAGAGATAGAGCTATATGATGGTTCAGTAGATGACATGATAGACGTCCATGACAAAGAATGCTGACATATATAGCAATTACGCAACTAACATTGATAAGGTTGCGCCTAAGTTTGCAGAATTTGGTGAGGCAGGACAGGTTGCGTTCGATAACTTGCTTGCTAGTGGAGTAGATCTTGCCCCTATATTTGCTGAGCTAGCTGAGGTGGCGAAGGTACTACCCAGAAAATGGAGGAATTAATTGAAGCGTTTGGAGGCGTTGATGAAGGTGCTGAATCTGTTGCGAATGCTACTGCTAGTGCAAGTAGGTATTTCGGGGATGCATCACTTGCCATAGGAATGTTGTCTGAAACAACAGAAGGTGAGTTAGATAAAACGTTGACTTTATTGTCCGATAATGGCGCGGAAATACCAGATAAGTATAAAGAAATAGCCGTTCTTGCCATGCAAGGGTATGGGGAAGAGTTAGTAAAAAGCGGTGATGTTACACAAGAAGACTTAAATAGCATTATACGGTGTTGACTACTGGTGAAGGTACTTTGCCAGAAAATTGGCGTAGTTTAGCAACGAAATGTTTGGATGCGTATCAAACCAAAAACTGCAGCCTTATCTGATATTACCGATGAAGACATAATAATATTAAGGCATCGATTGGGACAGGGCTTACTAAGGTGACAGACACTACTAGAACTAAAGCGGCCCAAGCTTGTTGATGCTTATGGGGATGAGCCTAGTAGATCTAGGATTAATTACTGGTGATGAACTCGATGCGGCTAAGGCGGTGCTTAATGATCCAACGAAACAGCTTGATGGCGATACTCAAAAAGTAGCCCTAAAGGCAGTGCAAAAGTTTGATGAAACCATGGGTACCCTCCCTGGCTCTGCTGATAATGTGGCTACAGATACAAGTGATGCGTATGGAGAAAAGATTGAGGGCACACTGAAAGTACAGAAACAACTATGGATGATGCAGGTAAAGTAATAACAAACAACACATCGGTTGAAAAGGCTGCATCACAAAAAGGAGATAGTTTTTCTCTTAGTTTTGCGACGTCTATTGCTGAAAATTTCAATGTACTTACTGGTGCTGGAGAGAAAATCTGGAGGAGCGTTCATTGAAGGTGTAGACCAAGGCATGCGTGATGCAAGATTTGGTCTGTATGAGACAGCACGCTGGATTGCTAGAAGTACAAAGGCTGTATTACTGGCATATGGTCGATTAATTCACCATCGAAAGTTGGTAAGGCCTAGGTTCAAACTTTGTTGGGAGCATAGGTTTAGGTTCAAAGACAAAGCTGAAGAAGTAACAAAGCAAGCCACTCAATTAGCAACCAAATAGAAAGGCCTCTACGTCAGTGCTTGCGGCTCTCAGGGCATAACTTAACAATACTTCAATAAGCTATAACAACTCACGTACGATTAATGCAACTTATCAATCGAATGTGCCTAGTGGAAATTCGCAGGTAGAATTAATAGAGTTTAAAAACAGCCTAAAGAGGGGGTTGTTAGGATGAGCTTAATATACAAGAATCATCGGGAGCTACCATAGAGTTTGGTATAGCAGCTCGTATATGTTAGGCACGTTAGAAGGATTGAGCAGTCACAAAATAAATGTGTTAACTCAGAAAGGCTCATGAACAACAAGGAGAATCGTTCTTTGGTACTAACTCTGATATGCGAATAATCAACCACGATATAACAATAGTGGGTAGCAGTAAATCCAATTTACAGGAATTGAAGCGAGCTCTTATGAGGGTGTGCAATCCTAGACTAGGGTTAGGTGAGCTTATTTATAACGACAAGTATTATATTAAGGCAGTAGTGTCTTTATTGCCTGATTTTGCTAATATTAAAGGCTGTAAATATGCTTGTGTTGGAGGGATAGCCTATACTGCTCCTAATCCAGATTGGTTAAGCGTACAGCCAATCACCATAAAGCTTGTAGATTTTTTCGGTGGACTCATTTATCCAAAGGAATACCCAATTACCTATGCTCAAAGAGGTAATGGTGCGACCATAGACTATTTAGGAGACTTAGAAGCAAATGTAAAAATAGATATAAGGGTCCTGCTGAAGACCCTAAAATCGGCAACGAGGCAACTGGGCAAATGATAGAGACACAAAACCTGAGCCTGGCAACTGGTGAAAAGTTAATTATTGAATCTATCCAGGAAACCCCAAGTGTCGTATTTGTGGACACTGCAGGCGTTAAAACAAATGCGTGGAATAAGATTAAATTTGGTAGTAAGTTTTGGAAACTACACCTGGTACTAACAAGATTAACTTTAGTGCAGTTTCAGGTTCGCCAGAATGCTACCTAACGTATAGAGAGCACTATATAGGAGTGTAAAGGAGGGATTATATGGCAGAGAAAT
The DNA here is from genome assembly GCA_963675355.2 of Christensenellaceae bacterium. Lineage (GTDB taxonomy): Bacteria > Bacillota > Clostridia > Christensenellales > UBA1431. The sequence goes on from CAXXMZ010000014.1 coordinate 73,672, forward strand.
ACGGGCACTTTGATGCTACTAATGGTGAACCACAATATGCAGCCGCAGCAGACGCGGCTTTTTTTAATCTATTAGCAACAGGCATAGTTCCAACATATCTTAATGAACTTATTGTTCAAGAAGGATTAGGTCTTCAAGATTGGTAGATAGTGGTGGCCTGATTGATAAAGGCTATTATTACATTAATGATGCTGATGCTTCAGGAGCATCTCCTCTTGCATTAGATATAGATGCTGAGGTAGCGGGAAGTACTCGGTTTGATTTGATAGCTATTGAGTTTAATATTGACACGTCCACCATTCAAGCCGTAGTCGAGAAGGGTACTACAACTCCAGTCGACACTAGTGCAAGATGGCAAGTGCCGTTAGCTACTGTGAAATTCTAGGTGGGGATATTGTTGCAATTTCAGATGTGCGATCTATTCAAGGCGCAAGGATAGCAGATGGTGGGGTAAGTATTGATGGTTCGGTTGGAAGCATAACAGCGAGCAATCAACACGAGTTTAATGTTGCTACTGCAAGTAGACTGATGAGTAGTGCAGAAAGAACAAAATTAGCAGGGATACAGACAGGGGCGCAAGTAAACAGGGCAATTAGTAATAGTGTAACGTCTACTAGTTCAAGTACGTCTGCTAGCTCGTACGCGGCCAAAATAGCTTATGACAGGGGGACTACGGCGCTTAATGAGGCAAATACAAAGGAAGATGCTTTAAGCGCAGATAGGAAACGTAAAATAACAATCTCAACGTCTTCGCCTTCAGGAGGAACTGATGGGGACGTATGGCTTGAGTATTAATAGGAGGCAATTATGGCTAGTGGTAGTTTTACGGGTACAACTAACAATGAATATATAAAGCCCACAATAGTCTGGTCTTCTGTACCAAATGAAGATACCAATTCGTCGGTGGTTACCGCAACATTAAAATATAGTCGAACTAACACGGGATATACCACTTATGGAACAGGTACATTCAGCTTAACAATTAATGGTAATACAAAGACCGAAACCAAGACCATTACGATCACATATGATTCCAATACCGTTGCCATTACGCACACGGTTACTGTAGCTCATAATTCAGACGGTACAAAGTCGATTACAATATCGGCAACAGGCGGAATACCCAGCACTAGTTTTACTTCAACCTCCATTAGTAAGACAGTTACTTTAGATACTATTGATCGAGGATTAATGTGGGTAAGAGTAAGTGGAACATGGAGACACGCACAACCGTGGGTAAGGGTAAGTGGTACATGGAGGAAGGCAAAAGCCTATGGAAGAATTAGTGGAACATGGAGGCTGGGATTGTAATGTCTAAACCGATAGTTTATATATTTGATACTGCCGCAGCCGGTGGAAATGATTTTGAGTTAGCTGGGCAGTTATCTGATTATACCGATTTTGAATTTACTCGAGCATGGGCGGCCCCTGGTAGTTTTAGTATAAAGGTACACGCTGATTTGTTAGGTGCATCGCATATAAAAGAAAACAGAATAATTTATATTGATGAAAAACGTAATGGATGGATTGAGTCAGTCGAAGAGACTAGATCTAAAGATAAGTCAAACGAGTACATTGTTGCAAGCGGCGTTGAGCTAAAGGACATGCTATATCGTTGGACTTTACCGCCAGCAGGGGAAGATACGGACAACTACGCAGCAGTGAGGACGGAGACGGTAGTAAAATCACTGATTAACAAGAACGCAGGGAGTGGTGCGGCGGTGGGTAGACAACTACCAAACGTTTCAACTGCTACTGACCAGAGTCGTGGGACGTCGATAGATTTTAGTACGCGTCATAAGAAACTTCGTGATGAAGTTTTTTCTATATTGGCTCAAGATAGAATGGGGCTAATCTGCAAATATGATATAGACGCACAGCAAATAGTATTTGATGTTGCGAAGGGGGTAGATAGAACAGAAGGACAATCGGAAAATAGCCAGGTAATACTATCAACGAGTGATTATGCATCTGCTACAGATTATGACTATAAAAAAGGATCAATCTGGATATAGAAACTTTGCTTATGTAGCTGGTCAAGGTGAGGGTAAGGATAGGACCATCGAAACGGTATACGAAGGAAGCGCTGAGCCAACGGGCTATTCAAGGCGGGAGTTGTTTGTTGATGCACGAGACGTAGAGAATGATGGAGAGTTGCCTGATAGAGGAGCACAGAAGTTAAGCGAAACTACAAAAGCCGTAGGCATAAAGGTTAAGTTTAATAATAACGGTGCGTTTTCAATTGATGAGGACTTTCAATGCGGGGATTTCGTAACAGCAAAAAGTGAAAGGTCGACTGATGATGCTCAGGTGGTCAAGGTTAGTTATCAGTATGATGGATCCACTGGCTATCCAACGATTGACTTAGTTCTTGACTTTGATCCTGACGATATTGAAAGAGTTATTTCAACTAGGTTGAACCAGTATGATGCACTGTTATCAAAAGAAACAGATACTAATCTATTAGTACCTAAAGGTTTACAAGTATCATCTGGCTATTGTGTAGTCCCTATGACAGATGGTTATTATAGTTATTCTTCATCTATAACAGGCTATATCAAAATAACGCTACCGGTGAATCAAAGACATATGATTTCTATGGTTGTTGATGTTTTTAATTATAGTCCTGCAGGGTCTGCACAATTCATACTATCAGGGTTTACTGATACAACAGATGGGCGATGGGAGAATTGTTGTGCTACACAACTCGGGCAAATAGCGAATGCAGATATGCCTATTTATTTTGGAATAGATTCAAGTGGAAACTATTCAATATGGATAGGAACGTCTACTACCTTATATTACTATCCTAGCGTTCGAGTACGAGATGTTAAGGTGAATTTTGGGACTATTGATATTAATGATTACACAACTGGATGGGATGTAAGCATTGTATCTAGTATGGGAATTACAGCAGATGTAGCTTGTAATAGATGGATAACACCCACTTTAACTGATGGATGGTCGAACTATCAAGCTACCTCACATTATGATGTGGCTTTCCGGAGAATAAATAATCAAGTATTTTTAAGAGGGTTAGTAGCAGGGGGTAGCGTAGGAACATCTTATAAAATATTCACGCTTCCAGAAGGGTACCGCCCTAATCACACAGTAATGTGTACTACTATGGCTAGTAGTGAATTGGCCAGATGCGATGTATATACTGATGGAAGGGTAGTAGCAAATTTTGGCAGTAACGGATGGTTCAATCTCACTGGAATTTCATTCTTTGTTGATTAGGAGGTGATATGATGAAACTAATACTTGATGTAAATGGATATGTAAAAGGGTATGCGTTATCTAGTGATACAGAAAATGTTGTTGAATATTCTGGCGAAATACCAAGTGATTTTGAGCAAAATATGATTTTGTATAAAGTGGATGGAGAAGAATTAATTTTTGATACGGAAAAATATAACGCTATGATCCAAAAAGAATTGGCTATGAAGGAATTGCAGGAAATAGGTTTATGGTTTAAATGGTACGATATACAAGTTGCTCAATATGAGAGATCGCTACGTGTTAGCGATCTTTCTGTATTTTCGCAAGATATTACTCTGTTAGATACAGAAGCTAACGAAAAGCAACATAGGGTAAGAGAGCTAAAGACGATATTAGAGGGGGATTAAATTGTTAAATGATTTTATTAAATACCTTGATTCACACGTAAACAAAGCAATCTACGTATGGGGTGGACAAGGACAAGCAGCAACAAACGCTTTAATCGACAAAAGCAATAACACTGCTATTAATAAAACTAGAGCCAAGAAGCTGTTAGCGAAACGTATAGCTGAAAATAAGATGAACATAAAAGCGTTTGATTGCTCTGGCTTTGGTATTTACTGGCTATTAAAAAATAAGCTAATAGATTCAGACATGACCGCAAACACAATGTATAGTAAGTGTGCGAAACTTACCAAAGCTCAACTTAAAAAAGGTGACTGGGTGTTTAGGTATAGCTTTTTGAGTAGAAAGATTGTTCACGTTGGCTATGTGGTAGATGATGCGCTAAACGTTGTTGAGGATAAAAGTAGTGCGTATGGAGTAATTAAGTCACATGTAAGCAAAGGATCTTGGAATAGATTTGGTAGACCACCTTATTTCAAGGATGAGATAGCGGCTAATGTGGTAAAGACGGCTACGACTGCAACAACCAATGTACGAGACTTGTATTTGACTAGACCTTATATGAGCGGCGATGATGTCAAAGCAGTACAGCAAAAACTTGTAGATCATGGTTATCCAATAAAAGTTGATGGTGAATATGGTCCTGAGACTAAAAAAGCGGTTATTAAGTTTCAGCGGGCTAAAGGTCTAGTAGCTGACGGTATTGTGGGCGAAAAAACACTTGCAGCATTGAATGATCCTATTAAAACAAAGATAGAGTGTGAAAGATTGTTAGAGGTTAAGGAACCGTTTATTAAGAGTGATAATGTCAAGGTTGTGCAACAGGTACTTAAAGACCTTGGTTATGATGTAGGACCGATAGATAGTGAATATGGTCCTAAAACAAAAGCGGCAGTTATGTTATTCCAGGGGGATAATGGCTTGGCAGCTGATGGAATCGTAGGACCTGTGACTATAGCAAAAATAAATGAGGTGATGTAAGGGGTGTGATGTATGGCAGGTGTGGATATAGTTGTGTGTGAGGAACGTTCTGGCCGTATAACGGAGAATGTAAACAGAATTGAGCGGCGAACAGACAAACACGGACAAGAGATAGACGATATTCGGGAGCTTACGCGCGAGATGGCAGCTATGGTAAAGTTACAAGCCGAAAGGCAAGAAAAACAAGATGGTGAAATAAAAGAACTTGTATCTAAGCCAGGTAAACGATGGGAATTAATCGTTACTGGCTTAATTAGTACCCTCACAGCAATGGGTGGTGCTGCAATAATAACAATGATTGTAAAATAGGGAGGATATAGAAATGGATGTAATGGGATATTTAGTAGAAAATGCGTTGATTATGGTACCAGTGTTATTGGTGCTAGGAAAGTTTTTGAAGTCAATACCGCAAGTACCCGACTGGACAATACCGCTTGCTTTGCTTGTACCGGGCGTGCTTGGCACTATGGCAATGGCAGGCTGGACAGTTGACGGTGCTATACAAGGTATATTGGTGACTGGCGTTGCGGTGTATGGTAATCAGATATGGAAACAGGTGCAGAATACTGGGGATTAAGAGGTGGGCGTTTACATAGGGGGTTAATAAAAACTTGCTAGCCTCAAGTGTGGGAAAAAGAAACCAGCCATACCAAGCATCATGCTCTAAGTGGCTGGTTTCTTTTGTCTGTGTTATAAATTACTGCATTTCATTCTCACACATTTTTTCTGCTTGCTCTATAATTAATGTAACAGCATTAGCTTGTTTGTCAGGCGGATATTTATATTTACGCAGAAGCCGTTTTACTGTAATACGCATCTGCGCTCGAACACTTTCTCGGATATCCCAGTCGACTTTCATATTGCTCTTTATACTGATAGTAAGTTCCTTAGCAATTCGCTTTAGAACATCATTTTCGTAGAATTCTCTGGCGGACTCATTTTCAGAAATTGCATCATAAAATGCTAACTCATCATCCGATAATCCGAGATATTTCCCTCGCTTATGTAGGTTGTTCATATCCTTCGCCATATCTACAAGCGCTTTTATGACTTCGGCTGTTTCAAGCGAACGCTTAGTATATTGGTTTACTGACGATTCAAGCAATTCAGAGAATTTTTTTGCCTGCACAATATTTTTCTTAGCTATTGCTTTAATTTTACCGTCAAGCAGTCTGTGTAATAGTTCTAATGCTAAGTTTTTTTGTGGCAACCCTTTTACTTCTTCTAAAAACTCATCGGATAGTATCGAAATGTCCGGTCTATTAAGCCCTACAGACGCCAAAATATCTACAACTTCCTCTGATATTACAGATTTTGAAACCAACTGTCCAATTTCGTACTCAATTTCGTCTTTTGTTTTTTTGAGGTTATCCTTAGGGAGTATTTTAATAATACCTGCTTTAACCGCTTTAAAAAAGCTAATCTCTAAATTTATTTCTTGGGATTTTTCTGAAGTGGAGCAAAGAGCATACGCTTTGCCTATCTCAACAACAAAATTCAAAAAGTCTTTCCTATCATTCGCGTCTTTTCCGAGAACAAAATCTACGCCCTTGACAATGCAATCCATTCTTTGAGATGCAGTTCCATCAATATAATTATGGTAATCAAAGCCATGAAGCAATCCTTTGATTTGCTCGTATTTTTCTATCATTAGATCTACTGCAATTTGCGGATCAATGCCAGCGGTTTTTCTGTCAGACGGTGTATATTGAGCAAGAGCACTACGCAGATTGTCGGCTATTCCAATATAGTCAACAACCAGTCCGCCAGGCTTGTCTTTAAACACACGATTTACACGTGCAATTGCTTGCATAAGATTATGTCCGCTCATAGGTTTGTCAATATACATAGTATGCAAACACGGCACATCAAAACCGGTTAGCCACATATCGCAAACAATTACAACTTTCAAACTATCATTTGGGTCTTTCATCCTTTTAGCAAGCAGCTTTTTTTGTGCAGAAGATGTTGAGTGGCTCTGAAATGCTTGTGGATCAGAAGCGGCGGAAGTCATGATTATTTTGATTACACCCTTATCAACATCGTCATTGTGCCATTCAGGTCTATATTTAACAATAGCGTCATAGAATTTAACCGCGATTTTTCTCGACATTGTAACGAACATCACTTTGCCGCTGATAGCGTGCTGTCTCAAATCGTAATGTTGTAGAAAATCTTTTACAACCACGTTAATACGAGTATCGGTCCCAACAATCGCCTCAAGTCTTGCCCATTTTCTCTTTTGGTTTTCAGCATATGTTTCTTCTTGACCTTCAACAATTTCCTCATATTCACTGTCGATTTTAGGCTTAAGCTTTTGCGAAATGTCCAGCTTCGCTATACGGCTTTCATAGTAAATAGGGACAGTGGTCTTGTCTTTGACTGCCTGTGTAAGATCGTAAATATCAATATATTCGCCAAACAACGCTGGTGTGTTTTTATCACTCAGTTCCACCGGCGTTCCTGTAAAACCAATAAACGAGGCATTCGGTAAAGCATCACGCATATATTTCGCAAAGCCAAAAGAAACCTTTCCGCCTTTCTCGTTTGCTTCTAGCCCGTACTGGCTACGATGAGCCTCATCAGCTATTACAATGACATTTTTGCGTTCTGTAAGAGCCTTGACGTTTTGGTCGCTTTCATCTGGCGCAAACTTCTGAATGGTAGTAAAAACGACACCGCCAGACACTACACTTAACAAATCACGAAGCTGTTGCCTATTCTCTGCCTGTTTTGGAGTTTGGCGCAGATAATCCGTACTTTTTGAAAAAGTACTAAATAACTGATCATCAAGGTCATTTCTGTCCGTGATAATCACAATTGTAGGGTTGTTAAGCTCCAAAACCAACTGACGGGAATACATAAGCATGGAAAAGCTCTTTCCGCTGCCTTGGGTATGCCAAATAACGCCTACTTTTCTATCCCCGTTTTCAGAAGCGGCAAGGTGAGTTTTGTACAGGGCTTTTTTCACGGCAAAATATTGGTGATATCCTGCGAGTATCTTGAAAGAGTTATCCTCTTCGTGGACGAAAAATGTGTATTTTGAGACGATGTCCAAAATACGCTTCTTATTCATCATTCCTTGTAGCATTACTTTTAATTGAGAAGAGGATGGTTGGGCTTCGCTGTCACCGTCAATGGTTCGCCAAAACATAAATCGGTCAAAGTCTGACGATATGGTGCCGACCTTAGCGTTTATGCCGTCACTGGTAATTAAAAAGGCATTGTAGTTAAAAATAGTCGGGATATCACTTTTGTACGTTTGTAATTGATGAAATCCTTCCTCAATTCCGACATCCTCATTAGAAGCGCTTTTCAGTTCTATCACCGAAAGTGGTATACCGTTTATGAATACAACAATATCGGGGCGGCGCTCTTTGCCGTTTTCAATAATGGTATATTGGTTTATAGCTAAAAACTCGTTATTTTCAATATCTGTCAAATCAAAAATATAAGCTTTTTCCGTTTTAACACTACCGTTATTTTGGTGTATCTCTACATCAATCCCATCCGTAATTAGCTTTTGAAAGGTAGCATTATTCTGGGAAATGGATAAACTTTTCTGGCGCGTTATTTTCTTAACCAGATCGTCTATGACGCTATCAGAATATTGCCTGTTTATTCTTTTGAGTGCACTGTGCAGACGGCCATATAATACAACGTCACCAAAGCTCTCTCGCTCTGCAAAGCTTCCACCAGGTGAAATATCTGGGCCGTAAAGTGTCTGATAGCCCAAATCCTGTAACCACTCCATCACGGCATGCTCGAGATGGTTTTCTGTGAAATTTAACATATCATTCACCTACCTTTATATTGTGCTTATTTTTTATGTATGAAGTTTGATGCTCAAGCTCCGGATATACGAAAGACTCGTTAATTCCAATAATATCAAGTTCTTTAAGAATTGTTTGTTTTTGCTCTTGTGGAACAACCAAACAGCGCGGTATACCATCTCCGAAATTTTTAACCAACTGATCTTTTAAGTTAAATGTGTTCTTTAGAAAATAATCCGGCTGATCTGTATTGATACCCAGTAGCAAAAATGCTCCGTTTTGACGTTTGATACGCTCGTTATTTTTGGGAGCGACCACTGGAATGTATTTTGTTCTAAACAGATTTTCAAGTTTTTCCTGCTTTTCTTTGAAATCCAAGTCTCTGCTCATTAAGCCCTTCTGGACAAAATAGTCAACGAAATACTCAATGCTCTTTCCATCGTATTCTGCAAGAGCGGAAAAAAACTTCACTTGTTTCTCAGTTGGACGTTGTAATGATTCAATAAGGATAAGTATTTCGCCGTCTTTTTCTTCACACGATTTATCTGCACAGGCAAAATATAGTGCTATTAGAGGGTTAGTCGTAATATCAAGTAGTCTCGTTGGTAATCCGTAATGCTGCATTTTTACAAGCTGCTCAAAATCAGTCATTTGATTTCCAAATTCAAATGGTTCTTGTAAAATTAAATCATTTATTAAAGTCGTTTCCTTGCTGATTAAGTCATTGCGAAAAATGCTTGCATCCATTGGGAATTCTGTATTTGCCTGTCCTCTGAAAAGTAGAGTTCCTGTAACGTTATTTTCAATTATTGTACTATTGTATCGGGAAACCTTGTCGAACAAGTGTCCGACACTATAAACAGAGGATTCGTCTTCCAACGCTTCCCGTGCATATTCTTCATAATCAGACATCACTCTTCACCCGCTTTCACCGGCAACTCGCCACTTATTAATTTTGGTAACAACGCATCTCGAATTTCTGCAAGCACTGCGTTTTCCTCTTTGAGTTTTGCAATTTTCTGCTCGAACGGTTTTGCAACTTCTTCAAATCTTCTCTGCAACTCAATTGGAGGAACGACCATTGGAAACAGTTTGAACGCTTCAAAAGGGAAGTTTTGGCGTGTAGTGCCAATTGCATGATGTTTAATTCTTTCTAAAAACATAGGTTGCTTCATATAGTAGTAGAAAAATGTTGGCGTTACGGTTTCTTTCATTTTAAATACAACATAAATAGGGCTTACTAATCCGGCGTCAAAGTCGGTAAGCATAGCAATAGAGCCGATATTTGCTCTTGCAGGGTTATAAGCTACCTGATTTCGCCAGACAATTTTATAATTTGTGGTCTCTTTGCTGTAAACTTGTTTTGTAAACACATCGTCAGATGGTCTGAACGTGCCTTCTTTGACTACTGAAAGAACAGGGTAGTCAAGATTGTCCTTGTTCTTCTCGCGAATCTCAGTTACATTGTAAAATACATTAGTATTTGTCCAGCCAACAGGTATTCCATCCTGGATTTCACCAGTGGCATCGGGATAGTTGAACTCGGTGAACCAGTATTGGTAGAGGGCTTGAATATATTTATCTAATGTATCAATATGACGAATATTGTTTTCGATTTTATCATCATAACTTGACAAAATACTTGACACCCAAATTTGCATTTCTTTATCTTCTGGAATATTTATTTCGATGTCGCCAATTTGTTGTAAATTCACATTTGGTTGTGCTGATTGAGCATTTAAACTTCGAACATACTGTTGAATATTTTTTTGGCTGAGGTAGTAATACACATATTTGTAATCTACTTTTTCGTGGCATACTCGTATAATTGCTACGGCTTGGTTTGTATTGGCTGGAACATCTTGGGGGGTAACCAGCGCAGTTTTCCCAAGCAAAGCACCAGCCATAGAAAATAAAACATCGTTTTCGTGTATCTGCGAACGTCGTAATTGTTCATGAGTATTCTCATCAATATAAATAAAACATTTTCTATCTAGATGTCTACCCTGATTTAGTGCATCGGAACGAATATATATAACGCCTTGACTGGTTGTTTCTGCTCCAATTGTGGATGGAGTGGTTCCTTTTGTTATCAGTTTGCACAATTCTCGTAATTTTGGCATTGGTATTATCACTCCTTTACCACTCTATTTTTCGCATTTGATTCTCAATTTCCGTATCCAAATCTTTAGATTCTTTCATAAGCTCAAAAAGGCGCTTGGTCAGCCTATCCATTTTAACACTAAACGGCTCTTCATCCTTTTCAATGGGTGCCACACCCACATAGCTTGCCGGAGTAAGGTTATAGTCCTTCGCTCTTATTTCCTCCAGTGCTGCAATTTTGCAAAAACCAAGTTCGTCAGCATAGGAAACCTCTGTGTCATCTTTACGCACAGCTTTCTTCTCATGATTACGGAAAGCGTGGTATGCGGCGGTGATGTCATCAATGTTCTGATCAGACAATTTTCTTTGTGTTCTGCTGTCCTCCATCGGTTCAGTTTGAATATTTCTTGCATCGATAAAAAGGATTTCACCTTTTCTGTCACGATGCCCGTTTTTCAACTTATTTCTTGTAACAAACCAGAGGCAAACTGGAATTGAGGTGGTCGAAAACAATCCACCTGGTAAGGTGACAATGCAGTCGATTTTGTCATCTTCAATCAAATTTTTACGAATCGTGTATTCGCTGATAGAAGAAGTGGAAAGAGAGCCGTTGGCCAGAACAAAGCCTGCCGTTCCGCTGGGAGCCAGATGATAGAGCATATGCAGAATCCAGGCATAGTTGGCATTGCCTGTTGGCGGAATACCATATTTGCCCCAACGGGGATCATCAATTAACCGTTCGCCGCCCCAATCACTGACATTAAACGGAGGGTTTGCCATGATATAATCCGCTTTTAGGCTCTTGTGCTGATCGTTATGGAAAGAATCTGCATTCTGTTGCCCGAGATTTGCGTCTATGCCACGAATGGCAAGGTTCATTCTGCAAAGTTTCCAGGTATTGTAGTTCGACTCCTGTCCGTAAACCGCAAGGCCGTCAAGACGTCCGGTTCTGTTTTTTACAAACTCCTCACTCTGGACAAACATACCGCCCGATCCACAGCAGGGATCATATACTCTACCGTCATGCGGTTCTATCATGTTAACGATAAGCTCAACCACGCTGCGGGGTGTGTAGAACTCACCGCCTAGCTTACCTTCGGCTCTTGCAAATTTTTCAAGAAAATACTCGTATACTTTCCCTAAAGTATCCTTGCTATTATCTCGCCCTATCTCGATATTGGAAAGCAAATCGACTAATTCACCTAAACGAGTTTTGTCTAGCGACGCCCTTGCATAGTCCTTTGGTAGAATCCCTCTTAATGATAAATTTTCTTTTTCAATTGCATACATGGCATTATCAATAGTTTGACCAATTTCAGGGGTTTTTGCCTTGTCTTTTATGTCTTTCCAACGAGCATCCTTGGGAACCCAAAATGCATTCCGCGCTACATATTCATCCTTATCTTCAAAATCAGCATAATCTTCTTTTAAAATATCTAGTCTGGTGTTCTCAAATTTATCAGAAATATATTTTAAAAATATAAGTCCTAAGCAAACGTGCTTATATTCAGCAGCATCCATATTATTTCTGAGCTTGTCGGCCATAATCCATAAATCTTCTTTTCTTAATTCGGCCATTTGAATTACCTCCATAATGGTGTTTTTTGTGGCATATGCCACTGGCAAAAATTTGTGAAGAAGGGAACGATGCTTATATATCGCTGACTTCTTTTTCTTTTAGACGTTTGTAGCGATCATATGAAATGACAACAGCTTGTGGTTTATTTTGTTTGTTTACAATTACTATCTTGTCTTGATCATTAACTTCTTTAAATATTCGAGAAGCTTGCCCTTTTAAGAACTCTGTAACGGAGTGGTAAATAGGGATCTCACTGCCTTTGTTTTTTGCCATATGATCACCTCCGATTTCAATTATATGCATAATATTGTATCAAATATAATTATTATTGTCATTATTTTTTAATAAATTATTATAATGATTTTTAATGATATAGTCACTACATTTAGTCTTGTTGAGCAGAGTTATTAAATAATATTGCTATCTAGTAGCAATAGGCAACTCTAAGAGGTAAAAGATAAAGCATCAAGCTACTTAATTAAGTTTACAAAATCTGGTATTTTATTGTGGAGAAAAATTTGCGGAGTTGGCAATGTATATATTTTCTTTTTCTATATTTTGAAAGTTTATGTCACAGCAGTTTTGTGATATTCAAAGCATATGTCACTTCCCCTTTTTCAGGGTACTATCAATTTGCAATTAACAAATTAACACCATATGTCTGGAGGTTCATGCGGTGTTAATTTTTCTAATTTAACACATTTTTAACACCACAGTTTTGTATAGAAGCGTTTTTATATTTTAGAGTGTGCCCGTAAACCCGCATGAATAGGCGGTTTTCGAATATAACACAATATAATATAACATTAATTTTGAATCGTATTGTCTAGGTTCGAATCCTAGTTCCGCTGCCAAATGAAAAACCCCTCAACTACGTTTAGTTAAGGGGTTTTTATTTAGTTATTAATAGACCGTAATTTACTTACTTGATACATGTTATTTCGGGCTATGTTTTGGTGTTAAGTGTCGTAAAAATATCGAAAATATTATAAGATATTATTTAAAGATTCAAGAGTCTCATGTTTTGCATCACTTGAGTTATTATCGCTTAGCGATTGGAGCAGTCAAAACTATAAAAGTTTTATGCGAGATTAAAACAATATCACTTTAAAAATTTAAAACTTATCGCGCAAATAGATAGCTCATGAATTATGCGGGGAGTCGTGTGTATGAGGTTTCTCGTGATATTTATATAACATAAAGATATTACTGCAAAAATTTATGTTCATACTTTGGGAAATTGCAATCTAATCCAATAAATTTAGGTATTCTGTTTAAAGTCGAGATTATTTTATCATCAATAGTCACGTCTATTTTTCTGACATAAGTTTTTGCTTAGCATGTATTTAATGCCCCATTAGTTTCCGTTATAGTGTACGCATAATACTGACTGTACGGGCTTTTATGTTAACGTCGGATCATTTTAAACGACAATATCTTTGCACATCATAAGCTAGTTTTTAGCATTAGAATAATTGCGTTACCATCTCTGTGTTGCCGTGCAAATTGTATTATGTGTAAAGCTTCTTGTTTGCTGTTTGCAGACTTTGCTGTTGGTACGTTCAAATTAAATTTATTTTCTTTAGCAGGATTATGGGTTATTAGACAGTTATCAATAGGCCCTTAAAAAAATATGTATTATTAACAATTAATTGTGGCGGAGTGGTATAATATCTAAAAAGTAAGGAGTGATGTGGTGGGGACAGAACACAAATTACAAAGTATTTCAGTTAAGATTTTTTATGCACTATTTTGTTTTATTTTTACTGTTATTTTGGGGAGTATTATATTTTCAAATGATTCTGGATTATCGCCTATAATCATACTTTCTACAATGATTTTATATATTACTTTGTTATTACTAATTTATCATTTTGTATATAAGTATATTAATTTTATTGATAATTATTATAAGATTATAATTGCTAGTGGGTTAATATTGTTTTTTGCTGTAAATATTATTATGGGTTGTGTGTTACGTTTCGATCCTATATATGACTTAAAGGCTATCTTCGCGGGGGCTATTGAGTGGGCTGAGACAGGAAGTTTTGTTAGTGCTTTAGACTACTTTTACGTTTTCCCACATAATCTTGGGGGCATGTTGTTCCTGTTTGTGCCGTTAAAGATAGCTTTTATATTCGGCATAACAGACTATTTCGCTGTCGCTATGATATTCAACGCATTGTTATCGGTTACGACAGTCTTCCTTGTTGTGCTAATTTGCAAAAGGCTAATAGGTGTCCCGCAGAGCATTATGGTTCTCGTATGCATTTTATCGTTTCTTCCTTTTTATATGTTAGCTCCTGTTTTTTATACTGATTCATTATCTATGGTTTTCCCAGTGCTGATTATTTACTTATATTTAAGATATATAGATGATAAGGAGTTTATATTCATAGTTTTAATTGGGCTTAGTTGTGTAATTGGTATGCTTATCAAGTTAACAGTATTAATTGCGTTAATTGCTATTATCATTCACTGTTTAATTAATAAAAGGATCCGTTCGTTATTAATGATATCTGGCATTTCGATTTCTTTAATAATTATATCTACTATTATTTTTAATGGGTATTTTTATACAAACCATATGGATGGAGAAAAAGCTAAACAACTTAATGTTCCATATTCTCACTGGATTATGATGGGGTTAGAAGGTGATGGGAAATATAATCCTTCTGACTATGACTTTACATTTTCGTTCGACAATAAGGAGGAACAAAAATCAGCAATTGCCAATCGAATTAAAGAAAGAATTGAAAGCAGAGGGTTGTTAGGAATGCTAGATCTTTTTGTTGACAAAGAAATTGTCGTTTTTGGGGATGGTACTCTTGCTCAATCTGATTTTCTTGATGATAATCCTGTAAACGATACATTATTCCATTCTTTCGTTTTATATGGCGGTGATCATTATACGTGGTATAAATATATTTGTGACGGTGCTTATTTTTCAATACAACTTCTTATGCTTATTTCTGCGTATTATGCATTGCTTAGAAGAGGGAAAGTATATGATAGTTTATTGCCGTTACTTTGTATCTTTGGAGCTATGTCGTTTTTTATGGTATGGGAAGTGTCAGGAAGATATATAACAAATTTCGTGCCTATGATGTTTATAGCAGCAATGTTTGGATTAAATAATTTGGAAACAGCGAGAAAGCGGCTAAGGCTATTGAATAGAAAAGAAGAAATTTCAAATACCGAAGAAAAATAGCAAAAGAAATGGTTGATGCTATATAGCGTGATTCATTTGAGAGGCTTTCACTTAATATTTTCTCTTGTCTCAATCCTGTCAGTTAATAGCCTTCTATTTATTACTGGAATAAACCAATCAACTACACGTCGTATAATACCCCTTAATATTCCAGATTAAATTTTACAACAAGAATACTATATCTTAAATGTTAACATGGGTAAACTGCCGGAGAGGCGGTTTTTTTTGCAATATTTTGCGTATTGAAGAATAAAAAAAGGAAAAGTTAACAATATGTGTAATTATATCTATTGAGCATTTATTTAAATTAAGGAGATAACCTATGAAAAAACAAGTGGGGAAAGTTTTATCTTTGTTCATTGCATTAATAGCAATTGTAGCAACGTTAAGCATAGCATCAACAGATAAAGAAACGTTTTATGAAAAGAAAGAAGTGATAAAGAATCATATCCTTAACGTTGAGGCAATAGAAGATGTTGAAAAATATGATTACAATTATGACAATAAAATCACAATAACAGATTATACATTGTTAAGAGTTGAAGAATTAAGAAAAGAAGGTCTAATCTAATATAATTTATGGAATAAATACTTTGTTGAATAATAATAAACCGTCCTAGTGGCGGTTTATTATACATATAAATTAGTGTTCTTGTTTTTATGAATAAACAATCCAAACATATGGGGGGATAAGTACAGGTGCATGCGGTAGCTTAAAAAATTATTACAAGCCACTAATAGTAATCATTATGATTTTCATAATTAACCAATTTATGTTAGTGTTTATTTATATTTACATAGGGGGCAGTGGTGTTTTGAATAAAACTATATTTGGTATTCTTTCTGTTATATTAACTAGTATGTTAATAGTGAGTGGGTGCTCTCAGCAATCAAATGATCAGACGAAAACTGCATCATTTTTTTTAGATAAACGAGAAACAATTGCGGAAATTGATTTTTCTGTTCCATCGGCATGGAAGAGTAGAGATACTAATAATGATAATGGGACTTGGTACTTTCCTAATGAGGATAATGATACGTTTTTAGATGTGCAATATTATAATATTAGGGAGTTTCCTAGCAATATCTCTGATAAGTATGCAATGATAGAAAAAACTGATGAGTTTTTAAGTGATTTGGTAGAGGATACTGGTAATTTTAAAGAAGTAAGCAAAACTGTATATACTTTTTCTGATGGAACTTATTATTCAATAGTTGATTTTATGTATAGTATTGATGGAGAAGAATATGAAATTTTGGATTGTATTTTCTTTACTTCCACACACACATATTCAATTATGTTTGGGCAGCCAACGAAAATATCAAAAACATTTAGAGTCTTGTATGATGAAATCATTGAATCACTTGTTATTAATAAAGTAGAACTTAAAAATGAGTTACTAATATTAGATGATATCAGCAATTAAAAAAGAGACATGCTATAATAGTATTGTGAAAGAATATGAACCGCCACTTATGGCGGTTTTTTCATACCTAAATTTAAGCACATATTAAAGAGACCTAGCATCAAGAATGCTATGGAAAAGGCATTTGCTGAAAGATCAAGAGGAACTAGGGCAAATGCTGATAGAGTACTTTGCGAACTCCCAAAACTTGTATTCGTTAACCTAACGGATGTAATCAATATGGATGAAGCTATAACTAAAGGTGATGCCAACAGGGATTAAACTGCTAAGCGGTTTAGTGAAGGCGATGATGGAGATATTACGGAAAGAGAAGTTAAGACTTAATGACAAGATTAGAGCACTTGATCATTTAGGAGAATATAGGGGGTATTTTGGTTTGGTTACAACGCATACTGAAAAATGATTTCACAATCTCTATAAAATCTAAAAAACACTATTGACAAACGTGCTCGACTACTATATAACTAATAATAGTAACAGTTATATAGTATTAAAAGGAGAATAGGTATGAACGTACAATACAAAAAAGGAGTTTTTGATCTGTGCGTGTTGTCTCTGCTTAAAAAGCGGGATTGTTATGGATATGATGTGTCCGAGTTTTTATCGCAACAAATGGACATTTCCGATGGAACGGTCTATCCAATTTTAAGGAAATTAAAAGCGGAGGGACTGGTAACCACTTATTTATCTGAGGTAAGTGGAGGACCACCAAGAAAATATTATAAGCTCACCGAGCTTGGCCTTGCAGAGTATACTGCCGCAAGGCAGGAATGGCTGGATTTTGTGAATATTGTAAAAGAGCTTTTAAAGGAGGAAGACGGGGAATGAATAAAGAAAAATATTTGTCTATACTCGTAAAAGAATTGTATAACAATAAGGTTGATGATATTGATGAGATAATAGCAGAATATGAAGAACACTTTGATCGCAAGATTTTGGATGGTTACTCCGAAGAGGAAATTGCAGTAAAGCTTGAAAAGCCAGAGATCATCGCAAAGCAGTTTGTAATTGATACCGATAAACTCATAGGTGCAAGTGCATTGACAAAAATAGGTCTTACGTTGCTCGATGTAGTAATGATTATAATTGATGTCATGCTTTATTGTTTTGTTATTGCTTTTGGCGCAATAGCTATAGGATTGGTTGCAACAGGAGTGTGTTTGCTGATTGGTGGGAATGTTGTTGTTGCGTACATTCCTATAATGCCTGTTATTGCGCGCATGTTGTTTGGGATTTCAGTTCTTGCTCTGTCTGTAATGGCTACAGTTGGGACAATATATTATTCGTTGTTTGTTATCCAGCTAAACAAAGTATATTTTCATTGGCATAAAAAAGTGATGACAGGACGGATAGGCCCTGGGTACTCAGTAACACCGAAGCTTGTTGGTAAGATGAAACATAGGCTAAGGAGCTTAACCCTTATTTCATCATTGGTATTCGTGATATCTTTCGCGGTTGCTTATGTGTACTTGACAATCTCGGCAGGAGCGTTTGGATTCTGGCATGTTTGGCATTGGTTCGAGTAAAGGACTAAAAGAAGAGTTAAAGAAAGGGTTTTTATAATGAATACCGTAGTCATAACGGGTGCGACCAGCGGGATTGGCTTAGCTGTGGTTCGTATGCTCTTAAATCAAGGTTTTCGTGTGATAGGGATCGGGCGTTGTGAGAAAAACACGAACAATGCACTAGATCAACTGAAGGAAGAATTTCCAAATGCTAATTTTCGGTATCTTTGGGGTGATCTTATGCAACAGCGTGAAGTTAAGCGTATAGCAGAAGAATTAAAGAAGGATATTGAAAAAAATTGTGGGGGTAAGCTTTTCGCTTTAATAAATAACGCAGGTTGTACAAGAGGGTGGTATACAACCACCGAGGAAGGATATGAGCAGCAATTTGCGCTCAATCATCTTTCGGGTTTTCTGCTAACCCACTATATGTTGCGTTATTTAAAAAAAGGGAACGGGCGGGTAATCATAACGGGCAGCGGATCTCATAAGCATATGAAGGTACGTTGGCAGGACATAATGTTCCAGAACCACTATAATCCGCTTATGGCTTACAAGCAATCTAAGCTTTGCAATATGCTTTTTGCATATGCTCTGAATTATCGTTATGCATTGGAAGGGGTTCATGCTTACGTCGTGGATCCAGGACTTGTTAACACAGATATAGGATATAAGGATACTGGTGGTCTTGTTAAAACGGTATGGAAAATGAGGAAGCGTAGCGGTGTATCACCAGATGTTCCTGCAAAAACTTTCTGTTATCTCTGTGAAGGCCAGCCAAAAGCTGGATTATATCATTATCTTTGTAAGGAAGCGAAGTATAGCAAATTTGTAACTGATGAAAGTGCGAATAGGTTGTTTGAGCTAAGTGAAACTCTTTGTGGTATTGAGTTTGAGGGGGAGACGAAAAAATGAATGTATTGATTACAGGTGCAGCTGGCGGCCTTGGGCGGGTGTTTGCGATGGATTGTGCAAAACGGGGATACGATTTGTTTCTGACAGATATTAATGAGGAAGGGCTTGAGTCGGTGAAGGATGGGGTACTTAGGCAGTATGATGTGAAAGTAATAGTGTACCCCTGCGATATAATAGATGACATAGCAGTAAAGGAGATGATCTCCTATGCTGTTTCCCATGACATTCAGTTCGATATGCTCCTGAATGTAGCAGGTGTTGATTTTGAGGGAGGTTTTACAACGAGAGAATCAGGGAAGATATTAAAGATTGTGGAGCTAAATGTGCAAGCGACGTTACGTATGACACACAGTGTTTTACAACTTCGGCGCAAAAAAAATGCTCCGTTTTACATCGTATTCGTATCTAGCCTTGCATCCATGTATCCTATTCCTCTCAAAGCGACATATGCGGCGTCTAAACGCTTCTTGTTAGATTTTTCTATTGCATTGGGTCATGAGCTTAAGGCTGAGAATGTGTCTGTGATGGCTCTTTGTCCTGGCGGTTTGCCGACTACGCCGGAAGCTCTTTCGGGTATCGTGGCGCAGGGCTTCTGGGGGAATGCAACAACGAACCATCTGGAGCTTGTTGTGCACCGAACTATATCTCGGGTGCTCCAAGGCAGAAAGATGTATATCCCGGGAGCTGTTAACAGAACACTTTCAATTATTGGGAAGCTGGTGCCTCCATCATTAGTTGCAAAGATTTTACATGGCAGATGGAAGTCTGCACAGAAAAAGTGGCTTGTCAGTGAGATTAGCCAGGTAAATTAATAAGGTAATGTGATATATATTTCAATGAATGCATTTAATCCAATGACTAGGGTCATTGGATTAACCCCTCAACTGAGTATGGTTGAGGGGTTTTTCGTGCTTTAGAGTTATTAAATAAACTCTATTAAAAAACCATTTTGGTGCCCATCGTTAAAACTTTCTATTGCTAGGAATCTTTGTTGTAAAATATGACGCAATTCAAGTGGGGTTAGTATGGCGGAATAAGTTTCAAACCTTTTATGAACGTAAAAGATCGATGCTTAGTCACGTTAATTAATACTGAGCAACGATCTTTTTTATTATTGTTAAATCCTCATAAAATACTTATCTAACTATGGTATGATTTGCTTGATTAAGCTTTAAAAGGGGTCGCAGTACATTCGGGACTGAGTCGCCACATACATATTTTATCGGTTTATTTTAGGCATATTTTAAGTGTATTTTATTAAAATCACTCAAAATCTGCACTTATTTTAGAAGCGATACTTTAGATTACTAATCTACGGAGGTTATTTGCTAAATTTTTAAGGAGTATTTTAGTCTATTTGCCGTCAAATAACACGTCATCGAAAGGAGACAATAATGCCACGAAGAGGAGAAAATATCTACAAAAGAAAAGATGGGCGCTGGGAGGGACGTATACTGAAGCCAGATGGGAGGTATAAATCCGTCTATGGTAAATCTTATAAAGAAGTTAAAGAAAACAAAAAGAACTATCAGGAACGTTTACAGCTTTACGAGGTTAGTACTAAATTGACAAATAACGTATGTAGCTTATTTGAATCATGGCTAAAATGTGATGCGGTTCAGTCAGTTAGACCATCAACATACGAATATTATCATTGCTGTATATACAAATATGTTATTCCATTTTTCAGCAAAGATAAGAATCAACAACTTACGGTTAATTCAGCCAATGAGTTTGTGAAATCTATTAAAAATAACGTATCTTTATCCGAGTCTTATAAAAGAAAAATAATAACGGTATTTAAAACTGCATTAAGAAAAATTTTGAAGGGCTCGGCCAACTATTCGATTATCTTGGATACGGTTAAGCTACCGACCGTTCAGAATGAAGAAATTCAAGTATTTACTATAAAGGAGCAAAAGCTTATTGAAAACGAAGTTTTTCAATATCATGATAGACGGGCACTAGGAATATTACTAAGCTTTTATTCGGGTATACGACTCGGCGAGTTGTGCGCATTAAAATGGGGGGACATCGACCTCGAAGCCAAAACTATGACTATTACAAAAACGGTTTCTCGTATAACGAACTTTAATTTAAAAGAGGGTGAAAATAAGACAATGCTGCTTGTTAGAGCGCCAAAAAGCTACAAGTCAATTAGAAAAATACCAATTCCTGACTTTATTATAGATATTTCTGAGCAATATAAAGTGCATCAAAATGAGAACTACTATTTGATATCAGGAGCCGAAACACCCATTGAACCGCGAACCTATCAAAAGCTATATAAAAGACTGTTGGCAAAAGCAGGTGTAAAATACCGAAAATTTCACGTAATAAGACATACATTTGCGACCAGATCATTGGAACTAGGAGTGGATATTAAAACACTTAGTGATATTCTGGGACATTCCAATGTATCTATTACTCTTAATATTTATGCACATTCCTTAATGGAGCAGAAAAAAATTGCTATTGATAAGCTAAATGACATGCATTCTATGTTTATGGGAGATACTTCATTCGGCGTCAATGGTTTTGTCAGACAATCTAAAACACTAGCAGTTACGGGGCCTTTGGAGCATTGATCTCAGTCCCGAATGTACTGCGACTTACATATTTATACCACTAATTATCAGTCTTGCACCGTCTGCTTATTATTATACAGATAAATAGCAAGTAATAATTTTTTCTTATGAAGGTATAACTGAAAAAGCCACTCTCTAATTGTGTTCCTTATCAAAAATTAGGCTAGGGTAAGCTGTGTTGAGGAATAGAATTATATTTCTGACTGTTTTTGATCTGTGTGGGGTCAATGATAGATAATTAAATGAGGAGGGAGTGTCATATGAATTATAATCAGGTTGAGTCTACGGATTGGGAGGAAGATGCACAGTTTGGGAAATATCTTACTTTTTCAGTGGACGGCGAAGAATATGGCATAGGGATTCGGTTTGTAACTGAGATTATTGGAATGCAAGCGATCAATACGCTTCCGGAGGTTCCCGATTTTATTAAGGGCATCATCAACTTGCGTGGGGGAATTATCCCGGTGGTCGATATGCGTTTAAGGTTCGGCAAAGATGAGACGACGTACACAGATAGGACATGCATTGTGGTGGTCGAAACCAAGCGCTTTGCGGCGGGATTAATCGTTGACCAAGTGTCAGAAGTGATGGTCATAGACGAAGATAACATCGTGCTACCGCCAGATGTGCAACTCAAGGATAGTCGTCGTTATATCAGTGGCATTGGTAAGGTAGATTTAGACGTTAAACTACTAATAGATTGCGAAAGGCTGTTTGATGACAGCGAGACAAAAAGCATAGAAAAACTATATGGAGAGAAAAATAATGAAATTTTATAAAACATTAAAAACGGGTGTAAAATTGATTTCTGCCTTTTTATTTGTGGCACTTATTGCTGGCGTTATCGGGCTTATTGGCATTCTGAACATCAATTCGGTGAATGATACGGATACAAAGCTTTATGAAGTTAATACGCTGGGAATTGCCCATACTGGAGATGCGTCTATTACCTATCAAAGAGCGCGGTTTAATGCTTTGAAAATGACTGTGACGCAAGGGGAGGCACAGGAGAAGTGTATTAGCAATATTAGCACTTATATTAATACAACAGATCAGGATCTAGCTGATTATAGCGCTATGATTGATAGTGATGAGAACAAGGCGCTATATGATAATACAATGTCACTATGGGAAGAGTATAAAATTCAATTAGAGCATGCTATAGCAATGGTTTCGGGAGGAGATTCTGAAGGGGCACGAGATTATTTATTAAATGATACACTAGAAACAGCGTCAGGGCTACAGGAATCATTTGACCAATTGTTTGAATACAATGAAAGCAATGCGTTGGAACGCAGTAATCAAAATAACGAGATGGCAAATAATTCAACAGTAATGATGATAATAATTGTGGGAATTGGCGTTATACTAGCTGCCATTTTAGGTATTTTTATGACTCGAAGCATCACAAAGCCGATTAATGCGACGGTAGCCCAACTGATTAAGATGGGGAACGGCGATGATCTTGAAGAGATGGATGTGGACGTGTTTAGTGGTGAATTTAGGCAAATGGTTCAAAATATGAATGATGTGAGAACTTCGCTTTATAACATGCTAGAAGATATGGGTAAGCTGATACAGGCGGCAGTGAAAGGGGAGCTTTCCACTAGGGCAGATGCTGAGCGACATAAGGGTGGCTATAAGGATATTGTCGGCGGTGTAAATAATTTGCTTGATGCCGTAATTCAGCCGGTAAATGAAGCCCGCGATGTCTTAGAAGAAATGGAAAAAGGAAATCTAAACGTGGCTGTAACAGGCGATTATCACGGCGATCATGCTGTAATTAAGGATGCACTTAACACCACTATCGATACTATAAAGGGATATATTGGCGAAATTTCTGATGTGCTGGGAGAAATGTCAAACGGAAACTTAAATGTAGAAATCACGTCCGATTATAGGGGCGATTTTGTCAGGCTTAAAGATTCGATTAATAACATTGTAACATCTCTAAATGGAGTATTGGGCGAGATAAATACTGCTGCGAAGCAGGTATCAGCGGGTACTTCACAAGTTTCGGATGGTAGTCAAGAGATATCTCAGGGTGCGACGGAGCAGGCAGCGTCAATCGAGCAATTGACCTCTGCTATAACAGAGATTGCTCAACAGACTGGCCAAAATGCAGAGAATGCTAATCAGGCTAACAAGGTATCTACCGAAGCTAAGAAGAGTGCTGAGCAGGGCAATGAGCAGATGAAGGAGCTTCAGCATGCGATGCAGGGGATTAATGAATCATCAGCTAATATCTCAAAAATTATTAAGGTTATTGATGATATTGCATTCCAGACGAATATCCTCGCACTCAACGCAGCGGTAGAAGCTGCACGGGCAGGCTCCCATGGTAAAGGATTTGCTGTGGTTGCAGAGGAGGTTAGGAATTTGGCAGCTAAAAGTGCAGGTGCGGCTAAGGAGACGACTGAACTTATCGAAGGCTCGATTAAAAAGACAGAGGCGGGGACATCTCTTGCCGATGATACGGCTACTGCGCTTGAAAACATTGTTGAAAGCGTGGAGAATGCCGTAGAGATTGTTGGCGAAATAGCTATAGCATCCAATCAGCAAGCTATGGCAATTAATGAAGTTAATAATGGTATTGAGCAGATGTCGCAAGTGGTACAAACTAACTCAGCAACAGCCGAGGAAGCAGCAGCAGCAGCCGAGGAGCTTTCCAGTCAGTCTGAATTACTTAAGAAAATGGTAGGGCAGTTCAAATTAAAAAAAGAAAGTTTGGTCGAAAGCGTTGTGGAAAAATCGGATACACTAAAGGGTAGCACAAAAAAATCACCTGAAATTCGGCTTTCAGATGACGAGTTTGGCAAATATTAGCGATTAACATCCTCAAAAACAAGTTGGAGGAGCGCTGTTAAAACAGTGTATAACTGCGTTTAGTATTGCGTGTTATGGTGGTGTGTTTTCTCGGATATAGAAGTATTATTAATAATATATGCATGATATTGCATACAAAAGACCAGCAGGATATTGGCTATGCTAGTATCCTGCTTTTACTAGCAACGAAAATTTATAATAACTGTTGTGATATTAATGGTGTTATTGGACACGTTATCTGCATTTAACCGAGAATACTCTAGATTTTGCTGAAAGGATAAATTTGCATTACGAGAAATTGAACGGGTTAGGATATCCAAATAGATTAAAGGGGGATAAATCCTGCCCCATTAAGAATCATATTGGTTATAGCATATATGATTTGAATAATAAAAGAAACAACTGAAATGGTATGTTGGTGCGTAATGACTCGTTTAAGCAATCACTTCTATCGTGGGACGGACATAAAATCAATTATAATGGTGCTAATAGAGCAAGTTACACATATGTCTCATGTCAGTATGGCTTGTAAATCTACTAATGAAAAAGCTGTGTACTAGTAGCTATTGTCTGATTACAACGGATGTTAGTGAATATAAATATTTTGGCAAGGCGGCCTTTTTTCATGATCTTGGTAAAGTATTGGTGCCTAAACAGCTTCTTATTAAAACGGGTAGGCTTACGAAGGAAGAAATCTACATATTACAAAAGCATACTTTATATGCTAAAGGGCTGATTGATATGATTAAGGAAAATGAAATCACAGGTATACCTGATTACTTAATACCGTTAGCGTTTGATGCGGCAGTCTATCATCATGAATGGTGGAATGGGCAGGGCTACACATATGGCGTTAGCCATGAGGATATTCCGATGATTGTGCGAGTCACATCTGTATGCGATGCATATGATGCAATGACAAGCGATAGGATTTATAGAAAGGCACGTACCCATGACTACGCATGTCAGGAGTTGAAAACAAACGCTGGAACGCAGTTTGAACGGGCGTTGGTAAATCTATTTTTGGATAACGAAAAGGAGTTTTTGTCTCTTTGCACGTGGAAAAATAAGTCCTAGATATGTTAATCTACTAATTAGATATTGAAGAAAATGTAATAATTAGCCTATAAAGCTGGACTGGAGCCGTTATGATATTATAATTTGTCTGTATTTTAGTTAGGCAACAAAATAGAAGTATAATGCTTTTTTGTTTGTTGTATATTTGCATATTGTTATTTGAATTTTTATGATTCTGGTAGCGAATGGAAAAAATCAGTGATATAATTTACGACATAGAAAATGCTGTGTATAAAAAAATTCAATAGAGCTAATAGTTTTGCTTATTAATTGTAATGGTGGAGATAAGGATGTAAATCCTTATTCCTTTTATTTTTAGTGAAAATTTTGCAAAAAGGCTCTTCAGCATATTTTAGTCCGAGAAAACGTTTTTATATTTGTTAATTAAGAATCTGATGTATGACGGAAAAAGTGTTTCTTGTATGGGCAAAGTGTTTTATTTATATATATACATATGTAAGTTACGGTAATATAATTAATGTTTGGAGATTGCAATGAATAAAAAAGGCATATTTATAAGACTATCTGTGAGAATGCTTGCTATCATACTTTCTTTTGGGTTAGTATTTCCAGTTTTAGCTATTAGTAGTCCAGTTGTATATGCGGAAGACGAATCGCAACTGACACAAGAGAGTCAGTCTGCGGATGGATTGCAGTTAACGGAAACGTCGACGGCGTTGGATTCTGATCAACCTGAGATTGTGCAGGTAGATGGCGTGGATTGTATAGACGGACAAGTAATCGTGAAGTTCGATGACAACATTTCTAATAGCATGATGATGAGCATATTAGACGATATGGATAGCGAACTTGAGGCAGAGCTACCAGTAGATGATTTAGTATTGACCGAGGTGCCAGAAGGTGAAACGGTGGAGAACTTTGTTGAGGCAATGGAAGATTTGCCAACGGTCGAATATGTCCAGCCAAATTATATATATAAACTTGATGATATGTCATATAAGTATTATGCGGATCAGAATCATTCAGAACAATATTATACTACAGAAGCTAGCGTAAATGATCCTTATACCGGTGATCAATGGTATTTGAACACCATTGATGCATATAATGCGTGGGACTATACGATGGGATCATCGGATGTCAGAGTTGCAGTGATTGATACAGGTATTGATTTGGACAATCCTGAGTTTGCAGGGAAAATATACGCTCAGACAGATACGACGGACGAGGGCGGCGATGCTGAAGATGATGACGGACACGGTAGTCATGTGGCGGGCATCATTGCGGCGAATGCAAATGACGGTGTTGGTGTTGCTGGGGTTGCTCCTGGCGTAGATTTGATTGCTGTGGATGTGTTTACCTGGTATGGCAGCGACTTTGGAGCTTCAACGACGGACATCGTAGAAGGAATAAATTATGCGCAGAGCCAGGGGGCAGATGTAATTAACCTGAGCCTTGGCAATTATTATTATGATGCAGCTTACGAGGAGGTTATCAGTGATGTTGTGAGCAACGGGATAATCGTGGTGTGTGCTGCTGGTAATGACAGTACGAGCGAACCGCATTATCCCAGTGATTATAGTGCAGCGGTTGGCGTTATAGCAACGGATTGGAATGATAATCTTGCGAGTTATTCAAATTATGGCTCCGCAAAAGATATTTCTGCGCCTGGGGGCGATGATGACGATATGCCAGATAGTTTGATTCTTTCTACGTATAAAGATGGCGCTTATTATTATATGGGTGGTACATCAATGGCTGCGCCAGTAGTTTCTGGTGTTGCTGCGCTTGCGCTGTCGAAAAATCCAAGTTTGACGGTGTCCGAATTAAAAGATATTTTGTATGACACTTCAGTTGATTTGGGAGACGAAGGCAAAGATGACATTTTTGGGTATGGCAGGATAGACGCTTATGAAGCAGTATTGGCGGCATATAACGCTATTTCTGACGTTGAGGTTGACATTGTCGCTGAAGCGAACAACTCTGCTTATGGAACTGCAACGGGTGGTGGCACCTATGATAGTGGCGAATCCGTTACGTTGCAAGCAATACCGAATTCGCGGTATCGATTTGTGTGTTGGGAAAATGGAAGTATTCAGGTATCCACGAACGCAACATATACATTTAACGCAAGCAAGGATACGACATATACTGCGGAATTTGTAAAGATTGGTATACCCACGGTGACGGCAGCATCCAGTGGCTATAACAGCGTGAAGTTGACGTGGAACAAGATTTCTGGCGCTAGTGGGTATGAGGTATATAGAGCGACATCAAGCAGTGGAACGTATGCTAGGATATTTACAGCGACGTCGGGTGGTTCGCTGAGTTATAATAATACTGGATTGACGACAGGAAAAACGTATTATTATAAGGTGCGTGCATACTGCATATCTGGGGGAACAACAACATATGGTGATTTTTCGTCTATAAAATCAGTAAAACCTACACCCTCAAAACCAACGTTGAAGGCATCATCTAGTGGCTATAACAGAGTGAAGTTGACGTGGAACAAGATCCCTGGTGCTAGTGGGTATAATGTATATCGTGCGACATCAAGCGGTGGAAAGTATACTAGGGTATATACGGCGACGTCGGGTAGCAAGTTGAGCTATACAAATACAGGACTAGCGACAGGAAAGACATATTATTATAAGGTGCGAGCATATCGGATAGTAAACGGTATTAAGGTATACGGTAGCTCTTCGTACTATAAATCAGCAAAACCTACACCCTCAAAACCAACGTTGAAGGCATCATCTAGTGGCTATAACAGAGTGAAGTTGACGTGGAACAAGATCTCTGGCGCTAGTGGGTATAATGTATATCGTGCAACATCGAAATATGGGAAGTATACTAGGGTGTATACTGCAGCGTCGGGTAGCAAGTTGAGCTATACAAATACTAGACAGACGACAGGAAAGACATATTATTATAAGGTGCGAGCATATCGGATAGTAAACGGTACTAAGGTGTACGGTAGTTCTTCCTATTTCAAAGCTGCAAAACCTATACCCTCAAAACCCATTGTCAAGTTGACATATGCAGGCTATAGAAAAGTAAAGGTGTCGTGGAACAAAATATCTGGCGCGAGTGGATATAAGGTTTACCGTGCAACATCGAAATATGGGAAGTATACTAGGGTATATACTGCAACGTCGGGTAGCAAGTTGAGCTATACTAATACTGGACTGACGAAAGGGAAAACATATTATTATAAAGTCCGGGCCTACCGCACGGTGAATGGTACTAAGGTGTATGGTTCTTATTCAAGTATTAAGAGTTATAGGCCGTGACCAAGTGAAAAACAAGCTCAAGCATGTCAAATAACAATTTGGCTTTTAAATTATAAGGATATTATGTAACTCCTGAATTCATATTAATTCGGGAGTTGTATTTTTATTATTTTAGTAATGATTGTAGGTAAAGAACGGCGTCTCAGCTTAGTAGTAAATTTAGGGCGTTGAACGTATATCTAAACTAATTTGTGAGGCTTTTCTTTATACATTAAAGAGTCGAGTTGATTTAAAAATTCGTTGACTTCAAGCGGTGAGTTATGATCATAATTCATATAACCTATACTTATATTAAGAGAATATGGTTTTGAAGACATTTTATTATATTGCTCGAATTCTTTGTATATTTTGTTTGCGATAATTTTTAGTGACGATTCAACAAGAATTTCAACTATGACAGTGAACTCATCACCGCCGTATCTAAATATTCGGTCTTGTGAACGTAAGCTCTTTTTTATTAGTTTAACGGTAGTTATGAGCGATTCATCGCCTTCTTGATGACCGTATTTATCATTTATTTGCTTTAATCTATCTAAATCAATCATCATGCCGCCAATTATCGTATTATTTGATTTACTACGTTTAATTTTATTCTGGATGTATAAATCTAACTGATTTCTATTATGCGCCTTAGTTAATGGATCAGTATTTAGGCGAATATCTTGGATGCTAAGAAATATGAATAATATAGATAACGAAGCACCAGCAAAAATCGTACTGACGCCATAAAAAAGGATTTGAAGAATTGACCCAACAAATACAGGCAATGAGGATATCAGTAACGAAAAATAATAACTTTTATCTAGTCGCCATCTATGCAGTATAATCTGCGTCATGGATAAAATCAATATACCTAATGTAAAGAAAAGAAAGATAATATAGGTGATTACATCAGCACGATGAAATATGTTGTTTGCATCTATGTAAAAGTATATATGAAGCACGGGGCTACAAATTGCAAGGATTGCGTTAAATAAAAATACTCCTATAAAAAACATTCGGCATTTACTAATCCGCTCTTCACTATGATAGAGTTGAAAATCTGCATATAGCGCCCAAAAAATACTTGTTAATGGAGCAATTGAAAACAGCGCAATATTTGCTATATTGTTAATGATTTGCCATGCCTCTCCTCGTACTCCGTTTGCCACCCATGCAAGAATGTCAAAACAAAGGGAGAATAGAGTAAAAATAACTAACCATGAAAAAAGTTTATCTTGCAGAAAACATAGGGTATCATTCTTAAATGAGCGTATGAGTATAAAAAGCAACATAGCTATTGAGAAAAAATTTGCGCTAACAGTATTAAACAGTTCCATAATTCAAGTATGTTATTTCCTTCTATGTGTATTATAATACCATAAAAATATTTAACCATTAAAACGTTATAAAGTCACGCAATTATTTAAAAAATAAAAATATTTCTTAATTTTTTAACAAGTTTTTCCATATATCAATGTTGTATTTTAGGTATCAATGGTGTATAATATAAAAGTCAAAGAAAGTCTAATTTTGATTGGATTACACAATTAAGATTAAACTATTATGGAAGGAGGATTACATGAAATATAAAGATTATTATGAGATATTGGGTGTTGAAACGTCAGCAACTCAAGATGAAATAAAAAAAGCATATAGAAAGCTTGCCAAAAAGTATCATCCCGATACAAATAAAGAAAGCGATACAACGCAGGAAAAATTCCAAGAAATTAGTGAAGCTTATGAAGTATTAGGGGATAAAGAAAAGCGCGAAAAATACGATAAGTTTGGAAACGCAGAAGGATTTGAAAACGGATATGATTTTGATCCGTCTCAATATGGGTTTAACAATGTTAGGTATGAATACAATACTGGAGCGGCAAGCGATAAAAGCGATTTCTTTAACATGTTTTTTTCCGAGGGGTTTGATATAAATGACATTTTTGGTGGGCAAGGCCAAAGAAGAGTAAGACAGGTTAGACAAGGAGAAGACATACAGGCTGAAATTGAGATATCTATTGAGGAAGGTTTTTCTGGAGCCGAAAAGAAAATAACCTTGCAAACAATGGAAGGAACAAAAAACATTGGATTAAAGGTTCCTAAAGGAGTAGCCGAAGGAGAAAAAATCAGGTTAAAAGGTCAAGGCTATTCGGGTATAAATGGCGGAGCTAAAGGCGACTTATACTTAATTGTAAAGCTAAAAGGAAATGAACGATTTAAGTTAGATGGAAAGGATCTAAATACCGTAATAGATGTTTATCCATGGGATGCAGCCTTGGGGACCAAACAAGCAGTTAATACAATAGATGGAAGGATAATTGTTAAGATACCTCCAATGATAAAGCCAGGAGGAAGGATAAGGGTAGCGAAAAAAGGGTATGTAGATAGGAAAGGCAACCGAGGGGATTTATATTTAGAAACTAGGATAGTAAATCCAAGCGAGTTATCCGATGAAATTATAGATCATTATAAAAAAATAAAAGAGAGTATAAAATAGTTTTTGAAGGGAGATAAGAGGTATGCAATTTGAAAAATTTACAGAAAAAGCGCAAGAGGCAATGGTTTCAGCTCAAGAAATTGCAATCAGGCGAGGGCAACAAGAAATAGATGGCGAGCATTTGCATTTGGCAATGCTTACGCAAGAAGATGGATTGATTCCTAAGCTGATTAATTACATGGGGAAGAATTTAGATGACTATAAGGCTGATTTAGAAGCTGAGATAGATAAGCGTCCAAGTGTACAAGGGAGTGCGGCTACGTCACCGTATGCCTCTAGGCGCTTTAATGAACTTTTAATACAGGCAAAAGATGAAGCAAAGCGATTTAATGATGATTATGCTGGTGTTGAACATATATATATTGCTCTACTTAAGGAGAGAAGATCACCATCTAAAGAGTTGTTTAAACGATATGGTATAGATGAAGAAAACTTTATGAGTGCGCTTAGCAAGGTGAGAAGTAACCAGCGTATTACATCGCAGAATCCGGAAGGAACATATGATTCGCTGCAAAAGTTTGGGCGTGACTTGGTTGAACAAGCAAAATCGGGCAAGATTGATCCTGTAATAGGCAGGGATGCAGAGATTAGAAGAGCGATTAGGATTTTGTCACGTCGGACAAAAAACAATCCAGTGCTGATTGGTGAACCTGGTGTTGGAAAAACTGCGGTGGTAGAAGGATTGGCACAACGTATACTTGCGGGAGATGTTCCACAGGGGCTTAAGGATAAGACCATTTTTGCGCTTGATTTAGGATCATTGGTAGCGGGTGCAAAGTATAGGGGTGAGTTTGAAGAACGACTAAAGGCCGTACTAAACGATATTAATAAGTCTAATGGACGAATAATATTGTTTATTGACGAGCTTCACAATATAGTAGGTGCAGGAAAAGCGGAAGGCTCAATGGATGCAGGCAATTTGCTTAAGCCAATGCTTGCTCGCGGCGAGCTGCATTGTATTGGTGCTACTACGTTGGATGAATACCGAAAGTACATTGAAAAAGATGCAGCGCTTGAGCGAAGGTTCCAACCGATATTGGTTGACCAGCCATCGGTTGAGGATGCGATCACTATGTTACGCGGATTAAAAGAACGCTTTGAGATTCACCATGGAGTAAGGATTACGGATGGTGCAATAATTGCGTGTGCCACGTTATCAGACAGATATATTTCCGATAGGTTTTTGCCAGACAAGGCAATCGACCTAATGGATGAAGCTGCAGCAATGATCCGTACAGAGATAGACAGTATGCCGACAGAGCTAGATGAAATTTCTAGGCAGATTATGCAGCTAGAGATCGAACGTCAAGCTTTGAAACGCGAGGATGATGCAGGGTCTATAGCTCGATTGAAGGCTATTGAGGTTGAACTTGCATCGAAGAAGGAAAAAGCTGATAAGATGACGGCTCAGTGGGAGCTTGAGAAGGTTAATATACATCGCGAGAAGGAGATAAAGCAGCAAATTGAGGACACTAGACGAGAAATTGAAGAAGCTAAACGTCAGTATGATCTTGAAAAAGTAGCCTCGCTTGAATATGGAAAGATTCCTGAACTGGTAAAAAGGTTGGAGGAAGAAAAGAAAAAGAATAGTGCACAAGATAACGTGCTTTTGAAAGAAGAAGTAACTGAGCAAGAAATATCTGAGATAATTTCTCGGTGGACTGGTATTCCAGTAAGTAAACTTGTTGAGAAAGAAAAGGATAAGCTGCTTAATCTTGAAGGTATATTGCATAAGAGGGTTATAGGTCAAGACGAAGCTGTTACGGCGGTAAGTGATGCTGTAATTAGAGCTAGATCTGGGCTAAAGGATCCTAAAAAGCCGATTGGATCGTTCTTGTTCTTGGGGCCGACTGGTGTTGGTAAGACTGAGCTGGCAAGAGCTATCTCTGAAGCGCTGTTTGACAGCGAAGATGCGATGGTCAGGATCGATATGTCTGAGTATATGGAAAAGCATGCAGTGGCAAGATTGATAGGAGCTCCTCCAGGATATGTTGGCTATGAAGAAGGTGGACAGCTGACTGAGAGCGTTAGGCGTAAACCATATTGTGTAATACTATTTGATGAAATAGAAAAAGCGCATCATGATGTGTTTAACGTTTTGTTACAATTATTAGACGATGGACACCTAACAGATAGTCAAGGGCGAACGGTTAATTTTAAGAATACCGTTGTAATAATGACGTCAAATATAGGCAGTGATTATCTATTAGAAGGAATAGATATTAGCGGAGATATAAGCGATAATGCAAGAGATGCAGTTATGGGTGATTTAAATAGGCATTTCAGGCCAGAATTTTTGAATAGGCTTGACGAGATAGTTTTGTTTAAGCCGCTCAAGAAGGAAGATATTTTAAAAATTATTGATCTATCTATTGCTCAGATACAGTTACGATTGGATGAACGTAATATTACGTTGTCAGTAACTGATGCTGCAAAGGATTATATAGCAAATGAGGCATATTCGCCTGTATTTGGAGCAAGACCTGTTAAACGGTATTTGCAGAAGTTTATTGAGACTGAGTTAGGCAAGAAGATAATAAATGGCGACTTAAGAGAAGGCGTTATTGCAAAAATCGATGTTGTAGACTCTAAATTAGAGATATTTTCACAATGAAAATAATTAAAAAGACGGATGCGAAAAAAGCATTCGTCTTTTAGTTTTTGGCGGTGTATAATAGTATATCAAATTCAGGGTTGAGGTAGTGTTATGAAGATTGAAAGAATGCTATATATTGTTAACTACTTGCTAGAGAATCGGCGTGTAAAAGCAAAGGATTTAGCTCAGCAGCTTGAGGTTAGCTTAAGGACCATCTATCGTGATGTTGAAGCTATTGAAAAGGCAGGAATACCAATAATTACCTCTCAGGGGATGGATGGCGGCATTAGCATTATGGATGGATATAAATTAAACAGTAGTTTGCTAGATGTTGAGGATATAACGAATATAATAACAGCGCTAAAGGGGTTAAATAGTGTTAGTGATGATGGGAAACTGAATCTACTCATAGACAGGTTGGATACTATAAAAAATAGCAAGGTTAATAGTATGGTTAGCGATGAAATAATTATCGACTTATCTCCGTGGGATAACAGAATTAATATTAGTCAAAATATTGATTTTATCAAGGCGAGTATCAAAACGGGGTATACGATTGAGTTTGAGTATGCAAGTTATTCATCAAGGATAATGCGTGAAGTTGAACCTTTGTGTTTGGTTTTTAAGAGTAGAAGTTGGTACCTTTATGCGTATTGTTTAGTTAGAAATGATTTCAGGCTATTTAAGATTTCTCGCATGAAGGAACTTAGACAGACACAAAAGACGTTTGTAAAAAGAGAATTTGAACATGGATGGGTTGAGTTTGATGAAAAACATAGGGGGGAGAGCTACAAAATCATTTTTGTTGCACAACAAAGCCTTGAATTTGTTTTGTGGGATATATTTGATGAGAGTAAAATAAAGAAACTTGATGATGATAAGCTTGAAATCACGTTTGAATCACCGATCGATGAGCAATTATATAGTTTCTTTTTAGGGTTTATAGACAGTGTCGAAGTCAAAGAGCCTGTCGAACTAAAAGAGGGGCTACTTGATAGGGCGAATAGGATAGCTCGAATATATAATACGGAAATGCAATAACGCCTTGACTTAAATCATTTGGTTTGTTTTGGTTATCCAAGCATAGATTATTCCAATTATTATTGTAGCACAGCCATATCCAATTATTGGATAGAGGTAGGTTACAAGATTGGTAAAACCGAGCAGACTAATTAATAATGCGACGCCAGCGCTAACTATGATAATAGGTACGTTCATTTTATCTTTTGGAGAAATACGTTTTATAAACCCATGTAAGCAGGAAACGGCAGTCGTGTATACTGCTAAAATTATTGCAATTGTAAAAAGCGTTTGAATTACGGGTGATATGCTTTGGCATACATCTAAAAGAGGTATGGTGGTGTCGGGGTTTTTTAAAGTTGATAGGCAAATCATTATGCATAGCATGCACACACCCACTAATGTGCCAGCAATCAAGGAACCAAGCCCCATGCTTGTTTTACTTTTTGCTTTTACGCCTAGGGCAGCTAGCATACCTATTGATAAAACTAGATTATATGAAACGTAGTTTAGGCAGGACAACAGGAAATGAGGAGTTAGGCTTGCTGCTCTAGATGAAGATGTTAATGGAGTATTTAAGGCAGTGCCGTTATTAATTGAAAAAACTGTGATGGCGGCAATCATTATTAGTAGAAATGGAACGACGATTTTATTTACTCCAACTACGCCTTTTAAACCATATATAACAGTGATAAGGGCAATGAATGTCAAACCTATGCTTCCCCAAATATTTGGGATAAAAAAAGTTTGATTTACGATTGACCCAGCTCCAGCTATCATGGCGGAGAGTGTACCTAGTAAGAATATCGTTATTAGGATATCTATTAAAGTACCAAGCGTATGCCCGTTCAAAAATTTTATTACTTGGGCATAAGATTTGGGTTTTATATTTTTTGATAGGATTAGTATCGAGTATCCAAAAAAGAAAAACAGAAGAGAACTAATTATAATGCCTACAATTCCTAAATCGCCAAACTGATAAAAAAATTGATACACTTCTCGGCCGGATGCAAATCCAGCACCGATTATGGTCCCCACATATGTCAATGCTATTGAAATAGTACCTAAATAAGTTTTTTTGGATGGCATTAATATTGCTCCTTAATTAAAAAACTATTGATACAACGCGGCTTTTATTTCATTCATTTGAAGTTTACAAGCGAGGTAACCACGATCTATTACTTCACGTAGTCTATGAGTTTCTAGCAAAGTAACGTCATAAATTTTCGGATTGATAACATAATCAGCGAATATAACTAAGTCCTTTGAAATACGGTATGCCATTATATCGAAGCTTTGGAAAGCTATTTCAAAGAGATTATCCACATCTTTTTCATTTTGGCCAGTATATCCTAGGTTAACTGCAATAACTTTATTTGCACCCATTTGCCTGAGAATCTTTGCCGGTACGTTGTTTAATATTCCCCCGTCAATCATGCGTTTTCCGTTGATCATTTCTGGACAAAATATCATGGGCAGAGAAACACTGGCACGAACGGCTTTACTTAGGCTTATATCTTCTAAGTAATCAATCTGGGATGGATAAAGTGTGTTGGGTAGCGATGAAACAAAAATTGTTTGTTTGCCATAGTTAACGTCGACGGATGGAATTGCAAGGGGAAGTTTAACTTGATTTATGTTATAAATATTTTTCTCCTCAAAGAGTTTTGCTAACTTTTTAGATAGCTTATCGCCACGAATAATGCCGTCAAGTTTGGCGGGTTTTCTTGTGACTGGACTTACCAAAAGTTTTAGGAGCCCTTTAAAGTTATAGTCGATAATATTGTATGAATCGCTTAAAAATATTTCTTTGATTTCGGTAGGTGTATATCCGCATGAGTACAAAGAAGCTACAATAGCTCCTGCACTCGTTCCTGAAATATATGAAGGAAAAAGTCCTTCGTGTTCAAGGGCAAGCAACACTCCAATATGAGACGCTCCTCTGACACCTCCGCCTGATAGCGCAAGTCCAAACTCCATATTTTTTCCTCCCAAACATATCACGCTAAATAATACTATGCAAAAGGGCTATGAAAATAAAACCTATGCATGTTAAGCCATCGACAACAATATACATAAAACAATAATCTTTTTGAGGTATTGGTATGTTATTTGGGCTGAAAAATAAAGGTAGAATGGTAATTTTATCATTTACGATTATATTTATCATTGTTGTTAGCTTGCTTTCACCTGATACAGAAGATGCGTGGGTGAATTTGGTGGTTATGGACGATGACGATAGTGTGATGACTCTGGTAGAAGAGATAATAGCAAACCGTAATTCTGCTATGCTGTCCGGTGATGCCAGCACCATAAAGAAGTATTATGATGTAAGTGTAACAAGTGGACTATATGCCTATGATCAAGAAGTCAGGAAAAGCACGTATATACATAGTTGGGCAAAAAAGCAGGGCGCGGTATTTACATCTATTAATGCAAAAATTGAAAAAAACTGGGTTAAGCATGACGGTGATATAAAGAAAGTAAATTTTATGGTATCTACAGAGTATCAATATGTTTATGAAGATAGGCCGGATGACGTTAATATAATGAGGATCGGAACTTACCATGAGATAGTATTAAAAAATATTTCGGGTGAATGGATTATCACTCGTGAATGGTATAATGACCCGTTTGCTGATTCTACTATATTTGACCAGGAAACTATAGAGAAAAGCAAAGAATATATTTTGGAGCAGGAAAAGGATGCCGAACTTGTGATAGGAGATAAAAGGCAATCGGCTATTGAATATGCTGATAAATATATAGGTGCTGCTGATGATGGGCAAAACGGATATGAGTATAATCCTGATTATAAAAACTATAATTCAGTTGGCGGCGATTGTGCAAACTTTGCATCACAAGTATTGCATGAAGGTGGTGGATTTGGAAAGACTGGTGGATGGAACTATCAAAAGGATGGTAATAGAGCCTGGCTTAATGCGCAAGGGTTTAAGGATTATTTACTTTATAGCGGACGAGGATCTTTGATTGCAAGTGGCGATTATGAAGACGTTTTAAAGGCATCATATAAGCTGATGCCAGGGGATATCGTAGCATACCAAAAGAAGGGGAAGGTGACGCATGTATCGGTTGTAAGTGGAGCAGATAGCCGTGGATATGCTCTGGTAAACTGTCATAACACCGATAGATATAGGGTGCCGTGGGATTTAGGGTTTAGTGGTAGTAATATAAAGTTTTATTTAATCAGGGTGAATTACTGATTTGTAAATAGTAGAGTAACTTGACAGAAATAAATGTTGAGAGTAAAATAGCGGTAGATATTAATTGAATATTTGTTCTTTGGGGACAGGTGAAATTCCTTACCGGCGGTAAAGCCCGCGAGCCTTGTGGTTGATTCGGTTAGATTCCGAAGCCGACAGTTAAAGTCTGGAAGAGAAAAGACGTACCATTTTTTGATGCGGTTAAGGGTCCTGAAGAATAATAACAGGGCCTTTTTGATTGCAATTTTTTATTATAGGAGAATGCTGGTGACTGATCAAGAGTATATGGCTTTTGCACTGGATTTAGCAAAAAAAGGAATGGGGAGAACAAACCCGAATCCTATGGTGGGCGCGGTAATAGTAAAAAACGGAAATATTATTGCTAAGGGATATCATAAGGTCATCGGTGGGGATCATGCTGAGGTCGATGCATTAAAGCATGCGAGCGAGGATGTTTCAGGAGCTACAATGTATGTAACGCTAGAGCCATGCTCCCATTATGGAAAGACACCGCCTTGTGCTAAAGCAATTATCGGAAGCGGAATTAAAAAGGTCGTGGTCGCAATGCAAGATCCTAATGAAAAGGTAGCGGGTAAGGGCATTGCTATGCTAAGGCAAGCCGGCATAGAAGTTATGGTTGGGGTGCTTGAACAAAAAGCAATAGAGCTTAACGAAATATTTTTACACTATATTACTGAAAAACGACCATTTGTCATAATGAAAACTGCGTCAACACTTGACGGCAAAATTGCTTG
The DNA here is from genome assembly GCA_963675355.2 of Christensenellaceae bacterium. Taxonomy (GTDB): domain Bacteria; phylum Bacillota; class Clostridia; order Christensenellales; family UBA1431. The sequence goes on from CAXXMZ010000014.1 coordinate 112,612, forward strand.
TTACACTGGTGATTCAAGATGGGTAACTGGCAAACAGGCAAGGGAATATACACATCGTTTGCGAGATAGACTAAGCGGTATTATGGTTGGTATAGGAACAGTTCTCGCTGATGATCCCAGCTTGACTACGCGATTGAATGGAGAAGGACGGGATCCTGTCAGAATAGTTGTGGATAGTCGTGGAAGAATACCTTTTGACTCAAAAGTAATTTGTTCAAATTCGGTTGCGAAGGTTATTATTGCTACAACTGATGCTATTACCCAGGAAAAGGAACAAAGCCTTGTTGATTTGGGTGCTATTATAATAAAGGCAGGCGGCGATGATGGTAGGGTTGATTTGACAAAATTAATGGACAGACTTTATGAGCTGGAGATTGATAGCGTTTTGCTCGAAGGCGGCGGTCAGCTTAACGCAAGCGCACTGCAAGCTGGAGTAGTGGACAAAGTAATGGCGTTTATTGCACCAAAGATAGTTGGAGGTAAAGACGCAAAGACGCCTGTTGAAGGCGTTGGGGTAGGCAAGATGGACGATGCAATAACATTGCATTCGATTAATATTGAGAAGCTTGGCGATGACATATTAGTGGAAGGATACGTAAATAATGTTCACAGGGATAGTTGAAGAGATTGGGAGCATAAGTCAGATTTTGCAGTCGGGTGACGGGGCAACGCTTAATGTCTCATGTAGAAAGGTAATAGAAGGTGCCAAAATAGGCGATAGCATAGCTGTTAATGGTATTTGTTTAACGGTTGCTAGCCTGCAAAACAAGGGGTTTTTAGCCGATGTAATGCCTGAAACCATGAGACGAAGTGGTTTAGGACGACTCGGCGCTGGAGATCCTGTCAACCTAGAAAGAGCTCTTTTAGCATCTGATAGGTTGGGCGGACATATTGTTTCTGGGCATATTGATGGAATTGGAACGTTAGCCGAAATAAGAGAAGAATCAAACGCAGTTTGGATGAAGATTCAAACTAGCGATGATATATTGCGATACGTTGTTATTAAAGGGTCTATAGCGTTGGATGGTACTAGTTTAACGGTTGCTTCTCTTGATGACGACGGATTCAGCGTGTCGCTTATTCCTACTACGCGAAGGGACACAGTATTAGGGATGAAAAAGGTAGGAGATGCTGTTAACATAGAGTGTGATGTCATTGGGAAATATGTTGAACGGTTAATGGTTAAGGGAGATACTAATCAGCAGAAAAATGATATCTCTATGGAGTTTTTACAAGAAAATGGTTTTATTTAGTTTATATACGGAGGTTTTATTAAGTGAAGTTTGACACTATTGAACAAGCCATCGAGGATGTCAAGGCTGGCAAGATGATTGTTATCGTAGATGATGATGATCAGCGTAGCAAGGGTGATTTAATGATGGCAGCAGAAAAGATTACGCCACAAGACATTGGGTTTATGGCTACAAATGCAAAAGGGATAATTTGCGCGCCTGTGACACAAAAACGTGCTCGAGACCTTGGACTATTTTTAATGGTTGAAGGTGAAAGGGATGGTATGCAACCAGCATATACCGTTTCGGTTGATAAAAAGGGTATTGGATCAGGTATTTCCGCAAATGCACGTGCTATAACAATTAAAGCCCTATCAGATGCAAGTCTGACCCGAGATGATTTTAAACGTCCAGGATTTGTTTTTCCACTTATAGCAAAAGAGGGGGGCGTTTTAAAACGTGCAGGTAATACAGAAGCTGCTGTTGATTTAGCAAAGTTAGCTGGATTAACTCCCGCAGGAGTTATTTGCCAAGTGTTGGATGATAGCGGAGAAGTAATGCTGCTTAATGGGCTTGAAAAGTTTGCACAAGATCATGATCTAAGTATTATATCTGTTGCTGATTTAATAAAGCATAGGCGAGTAAGCGATAAGCATGTAACTATGGCGGCAAAGGCTAAGATGCAGACAGAGTATGGCAATTTTGAAATAATCGCCTTTGAAAACTCTTTAAGCGGTGAGCATCATGTTGCGCTAGTAATGGGCGATATTGAAAATCAGGACGAGCCCGTTTTAGTTAGGGTGCACTCTGAATGTTTAACAGGCGATGCCTTTCATTCTTTAAGATGTGATTGCGGGCAACAACTCAATGCGGCGTTAGCACAAATCGGTCGTGAAGGTCGTGGTGTGCTATTATACATGCGTCAAGAAGGCAGGGGCATTGGGTTAGTTAACAAAATTAAAGCTTATTCTTTGCAAGATAAAGGTTTAGATACGGTGGAGGCTAATGTCGAGCTTGGGTTTGATCCGGATCTGCGTGATTACGGGGTCGGTGCTCAAATCTTGTATAGCTTAGGAATAAGGAAAATGAGGTTACTGACTAATAATCCGACTAAAGTAGTTGGGTTGAGTGGATATGGACTAGAGGTTGTTGAACGAGTGCAGATTGAGTTTGATCCTAATGAAAATAACGCTTTTTATATGCAAACTAAAAAAGAGAAAATGGGACATTTTTTGGAAAAATCAGGAGTTATTTTAAATACTATGGAACATCAGGAGGGATAGTTATGGATTTTAAGACAATTGAAGGCAAAATGATTGCTAATGATTTGAAATTTGGGATAATTGTAGGGAGATTTAATGAGTTTATTGGCGGTAAACTACTTGGCGGGGCTATCGATGGATTGGTTCGTCATGGTGCAAGCCAACAGGATATTGAAGTTGTTTGGGTACCAGGTGCATTTGAGATGCCACTTGTATCTAAAAAAATGATTGCGACTGGTAAATATGATGCTATCATTTGTTTAGGCGCAGTTATTCGAGGGGCTACTACACATCATGAGCACGTGGGCAGTGAGGTTTCTAAAGGTATTGCAAAAGTTGGTCTAGACACGGGTGTTCCTGTAGTTTTTGGTGTTTTAACAACAGATACAATTGAACAAGCTATTGAAAGGGCAGGTACAAAGGCAGGAAACAAGGGATATGACGCTGCTATGTCTGCTATTGAAACAGTGAACTTGTTGAAGCAGTTTTAAGGGAGCAACGAATGTTTGAAAACGTAAAAACGATTTTTTTTGATTTTGATGGATGCCTGCATGACAGCACAAAAATATTTTTACCAGCATTTAATAAGGCTTATAATTATTTAGTCAAACTCGGACAAGCACCAAAAAAAAAGTGGAACGAAGAGGAAGTTGGTCATAAGCTTGGATTTAACTGCTTCGATATATGGAATGGAGTTGCTCCGAACGCTGAGGAAACAGTAATTAGTCATTGTATAGAGATTGTTTCCCAGGAACAAAACAGGTTAATCCAGACAAATCAAGCCGTTTTGTTCGATGGTGCTATTGATACGCTAAAATATTTAAAAAATAAAGGTTATAAGCTAGTGTTTGTGAGTAATTGTAGAACTTATTATAAAGAAGCGCACGCTAAGGTGTTTGGACTTGATGAAATATTTTCCGAAATGGCTTGTGCTCAAGATTATGATAATATCCCAAAGCATGAAATAGTAAAGAATATTATGCAGAGATATGAGATGGATATGGTTATGATAGGTGATAGGTTTCATGATATCGACGCTGGTAAAAAGAATGGTATAATGACGATTGGGTCCTTGCAAGGATATTCATTGCCTAATGAACTTGATTCGGCTGATGTCTGTATAGAAAAAATCACTGATTTAAAAAAAATATTATAAAAAATAAAAACGTTTGCATATTTTTGCAGGCGTTTTTTTTATGTAATTACGTTCCGAAATTGGAAGAAAAGGTATGTAGTTATTAAATTTTTTATGGGTAAAATAAAATCAAACGATAAAGGGTGATGATGAAATTGGCAAAAGCTGGAATGAGAAGACCAAGTCCAACGGATCCAAAAAATCATGGGCAGGATAAACGTAATACGTTCAACGATCCAAAAAATGATGTTGATCCTGTACCCGAGATTCAGGGCAAGGCAAAAAGCAGCAACGAGAAAATTAAAAGACATTAGGAGGAAGAAACATGGCTAAGAAGAATCGCCAAAATAAGAAAAATTCAAGTAACAAACAGATGCGTGAGCAGGATTGTAATCAAGGAAAAATGGAACAGGAAATGGACGACATTTATTAAGTGTAAGTCCAATTTTCAATTAAACGAAAAAGGGCGCTATTGCGTCCTTTTTCGTTTAATTTTTACAGGTTTTCCCTAAAAGAGACAAGTATCAGTGATTTGCTCGTGGTATAATTAAAATGATAAAATATTTTGGGAGATAATAATGAGTAAATTTTTTTTGCCTAAGGTTGCGTTTGTTTGTGTGCATAACTCTTGCAGGAGTCAAATAGCGGAGGCACTTTCAAAGAAACTTGCTGAAAATGTTTATTTAAGTTTTTCGGCAGGTACGCATTTAAAAGACCGCATTAACCAGGACGCTGTTAGGCTTATGAAGGAAAAATATGATATTGATATGGAAGCGACACAAGGACCTAAAGTTTTATCAGATATACCGCCTGTTGATGTAGTAATCACTATGGGTTGTAATGTTGAGTGTCCATTTTTACCTTGTAAGATGAGGGAAGACTGGGGACTTGATGATCCAACTGGACAAGGCGATGATGCTTTTTATAAGGTTATGGATTTGATTGAAAAAAAAGTCATAGAATTAAAGTGCAGACTTAAATCATGGGATAACAAATAATAGTATTGAAAACTTGGGAGGTAAGTTTAGTTGATAAATATTGTTGATGTTAGCAAAAGTTATGCGAAATCAAAAGTAAAAGCGGTGGATGGCCTTACTCTTAGTACTAACCCGGGCGAAATATATGGGTTTATTGGTCCAAATGGTGCTGGCAAGACCACTACTATAAAAATGTTGGTAGGCATTTTGAAACCAACTTCAGGAAAGATTACGATAGCTGGCATGAATTTTGATGATTCTCCGATTGAGCTAAAGTCAAGTATTGGGTACGTGCCTGATTCGCATGAAGTTTATGATAGATTAAGTGGGATTGAATATCTTAATTATATTGCGGATATCTATAAGGTTGATTCAAAAAAGCGAAAAGACAACATTGAAAAATATTTAAGTATGTTTGAGCTAGAGAAAGCAGCTGGTGAACTAATAAGATCTTACTCTCACGGTATGAAACAAAAGCTTGTTCTGTCTGCGGCACTTATGCATGAGCCCAAACTATGGATACTTGATGAACCCCTAACAGGGCTTGATCCTCGATCGGCAAAGCTGTTAAAAGATGAAATGAAAGAGCATTGCAAAAAAGGCAATACCGTGTTCTTTTCCACACATGTTCTTGAAGTTGCTGAGCATTTATGTGATAGGATTGGTATTATTGAAAAAGGCAAGTTGATTGCAAGTGATACTCTAGAAAACTTAAAGCATAAAGCTAACAATGAGTCTACGCTTGAGAATATTTTCTTTAAGCTGACAGAAGAGCAAGAAGGCGGTGAGTTTTAGTGAGCGGATTTTTAACGTTACTAAAAATACAGCTCAAGTCAAGATATGGTATCTCGGCGTTAAAACATGAATATAATCAAGATCGGAAATCTTTCTATAAAAAAGCCGGATTAGCATTTTTTGTGCTATTATCTCTGTTGACCCTAGTTGGAATGTATTGTTTTGTTGTATATAAAGCGATTTTTATGTTCAAGGAGTATGGGCAACAAGACATTATACTTGCAATAGCATTTTTGATTTCAATGATAATGATTTTGTTTTTCGGATTTTATATGGTTTTAGGCACATTGTTCTTTTCAAAGGACAGCGAATTTTTGGCCACTTTACCTGTTAAACAGAGCACTGTTTTTTTATCTAAGTTTACGCTTGTTTATTTAAGTGAACTTTCTTTATCATTTCTATTAATTGCGCCAGTTGTAATAATGTATGGAGTTATGATGTCCATGCCAATATTGTTTTATTTAAAAGCAGTAGTAGTTTGGATGTTTGTGCCTGCTATTCCATTGTTAATTGCTAGTTTGTTATCGTCAATATTCATGGGGTTCATAGCAAAGACACGTCATCGTAATCTGATTAGCATAATAGGTGGAATGTGTGCAGTTATATTGATGGTCGGTTTGCAGGTAGCGTTCAATATGCTGGTTAGGACGCAGGATTCCTCAGGCGTGTTAGCCTTGGTTCAACCAGGCGGGGTTGTTAATGCGATAGGGGCAGCTTTCCCACCGGGTAGTTGGGCGGCAAATGCTTTAGCGCTTTCTGGTTCTACATCCATAGGTTATTTGCTAAGCTATCTTTGTACGTCTCTTGCAATGTTAATAGTAGTTGTTTTGATTGCAAACTTTATATACTATCGTGGAAGCTTGTCTCAGCTAGAAACTTTGAAAAAGACAAAGATAGTCAAAAAGAGTGATTATGTAAAAGGTGTTAGATCCCAAAAAATGGCTGTATTTATTAGGGAGTGGAAAATGATATTGCGATCACCGTCATATGCTATTAACTCTTTAGCATCGATAGTGATTGCTCCGATAATGATAATAATTCCTCTTGTTGGCGGTGGATCTTCATCTGCAGAGTTAGATTTGATGATGCGAGCTATAGGTGGAGTTGATCAGGTTTTGATTTGTTTAGTACTAGCTAGCTTAATGGCGTTTTTAGGCTCGATAAATCCTGCCGTAGCAACTTCGATTTCTCGTGAAGGAAAAGGCGTTTGGCAAAACCAGATTATGCCCATGTATTATAAGGATATCCTAAAAGCTAAGTTTTTGGTGGGGATCAGTATAGGCGCAACTGCGGCGTTGCTCGTCGGTATAGTTTCTTTTATAGGTTTCGGATTAAATATTTTGGTTACTATTGCTGCCTATGCTATCGCTATGGTATTGATAGCTGCAACAACTGCTTTGGCTCTTAGGATTGATGCAAAAAAGCCAAAATTAAATTGGAATACAGAGACGGAGGCCATAAAACAAAACATGAATTCATTGATTTCAATGCTTTATGCTATGTTGATGATAGCTTTGCTGGGAGTAATGGCATATTTCCTGTATAGCTTAATAGATCCGATATTAATAGTTGCAATAATAGCATTGATTGCTATAGGCGCGTTTTTAATGTCGTATAGTTCACTTATGAGATCAGGTAATTCACTAATGTATGAGGAATAGAAATTTGCAATAAAAGACCGCCTTATAAGGCGGTCTTTTATTTATATCACTGAATATTTTGCATAAAAAGAGAGGATACTATCCTCTTCTTTATATTTTTATCTATTATTGTTTATCGATCATTTATATTAATATATTCTTTCCACTCAGCAACATTTTTATAAGCTGGGCGGATAATCTTGCCCGAATTAATTAGCTCTTCTATGCGGTGTGCACACCAACCAGCAATGCGTGCGATTGCAAATATTGGAGTATACAAAGCATGTGGTAGTCCAAGCATTTCATATACAAAGCCGCTATAGAAGTCAACGTTTGCGCTAACGCCTTTATAGATCTTACGTTCTTTAGCGATGATGTCAGGAGAGAGCCTTTCAACGCTTTCGTAAAGATTATATTCGTCTTGCTTACCCTTTTCTTCTGATAATTGACGCACATAGTCTTTAAACACTCTTGCTCGTGGGTCAGATAGTGAGTATACTGCGTGGCCTATACCGTATATAAGCCCAGATTTATCAAAAGCTTGCTTGCGTATTAGTCTGGTTAGATAATTTGAGACCTCGTCTTCGTTTGACCAATCATTAATTGTTGTTTTCATGTCTTCAAACATATGCATTACTTTAATGTTAGCACCACCATGTTTTGGACCTTTCAAAGAACCTAAGGAAGCTGCAATAGACGAATATGTGTCGGTGCCTGTAGACGTTACAACATGTGTAGTAAATGTTGAGTTGTTTCCGCCTCCATGCTCAGCATGTAATACAAGAGCCATGTCTAGTATGCGTGCTTCAAGGTTATTGTATTTGCTGTCATCTCTGAGCAGATGCAGGATGTTTTCAGATGTAGACAGTTCTGGGCGGGGAGGGTGAATGAACAAACTCTGGTTGTCATGGTAATGCTTGTATGCCTGATAACCATATACCGATAGCAACGGGAATAAAGCAACAAGTTGCAAAGACTGACGCATAACATTTGGTATAGATACATCATCTGCTTTATCATCATATGAATAAAGAGTAAGTACACTACGAGCTAGCATATTCATCATGTCTTGGCTAGGAGCTTTCATTATAATGTCTCGAACAAAGCTAGTAGGAAGCCTGCGATAATCAGCTAAAATCCCGTTAAATTCTTCAAGTTCGGACACAGTTGGTAACTGTCCGAATAATAGTAGATAGGCGACTTCTTCAAATCCGAAGCGGTTTTCACTAGTAAAACCATGCACGATTTCTTCCATATCTATCCCGCGATAATAAAGCTTTCCATCGCAAGGAGTTGTAACACCATTCTCTGTGTGGTAAGAGTAAACCTCGCCTATTTCGGTTAAGCCTGTTAAAACACCTTTACCATTTATATCTCGTAAGCCTCGCTTAACGTCAAATTTGCCGTATAGCGATGGATCGATTTGACTGTTTTTTAAACACATCTCCGATAGTTTTATAATGCTAGGTGTAATTTCAGAAATTTTCTTTTTCAATCTAACTCGTCTCCTTTTGTTATAGTTTCCTGGAATAATACTGCGATTGTCATATCGCAAAAAAATTATTTATAAACATAGTTACTTAAAAGAATAACTATTGCGAATTTTTAAATTAATTAATAGATACAAAGTTGATTCATATTATTACTTTTAATTCTATCTTATTTTTAGCAAAAAGACAAACAAATTTGTGAAAAAATTAATAAAATTTGGCGGAAGCGAACAATAATCTTGCAAAATAACCTATGTTGATTTTTTTTATCAGCTGTTATACAATTTTGGCATAGGATAGAAGTCAAAGTAGGCGTTTTTTTTTGTTCGTTAAATCGGTTGTTCACTATTAAAAAGGGGTTGAAAATCATAGCTAAAGCTAAGTTCGGGTTTATTGGCGCAGGTAAAGTTGGCATTACATTAGGCGCATATTTGCTTGATGGTGGATGTAATGTTTGCGGATATGCAAGCAGAACTAAGGAGTCTGTAGATTTAGCGGCTAGAGTGACTAAAACCAAACCATATAACGATATTCGGTTATTAATAAAAGATAGTGACATCATAGTTATCACTGTACCAGATGATTGTATTGCAAAAGTGTGGGATGACATAAAGCAGTATGATATTAAAGGCAAGATAGTTGCCCATACGAGTGGAGCTAGGAGTTCGTCTGTATTTTATGGGGCCAAGGAAATAGGGGTATACGCTTTTTCTATTCATCCTATGCATGCGTTTAGCGAAAAAAATGGTCAGTATGACGGATTGGGTAGCGCATGTTTCACAATTGAAGGTGATAGTGAAAAAACCGAGTATGTGTGTAGCCTATTTGAGGAGTTAGGGAATACTACTATTACGGTGCCAAAAGAAAAGAAATATTTGTATCACGCAGCAAATGTTATGGTCTCAAATTTGGTGTTATCTTTAATCGATATGGGAACTGAGAGTTTAACAAGATGTGGAGTTGATAATGAGATAGCATTAAAAGCGTTATCACCACTTATTAAAAATAATGTATCAAATATAGTAAAAAATGGTTTGGTAAAATCATTGACAGGGCCTATTGAGAGAAACGATATTGGAACGGTAAAAGACCATTTACAAGTATTAGATAAAAAAACGCTCAGCATATATGCTGAACTTAGCAATAACCTTATCAGCATTGCTCAAAAAAGGCATCCCGATAGGAATTATCATGAAATGAAAGATTTATTAGATGATGTATGATAAGGTCGAATGAAAGAGGAGGTTCTTATGAAGAATACGGTTGCAACGTTTAGGAACTCAAAATCAAAAGGCGAAAAAATTTCTATGATTACGGCTTATGATTATTCAACTGCAAAAATCATGGACGAATGCGGAGTGGATTCTATTTTAGTTGGCGATTCGTTGGGCATGGTTTGTTTAGGATATAATGATACTCTATCTGTAACTATGGAAGATATGCTTCATCATACCAAAGCGGTAAGGCGTGGTGTAACAGATGCATTATTGATAAGCGATATGCCGTTTATGTCTTACCAAACGTCTGTTTATGACGCCATAAAAAATGCAGGGAGATTAGTTCAAGAGGCAGGTGCTGATTGTATTAAGCTTGAAGGTGGCATGCGAGTAGCCGAGCAGATCGAAGGCATTGTAAATGCACAAATTCCTGTTATTGGGCATATTGGGTTGACACCACAGTCGGTAAAGATTTTTGGTGGGTTTAAGGTGCAAGGGAGAAAAGAAGACCTTGCAGAAAAGCTCATTGAAGATGCTCTGTGTATAGAAGAAGCAGGTGCTTTTGGATTGGTAATTGAATGTGTTCCTGGCGAGCTTGCTAAGCGTATAACTGAAGCCGTGTCTATTCCAACCATAGGCATTGGTGCCGGAGTGCATTGCGATGGTCAAGTGCTTGTTTATCATGATATGCTTAATATGTTTACAGATATTAAACCTAAGTTTGCAAAACTTTTTGCAAACGCTGGTGACGAGATGAGAAACGGATTCAAGCAGTATATTGAGGAAGTAAAAGGTGGTATGTTCCCAGATGACGAACACACATTTTAGGTTGAGGTAAAAATGTTAAATACTTATAAAATTGATGAAACCAGAGCTCCAATAGCTGAATGGAAAAGGCAGGGACTTACTATTGGACTTGTGCCAACCATGGGATATTTACATGCAGGGCATTTAAGTTTGATTGAGCGTGCAGTGAAAGAAACCGATCGAGTTGTGGTTAGTATTTTTGTTAATCCAATTCAATTTGGACCAAACGAGGACTATGATAGCTATCCGCGAGATGAAGCTAGAGATCTTGAGTTATGTAAAAATGCTGGTGCTTCTCTCGTGTTTTTGCCCACTCCAGATATCATGTATATTCAACCACATTGTACTCATGTTACGATGGACAGCCTAGGAGATGGGCTATGCGGCGCTGAAAGGCCAGGGCATTTTACGGGCGTGTGTACCGTTGTTTCTAAGCTGTTTAATATAGTGAAACCTGATAAAGCGTTCTTTGGTCAAAAGGATGCCCAGCAGTTGGCTATCATAAAAAAGATGGTAATAGACTTGAACTTCGTTGTCGAGGTAATCGGGTGCCCTATTGTGAGAGAAAGCGATGGAGTTGCTATGAGCTCTAGAAATACATATCTTTTGCCAGATGAACGACAGGCAGCGCTTATACTTAATAAGAGTTTGCAGCTAGGCAAGCAGTCACTTCAAAACGGGAACAGGGATGCCGCAGATGTTATTAGGATAATAAGTGATAGTATAAAATCAGAGCCGCTTGCTAGTATAAAATATGTAGAAGTTGTGGATGCGGTTACCTTAAAAACTGTTAAAGTGATTAAAGCTCCTGTTTTAGTGGCTATCGCGGTAATGATTGGTAAAACTAGACTTATCGATAATTTTTCGTTTGGGGAGGTGTAATGGGTTTTGAAGATGACATTATTGAAATCAAAAATACATAGGGCGTTTGTGACTGAAGCCAACCTTAACTATGTTGGGAGCATTACTGTTGATGCTGATTTAATGGATAAAAGCGGGATAGTAGAGTACGAACAGGTGCAGGTGGTGGATATCGATAGTGGGACACGTCTGACTACGTATGTTATCCCTGGAAAGCGTAATAGCGGTCAAGTCTGTTTAAATGGAGCAGCGGCTAGATTGGTGCAAGTGGGTGACAGGGTCATCATAATGTCGTATTGTCAGCTGAAAGCTTCAGAGATAAAAGACCATAAGCCGAAGATAGTTGTTGTTGGTGTGGATAATTCATGTTTAACGGTAGTAGACCATGAGAACGCTAACGAAACTTTTGAGGATGTACAAGATAGAAACGCATAAATACGTTTAGCTTATTAAGTCGCAATATTGCGGCTTTTTTTGTTGTGCAAATTTACGCTTGACTATTACGTTACGTAATGGTTTAAGATGAATATATTCTAATGAGAAAGGAGGATAAGATAATGGATGATATAGAGAACATGTCTATTGCCAGGGTAGCTAAACTGTCGGGTGTAACGGTGAGGACACTGCATTATTACGATGATATTGGCATACTAAAACCTTGCAAGCTGACACAAAGTGGGTATAGGGTATATGATTCAGACTCTTTAAGGAGGCTTCAGCAGATATTATTATGGCGCGAAATGGGTTTTTCGTTAAAGGATATAGCGGGAATCTTAGATGGTGATGGGTATTTATCTATGAATGCTTTAAAAGAGCAAAAGCTTGTGCTTGAATCCAAACGTAACAGGATAGATTCTATGATAGCTTTAGTAGAGCAAATTATGAGAGGGGAAAGTGATATGAGCTTTAGGGAATTTGATATGAGTGATATAGAGAAAGCAATGGAAAAGTATAGCGAGGAGACAAAGAAGAGGTACGGAAATACAAAAGAGTATAAGCAGAGTCAGGAACGTACAAAGCGATATACTAGAAATGACTGGGCAACTATTCAAGGAGAGGCAGATAAAATCTTTGATAAATTTGCAAGTGCTATGGAAACTGATGTAAGTGATGGCGATATAAGGGCAATGGTGCTTGAATGGCAAGCTCATATTACAAAATATTATTACGATTGCAGCGATGAAATTCTTTCGGGATTAGCTGAAATGTATGTTCAAGATGAGCGGTTTAAGGATAACATTGATAAGAGAAAGGAAGGACTTGCAAAATTTATTAGTGAATCAATTAAAGCGTATTGCGCAAAATAATGATAGTGCTTTTAAAAACGCACAAGAATTGTGCGTTTTTCTTTTGCTGTAACATAGTAAGAGAAAAAAATCGTTAAAAGTGTAGTTAGCATGCTATAATATACAGAAAATATTACCATGGGGGAAATAATGAGTTTAGAGTTCACAACCATTTCAGTTGCTGCAAAGGATAGGATTAAACAGGTTACCGATGCATGGAAACTTGAAATTTCTGATTTATCGTATGCTAACATGTTTATTTGGAGATATAGCCACAACATTGAGTTTTGTATTGATGACGATGTGTTATACATTAAACTTTGCCATCGTGAGTATCCGTGCTTTTTTTTCGTCCCGTTATGCTTAGACAAAGAACGTTCATTAAAAGAACCGCTTAATTTAATAGAAAACTACTGTAACACCATTGGTGAGCCAGTTAGGGTAAAGTCGGCAACAGTATTTCAAAAAGAAAAGATAGAAAATGACTGCCCAAACACTTACGCTTTTTCATCGGACGAGGGTAGGTTTGACTATATATATAACACTCGTGATTTAATAGATCTAAAGGGTAAAAAATTTCATGGTAAACGAAATCACATCAATAAGTTTATTAGCCTTTATAATTATGAATACGTCAAACTAAAAAGTGAGCATGTAAATGAATGCACTGAATTATATATGGAATGGGCAGAAAAAAAAGGCGTAGTTGGACTAGATATTGAAGACGAATGGAGGTCACTTACAGAAGCGCTAAATAATTTTGAAGATATTGGGATGCAAGGCGGAGCTATTAAAGTTGATGGTGCTATTCGGGCATTTTCGTTGGGTGAACAAATAACTGATGACATGGCGCTTATACATATTGAAAAAGGTAATACTGATTATGATGGTATATTTACAATGATGAATCAGTTGTTTGTTCAAAATCAGTATAGTCAAACAACGTTTATCAATCGAGAAGAGGATATGGGAAGCGAGGGTCTTAGGAGAGCAAAGCGGTCGTATAGACCAGTGCGGATGATAGAAAAATATGATCTTAAAAAAATCGGGGAGACTAGGAAATGAGCGATTATATTACAACTAAAGATGATAATCCGCGCATTAGAGAAATTTGGGATGTTTGTTTTGATGACACAAAAGAGTTTAGTGACTGGTTTTTTGATAATCGTTATTGCGAAAAACAAACACTGTCTCTACGTGAAAATGGAAAGATCGTATCAAACCTACAGATGATACCATATAAGATTAATTTAAGGGGAGCTATACTGGATTCATGGTTTATCGTGGGTGCGGCGACGTTGCCTGAAGCTAGGAAAAAAGGATATATGGCAACGCTGCTATTGGAATCTTACAGGGTGATGAGAGATGCAGGGGTCACGCTATCGCATTTGTATCCGTTTCAATACGATTTTTATAGACAATATGGTTATGATATTTGTTCAAAGCGATTATTACAACGATTGTCGCCGTCAGACATATTAAAAAGCCAAGGAGTTAATCAAACGTTAGAGAATTCGAAGCCCGTAATGACTATTAAAAATAACGCAGATGCGTCTGATTTACTTGGATGTTACAATGATTGCTTGTCGAAATACGATGGGTATGTAAAAAGGGATATTCATAGTATGCAAAGAAGGTTGAATGAGCATAAGATAGAGGGTGGGCATGGACTTATCGTAATGAATGGTGATAAAGTATGCGCTTATATGTTGTATGCTATTAGCGAGAAAAAGATAATATCAGCAGAGGTGGTATACAATAATCAGCTGGACATCATAGCGATGCTGGTTGAGCTTGCGAAAAGATTTATTGATTATGATACTATTGAGTTTTCAACCCCAGTTGAGGATGAAGTTACCAGCTTTTTAAAGGATGGTCGTCAACGTGCCTTTCTTGAGCCTTTTGACATGCTAAGAATAATTGATGTATGCCGATTGCTGGAAAGCTTAAGTTATGATAGGAGTTTAAGCGGTGAGATAGTTTTATGCATACAAGATGATTGTGCGAAATGGAATGACGGAAATTTTGCAATAGCATTGCAAAACGGAAAAGCTTGTGTAGAAAAAACTAAAAAAGATTATGACGTGAAAATGGGAGTATCTGAGCTTATGCAGGTGATAACATCGATGATAGACTCAAGGAGGCTTAAGGATGCAAATAGGGCGAGTTTTAAGCAAAATTACGATAATTTGCAATTGGACCAAGTATTCCCTGCAATAAAATCTTATATTTATGAGATGTATTGATGAATTAGTGAGCGTGCAAACGTTATTTTATAATAATTGCCTTCAATTGCATTTATAGCTTAATATTTACGTCATTTGGGGAAAATCATGTTTGCAATTGAAGAAATGTAGGTGTAAAGTGGAACATACGATGTGTAGCAATGGGGCTGCTTGGATGTGATTTGTGTTGGGATTGGTAATAGGGATTATTACCGCTTTTGTACAGTTTTCTTTACTGAAAAGAGTGGTGAATAATCTTACATCAGACCAAGTAAAAAAGCATAGGCTGGTGGTCATTGTAATAGGAAGATATTTACTATGGGTTGCAGTCTTGATTGGTGTAGCCCTTATTTCTTTTTACGAGATGCTATGGGCGGCAGGCGCAATGTTGATTACGACGTTTGCGCTAATTTTGTATAGTCATTTTTCTGCAAAGAATGAGAGATAGGGTGGTGGGAGTTAATTGGAGCAATTAGAACGGGCTATAAACCCGGGAATGGTACAGATACCTTTTATTAATATAGAGGTTGGATCGAGCATGTTAGTAGCATGGCTAGCCATGGTGATATTGATTGTTGCTGCAATTCTAATTCGTATTTTCGTTATTCCAAGGTTTAAAGATGTACCCGGCAGATTCCAGATGTTAATCGAGATGTTGGTAGATGGAATACGTAATTATACTAAAGATAATTTGCATAAAGGTACTGAGGGGATGGCCTCATACGTTTTTGCGCTGGCACTTTATATAGTCGTAATGGGGCTGGGTGCGTTGTTTGGTATAAGACCAGCAACAGCTGATTTATCTATGACGGCGGCTATTTCAATAATATCGTTTGGTCTGATATTTGCGTATTCAATTAGATACAATGGGTTTGTAAATATGTTACGAGGGTTTACAAAGCCTAACCCGTTTATTGGGGTGATTGTATTAATTACTGAGGTTGCAAAACCTGTTTCACTAGCTTGTCGAATGTTTGGCAACATGTTGGGCGGAATTGTGGTAATGGAGCTAATATATATAGTATGTGCTCCTGTAATTCCAGCGTTTTTAGCAATATATTTTGACTTATTCCATATGCTGATGCAAGCATACATATTTATTACACTAACTTTGGCTTTCATTGAAGAAGGGTTAGAGAGATAATATATTTATTTATTTTTTAGGAGGAATCATTTATGGACGCAATTGGATTAATAGCAATAGGAGCAGGAATAGCGGTTCTAACTGGGTTAGGAACAGCTATCGGAATGGGTTTAGCAGGAGCAAAAGCATTAGAAGCAATAGGTAGACAACCAGAGGCATCAAAGAAGATAAACTCAATGCTACTTTTAACACTTGCTATTATTGAGTCGACCGCCATCTACGGATTCGTTACCGCTTTAATAATGATTTTTACAATGAGGTAACGATTGCACCGAAATAAAGCATATTAAATAATATGTTTTGAGAGGAGATGAAGGTATGGAAATATTCTTAAGACCATTGGACCTTTTAATCCATATTGGAAATGTCCTCATACTGTTCTTCTTTCTGCGCTATTTGCTTTACAAACCAGTCACCAAGTTCTTGCGTGAACGTGATGAAAGGTTGCAAGCAGAGCGCGACGAGATAAGGCAAAGTAAGGAAGAAGTCAAAAGCCAGATGCAGCATTATTCTCAGTTAATTTCGGATGCACGTGAGGAATCGGCACAGATTGTTAAGCGTAGTAATGAGATGGCTAGAGAGCGCGAAGATGAGATTATTGCAGCGGCTAAGGCTGAGGCTGAAGAAGTTGTTAATAGAGCGGAGCGCGAGGCTAAGTTTGTAAGAGCGCATGCTAGAGAAAAACTTCGTAATGAAATTGCTGATATTGCGGTGGACATTGCTGCTAAGATCGTAAAGAGAGAGATAACTGCTGAGGATAACAAGGATATTATTAAAGACTTTTTCGATAAGGATATTTTAGAAAAAGGGAGGTAGGAGCAAATGATTGAAGGGAATTTGATTACTGCCCTGCCTATTGACAAAGAAACCGAAGAGTTTATTTGCAAAGAGTTTTCAAAGGCGCTAGGAGACACGGTAGTGCTAAAAAAGAGCATTGACGAGTCGATAATCGGTGGGTTTATTGTTAACATTGACGGACGTGTCTATGACGGCAGTGTACTAGCTAGTATTGATGCGCTTAAAGAGTTTATTACCGACTATTAAGCAATAGATTCTTGGGCGGTGGAAGGTGACAGGTATGAACAATCAAGAAATTGATATAATGCAAGGCGAGAAAAAGGATGTCTTTTTTTCGACATTTAAAAGTCGCGTAGAAGAATTTGATCCCACCGGTGACGTTTATCAGCAGGGTGAAGTTACCATGTCTGGTGACGGTATTGTTGAGATTAAAGGACTTAGCGGATGTAAATATGGAGAACTAATTGAATTTGCAAGTGGTGCGTTTGGTATCGCGCTTAACCTTGTTGGTGAAGAATCGGTTGGAGCCGTGGTTTTAGCCGATGCGAGTAAGGTTTCACAGGGAATGAAGGTCAGGAGCACATCTCAGGTGGTTACAGTTCCTGTGGGTGATGGCCTCTTGGGAAGAGTTGTTAATCCACTCGGACAACCTAAAGATGGCAAGGGTAAAATACACTCACAGACCTATCGACCAATAGAAGCTCATGCGCCTACTATTATGATGCGCCAGCCCGTTAAACAGCCTATGCAAACGGGGCTACTTGCAATTGATGCTATGGTTCCCATAGGACGTGGACAGCGTGAACTTATTATTGGTGATCGTCAAACTGGAAAAACCGCGATTGCCGTAGATACAATTATCAATCAGAAGGATACTGGTGTAATATGTGTTTATGTAGCTATTGGACAAAAAGCTTCAACTATTTCTCAAATAGTTGCAAAACTTACCGAAGAAGGAGCGATGGAACACACTATTGTTGTTAGTTCAACAGCAAGCGATTCTGCACCGATGCAGTATATTGCTCCATACTCTGGTTGTGCAATTGCAGAAGAATTTATGTATGCCGGTAAAGATGTACTAATCGTATATGACGATCTTTCAAAGCATGCGGTTGCTTATCGAGCAATGTCGCTTTTGTTAAGGCGTCCACCAGGACGAGAAGCTTATCCAGGCGACGTATTTTATTTACACTCACGTTTGCTGGAACGTGCAGCTAGGCTTAGTGAGGAAAATGGCGGCGGGTCAATGACTGCGTTGCCGATAATCGAAACGCTAGAGGGCGATATTTCAGCATATATACCAACAAACGTAATTTCTATCACAGATGGTCAGATTTATTTGGAAAGTGAGTTATTCCATTCCGGAATAAGGCCAGCGGTAAATGTTGGACTGTCTGTTTCTCGAGTAGGTGGAAGCGCTCAATGTAAGGCTATGCGTAAGGTTGCAGGCAGGTTAAGGATTGATTTAGCGCAGTACCGCGATTTAGTTGTATTCTCAAGGTTTGGATCAGACCTAGATGCTTCTACAAAAGAGCTGCTAGTACAAGGTGAGCATTTGACAGAAACATTAAAACAGGCACAGTATAATACTATTCCTGTTTGTGATCAGGTTATTGTTTTGTATATGGCTACTAGGAGACATCTGTTAGATGTGCCAACTAAGCAGGTAAAGGAATTCAACGCTAGGTTTGTTGACTTTGTAAATACTAGGTATTCTGAGATACCACATGATATTCAAAAGACTGGTGATCTTTCACAGGAAATGCAGACGTTGCTAGAGAAAGCAATCGTAGCATTTAAGGAGACTTTCCATGCAGATGGGGAAAGAACTGATATTAAGGAGTAAGCTATTATGCAAAGCATAAGTGAGATTAAGCATCATATTCGTACGGTACAAGAGACCGGACAGTTGACTCGTGCTATGAACTTAATATCTATTACCAAGATGCGAAAGGCGCAAATTCTCTATGAAAAAAACCATGCGTATGAAACAAGGGTGCGATCTATATTAAAAGATATACTTACGCACGCTGAAGATATTAGGCATCCCTTCTTGCAACATGAAAGCAGGGATCGAGTTGCGTATATTGTTATTGCTGGCGACAAGGGCATGTGTGGCGCATATAACAATAACGTCCTTTCGTTAGCAGAAAAAGATATGGCTGATAAAAAGGAAAAATATGTCTTAACCGTTGGGCAAATGGCTAGAACGTTTTTCCTAGCGCGTAATCAACGCATTGATATTGATTTTTTACATACAGCACAAAATCCGTGTTTGCATAATGCCAGAGCCATTGCAAAAGATATTATTGGATTGTATAAAGATGGTCTGATGGACGAAGTTCGAGTGGTGTTTACTAAGTTTGTATCTCCAACAAGGTGTTATCCTATGGTATATAAGTTATTGCCGATGGAGCTTTCAGATTTTGATGACGTTGAGCTTGATATCGATTACCACTCAAATATGATATATCATCCATCACCTAAAGATGTGTTTAATACTATGGTAACGCATTATATTATTGGAATAATATATTCAGTGTTGGTACAATCAGCGGCTAGCGAACACAGTGCGCGAATGCTTGCAATGGAAACAGCAACGAGGAATGCGAACAAAATGACGCAAAAGTTAAAGCTTGAGTATAACCGCGCAAGACAGGACAGGATTACAAATGAAATCATCGAAATCGTGTCAGGCGCAGAGGCGCTTAGCGATTTTAAATACTAGAGGTGAAAATAATGGCACAGGAAAATGAAACGAAAAACATCGGTAAAATAGTTGCCGTATTGGGCCCAGTAATCGATGTGAGTTTTGAAGATGGGAATATTCCGGCTATCCACAATGCTCTTAGAGTAGATGTGGAAAGAGAAGTCTGGATGGAGACCTTTCGTCACATGGGAGATAACGTTGTCCGATGCATAGCATTACATGCTACTGAAGGATTATGCTGCGGATTAGACGTATTTGATTCGGGAGAACCTATTACGGTACCTGTTGGAGAAGGAACCTTAGGCAGGGTTATGGATGTTATGGGACACCCTATAGACGGACTGGGTGAGATTAAATCTGATATATATAGATCTATTCATAATGACCCGCCTGAGCTTGATGAGCAGGTTCCAATCAATACTATTTATGAAACAGGCATTAAAGTAATTGACCTACTAGCGCCATATGCAAAAGGTGGAAAAATTGGATTGTTTGGTGGTGCTGGAGTTGGAAAAACAGTACTTATCTTGGAGATGATACATAACATAGCACAACATCATGGTGGATTATCTGTATTTACAGGTGTTGGTGAAAGGTCTCGTGAAGGCTCTGAACTTATTCAGGAAATGAGAGAATCAGGGGTTATCGAAAAGACTGTTATGGCGTTTGGTCAGATGAACGAGCCTCCTGGATCAAGAATGAGAGTTGCGTTGACTGGTCTTACGATGGCTGAATATTTTAGAGACGATGCGCATCAAGACGTTTTATTGTTTATCGATAATATTTTTAGGTTTGTTCAAGCAGGCAGTGAAGTATCTGCTATGTTGGGGCGTATGCCTTCAGCTGTTGGATACCAGCCTACGCTTGCTACGGAAGTAGGATCGCTACAAGAGCGAATTACATCTACTAACGAAGGCTCAATCACATCGATTCAGGCAATATATGTACCGGCAGATGACCTCTCAGACCCAGCACCTGCTACAACCTTTTCGCATCTTGATGCAACAACTGTTTTATCAAGAGATATTATTGAGATGGGTATTTATCCCGCCGTTGATCCTATTGAATCTGGATCAAGGATACTTGAGGCTGAGTTCGTTGGAGAAAAGCATTATAATGTTGCTAGGCGAGTAGTTGAAACTTTATCTCGATACAAAGAACTGCAAGATATTATCGCAATCTTGGGTATGGATGAGTTGTCTGATGAGGACAAACAGATAGTATACCGTGCTCGCAAGCTGCAGAAGTTTATGTCACAACCAATGTTTGTTGCAGAGGTTTATACTGGTATTCCTGGACGGTTTGTCCCATTAGATAGAACAATTGAAAGCTTTAGGGCTGTTGTGGATGGAGAAGTTGACGATTTGCCAGAGGCGGCTTTTTACATGGTAGGTGACATCGACGAAGCCAAACAACAGGCTAAAAACTTGAAGGAGGCATAACCATTATGGCGTATAGCTTTTATCATTTAGAGATTCATACGCCCTTGCGTACGTTTTTCGATGGCGAGGTAGAGGCGCTGGTATTTAACAGTGACGATGGTGAAATATGCATATTGAAAAACCATACGCCTATGGTTGCAACTTTAGCGCCTGGGAAACTAAAGTTTATGATTGATGGTGAGTGGACAGAAGCAGCGAGTTCTGATGGAATGGTTGAAACCAGGCCTGATGGTGCGTATGTTTTTGCGCAAACTGTAGAGTTGCCTGATGAAATTGATAAGACCCGTGCTAGGGAGAAGAAAGAACAGATAGAAGAGAAGTTGCGTCAGTCACGAAGCATGAACGAGTACAGGTTGTTCCAGCTTGAGCTTGCAAAGCAGCTGGCTAGGCTTAGTGTTTCTAATAAAGGAAAATAGTAAATATAAGAATATTTTAAAGCGCACCGCTTTGTTGTGGTTGCGCTTTTGTTGTATAATGAGAGAGTATTTGGGAGAAATACCGTCAATATTATTCGAAATACGCGGAGGATAATATGGGAAAAATTACATTAGTGAGTGGAGGAATCAGGAGCGGTAAGAGTTCTATGGTTCAAGACAGACTTTTGAAAGCAGAAAGACCAGGGATTATTGTTACGGGTAAGGCTACTGACGCAGAGATGCGGCGTAGAATTGATAGGCATAAGGCAGATAGGCCTAACAAGATAACCACTATTGAGACATGCGATAAGCTTGACGAAATAGTTAGGAGCGTTGATTTTGACGTAATAGGCTTTGATTGCATTGGTACTTGGATCACCAATCGGATGTGGGATCTAGGGTTGAATTTTGACTGTCCGTCGGATAATGAGTGTACTAATATTGGACAAACTATTGAAAAAGAAGCTCAAGAAATGATAAATGCTTTCATAAAATCAAGCGCTGATATTTGGGTCGTAACGAATGAAGTTGGCTTTAGTTTGATTCCAGCTACTAAATCAGCAAGGCTTTTTACTGATACGATTGGTAGGATAAACCAAGCGATAGCATCGAATGCAAATGATGTTTTTCTTGTATGCTGTGGCATTCCTGTTAAAATAAAATAGTAAATTGAGATGAAGAAATTTGAGGTGAATCGTTTGAGTTTTTTTCAGCCGATAAGGCTGGCGTTTGAGTTGCTTACTAGGATACCGGTCAATTTTTCGTCAGATGTAAAGCAAAAAGATATTAAGAATAGCATATATTGGTATTTTGTTCCTGCGTTGGTGGTAGGATGTTTTTCGGCAATAGCTTATCTAGCATTTTATAACGGGAATTTGTTATATCTTGCTTGCCTATCAGCGGTAATAATACCAATTTTTATAACTGGGGCGTTGCATGTAGATGGGCTGGGAGACGTTTGTGACGCTATATTTAGTTCAAGAGAAAAAACACAAATGCTTGAAATAATTAAGGACCCTACCATGGGGGTTATGGGTGTTCTAGCTATTGCAATAAATCTATTAGTTAGGTTTGTGTTGTTACTTGAGTTAACGAGAGTAATTTCTCCGTATGCAGTGGGAGCGCTTTTGTTGATGACGCCAATTTCGGGTAAGGTTTCATTGATAACAGGCGGAGCTATGCATGGTTCAGCGCGAGAAGATGGTTTGGGTAAAGCATATATCGACTCCATGAATTCATTACATATGGTTGTGGTAAGTTTTGTCGTTGTTGCGCTTCTATGCATTATTTTCAATCCAGTTTGGTCTGGATTGGTTTTGGTGCCGATAATAACTGGAATAATAGCTTCATCAAGCTTGGCAAAGAAATTTAGTGGGCTGACAGGTGATACGCTGGGTGCTTTAAACGAGTTAGGTGAAATAGTATTTTTGTTGGTTGTATTATTATGGTGTAAAGTATAAATTTTAATAGATGGGAGAAATACTTGTGGAGATTTTTTTAATCAGACATGGGGAAACCAAAGATAATATTGAAAAGAGATATACCGGACGAAGGCAAACGATGCTAACTGAAAAAGGCGAATATGATGCCGAAATATTGGCTATGAATTTGGAGCATCATGATATTAGAACAGTGGTGTGTAGTCCATTGATTAGAGCAATGCAAACGGCACAAGCTTTATGCTTTAATTGGGGCGTTTTGGAGGCGGACTTCGATGAAAATTGGATTGAAATGGATTTTGGCATTGCTTCGGGGTTGACATATGAGGAATTTAAGGAAAAGGATAGTACTGCCGTTGAAGGATGGGCAAAGGATTGGTTTGGATACACTCTTCCAGAGGGAGAAAACGGGGAAGAGGTTTTTGAGCGAGTAAAAAATGGAATAGAATCTATTTTAAATAGAAATTTTAAAAACGATAAGGTAGCTATTGTTACACATTTGGGATGTATTAGGTTTGCGTTGTCGTATCTTCTGCATGGAAGCCACGAAAAGTTTTGGGATTATTCGATTAATAATGCAGATTATGCTCATATCAGGGTTGCGGATGGAAAGGTAGAAGCTGTTAGAATGCCGTGATAGGCTGATTTAGTAAGGACTCTTTTTCTTTTTTTTGTTATACATAAGTGATATAATAAATCTAGTTTGAATTTATTCAATATGTACATAAACAGGGTTTGGTAAGGTGCAATATGCCAGTATAATTTTCAAAACGTGCTAGCAGCGCTAGTCCAAGCTCCTGTGAGAATAATTTGCAGGGGTGTTATTAGTTATGATTTGGAATAAGGAGATGGAATGTTGTTCTCGTGAGGACATGCAATCACTTCAACTAAAACGCTTAAAGAGAACACTTGAACATGCATACTCAAAAGTGCCTTTTTATAAAAAACGTTTGGACGAAGCAGGAATAAAGCCAAGCGATATTAAATCGTTAGATGATATTTCTAAAGTTCCTTTTACATACAAGGACGATCTTAGAAACAGTTATCCATATGATATGTTAGCCGTGCCGATTGAGGAAATTGTTCAGTTGCACGGTTCATCGGGGACAACGGGCCGAGCTACTATTGTGGGATATACTCGAAACGATTTAGACGTGTGGTCAGAGGTAGTAGCAAGGCTTGCATGTGCTGGCGGTGCAAAGAAAAGCGATATAGCTCAGATTACGTTTGGATATGGTTTGTTTACTGGTGCATTTGGGCTACATGCTGGGCTCCAAAAGGTGGGAGCAAGCATTATTCCTATGTCGGCAGGTAATACTGAGAGACAAATTAAAATGATGTGTGATTTGGGTACAACGCTTTTAGTTGGTACGCCTTCTTATGGATTATTCTTAGCAGAGGTTGCTGAGAGAATGGGCGTATTAGATCAGCTTAAACTTAGGGTCGGGTTGTTTGGCGGCGAAGGTCATAGTGAGCCTATGCGTCAAGAATTGCAGGATAAGCTTGGGATTATTGCTACTGAGAACTATGGATTAAGTGAGATCATAGGGCCAGGGGTCGCTGGCGAATGTATATATCAAGATGGTATGCACATGGCTGAGGACCATTTTATTCCTGAGATAATTGATCCAGAAACTGGAGAAGTTTTACCAGATGGTGAAACTGGGGAATTGGTTATTACATCGATAACTAAAGAAGGATTGCCGATGTTGCGTTATCGCACCAGAGATATTACATGTTTGATAAGAGAAAAGTGTGAGTGTGGACGTACTAGTGTTCGTTTAGCTAAAATTCAAGGACGTAGTGATGATATGCTGGTTGTGCGTGGCGTTAATGTATTCCCGTCACAAATTGAAGAAATTGTCCTTAACACTGACGCTATTGGATCGCACTATGAGATTATCGTTAAGCGAGAAGGATATTTGGATGTTCTTGAAGTATTGGTTGAGCCTAGAGATGCAAAGTTGCTTGAAAGATTCAGTGAGTTAGAAAAACTTGAAAAGAGCCTTAGTTATGAGTTAAAGAAGGCGTTAAGTATAGAAGCGAAGGTAAGATTGGTTGAACCGACATCACTAAAAAGGTTTGAAGGCAAAGCAAAGAGGGTTACTGACTTAAGAGATTAATATTACAAGGTATGGTGAAGATATAATGGATAAAATGCTTTTACTAGGAAATGAAGCTATTGCTAGAGGAGCGAGGGATGCGGGATGTAAGGTAGCGTTTGCGTACCCAGGGACTCCAAGCACAGAGATTACTGAAACAATTTCAAAGTTTGATGATGTGGATAGCTCGTGGACACCAAACGAAAAAGTTGCGTTGGAGGCGGCTGTTGGCTCTTGTGTCGGAGGCGCAAGGTCGCTTTGTTGCATGAAACATGTGGGGTTAAACGTTGCCGCTGATCCACTCTTTACGGCAGCATATGTTGGAGTAAACGCTGGGCTAGTTATAGTGGTCGCTGATGATCCAGGCATGCATAGTTCTCAAAACGAGCAGGATAGCAGGTATTATGCTTTAAGTGCACATGTTCCTATGTTAGAGCCTTCGGACAGCCAAGAAGCATATGATTTTATGCGTATTGGATACGAGATTAGTGAAGAATTCGATATCCCTGTTTTTTTAAGAATAACTACAAGGATAGCACACGCAAGAAGTGAAGTGCAGCTTAGGGATAAAATTAGCGCACCAATTAAAGCTTATGAAAAAAATGCAGCAAAATATGTGATGATGCCAGCAATGGCAAGGGCTCGTCACGTTGCTTTAGAAGCTAATATAAAAAAAGTTACCGAATATGCAGAGAAATCAGAAATTAATTACGTTAAAAAAGGCAATGATGTTGGCGTTATAACTAGCGGAATGTCTTACCAGTACGTATGCGAAGCAATGCCTAACGCCTCTATTTTTAAGCTTGGCATGGTATATCCCTTACCAATTAATAAGATAAAGGCTTTTGCAAGTACAGTTAAAACATTGTATGTAGTTGAGGAACTCGAACCATATATTGAAAACACGCTTAAAGCAGCAGGAATTAATGTTATTGGAAAAGAGTTATTTTCTTCACGCGGTGAATTAAGCACAAACATCGTATTAGACAAGCTATGTGATACTACGGTTGAACACGCTAAATCACCAGAATTGCCAATTCGTCCTCCTGTAATGTGTCCTGGATGCCCACATAGAGCAGTTTATTATATGCTTAAAAAGCTTAAACTAACGGCAACAGGGGACATTGGATGTTATACTTTAGGTGCTTTGCCACCGCTACAAGGGATTGATACTTGTCTTTGTATGGGTGGAAGTATACCTATGGCAATGGGTATGGAAAAGGCACAAGGGAGCGATTTCGCAAAGAACTTGGTTGCAGTTATTGGTGATTCTACCTTCATTCATTCAGGAATAACAGGATTGATTGAAGCAGTTTATACTAGGTCGACTTTCACTGTATTGATTCTTGATAATGCAACTACTGGAATGACAGGACATCAGAACCATCCTGCAACCGGTTATGATATCAAGGGTAATGCTGCTCCTAAGTTAGATATAAAAGAGATGGTTAAAGCTACAGGAGTAAAAAATATTACTGTAGTAGATCCGTTTGATCTAGATAAGTTACAAGAAACGCTTAAAACTGAAACTGCCCGCGATGAATTATCGGTGGTAATATGTCAAAGACCTTGCGTGCTTTTGGACAAGTTTGAAAAGCCTAGTTTTGTTATTAATAAAGATAAGTGTATGAATTGTAAGGCTTGCGTCAAACTTGGATGTCCAGCTATCGAGGATTTGAAGGATAGCGTTAGGATTAATCAAGGACTTTGCGTTGGCTGTGAATTATGCATTAGCGTATGTCCGTTTGAAGCTATTGAAAAGGAAGGTGCTTAAGGTATGAGCGTTAATAATATATTGATTGTTGGAGTAGGAGGACAGGGGACTCTTTTAGCTAGCAAGGTTTTAGGAAGTCTAGCTATGGAAGAAGGAGTTGAGGTCAAAGTTTCAGAGCTTCATGGAATGTCCCAGCGTGGTGGTAGCGTTGTGACGCATGTAAGGTTTGGAAAGGGCGTTAGCGCTCCGCTAATTGATGAAGGATGCGCGGATTATATCGTAGCGTTTGAAAAACTGGAGGCTGCTCGTTATATCAACTATATAAAGCCAAATGGAGTCATCATTGTAAACGATATGGAAATTTTACCGATGCCCGTAATAATGGGTGTTGCTGAATACCCTCAAAATATTATGCAGATATTAAAAGATAATGCTAAAGATGTTTTTTGCATTGATGCGACTAAAATCGCAACAGAATGCGGCAGTTTAAGAAGTTTAAATGTTGTGTTGCTGGGTGTTCTAGCTAAGAGCATGGATATTAGCGAGAAAAGCTGGGAAACAGCATTGAAAAAAACAATAAAACCTGCATTTTTAGACGTTAATATTGAAGCGTTTAATAAAGGTAAGGCGCTAAAAATCTAAGTTTTGAATTATGCAGCATAGGGAGGGAGACTCGAAAATGATTTGGAATAAAGCTCGAGAGTGCATGGACAGACAAGAACTTGAACAACTACAGATCGAACGACTCCAGAATGTTATCAGTCATGTAAGTAAGAATGTACCATTTTATAAAGACAGATTTCATGAACTTGACATAGATTGTTGTGATATTAAAACACTAGATGATATAAAAAAGTTGCCTTTTACGATAAAACAGGATTTGCGTGATAATTATCCGTTTGGGATGTTTGCTGTGCATATGTCTGATATAGTCAGGATTCACGCGTCATCGGGCACCACAGGAAAACCCAGCGTAGTCGGGTATACTCAAAAAGATATTGCAACATGGTCAGAGCTTATGGCAAGAACTCTATCATCTGCTGGACTTGAAAGAAACATGGTGGTGCAAGTAGCGTTTGGGTATGGACTTTTTACAGGTGGACTTGGAGCACACTATGGAGCAGAACGCGTTGGTGCCTCGGTTATACCGATTTCCGGAGGAAACACAAAACGGCAGATAATGTTAATGCAAGATTTTTGTACTGAAATGATTTGTTGTACGCCTTCATATGCGTTGTATATAGCTGAAACGATGGCAGAAATGGGTATTGATCCCAAAAAAGATTTGAAACTAAAGTATGGTTTGTTCGGAGCTGAACCATGGACAAACAGTATGCGTAGGGAGATAGAAGAAAAGCTAAATATTAGGGCTACAGATGTTTATGGATTAAGTGAAATAATGGGTCCTGGTGTTGCATATGAGTGTGAGTGTCAGAACGGGATGCATGTACCAGAGGATCATTTTCTAGTTGAGATAGTCGATCCTAATACGCTAGAAGTATTGCCAATCGGTGAAAAAGGTGAGCTAGTTATTACTACAATTACCAAAGAAGGAATACCGGTCATACGTTATCGTACACGTGATATAACAACGATTAGCGCTGATCCATGTCCTTGTGGTCGTACAAACGTACGTATTGGCAAGGTGCTAGGGCGTAGTGATGATATGCTTATTATTCGAGGAGTTAACGTTTTCCCGTCGCAGATTGAATCGTTGCTTATGGAATTTGGCGATTTAGAGCCGCATTATCAACTTATTGTAGATCGTATAGGTAATCTTGATTCGCTAGAAATACAGGTAGAGATTTCTGAAAATCTGTTTTCGGATGAAGTTAAGCGTCTTGAGGATTTGCAGCATAAGATTTCTAGTGACATTTTGTCTACTCTTGGGATAAGTGCAAAAGTTAAGTTGGTCGAGCCTAAGACTATCGAAAGAAGTGAAGGTAAGGCTAAACGAGTAATAGATAAGCGCGTTTTTTAGTATAATCTATCAGACTATTTAGGAGGAAAAAATCATGGTTAAACAGATTTCGGTGTTTGTAGAAAACAGAAAAGGTCGTTTAGCTGAACTGACAACACAACTCAGAGAAAACGATATTGATTTAAAGGCGCTGACTATAGCGGATACAACTAGCTTTGGTATATTGCGCTGTATCGTAAGTAATCCTGAAAAAGCGATAGAGGTTATAAAAAAAGCAGGATTTACTGCAAATATTACGGAAGTTTTAGCGGTTAAGGTTCCAGATTCACCTGGAGGACTAGCTGGAATATTGGATCTTATGGCTGATGCTGATATCAGCGTAGAGTATTTGTATTCGTTTGTGTATACTCATGATGAAAGTGCATTGATAATATTCAGGGTGGAAGATCCTGTTTTGGCTAAAGAGACACTAAAGGCAAAGGGCGTATGTATTCTAGATGCTAAGAATGTATACGCACTATAAAAAAATTTTCGGAGGTGTGTAGCGTGGCGGAAATCCGTCGTACACATGTTGTTATTGATTTAGACGCGTTTGCGAGTAATGTAAGTAACCTAAAATCGAGTCTTAGTGACAATGTATTATTGATGGCCGTAATAAAGGCAGATGCTTATGGACACGGAGCTGTTGAAATAGCGAATGTTGCTTTAGCTAGTGGTGCTGATTGGCTAGGTGTAGCGACTCCTGATGAAGGACGTCAACTTCGTGAAACAGGGATTGATGCACCGATTTTAGTCCTTAGTGGTTCGATGGAACAAGGTATGAGCATTGTTGTTGAGAATGATTTGCGGCTTACGGTTTTTAATGAAGGCGGGCTTTGGCGATTGGATAAGGAAGCTAAACGCCAAGGAAAACGTGTTTTAGTGCATTTAAAAGTTGATACAGGAATGAATCGTGTGGGAGTACATAAACCTAAGCGATTAGTGGACGTGCTTAATAGAATAAATCAGTGTACTAATCTTGAGCTTGAGGGAATGTTTACACATTTTGCAACGTCTGATGATGAGGATAAATCGTTTACAGAGTTGCAAAACCAAAGGTTTATGGAAGCTGTTGCAAAAACTCGCGAGCTTGGGCACAATCCCAAGATTTTGCATGCTGCTAATAGTGCAGCTATTTTAGATATGCCAAACACGCATTACGATATGGTTCGAGCGGGTATTGCTATGTATGGATGTTATCCATCGCAAGCTGTAAAAAAAGATGTTAAGCTTTTACCTGTTATGACGTGGAAAACCGTTATTTTGCACGTTAAGAAGGTTCCTAAGGGTGAAACTATCAGCTATGGTCGCACGATCACCACTGAGCGAGATTCATTCATAGCTACTATTCCAATAGGATATGGAGATGGATATAAGCGTCTTTTGAGTAATTGCGCTTATGTACTGGTTAACGGGCAAAAAGCTCCTGTTATGGGCAGAGTTTGTATGGACCAAACAATGATTGATGTAACAGACGTTAAAGACGTATTACCGGGAGATGAAGTTGTGTTATTAGGAAAGCAAGGTGATCTCGAGGTGACGCCAGATGAGATGGCAGAATGGGCGCAGACTATTAGTTATGAGATTTTATTGTCTATAAGTCAACGTGTCCCTAGAGTTTATAAGGGGATGGGCTGTTTGTAATGGCGGACAAAAATACGGTTAGAAAGATTCACCGAGAAATACGTCGTAATATTTCTGATCAGGATAGACAAGCATTTTCGGCTGTGATTTCGAAAAGCATTATTGACAGTGATTGGTATAAAAGTGCTAAAACGGTATTTTTATATCTGCCCACGAGATATGAAGTTGATTTAGAGAAAGTTATTGAAGATGCAGTGGATAGTGGTAAGAAGGTCTGCGTACCAATGTGTATTGGTGATGGTGAGATGATTGCGGTCATTCCACGGTCTTTTGATGACGTGAACAAGAATAGTCTTGGGATACGTGAACCTAGGCAGGACGGGAATCATGAGGTTTGCGAATATGATATGGATATTATTTTTGTACCAGGAGTAGCCTTTGATGTAAAAGGAAACAGGATAGGTCAAGGCGGTGGCTATTACGATAGGTACCTTGAAAAATGCAGTAAAGATATACTTAAAGTTGGAGTCTGTTTTGAAAGTCAAATCAAAACTGAAATAGAAGCCGATGAATGGGATTTGCCCATGGACATAATAATAACGCAAGAACGGACTATTTTTACTAAAGAGAAGGATATAAGCATTTAATTATTGTTTGTAAAATTAGAATGTGGTAAACTAATCCATAATAAATCGGAGGAAAAACGTGAGAATAATCGCAGGAAGTGCAAAAGGAAGAACAATTCAGGCGCCCAAAGGAATGGGGACAAGGCCAACCACAGATAGAGTTAAGGAATCGGTTTTTTCGATAATTCAGCATGAAATACCTAATGCAAGAGTATTGGATTTATTTGCAGGAACTGGTGCGCTGGGGCTTGAATCTCTAAGCAGAGGTGCAAAGTTTGCAGCTTTTTGTGATAACGATAAAAGCAGTATTGATACTATAAAAACAAATATTAACTCTCTAAAGATGGAAGACCAATGTGATGTCTTTTTTGGCGAATATGAAGCTATGATCAACAGGTACTATTCAAAAGAAAAGTTTGATGTGATTTTTCTAGATCCTCCTTATGCAAAGGGTATGGCACCAGGTGCAATAGAGTTGATTTTAGAAAAAGATATACTTAGTGATGATGGGATTATTGCTTGTGAACATGATAAGGAATACGATATAAAGATTTTTAGAAAAGACCTTTGTAGGGTAAGGGATAAAAGGAAGTTTGGCAGGACATGTTTTACATTTTTTGAAAAGATAGTCGGAGAATAAAATGAAGATTTGTGTTTATCCAGGTAGCTTTGATCCAATAACAAGTGGGCATATGGATATTATCAAGAGATCATCGGCGATGTTTGATAAACTAATCATTGGCATTTTAAATAACCAATCAAAAATGCCGTGTCTTACTACAGAAAAACGGTTATATTATATTAATAAATGTATTGAAAAATACGATAACGTTGAGGTGTTGAGCTTTGAAGGACTGCTGGTAGATTTTGCAAAACAAATTGGTGCAAAATATATTGTTCGAGGGTTAAGAGCGTTATCGGATTTCGAAATAGAGATGCAGATGTCAGCTATGAATAAACGGATGTATCCTGAAGTTGAAACGGTATTTTTGATGACAGATACTAAATATTCTTTCTTAAGTTCTAGCATGGTGCGAGATGTAGGCAGGTTCGGCGGGGATTTTAGTGGTCTTGTACCAGATGAGATTTTAGGAGAATTATCCGAGAGGTTAGTGCAAACGAATTAGTTGATAAATAGATTAGTTTTATGGGGGTATGCGGTTTGAAAGTTCTTGAGTATTTGGACATGCTAGAAGAAGTGATCGAGAATAGTGGATCAGTGCCACTAACTGGTAAAAGGATGCTCGATCCTGATAAACTGCTTGATATCATAGACGGATTGCGAGAAGTTTTGCCGACCGAGTTTAGGCAAGCGGAGATATTAAAGCAAGAACGTGAGCGGATTTTACAGGACGCACAAAAGGAAGCAGCGAATATCGTTGCCGAAACCGAGAATAGAATGAAAGTGCTTGTATCAGAGCATGAAATTACCCAAAAAGCAAACCAGAGAGCGCAGGAGATAATTAATCATAGTGAAGCTAGTGCTAAGGAAATTCGCGAGGGCGCGATTTCGTATGCTGATGATTTGCTAAATGATCTTGAAAACTATATGCGCCAGTATCATTCTGTAATCGACGAGTATATTAACGTGGTTGCAGGCAATCGAAAGAAACTAAAAAGTACCTAGACTAAATTAAACCTTTCGAAATTATTTCGGAGGGTTTTTTCTATTACAAAGAATTTTTCATGATTTTTATGAGTTGATAGTAATTTTTGCTATAATTGTTAATGGAATAATGAAAAAATGTTTAAAGGAAATATTTCGATGAGCAAAAAAAACGTATTAGGTCAAGCGGCACAGTTAGCAAAAGACAAATGGGATTCTTTGGCAAAGCCTCTAGGAAGTTTGGGAAAGCTTGAGGAACTGACTATAAAACTTGCGGGTATTCAGGGCGATCACCCAAAGACATCACCCAGGGCAGTAGCAGTTTTTGCATCGGATAACGGTGTTTTGGATGAAGGCTTTAACCCTGTACCAAAAGAGGTTACTGCTATGCAACTTGTTAACATGGCAAATGGTGTAGCTGCTATCAGTGTTCTTTGTAAGCACACTGATACAATGCTTGAGCTAGTTGATGTTGGCGTTGCATCATATGTTGATCATCCTTTGATAGTGAATAAAAAGATTGCACCGGGCACGAATAATATGGCAAAGGGACCAGCGATGAGCAGGGAGCAGGCAGAAAAGGCTTTCGATATTGGGGTGGAAACTGCAAACAGACTGGCTGATAATGGTGCTATGATAATCGGCATAGGAGAGATGGGCATAGGAAACACTACAACATCGTCAGCTGTAATAAGCTGTTTATGCAATAGCGATATTGCCGATACTACTGGTAGAGGGGTTGGGCTGACCGATGATATGTATTATGCGAAGATAGATGCTATCAAGAGGTCGACTTATGTTAATAAACCTGACCCTTGTGATGCAATGGATGTGGTTGCAAAGGTAGGCGGATTTGATATTGTAGCCATGGCTGGGTGCTATTATGGCGCTTGGAAAAGAGGTATAGCCTGCATGGTAGATGGCGTTATTTCAATGGCGGCAGCATTGGTAGCAGCAAAGATTGAGCCGATGGTATCGGATGTTATGTTAGCTTCACACATAGCTTACGAACCAGCGTATGCTATTGCATGCGAAGAACTTGGGCTTAGCCCTTGTTTACATTTGGATATGCGCTTGGGTGAAGGGAGTGGTTGTCCGTTAATGTTTATGATTCTAGACGCTGCAATTGCTTTGTATAATAATATGGCAGATCTAAATAGCACAGGTCTTTGCCAGGATGATTTGGTCGATACGAGAGAATAATTTTAATGGAGGGAAATACGTGAGAGCATTTGTTATGTTAGCTAATATGCTAGAAGTGATTACGCTAGGGCTAATTGTTACGATCACGGCAGTATCTGTTAGGGTATGGCAAATATGGCCTAGTGTAGCAGATGCTAGTCGATCGCCCATGCTTAGCGATAAATTAACTTTATTGTGGTTATTAATAATAATGTTTTTGATATATTTTCTATTCTCTGTATATATGAGATTTTATGCCTTGTATAGATTTCCAGTCAAAATAAGACCGTATAATAGACAAGACCAACAAACGTTACTCAAGTCGTTTGTTAGCTTCGTTAAATTTGAACTTGTGCTGCTACTATTTAGCATAATTCTGAACAATGTTTGGCAAGTAGTAATTGGAAATAGCATTTGGTTAGATGTGTATTCTTTTGTTATAATATTGGTTTTAATAATAATTACTGCAATAGTATATTTAAGGTTTGCAAAGGGTCGGGAATAATTGAAAAGGTTGAACTATTGGGAAGAAACGTTATACCCAGCAAAGCTTAATACTTTTATTGCACGATCTCTTAGGTCAATCGTTGAAAAAGAAAGTTGCAAACAGCCGCCACTCATTTCACGATTACTCGCGATATAAAGGTTTCGTATATTGATTTTTGCTTGATCTAAGATTCCTGCAACTTCGGCTATGATGCCTTGACGATCCTTGACATCAACGGATAGATTGTATACAGAGACTGATGGCGGTGTTATGGCTGACGATAGTGAATCACGGAAAGATTTTGCATTCGAAAATAGCATTTCAAGCGATGTATGATCATTTGCCTCGATTGCTTTACAAAATGCATCTAAGGAGTGCTTGTATTCTTCTAGAATATTTAAGATAAATGTTTTATTGTCCATGGTAATAGTTCGCCATAATTTAGGATTGCCAGAAGCTATTCTGGTGATGTCTTTAAAACCACCGGCAGCTAGCGTAGATAGAGTATGTTCACGATCTTCATTATTGCTAGCGACGTTTACAAGCGATGATGCAACTATGTGTGGGAGATGACTAATAACAGCTATGCTTTTATCATGGTCATCAGGATTGACTATCATAGGACAGGCTCCTAGGGTTTGGATGTATAATCCAAGTTTTGAAATTGCGTTTGAGTGCAAACCATCATCTTTTGATGGACATAAAAGATACGCTGCGTTTTCAAAGAGGTGTGAGCTGGATGCATGGTACCCGCTCTTTTCGCTTCCTGCCATAGGATGTCCGCCTATAAAACATAGGTCTTCATATTTGTTTTGCAGGTCATTGGCGAAATTAATTATGGCTGTTTTGGTGCTACACATGTCCGAAACTATCGTTCCCTTTGTAACGTAAGGGGCAATGGACTTAAGTGCAGACGTTGCAGAATCGATAGGGGTTGCAATAAGCACCAGGTTTGATTTTGCAGCAGTTTGAAACCCTGAACTAGTCATTGGCAATGAGAAGTCAATAATTCCTTCTAATTGCGCATTTGAAAGGTTCATTGAGTCTGCGTCCATTGCAAATATACGCGTTGACTCAAAGCATCGTTTTATCATACGAGCCATAGACCCGCCTATTAATCCAAGTCCTATTATTGATACGGATGAAAAGCTACTAGTCAATTATTTTGCTCCTTTAGTGACGATTTGATAGTATTGATCATTACATATCATTAATACTAAAGGATATATTACGATTGTTCAAGAAAATATTTGACGAGAGGGGTATATCCTGTTAAAAATTAGTTGTTGGGTGTATGCTAAGAGTCAGTAGAAAAAATGGAGGTTGTACTTTGGTAAAAGGTAACATTGAAAACATTCGCCAAAGCGTACTAGATCGCTTGGAAAAGATATTCGATATTCGCGTAGGGCGAGATGAGTTCTTATCAGAAGAAGTAGCTATTGAGATGATAGAAATAAGCCATGTAATAAAACGAGAGATTGCAATTTCGATAGGTCGTGACGGTACTATTATGGATGTTTCTATTGGTGATTCATCTACGGTTGCTTTCCCTCAGCTTAGAACGCTTAGGCGAGAGTCTCGGCTCAGCGGTGTCAGGTGCATTCATACTCATCCTAAGGGCACTGCTGAGTTATCGGGAATAGATATCAATACGCTAAAGAATAGCGTGCTAGATGCAATGTGTGCAATTGGAATAACAGACGAAGGCAAGTTTTGCGGCATGCAAGTTGGCATGATTGCTGAGGACGGAAAAGGTGTTGAAGCATATAATGTGCAGTCATTAAAACAGCTTCCGTTAACCTTGCTTATGGACAGGATAAAAGAAATCGACGAAGCTATTATGAAGTCAAATGCACCTGTTTTTGAGCCTCCCACCGTAGAAAGAGCAGTGTTGATTGGGTTTAGTGAATCTAGGAATGGCATTGATTCGTTGAGTGAGTTAGCAGAGCTTGCTAAAACAGCAGGGGCAGAGGTTGTGCATATAGAAACTCAGTCAAGAAGTATTCCTGATCCATCATATTACATAGGCAAAGGTAAAGCTTCGATTATTATGCACATTTGTCATAATCTGGAAGCTACGCTTTGTATTACAGATGATGAGCTTACAGGAGCCCAGTCACGCAATCTTGAGCAATTATTGGGTATTAGGTTGATAGATAGAACTGCGTTGATATTAGATATTTTTGCGGGTAGAGCGCAATCTAGTGAAGGTCGCATGCAGGTTGAATTGGCGCAGCTTAAATATCGTTTACCAAGGTTACAGGGAATGGGGGTCGTTTTATCGCGTCAGACGGGCGGAATAGGCACTAGGGGTCCTGGAGAAAAGAAACTCGAAATTGACAGACGTAGAATCAGGCGTAGAATATTCGAGCTTGAGTCACAAATAAAGCATATGAAAGAGCAGAGAAAGCTCAGGCAAAGCAGAAGGGATAAGCAAGGCATACCTGTTATAGCGCTTGCAGGATATACGAATGCTGGTAAAAGCACGCTATTTAATGCATTAAGTGATAGTGATGTAATTGCTGAAGATAAGCTGTTTGCAACACTTGACCCTGTTACACGCAAGATTACGCTTGAATCAGGGCAAGAAGTTCTTATTACCGATACTGTAGGGTTTATCCATAAGCTCCCTCATGACCTTGTCGATGCGTTTAGGTCAACTTTAGAAGAGGCAGTCAACGCAAATATAATTTTGCATGTAGTTGATGCATCTTCAAAAACTTGTTTTGAGCAGATGCAGGTTGTACACGAAGTTCTTGGAAGTTTAGAGTCTAAGGATACGCCAGTCATTACTGTGTATAATAAAATGGATAAGGCGGAGCATGCCAATGTTTTAGGATTGGATACGAAAGGCGTAATGATATCAGCTAAAACAAAAGAGGGATTAGATGAGTTACTTAAGGCGATTGAAGATAAGCTAAGTGAAGGACAAAAGCAGTATAGCTTGACCATACCGTATAACAGGGCTGATGTGGAAAACTTTTTATACGATGCTTCAAAGGTGGTTGAAAAGGAATATTTATCTGATGGTGTAAAAGTGGAATTTTTGTCCGATTCTTCTGTGTTTGGTCAGGCAGTTCATATGCTGCAAAAATAATATTATTTAATGGTTACTCCATTATAATAGAGAGAGAAACATCTTTATATAAAAAACCCCCAAATAATAATTTGGGGGTTTTTATTAGCAATAATTAAAAATCCAATTTCTCGTCAATGAAGCTTACTAGTTCGTCTATATTTACTCTAATTTGCTTCATACTATCGCGTTCGCGGATAGTCACTGAATTATCCTCTAGTGTATCAAAGTCTACTGTGATGCAATATGGAGTGCCAATCTCATCCTGTCTGCGATAACGTTTGCCAATAGAGCCCGTTTCGTCGTAATCAACCATAAAGCGTTTAGCAAGCTTTTGATAAATCTCGGTTGCTGGCTCACGTAGCTTCTTTTGCAGAGGCAAAACGGCGGCTTTAAAGGGAGCAAGCGCAGGATGGAAGCGCATTACTATTCGAGTGTCGCCATTTTCAAGTTTTTCTTCATCGTATGCATCGCTTAAGAAGGCGAGTGTAACACGGTCAGCACCCAGCGATGGTTCAACGCAGTACGCAATATATTTTTCGTTGGTGGTGGGGTCTAGGTACTCGAAATTTTCTCCCGAATGTGCGGCGTGTTGTTTTAGATCATAGTCGGTTCGATCAGCAATACCCCATAGCTCACCCCAGCCAAACGGGAATAAGAACTCTATATCAGTGGTTGCATTGGAATAATGCGATAGTTCTTCTTCCGAGTGATCCCGTAGGCGTACATGGTCTTTTTCCATGTTTAAAGATAGTAACCAGTTGAAACAGAAGTCCTTCCAGTATTTAAACCACTCTAGGTCTTCACCAGGTTTACAGAAGAATTCAAGCTCCATTTGTTCAAACTCGCGAGTTCTGAATGTAAAGTTGCCAGGGGTTATTTCGTTTCTAAAGGATTTTCCTATTTGACAAATTCCAAAAGGTATCTTTTTACGAGTTGTTCTAAGTACGTTTTTATAGTTAACAAAGATTCCTTGAGCTGTTTCAGGACGCATATAAATTTGGGACGCTGTATCCTCAGTAACGCCCTGGAATGTCTTAAACATAAGGTTGAATTGGCGGATACTAGTGTAGTTTTGTTTGCCGCAGCTAGGACAGGAGATCTGCTCGGACTCAATATAGTCTTGCATTTGATTAGTATCCCATCCAGCAATATCGAGCTCTAGCCCTTTCTCTTCAAGGTAGTTTTCGATCAATTGGTCAGCACGAAAACGTGATTTACATTCTTTACAGTCCATCAACGGATCTGCAAATCCGCCAACGTGCCCCGAAGCGACCCAAGTCTGCGGGTTCATAAGTATAGCGGCATCTAAACCAACGTTATAAGGTGATTCTTGGACGAACTTACGCCACCATGCCTTTTTAACGTTGTTTTTCAGTTCAACACCAATGGGACCATAATCCCAAGTGTTTGCTAGACCACCATAAATTTCAGAGCCAGCAAACACAAAGCCGCGGTTTTTACAAAGCGCGACGAGTTTATCCATAGTTTTATCTGTCATTGGAAATCCTCCACAAAAAAATAATTTGTATATAAAAAAACCTAACATCCGTAAAGGGACGAAAGGTTTATTCGCGGTTCCACCCTTTTTGGCACGAAAAACGTACCCACTTATAAAGTGTTCCATGCTTAAGGCGCCGTTCGTAAAGAAAATCAAACTGGGCTTTCACCAACCCCAACTCGCTAAGTCGATTATACTAAACTACTATTCCCATCATTGCATACTATTCAATTCATTTGTTACATCATATCAAAACTTAGGGGGTTGTCAATATTTTTATTCTAGAAAGGAATCAGTTATCCAAGAAAAATTAAATAAATAATGATTAATTTTGCACACCTTAGGTGCATGCAGCGTATTATAAATTGTACTTTCGGTTAGAAACCGATTATAAGGAGGAACAAAAATGGGTTGTTTTGGTGGCGGAGGCTGCGGCTGTGACTGCGGTAATAATAGTTGTATATGGATCATTCTTCTACTGTGCTGCTGCTGTGGAAACGGCTTCGGCGGTAATGATTGTGGATGCGGCGGCAATGACTGTAGCTGCATAATTTGGATATTGCTAATTCTATGTTGCTGTGGCGGAGGCGGATTCGGCGGCGGCTGTGGATGCGGCAAAGGCTGCTAAAGTATGTGCTGTTAGAGATTACATGCGTATTGATGGCGACGAAGATGGTTTTCGTCGCCATCCTTTTTGTGTTTATATTAAAAGTTTCTCAGCCAATTGCCGCATAATTCCTAGTTAATCAATTATTCTTAATATGTTTATGCTTACAGACGTTAAAATTATGTATTGCCATTTTGTTTGTTTGCATAATTATAATATTAAATGGTGTAAGTGGACAAAAATATATTATGCTAGGATTAAGGAGTGAGTGGCTATGAAAGACAAGAAAATTAACATTAAAGGTACGGTTATTGCAATTGTTGCCGTAATCGCAGTCGCGGCGTTAGGGACATTCTTCACCGATGCACAATCGAACTGGTATTTAGCTTTAAATCAACCTGGATTTCAAGTAGACTCAATGGTTTTTCCAATAGTATGGACAGCTCTTTATATCCTAATCGTACTATCTCTAATTAGGCTAATAAATTCAGGTAAAATCGTTGATAAAAAAATATGGTTGATGTTTTCAGCAAATGGTATATTGAACGTGTTGTGGTCTTTTTCATTTTTTACTTTGCAATCACCAATTATTGCGTTTTTTATAGTACTTCTGTTGGTGTTACAGACGGTATTTTTGGTAAGAATGGTATGGGAAACTGATGCACTTTCAGCGGTGTTATTGTTACCATATTTGTTATGGCTGGTGTTTGCGATGTTCTTAAACTACGCTATAGTCATATTAAACTAGATCGTATATAGGAATATGGCAGGGCAGACATTTACTTTCTTATTGCAGACTGTTATAATGCAAATAAAGCAGAATCTGCTAAACTTCGGCATAGGGAAAAGGTTTGCCTATGTCGTGTTATTGTGCTAAATGGAGGAAGTAAATGGTTCTTGTATTGGATGTTGGTAACACAAACATTAAGTTTGGATTATATAATGGAGCGGAACTCGTTTGTTCATGGAGGATTTCGACCGACTTAGAAAAAACTGCTGATGAGTTTGGCGTTTCGTTAAATTCTTTTTTTGATTTTTTCCATCAAGATATAAAAAAGGTTGAGGGTATTGCAATTGCTTCGGTTATACCGTCTATTAACTATACGCTTGAACATATGTGTAGATATCATTTTAAGCATGAACCGATCTTTGTGGATACGAGGCTTAAGACAGGATTGACGATTTGTTATGATAACCCACGCGAACTCGGTGCTGATAGAATTGTTAATTCTATTGCGGCGTATAAGCTTTATGGTGGGCCTGTAATAACAATAGATTTTGGTACTGCCACAACATTTAGTGTGGTGGGAGAAAAAGCCGAGTTTTTAGGAGGCGCTATTTGCCCAGGACTAAAGATTTCGAGTGAGGCATTAGTAAAAGTAGCGGCTAAGCTCCCGAGGGTACAGCTCGAGAAACCAGAAACAGTAATCGGTAAAAGCATGGTCACTGGAATGCAATCAGGTATCATTTATGGATATGTTGGACAAGTTGAATATATATTAAAAAAGATGAAAAGAGAGCTTAAGAGTCAGGATGTGAAAGTTATTGCAACGGGTGGACTATCTAGATTAATTGCATCCGAGTCAAAAGCTTTTGATGAAATAAATCCATTACTTACGCTTACGGGATTACGTCATTTTTATCAGCTTAATTTGGATAAAAATTAAAATAAGCAAAAGTGCTTAAAATACATTCAGTAATATTACAGGGGGGACAAAAATTGGCAAAGAAATCTATTAAAATTGGACTGTTAGGATTTGGGACTGTAGGCTCTGGAATATATGATATTATCACTAAAATGAATAATGAGATATCCCAGATAGAGGACGTTGATGTCACCATAAAACGTATTTTGGTAAAATCTCTTGACGAACCAAATACGAAGCTAGTTGATGATAAATCGCTCTTTAGCACAGATATTAACGACATTGTTAATGATGACGAGATCACTATAGTTGCTGAGTGTATGGGTGGTGAACAACCTGCATTGACATTTATTTTAGCTGCGCTTAAATCGGGCAAGTCCATAGTTACTTCTAACAAAGAAGTATTTGCAAAACACTGGGTTACTATGGAAAAAACAGCTGCTGAGTCAGGTGCAGGATTATACTTTGAAGCAACGGTAGCTGGTGGGATACCTATTATTCGCACGCTAACCCATTCAATGCAGGGAAACAATATTGAAAGTGTTATGGGAATAATAAATGGCACAACAAACTATATTTTAACTGCAATGACCGAAGAAGGCAGGGAATTTGGTGAGGTGTTAAAAGAGGCTCAAGAAAAAGGGTTTGCCGAATTCGATCCTACAGCTGATGTAGAAGGTTTCGATGCTATGTATAAAATATCTATTTTGTCGTCTTTAGCGTTCCATACCCGTGTCCCAATTGAAGCAGTATACAGAGAGGGTATCACTAAGATTACTAAAGATGATATTGCTTATGCAAAAGAATTTGGATGTGTAATAAAACTGTTGGCTATTGCTAAGATGAAGGATGGCAAGGTAGAAGTGCGTGTGCATCCAACGATGGTTAAAAAGGAACATCCCCTTGCATCGGTGCGTGGATCGTTTAATGCGGTGTTTATTCACGGACAGAATGTGGATGACGTTATGTTATATGGTAGAGGAGCTGGCAGCTTGCCTACAGCTAGTGCTATGGTATCCGACATTATTATTGCGGCAAATAATAGTGAACATAAGTATCCGTTATTGAATGTTAATGGCGATGGGCTTGAGTTTGAAAACGATTGGGAGAGCGATTTTTATGTTCATATGAAAGTAGTAGATCGCACAGGGGTACTTGCTTCTATTGCTAGAGTATTTGCTGACCATGGTGTTAGCGTTAAGTCTGTTATACAAAAGGATACGGATGATAATAATAATGCTCATTTAGTCTTTGTGACACATAAGGCTCGCGAGATGAGTTTTAATGCTGCAATCGAAGAGATAAAAGCCTTTGACTATGTAAAGGGTATTGTTGGGTGTTTGCGTGTTGAAAGCTAGTACGCGTTAAATAAGCTATTGATAGGAGGATATGTATTATGTATATGGCAAAGGATGGCATGACTACCTATGTACGCGAAAACATTAGAGGTGGAGAAGGTGCGATAAAACTTCTGCGTATGTTTCCTGAAGAAGCACAGCCCGAAAAATGCAGGCTGTATTCTATCCTGACATTAGAAAAAGGTTGCTCTATAGGATGGCATTCACATGGGACCGAAACAGAGATATACTATATCCTTAAAGGTGAAGCTGAGACAAACGATGACGGGACAATTAGAACGCTTCGTCCTGGTGATGTTACGGTAACTGGTCCTAAAGAGAGTGGGCACTCAATAGTGAATAAATGTGATGAACCTATGGATATGCTGGTAGTTGTAATCAAGGAATAAGTTAAACTTTAAAGGATCGCTATTATTAGCGGTTCTTTTTTTATTGGTTTTAACAAGTTTTTGTTATCGTGTTCATGCCTTTTGTTTGTGAGGGGTATTATACTATTTTAGTGAACTGTGGAAATAATAGAGATATTTGATGCATTTGAAAAGTTGCAAACACGACAGAATTTGATACAATATAAGCATAAAAGCAAGGAAGGTATTAAATATGATAAAACATATCGTACTATTCAAAATCAGTGATGAGGAAAAACTACAAAAAGCATATGATATGCTTATGGATTTGCCGTCTAAAATTGATTTTATTCGCGATTGGGAAGTTGCAAAAGCCTATACAATTGGTGGTAAAGATTATGAACTCTGTTTGATTTCTTCATTTGATTCTAAAGAAGATCTAGAAAAATATGATGGACATCCGGCTCATGTTGAGGTGCGTAATTATGTGCGTGCTGTTCGTGAAGCAGGGGTTTCATGTAATTAT
Organism: Christensenellaceae bacterium; assembly: GCA_963675355.2. Classification (GTDB taxonomy): domain Bacteria; phylum Bacillota; class Clostridia; order Christensenellales; family UBA1431. Next base: position 155,810 of record CAXXMZ010000014.1, read on the forward strand.
GAATACTAATTGGTGATGTTGTTTTATGAACGAATTTAAGATTGAGTCAGAATACAAACTAGAAGGTGATCAGCCACAAGCGGTTGAAGGTTTGGTGCAGGGGTTAAATAATGGCCTTAGGGATCAAATCCTTTTAGGAGTTACTGGTTCGGGAAAAACTTTTACGATGGCCAACGTCGTGGAGCGAGTGCAGCGCCCGACGTTGGTTATTGCGCATAATAAGACTTTAGCTGCTCAGCTTTGTAGTGAATTTAAAGAATTTTTTCCTGACAGTGCGGTGGAGTTTTTTGTCAGTTATTATGATTATTATCAGCCAGAAGCTTACATTCCATCTTCAGATATTTATATTGAAAAAGTAGCAACAATTAACGATGAAATAGACAAGCTTAGACATTCGGCTACATCGGCGCTTAATGAGCGTGAAGATGTTATTATCGTAGCAAGCGTGTCTTGTATATACGCATTGGGTGACCCAGAAGAATATTTAAAGCTCAGTATTTCGCTTAGAGAAGGTATGCAAATCGAGCGTGATGATGTAATACGTAAGCTTGTTGATATACAATATGACAGAAACGACATTGAATTTGTGCGTGGGACGTTTCGAGTGCGCGGTGATGTGCTGGAAATCTTCCCAGCAAATTCATCTGAAAAAGCTGCGCGAGTTGAGTTTTTTGGTGATGAGATCGAGCGCATTTGCGATATCAATGTTGTTACGGGCGAAGTTATTTGTAGGCGGGCGCATATTGCTATTTTCCCGTCATCTCACTATGCAACATCGAGAGACAAACTAGACTCAGCGTTAGGTGATATTGAAAACGATTTAAATACTAGGGTGAAAGAATTAAAAGACGCAGGAAAAGACTTAGAAGCTCAACGATTGATGCAAAGAACGCAATATGACATGGAGATGATAAGGGAGTTAGGGTATTGTACTGGTATCGAGAATTATTCTAGATATTTCGATGGACGAAGCCCTGGAGATCCTCCATACACGTTACTAGACTATTTCCCAGACGACTATCTTTTGATGATTGACGAGTCTCACCAGACTATTCCACAAATACGTGCGATGTATGCTGGGGATTTATCGCGTAAGACATCACTCGTTGACTTTGGGTTTAGAGTGCCTGCCGCATTTGACAACAGACCGCTAAAGTTTGATGAGTTTGAAAAACGTGCAGGCCAGATTATATATGTTAGCGCCACACCTGGGCCATATGAACTTGAAAGAAGCGAAAATACGGTTGAGCAGATTATACGTCCTACAGGCCTTATTGACCCTAAAATTTATGTTCGTCCAGTTCAAGGTCAGGTCGACGATCTAATGCATGAGATTAATGAAGTGACAAAAAAGGGCGAAAGAGTGCTTGTGACTACCCTTACCAAGAACATGTCTGAAAAGCTCACCGAGTATTACGAAGAAATGGGTATGCGTGTAAGGTATATGCATTCAGGCATAGATACTATGGAGCGCATGGAGATTGTACGCGATTTGAGGTTAGGGCTGTTTGATGTTTTGATAGGAATTAACCTATTGAGAGAGGGATTAGATTTACCCGAGGTCTCGCTTGTTGCTATATTAGATGCCGATAAAGAAGGATTCTTGCGATCAGAGACTTCGCTTATACAGACGGTTGGACGAGCAGCTCGACATATATCTGGTCGAGTGATCATGTATGCTGATGTTGTGACAAAGTCAATGAAACGCGCTATTGATGAAACCGAAAGACGTAGAGAAATCCAAAAAGCGTTTAATGAAAAACATGGTATTACGCCAACAAGTATTAAAAAAGAGGTTCGTAATGTAATCGAAATGTCCAAGCGAAGCAAGGATATGGCTAGTGTTAATTCAATGGATGAAGGAATGAAGGCTAAAGAAATTCAGCTTTTGCAAGAAGATATGGAAAAAGCAGCAATAGCACTTGAGTTTGAGCGCGCTGCTATTTTGCGGGATAGAATACTTGAATTAAAAGGTGAAACAGTTACGACAAAGTATAGTGTCTCAAAGAAGTACAATCGAGGTAGACAAGGAAAGAAACGAGGAGAAAAATAAACTTGAAGCAAGTAATCAGGATAAAAGGTGCACGTGAAAACAACCTAAAAAACATTGATCTTGAAATCCCTAGGGATAAATTAATCGTGTTTACAGGGCTAAGTGGGTCGGGGAAATCGTCATTGGCGTTTGATACGATTTATGCAGAAGGCCAGCGTAGATACGTTGAATCTTTGTCGGCGTACGCAAGGCAGTTTTTAGGACAAATGGATAAACCTGACGTAGATTATATCGAGGGATTGTCACCGGCTATTTCGATAGATCAAAAGACAACTAGCCATAATCCTAGATCTACAGTTGGTACAGTAACTGAAATCCATGATTACCTAAGACTATTGTATGCAAGGATTGGTCATCCACACTGCCCCGTATGCGGTAAAGAAATAAAAGGACAATCCATTGATCAGATGGTGGATCAAGTCATGGAGATGGATAGTGGCACAAAAATTCAGGTTTTGGCGCCAGTCGTCCGCGCAAGAAAAGGTACACATCAAAAGCTGCTTGAGGGGATCGCAAAAAATGGGTATGTTCGCGTGAGAGTGGATGGGGAGATAATCGAGTTAGCTGATAGTATTGTGCTTGATAAAAACAAAAAGCATGATATAGATGTAGTGATAGATAGGCTAATTATTAAAGAGGGTATTGAGGCGAGATTGTCACAATCAATGGAAACGGCGCTGTCATTAGCAGAAGGGCTTGTAAAAATCGCACCCCTTGACGACAATGGGGAACGATTGTTTAGCCAGAACTATGCATGTGTTGATTGCGGGATAAGCATGGAAGAGTTATCGCCCAGATTATTTTCGTTCAATAGCCCATATGGAGCATGCCCTAATTGTTCTGGTCTTGGAATGCTAACAAAAATTGATGAAGATTTGGTCATCCCTAACAAAGAACTATCGCTTAATCAGGGGGCGTTAAATGTCTCTGGTTGGAACTCAGCAACTGAAAATTCAATGGCAAAAATGTATCTAACTGGAATGGCTAAGCACTACGGGTTTTCGCTGGATACTCCTTTTAAGGATTTGCCGGAAAAAGTAAAAAATGTTATCTTATATGGCTCGGGAAATGAAAAGATTCAATATCGGTATGAGCGTAATTATGGATCTGGCGATTTTACGACTACTTTTGAAGGGATAATAAACAATTTAGAACGAAGATTTCATGAGACTAGTTCAGAAGCGATGAAGGATGGGTTAAGAGAGTATATGTCGACTATATCCTGTTCTAGCTGTAATGGCGAACGATTAAAAAAAGAGGCGTTGGCGGTTACGGTTTGTGGCAAATCAATATCAGAAGTATCTCAGATGTCGATTGAAGCGGTATTTGAATTTTTTGATAAAATACAGCTGACAGAAAAAGAAAGTATGATTGCGTCGCAAATACTGAAAGAGATTTCGGCAAGACTGGGATTTTTAAAAAATGTGGGATTAAATTATTTGACCTTGTCTCGTGCTGCAGGAAGTCTGTCTGGTGGGGAGGCCCAAAGAATTAGACTAGCTACACAGATTGGTTCAAGCTTAGTAGGTGTATTATATATACTAGATGAACCTAGTATCGGATTGCACCAGCGTGACAATGCTAGACTTTTGGATACATTAAAGAGTTTGCGTGATCTTGGAAATACGTTGGTGGTGGTGGAACACGACGAAGAAACTATAGCTAGCGCTGATTTTATTGTGGACATTGGTCCTGGTGCCGGGTTACATGGTGGCGAAGTAGTAGTTTGCGGGACAAAAGACGAAGTAATGGCATGCAAACAATCTTTGACTGGACAGTATTTGTCTGGTGAAAAAAGAATTGAAGTGCCACCAAATAGGGAAAAAGGCAACGGACATTTTTTGACGATAACGGGTGCGATAGAAAACAATTTAAACAATGTTTCGATCAGCGTACCTTTGGGAGTATTAACGTGCATTACTGGAGTATCGGGATCGGGAAAGAGTAGCCTTATCAATCAAATACTTCATAAAGAACTTGCAAGAAGGCTTAATAGAGCTAAAACTAAACCAGGAAAATTCGAGAGTATCACGGGAGAACAGCATCTTGACAAGGTTATAGATATAGACCAATCACCGATAGGACGCACGCCTAGATCTAACCCCGCTACGTACACAGGAGTGTTTGATAAGATTCGTGAACTCTATGCTAGTACACCAGATGCAAAGATGCGCGGATATAAAAATGGACGTTTTAGTTTTAACGTAAAAGGTGGTCGATGTGAGGCTTGTAAGGGTGATGGGATCATTAAGATAGAAATGCATTTTTTGCCGGACGTTTATGTTCCTTGTGAGGTATGTAATTCTAAGCGCTATAATAGGGACACACTAGAGGTCAAGTATAAGGGTAAAAACATTGCAGATGTTTTGGAAATGACGGTTGAAGTTGCGCTTGAATTTTTCAAGAACATTCCGTCTATACATAAAAAATTACAGACGCTCAGCGATGTTGGGCTAGGATATATAAAGCTAGGGCAGCCGTCAACAACACTTTCGGGCGGTGAAGCTCAAAGAATAAAACTCGCTAGTGAGCTTAGTAAACGAAGTACGGGAAAGACCATGTTTATCCTAGATGAGCCCACCACGGGGCTCCATACAGATGACGTATCAAGGCTAATCAAAATTTTGCGTAGGTTACAGGAAAAGGGAAATACCATAGTTGTAATTGAACATAATCTTGATGTTATTAAAACTGCTGATTATATAATAGACTTAGGACCTGAAGGTGGAGATAAAGGAGGCCAAATCGTGGCCACTGGTACTCCTGAAGAAGTTGCTAAAGTGAAAGAAAGCTATACAGGCAAGTGGCTAAAAAAAAGCTTGAATATGGAAAGCTAAAATAGGTTTTCCAAAGCAAAGGTTGAATTTTTTTGAAGATGTTCTAATTCGTTGGTCAAAAGATCGCAATACGATAGAGCATCTTCCATTTTGCCTTGTTTTAGCTCATGTTCTAGTTGGATGACAAATTTGTCGATGTTTTCTGAGTCATCATGTGGAGACAACGATAATATTACGTGGTTTGAGTCTAACCAATCATGTATTTTATCGTCATATATAGTTCTAGCTTTTTCAAGGTTATTATTTTCTAAAGCAAATGAAATATCGTCGACAATTTTTAGGTATTTTACACATTCGTTGTTTATATAAATTGAAGGTACTAATATTAATAAAAACAGTACAATTGCACATGAAATTACGAATATTCTTTTATGATGCATGGATTACCTCTCCTTAAACTGTTTTTAAGTCATGACGCTGAACAACATCGTCTTTACCGCTACCTTGTATTATTAATATGCTATCATCATCTAGTGAAGCATAGGAAATAGTGGTTAAGTCGTCATATCCTAAACGCAAAAGTGCTGCTTTAAACTCTGTTTCATTTTTGTTAAGCCTTTCAAGGTTGTTTCTGTGATATCGGCCATCTAACACTATAGGTAAAGACAGCTTGGATTGAGGAATATTGATGGACATATCTTTTGGGGTTAATGGCTTGTTTTGTGACTTTAGGATTAAACTTACTGCACCGCCTGGCTCAAAGATTGCATATTCGACTGATTCAAGTTCAGTTCCCTGAGTACGCAGTTCTTCTAATAAATCATTTAAGTTGCACCTTTGCCTTTTAAGCTCGTCCATTCTTATTCGTCCTTTTTCAATAACTATGCTAGGGCGACCACAAATAATCTTTCTAAAGCGTTCACTATGTAACATTAGCGTTGTTAGTAAATAGTGTACAAGCAAGATGGTTAGTATTGGGATGACGCCCATTATGAGTGGAGTACTTTGATCAGCCATAGGTATGCAAGCCAGCTCGGCAAGCATTACGGCAATCACGATTTCAAACGGCTGAAGTTGAGCTAATTCACGTTTGCCCATGATTCGTATTGCGAGTACCACGAGTGAAAAAAGTACTATTGTTCTTAAAAAAGAAACCAGCATATTAAAGCCTCCTTCAATAAGTATATGCTGTGCTATGATGCGGTTTTTATACGTATTTGCGCTTGATTTTTTTAATATGTTGGTTTAGAATTAGTTAGTTGCATGGTCTGTTAGCTCAGCTGGTAGAGCACTGTGTTCACATCGCAGGAGTCGCTGGTTCAAGTCCAGTACAGACCACCATCGGTTGACGGTTTAGTGAATAATCGCGGGCTATTTTGGCTTGCGATTATTTGTTTTGAGATAATATTGTGTACTTATGTAAAAGGCGATAGTATAATGTCATAAACAGGTATTTTGGGGATAAAGAGACGGGCTATTAATGGGGAGGAGAATTGAATATGACAAAAAGTAGGATAAAGATTGTAGCCATTATGTTGGTGGCAGTGTTAGTTCTAGCAATTCTAAGCGGATGTGGGGATAATCAAGCAATCGGTCAAAGTGGTATGGCAGGACAATCGTTATCAAATGGAGGGGTGTTTAGGTTAGGAGATAACTCTGGCGGCATTCAACAAACCGATTCGGGGCAAAATGCTACGGCCTATGCGTTTGCTACATCTTCGCCGACATTGACTCAAAGGTCAACATCTACGCCTGTAAACAATAATAATTCAGGTGGTGTATCTACAGCGAGCACTGGATATGATGATTATGATATTGGGAATGGATTCGACAATCAGTATGATTATGAATTTAAACGTTATGCAACTCCAACCTATGCTTATGGAAATAAGATATATGAGGCCATTGATGCACAACCATCATGGGTAAGCATTGGATTTGCGGATAATCCAAATCAAATATCTGGTACTGAAGGCGATTTTGACGAGGATGTTTTGGAAGGATGTGAATTATCAGTAACTTTTAAAGCTAATAATGAAGTGAAGATTTATGAATCATATCCCGATAGCGAATATGACGAGTATGATGCACTATATGAGATAATGGATACTGAGTACTTAGATACATATGCTGGCGAAGATATGAGAAGTAACCTAAGGTTCTATTATTCTGATTCTGATTTAATGTACATGTGCCGTATAGGTGGAGAGGAAGTCGACTGGGCAGATACATCAGATTTTATTGTGTTTGCACCTGCGTCTTAATTTATAATAATTCAATTAAAAAAGTAGCTACCAAAGATTGGGTAGCTACTTTTTTAATTTTTGAGTAGATATAGAGAAATACTATTCAAATAAATTTATATAGATATTGAGAGGATTATTGGTGGTGAAAAAATTTAAATGGTTGGCGCTAGTTTTATGTATAATTACAATTTTGATGAACGGATGCGCCACCTCTTTGCAAGACGAAGATTCAGCTACATTGGTTAATGTAAATTACAATGATAAGTATTAAGATAGTAGGATAAAATGGTGTGCTTATAAAGTGTATATAATGATAAAATAAGTTTATGAGTTTGCAATTTTTGGTAAACATTATTTTGAAATATGCATATTGAAACATAAATAATAATGTTATATAATGTATTTAGCATTAGGGCAGAGTAGGCTTTTGCGCGTTAAGTGATGATGAGACGGGAAGTTGCTCATCGTACGAAAAACTTTAACGTTTGCGATGCATAGGCCGCATTCCGCTGCCGCGGTAAGTGGTTGAATTTTCAATCACACAAAATATAGCGGTGTGCTTTTTAAGTACGCCGATTTTTTATAAACGCCCGGTATATCCAATGCTAAAATATATAAGGAAAGGGCGTTTTTTTTGTGAAAAAAAAATTGCTTACCAAAGTTGTTGTATTTATTGGAATGTTTGTTGCACTGGACATAATACTAACCAGACCGTTTAGAATGATGGGCTCATTTGTGACGTTTGGGTTTGTATCTATGGTTTTGGCTGGTAGTATGATGGGACCATTTCTAGCAGGGTTAGCGGCACTTCTTTCAGATTTTGTTGGATTTTTTGCTTTCCCGCAGGGACAGCCTTATTTTGTCGGTTTTGCAATAACCGGCATACTTAGAGCAGTGATATATGGGCTGTTTTATTATAAAAAGGTTAGGGTGTTTAAACCAAGCGCAGTTTCAGATGATAGAGAAAGACGAAATGCGAATATCAAAACGTGGGTTAAAGCGGGAACCGTTTCGTTTTTAATATTTTTAGTTAATGTATTTACGATTCCGTTATGGTATACCATGATAATTCCGGGAACATACTTTGGGTTCATGGTAGCGTATGCTTGGCAGTATGCAATTGCATTTGTTGCGCAGACAGTAACACTCTATATGGTATTCATTTATTTGGACGGGTTCATAAATAAGAACGAGTTTTAAGGAAGATTAATTAATGGATTATAAGAAGAGCATATATGAATTTCAGTCCGTACCTAGGTTTGGATTACATAGGATGCATCGTCTATGCAATCTTTTAAACAATCCGCAGGATAAGCTAAAGACTATTCATGTTGCGGGGACTAACGGAAAGGGATCCACGTGCGCTTTTATTGAATCTATATTAATGTCAGCTGGATATTGTGTGGGGAAGTATTCTTCCCCTGAACTTATACGCGTAAATGAACGTATAGTCGTTAATGGCAAACAAATAGGCACAAAAGAGCTTGACGTTGTACTTGATGAAATACATAACGCGGCTAAAGGCGATGCTTTTTTAGAGAATGATATGCCTAGTCCGTATGAGGTTTCGACCATGGCCGCGTTTGTGTACTTTGAAAAAATGAAATGCGATATTGTTATTATGGAAACTGGATTGGGTGGGAGGCTAGATTCGACGAACGTGTGCCAGCCGATAATAAGCGTAATTACGCCTATTGCTCTTGATCATCAGCAGTTTTTAGGCAACAGCATTGAGGAGATAGCACTTGAAAAGGCAGGCATAATAAAACAAGGTGTTATGGTAGTGTCTAGTAAACAAGAAAAAAAGGCGGATGCTGTTATTCAAAGTGTTTGTACTGAAAAAGGTTGTAAGTTAGTAGAAGTTAACGAAAAATACATTAAACTTTGTGGCGCAAAGGATTTTTGCGAGATAATTTCATATAAAAATGAACAGGATTTATTATTGGGGCTTTGCGGATTACATCAGGTGATAAACGCGGCAACAGCGATAGAGACTATTTTAGCGCTTTGTTGTATTGGGTTTTCTGTTTCCGGCAAAAGCATAAAGCAAGGATTAACTAATGCTACACATAAAGGCAGAATGGAGATGTTTTCCAAACAACCCATATTGTTGTTTGATGGGGCTCATAATCAAGAAGGAACTAAAGCATTGGCTTCAAGTTTAAAGAGATATTGTCCTGATAAACGTTTTAGGTTTGTAATGGCTGTAATGAAGGATAAATGCATAAGTGAGATGTTATGCGAGTTAAAAGGTATTGCAAATGAGTTTGTTGCAGTTAATATCAAGGAAAATCCTCGAGCAATATCGGCGTACGAGCTGGAAATTCAGATGGGGAATACAGGCGTGAGATCGAGTATGTCTGAATCTATTAAAAACGCTATTTATTCAAAAGAAGATACAATTGTGTGCGGATCGCTGTATTTATATGCAGATTTTTACAGCGCGTTTCATGAATCAAAACGGACGGAGTCTTGAAATAAGTCGATAATTGATGCTTTTAAAGAGTTGTCCATAAATCTACTTCCTAAAACTGATAGCGCGCTAGGTGAGATTGAATCTAGCAGTGTGATTAGCATACGGGATGATGACGATTCGCTATACTGAAAGGGTACGGACAAGAGTTTTTTCCCACTGGTTGTATGCAGTGTGTATCCGCCATAACCATCGAATACGATAGTAACGTTTGTGGTTTCGGTTTTATTAGCAGCAGCATATTGTTTGAGTAACTGAATGAAATTTTGATATTCATGTTCAACGTTTAAAGCACCAATTAACTTTATTGTTTGAACATTTAGGCAATCAATGTAATCGCGCATTCTAAAACGTAAAAAGCCTTCTAAGCTAAGGGTAGGATTTTCGTTTAAAGCAGATATCATCCTAGCGCTTGCGTCGTTTTGCCAGGATGAATAGACTTTGTTTGCCGCAGAGCGCGCTAAAGTATTAATGGTCGAAGGTTTAAAGGTATTTAATTGTTTAATATTGTTTGCAAGCTTTAGGTCGCTTTCTGTGATTGCTGGCGCAAGCACTGTTAACGCAAAATTACTAATATAATGACATGCCTTTTTTATGTTAGATTTTGAGCAGTTTGATAGCTTTATGCAAAACAGCGGAGTAGAATCACAGATTATTCCCGCTTGAACACCTTTGCACCTATTAGAGTTAAGCTTATCTAAAAGCAAAGTATGTTCAGGTAAATTGTTTGCGTTTATGTTAATACTATAATCCATGTGTGTTCCACCCTTTTTCAAAAAGTTTTTATAATTGTAGTATGGTTGTTTTTTATATAATTTCTTTTACTTAATGGTTGGGAATAGGTGCAAAATTTGGATAAATAAATTGCGTTTGACAATGCGATTAACATATATTAAAATTTAAATGAACTTAATTATTTGTGCAGAGGAAACAAACGGCGATAAATACGCTCCAAAGAGAGAATGCATAGCTTATTTTGTAGGTTGCTGAAAGTGCGTTTGGGAAGGCGATTTGTATGCTTACCAGTCTATTTTGTTGCACGGGGTAGTGCCGTATAGCTAGAATCAAGTGGTTTTATGCAAATTGGGTGGAACCGCGGCCAAGTATTTGGTCGTCCCATTAGTATAAAGCTTTTTATTTTTTGGGTAATATTTTAATTCTTTTCTAAGGAGGAACAATTATGATAATCACTTTTCCTAATGGATCGACAAAGGAGTTTGATCGAGGAACGAAGCTTATAGACATTGCAAAAAGCCTAAGCAATAGTCTAGCAAAAAAAGTGTTAGCTGCAAGCGTAAATGGACAGTCAAAGGAAATCAATGCACCTGTAAATGAGGATGCCGAGGTAAAGTTTTTTACGTTTGAAGATAAGGAAGGAAAGCATGCATTAAGGCATACTGCGTCTCATATCATGGCACAGGCGATTAAAAGACTTTATCCTGATGCAAAGCTAGCTATTGGTCCAGCCATTGATAACGGATTTTATTATGACATAGATATAGAAAAACGGTTTTCAGAAGAAGATTTTGAGAAAATTGAAGCTGAGATGAGTAAAATAGTAAAAGAGAATCTTCCTCTTGAGCGTTTTGAGCTTTCTAGAGATGAGGCTTTAGCTTTTGTTGAAAAGGATGGCGAGATTTATAAGCAAGAATTGATTGAAAACTTGCCAGATGATGCTATCATTTCTTTTTATAAGCAAGGAGAGTTTACTGACCTTTGTGCTGGACCCCATGTGCCTACGACAGGGAGGGTCAAGCAGATTAAGTTGCTTAGCGTCGCAGGCGCGTATTGGCGAGGCGACGAAAAAAACAAGATGCTTCAGAGGCTATATGGAACTGCATTTGAAAAAAAGACAGAACTGGACGATTATTTATTCATGCTGGAAGAAGCAAAAAAGAGAGACCACAGGAAGCTTGGTCGTGAGCTTGATTTGTTCGGCATGATGGATGAAGGACCTGGATTCCCGTTCTTTTTCCCAAAGGGAATGGTAATAAAAAACGAGCTTCTTAACTTCTGGCGCGAAGAGCACGAAAAACACGATTACGAGGAAATACAAACACCTATTATACTAAACAAGGCTCTATGGGAAAGATCTGGTCATTGGGGATATTATCGCGAGAACATGTATACAACTATCATTGATGAGCAGGATTATGCTATTAAACCGATGAATTGCCCTGGTGGAATGCTTGCATACAAGAGAAAGCTACATTCATATCGTGATTTGCCAATTAGAACGGGTGAAATAGGGTTGGTTCATAGGCATGAGCTGTCCGGAGCGTTACATGGATTAATGCGCGTTAGGTGCTTTTCACAAGATGATGCTCATATTTATATGACACGCGATCAGATTATAGATGAAATTATTGGTGTAATTGAGCTAACGAGACATGTTTATGATTTATTTGGATTCAAGTTCCATGTTGAGTTGTCTACTCGACCGGAAAAATCGATGGGTAGTGACGAGGAATGGGAAATGGCTATTCAGTCATTAGAAGAAGCATTAAAAAAGAGCGAACTAGAATATGCGATTAACCCAGGTGACGGCGCGTTTTATGGACCTAAGATTGATTTCCATCTAGAGGATTCGATAGGCAGGACATGGCAGTGCGGAACTATTCAGTTAGACTTCCAAATGCCAGAAAAATTCGATTTAACTTATATTGGGCCTGATGGTGAAAAACATAGACCGGTCATGATTCACAGGGTAGTGTTTGGGTCAGTTGAAAGGTTTATAGCTATTTTGACAGAGCATTTTGCAGGAGCGTTTCCAGCGTGGTTAGCGCCAGTTCAGGTGCGTGTTTTGACCATTACCGACAGGTGTAATGATCGTGCAGGTGAGATAGTAAGCCAGCTCAAAAAAGATGGGATTCGCACTGAAAAGGACTTCAGAAACGAGAAAATTGGGTTTAAGATAAGGGAAGCAAGAGACCAAAGGATTCCGTATTTGCTTATAATTGGCGATAAAGAAATTGAGCAAAATTTGGTTGCTGTTAGATCACGAAAAGAAGGCGATTTGGGAACTATGCCTTTGACTGACTTTTGCGATAAATTAAAAGAAGAGATTGTTACTAAGCAAATATAATAAAATACTTGCACAAAAGGCGTAGTTGTGGTAGCATAATACAGTAAAGCAGAAGTTATCCGCTTCTCACCTTGAGGGTTTGCCGAAAAGGTAGTTTATATGAATTATTACGCATAAATCTTGTGTATGGTTATGTATATTATAAGTGGGTAGCTAAAGCTACCCACTTAATTTTTTTCGGAGGTGTTAAATATTAACGTTGATCTTTTGATTAATGAGCAAATTCGGGCCAAGGAAGTTCGTTTGGTCGATGAAAACGGAGAACAAATGGGCATTCATTCTATCAGCAAAGCAATGGATTTTGCTGAGGAAAAACAATTGGATTTAGTCTGTATAGCCCCGCAAGCCAAACCGCCTGTGTGCAAGATAATGGACTATGGAAAGTATCGCTTTGAGCTTTTAAAGCGTAATAAAGAAGCGAAGAAAAACCAGAAAATAGTTAACCTAAAAGAGGTGCGCCTGTCGGCAACAATTGACAAGCATGATTTGGACGTTAAAGCGAGGAATGCTCGTAAATTTCTTTTAGCAGGAGACAAGGTAAAGGTATCTATACGTTTCCGTGGTAGGCAAGTTAGCCATAGTTCGATTGGACTAGATGTTATGAAAAGCCTATATGCTCAAATTGAAGATATATGTCAAATGGAGCGTCAACCCAAAATGGAGGGGCGCAACATGTTTATGATATTAGCACCTAATGTTAGCAAGTAGCTAGATACGAGAGGAGAAAACAGTATGCCCAAGATAAAAACGCACAGAGGCGCTGCTAAGCGTTTTAGCGTAACAAAATCAGGTAAAGTTAAGAGGTCTAAGGCGTATACAAGCCATATTCTAAATAAAAAGTCGCCTAAGCGTAAACGTAATCTAAGAAAAACGGGTTACATTTCAGAACAAGAAGCTAAAAACATTCGCCAGCTCATTCCTTATAAATAGGACGGCAAATAAGGCAAACTAATGGAGGAAAAGTAATATGGCCAGAGTTAAAAGAGCAGTAAGCGCTGCTAAGAAGCGCAGGAAGATATTTAAATTATCCAAAGGATATTTTGGTGCCAAGAGTAAGCAGTATCGTAGTGCAAACCAAGCTGTTATGAAGTCATTGCGCTATGCATACATTGGCAGAAAACTTAGAAAACGTGATTTCAGGAAGCTATGGATTCAGCGTATTAACGCTGCGGCTAGGATGAACGATCTTTCTTATAGTCGTTTTATTAACGGCTTAAAGATTGCCGGTATCGAAGTTAACCGTAAGATGTTGGCTGAGATGGCTGTATCTGATGCAGCTGCGTTTACTAAGCTTACAGATATTGCTAAAGAAAAGCTTAACGCTTAGTTCGTTAACAGTAAGACCGACTGTAATATGCAATCGGTCTTTTTTATTCTTTTAGAGGTGTAAAGTGGTTATTACAAGTAGTAAAAATGATTATGTAAGGATGCTAGCAAGCCTTGCTAACAAAAAAGGTCGCTTGCAAAATGGGCTATACTTGGTCGAAGGCGTGAAGATGGTTAAAGAAGCGCTTTTGTATGATCAGCCCATAAAAAGCATTGCATTTACGGATACCAAGCTGGATGAACTAATAGAAATTCAAAATGATGCTATTGATAAAGGTATTGATGTTTTTGTACTGAAGGAACACGTTATGGCGGCAGCAAGTGATGTTAAAACGTCTCAAGGCGTTGTTGCTGCTATTAGCCTACCGTCTTTTGATATGCCTGACGGTCTATTTCCTGATATCATTTTAGCTATGGAGGGGATACAGGATCCTGGGAACGTTGGAACTATGATACGTACAGCTGAAGCTGCAGGCGTTGATGCAACAATATTATCTAGCGGTTGTTGTGATGTGGTTAGTCCAAAAGTTATTAGAAGCTGCATGGGCTCGATGTTTAGGATGCCAGTATATAAATCTCAAGATTTTTTTAGTACACTTAACGATTTGAAAGAAAACGGTTATGAGATTGCATTAGGTGATGTCATGGGCGAAAATGTTTTTGATAAGCGAGAGTCAATTAAAAAGATGGTATTGGTCATTGGCAGCGAGGGTAGGGGAGTAAGTAAAGAAACCATGGATATTGCCACCAAGAAATATAGGGTGCCGATGGTGGGGAATAACGAATCTCTTAACGCGTCGGTAGCAGGGGGTATTTTGTTATATCAGCTTTTAAGGGATAGACTAATGGATAAGTAACGTATTTGTTAAAGCGCTTGTAAAGCTAAAATTCGAGTGTTATAATGTTAACTGAATTCGATATAAAAAGGCTATGATAAAGTAAAAAGTTTGGCTATTGTTGTAGAATAAAGAGAGGGCGTGCCTAGGCTGAAAGCCGCCTTACTGCAAAGCTAAACCCGTTCGCTTTGGAGCTTTCCGCTCAACAACTAATTTTGTTTTATAGGCGGGTACGGTTTATGCTCCGTTAAAGGCATACCATAGATATGCAAATCAAGGTTTGTATAAGTTGGGTGGTACCGTGAAGCACAACTTCGCCCCATATTGGCGAGGTTTTTTTATTTTTTGGATAATCGAGAGGAGAGTTATGATGAAAGATCGCCTTAACGAACTTTTTTCCAAAGCGGAAGAGGTCATTGGTAGTGTTGAAAAAGTTGCTGATATTGAAGCTTTGAGAATAAAGTATTTAGGTAAAAAGGGTGAGCTAACTAAGCTATTACGTTTAGTTGGAGAATTAAGTAAGGAAGAACGTCCAAAGGCAGGACAATTAGTCAATCAGGTTCGTGAAAAGTTAGAAAGTAAGATGCAACAAAAGATGGATGAGCTTTCTGCAAAGGAGCAGGACGCAAAGATAAACGCTGAACGCGTTGATGTTACTTTGCCGGGTAAAGTTCCTGAAGTAGGTAACTTGCATCCGCTAACCATAACTTATAACGGCATACGCGATATTTTTATCGGCATGGGATTCGAGGTTAAGCGTGGGCCGGAGATAGAATACGATAAATATAATTTTGATATGTTAAATATTCCTAAGGATCATCCTGCTAGGGATACACAGGATACGTTTTATATAACGGATGAAATCCTTTTGCGTACGCAGACTTCTCCTGGACAGATCAGAGTAATGCTTGAGCAAAAGCCTCCGATAAGAGTAATAATCCCAGGCAGAGTATATCGCGCTGACGATGTTGACGCAACGCACTCGCCGATCTTCAATCAAATTGAGGGATTAGTAATCGATAAAGATATTACGATGGGTGATCTTAAAGGCGTTTTGGATGTGTTTATAAAAAACCTTTATGGACCGGATACAAAAACTAGGTTTAGGCCTGGATATTTTCCGTTTACTGAGCCTAGTGCTGAGGTAGATGCAACCTGTGCTGTTTGTAAGGGTAAAGGATGTAGGGTATGTAAGGATACTGGCTGGATAGAAATATTAGGTTGCGGAATGGTTCATCCAAACGTTTTAGAAAACGTTGGACTAGATTCTAGCGTTTACAAGGGGTTTGCGTTTGGATTAGGATTAGATCGTATTGCTAACATTAGGTATAGCATACCCGATATACGTATGCTGTTTGAAAATGATGTACGCTTCTTGAAGCAATTCAAAGGCGCGCTATAAGGAGGGAAAATATTATGATAGTGCCTTTAGAATGGCTCAAAGAATATACGGATATTAATGTTTCTCAGGATGAATATCTTTCAAAGATGATAATGATGGGAATTGGCGTTGAAAGTGTTGAGGAGTTAGGTGCTGAATTAAACGGCGTTATAGTTAGCAAGATAATGAGCATGGAAAAACATCCTGATGCTGATAGACTAAAAATATGTATGCTGGATGTTGGAGCAGAAGAACCGTTGCAAATCATTACTGCTGCTCCTAACGTTTCTAAGGGCGATGTTGTGCCCGTTGCGACTCATGGAACAAAGCTTCCATCTGGCATGGTAATAAAAAAAGGTAAGATGAGAGGCATTGTTTCAAATGGTATGTTATGTGGCGGAGAAGAACTTGATCTTACTGATGACGATTGCGAGGGTGCATCGGTAGATGGCGTTTTGATACTCCCAAATGATCTTACGGCTGGTATTGGTATAGCTGAGGCTCTAAAAATTGGCGGGGTGGTCGTTGACTTTGAAGTTTATGCAAACAGACCGGATCGTCAAAGTATTATTGGTATGGCTAGAGAGACGGCAGCTACGCTAGAAACTGAGTTGAGACTTCCTGAGATCAGCGTTGATAAAACAATCGATGAGAAAATGCCTATCAGCGTAACGGTACAAGATGCTGAGTTGTGTTCAAGATATATTGCAAGGGTAGTGAAAAACGTAAAGATTGAGCCGTCCCCACCTTGGATGCAAAAGAGTCTGAAGCAGGCGGGAGTTAGGCCTATCAATAATATAGTTGACATAACAAACTATGTCATGTTAGAGATGGGTCAACCTATGCACGCTTTTGACCTTGCTTGTGTTGGCGGAAATCAGATTATTGTTCGAAAGGCGACGGAAGACGAAACGCTTATGACGCTTGATGAAAAAGAACGTAAACTAGAAGCTGGAATGCTGGTGATTGCAGATAGCCAAAAGCCTATAGGCGTTGCAGGTGTAATGGGGGGAGGAAACTCTGATATTACCGATGAAACTAAAGATATTGTACTAGAAGCGGCTAGCTTTTTGTCATCTAGTATTAGGGCGACATCAAAGGCGTTAGGATTAAGTACAGAATCATCAGCGCGTTTTGTTAAAGGCGTTGATGCAAGTGGTACTGAGGAGGCTATGGATAGGGCTGCGCAGCTTGTGGTTATGTTAAACGCGGGCGAGGTGATTAACGAAAAGATTGATATTTGCAGCCAGCTTGAAACAAATCGTAAAGTCGAGGCTAGCGTAAAAAGCATCAACGATTTACTTGGTTTGGAGTTATCAGCTACCGAGGTCGTTGCGTTACTGAATAGAGCGTTTATCCCTTCAGAGGTAAAGGACGAGGATACGGTTGTATGTAACGTGCCTGATTACCGCAGAGATATTGAAATAACGGTTGATGTAGCAGAAGAAGTGGCCAGGATGTATGGCTATGAAAACATACCAATGTCACTAATGCGTGGCGGATTGATGGTAGGTGCGCTTAGCGAAAGCGATGCACAAGGGGATAGGGCAAAAGCTAGGCTCTGTTCACTTGGTTTCTTTGAAGCACAGACGTATTCGTTTATTGGACCCCGCGAATACGATGCTTTGGGGTTAGCCGAAGATGATGGTTTAAGGAAATGTGTGCCGCTATTCAATCCGTTTGGCGAGGATCAAAGTTTGATGCGTACTACTATGGTGCCTGGATTGTTGCGCACAGTTTCGTTAAACGCATCTAGAAAAAATACAAATGTTTGTTTGTTTGAAGTTGGTTCAGTATTTTTACCAAAAGCATTACCACTGGTAGAATTGCCAAAAGAAAAGCAAATGCTAGGACTTGCAATGTATGGTGATGATTTTGACTTCTTTACGCTAAAAGGTGCAATCGAGTCTGTTGCAAGCTGTTTGAATATTCAAGGGATGAGCTTTGAAGTGGGTGGTCCAGAGTATCTACATCCTGGGCAAAAGGCAATAGTCACGATTGGAAGGAAACAGATTGGATATATTGGATGTCTGCATCCTGATATTGCAGATAATTTTGAACTTGAATCAGGTGTTTTAGTAGGAGAAATAGATTGGACAAAGCTAATTGATTCGGCGTCAAATGATACAATAAAAGCGTATGCATTACCCAAATATCCATCAGTTGAACGTGACTTAGCACTAGTAATGGACATTGATCAGCCGGCAGGGGAGCTAGTTGATATGATGAAAAAGGCTGGGGGAGCAATAATCGAAAGTGCTGTGCCTTTTGATGTGTTTGTTGGTAAGCAGGTTGGCGAAAACAAGAAGAGTGTTGCGTATTCGCTGGTGTTTAGGGCGAGCGATAGAACACTAACTGACGAAGAGATATCGCCAGTAATTAAAAAAATCGTTAAAAACGCAGGCAAACGGTTTGGAGCTGAACTTAGGTAGAGAACTAATTATTAAAGGAAGACTATATTAGTCTTCCTTTTTAATTATGAGCATAAAAAGCGTTGTATTAATTTGAAATCAGGTTACATGTTGCGTTTTGACAATATTCTGGATAAATAAGCTAATCTAGCTTGTAAACCTTGCAGTGGGTATTATATAATAAAAAGTAAAAATATGCAGAGTGATTGTAAAATGCTGAGGAGTGCTATCCATGTCTAAAAACAAAACAATAGTTAATATTGGACATAAAGAATATACACTTATGGGTGATGAGAGCGAGGAGTATATTCATAAAGTAGCCTTGCATGTAGATAGAGTAATGCGTGAGGTTATGGAAAATGCAGTCAGCGTTAGCGATACCATGGTAGCTATGTTAACTGCAATTAATATTGCTGACCAAAGCATTAAACAGCAAGATCAAATTGCTATGCTAAAAAAGGAGCTTAGGGCCACTAAGGATGAGAATGCTAAGTTGAAACTTGAAAAAGAAGGCAAGGAGTTTAAAGTGGTAAATTCAAATAGATCTAAAGCGCAGCATGAAAGAAGGAGCAAATAATTGTCCTTTTGACGCAAATGAAGTGGACTATATTAGTTGAGCAGAAGGATCGCCTGTCTGCTCTTTTCTATTATTAAATACAAAAAAGGAAGAAAATGAAAGATAAAGTTTTAAATAATTTAGAATACAATAAAATACTTACAATGCTTCAAGAGGGTTGTGTGTCCGAGCTTGGAAAACAATCGGCAGAAGCACTAAGACCAAGTTCTTGTTTGGATGAGGTCGTTTTTATGCAGGACGAAACAGCCGAGGCGCAGGCATATTTAACTACGCTAGATGTTTATCCAGTTATAGCGTTTGACGATGCGTCTAGTGCGCTTAAACGCAGTAAGATAGGAGCTGTTCTTTCTATGCGTGAATTACTATGCGTAGCGTCTGTCATGCGTGCTGCACGCGTGATCAAAAATGCGTTAACTTCAAGAGAAGCCATTCAGAGCGGTGTATTAAGGAATCAAGCGGGAAAGCTTTATGATGATCAAACTTTGGAAAAACGTATATATTCGTGCATAATCAGTCAAGATGAAATGGCAGATAGCGCCTCGACTGAGCTTAATAGTATTAGAAGGAGTATCAGACGTGAAAATGGTAAGATACGCGAGAAACTAGGCGATATCGTTCGTTCATCTCATTATCAAAAATACTTACAAGAAGCAATCATTACGATAAGAAATGGAAGGCATGTTGTTCCAGTAAAAAGCGAATACAGAGCTATGGTGCCTGGGCTTTTGCATGATTATTCAGCTAGCGGGCAGACTCTGTTTATTGAACCAATGGCTGTGGTGGACATCAATAATAACATAAGACAGCTTGAGGCTGATGAAAAAGCAGAGGTCGAGCGAATATTAGCTGAGCTTACATCGCTAGTGTCTCCTGCTTCAGAGGATATATTAAATGATATTGATATACTCACACATCTTGATGTTGTATTTGCAAAAGCATTGCTCTCAAAAAGGATGCGAGGTATAAGACCTAGTGTATCAACTGACGGACGTATTGTTTTAAACGCAGCGAGGCATCCGCTTATTCCAAGTGAGCAGGTCGTGCCCATAGATATTGCATTAGACATTAATCAATTTGGGCTGCTGATTACTGGGCCAAACACGGGTGGAAAGACGGTCACTTTAAAAACAGTAGGAATATTCGTTGCTATGACTCAATCAGGGTTGCATATTTGTGCTGGAAGCTCGGCGATGTTACCTGTATTTGACGCGGTTTTTGCAGATATTGGTGATGAGCAGAGTATTGAGCAATCGCTATCTACGTTTTCATCACATATGACCAATTTAATATTTATATTAAACAACATTACTGAAAACTCACTAGTGCTAATGGATGAACTAGGGGCAGGGACTGATCCAGACGAAGGAGCTGCGCTTGCTATGGCAGTGCTCGATTATTTGGAAGAAAAGGGTGCAACGGCAATAGCTACTACACATTATAGCCACTTAAAGACATATGCAATGAAAAAAGATGGGCTTGTTAATGCGTCTATGGAATTTGATATGGAAACATTAAGCCCAACTTTTAGGGTGCTGATGGGTGTTCCAGGGCAAAGTAACGGTTTAGCAATTTCAAAGCGTCTAGGACTTAGTCAAGAGATTGTAGATAAAGCAACTGGATATATGGATAAGGAACGCCTTGATTATGAAAGTATGTTGTCTCAAGCTAAGGATCATTTAAAAAAAGCTGAGCAAGAAAGAGAAATTTCTAGAGTTGAAAGAAAAGAAGCACAAGAACTTTTAGAGGAATCCATTAAAAAAGCAAAAGAGCACAACGAAAAGAGCGCTGAAGCCACTACTAAGGCTAGGATTGAAGCTAGGGATATTGTTCAAAGGGCTAGAGTTGAGACGGAACGTGTTATTAAAGATTTGAGAAAAGAAGCAGCGAGGGTACAAGAATTAGCATCGATAGAAGGTGAAATTCAAAGGGCGCGAGAAGATATAAAAGCACAAGGAAAAAAAATGGATAGCTTTGTCGAAAATCGTCAAGGAGCCATTGTAATTCCAAAGAACTTAAAAATTGGTGAAAATGTTGAGCTGATCGGGCATAATCTAAAAGCGAGTGTTATTTCGTTACCTGATTCAAAAGGTGAGGTGATGGTACAAGCCGGTGTGATGAAAATGAGTGTGCACGTTTCGAACTTAAGGCGAGATAATTCCAATGCTGGTACAAAAAAAGAAGCTGTGCAAAGAGGCAAGGGCATTTCTATCAAACATAAGAGCATTACGGCAGAGCTTGATGTTAGAGGCCAGCGCGTTGAAGAGGCGTTAATGAATATTGATAAATATTTAGATGACGTAGCCGTAGGTGGACTTGGTGAGGTTACGGTAATTCATGGCAAAGGTACAGGTGCTCTGCGAGAAGGAATTCACAAAAGCCTTAGGACCAATCTGCATGTGAAGTCATTTAGGTTAGGTAACTATGGTGAAGGAGACGCTGGGGTGACAGTGGTTAAGATCAAATGAAACAGGCTATGATTGTAAGTGCGTGTTTGTTAGGCGAGAATTGCCGTTATGATGGTAAGGATAATAAAAACGCACTAGCTATAGGTTTTTCTAGTCGGTATACGCTTATTCCGGTGTGTCCTGAGGTTTTAGGTGGGCTTAGTACACCTCGTGTACCTTGCGAAATTGTGGGCGGTAGAGGTTATGAGGTTTTAGAGGGCAGGGCTTGTGTAAAAAGCTCTGAAGGTGTTGATTATACAAAGGAGTATATTAAAGGTGCGAAAAAAGCTTTAGCTATTGCAAAAGAAAATGATGTTACAGTGGCGGCGCTAAAGAGCAAAAGCCCATCTTGTGGATTTGGAAAAATATATAATGGAGAGTTTTGTAAAACATTAGTTAATGGTAATGGCGTACTAGCGCAATTGCTTTTAAAAGAAGGAATAAAAATAATTTCATGTGATTGACTATTTTTTTATGGAGGGAAGTCAATGAACGAGTATTGTGAATATAATGTAGGTGACGTTAAAAATAAACCAAGGTATCCAAAGTGGTGGGCTATCATTGCCGTAATGTTAGCTATACAATTGGTGTTTTTGGGAATAAACTTGATGTTTATTATACCTGCAATTCAAACGAATAGTGGTGTGGATTCTACTAAATATCCGGTTACATCTAATGTTGCCGATTCTAATGAAGGCAAAGGCCAGGTATTGACGAGTATTTCAGTAGTGGATATTGCAAAGTCAGTTAATCCTAGCGTTGTTGGAGTTTTAAGCACGCAAAAATCATCTAGAGGAACTGGCTCTGGAAGCGATGAAATATTTGATTCGCAGTATTTTGGATCGGGATTTGTAGTTTCGGAAGAGGGGCACATAGCAACAAACTACCATGTTATTGAAGGTGGAACAGTGTTTTCTGTAATCTTACCTGGCGGTGAGACGGTAGACGCCGAGCTTGTTGGAAGTGACCCTAGTATCGATATTGCTGTGCTTAAGGTTAGCAGCGATGTTGATTTGCCTGTTGCGAAAATAGGAGATTCATCCACAGTTGAGGTTGGAGAGGTGGCAGTGGCAATTGGTAATCCGCTTGGAATTGAATTCTCAGGAACTGTAACTTCGGGGATAATCAGTGCAACACAAAGGAGTATGCTTGTTGGAGAGAGCTACATAAACATGCTACAGACTGATGCAGCTATTAACCCTGGTAACAGTGGAGGACCACTTGTCAATTCTAGTGGGCAGGTCATTGGTATAAACACTCAAAAAGCATCTGTAGCCGGCGTGGATGAGTTTGGGCAGACTATTTCGGCAGAGGGAATTGGTTTTGCTATTCCTATTAACGAAGCAAAACCAATTATTGAACAAATAATAAATGGCACAGAAATAGTACGTTCGGGTATTGGAGTATCGTGTTACGAGATAGATGATGAGCTTGCAGAAGCGAATCAGGTTCCTAGAGGAATTTACGTTGACGATGTAAATGTTTTAGGAAGTGCTTATTCAGCAGGTATAAGGGCTGGAGATATTATCACAAAAATCGATAATAAAGCTATTGTTGATATGAACGACTTTACCGAAAGACTAATATCTAATGATGTTGGAGATAAAATCTCAATTACTATATGGCGCAACGGAAGTGAGACCACGATTACGGTTACCTTGATGAACATTAACGATCTAGAATAGATATAAGGCGATGATGTTATAGATGATTTATTTAGATAATAGTGCAACAACTCGACCGTTTGATGAGGTTATCAGTGCCGTTACTGGGTCGCTTACTCATAATTACTTTAATCCGTCGTCGGTGTATGGTCCGTCAGTCTTACTTCAACGGCAAATAGATAGTGGACGGAAACAGATGCTCCGAACGTTGGGGCTTGATTCTGGGCGCATAATATTTACATCGGGAGCTACCGAATCAAACAATCTAGCGATTTTTGGTGTGCTGGGTGCAATGCGGAAGAAAAGTAAGCATGTTGTAACTAGTATTATTGAGCATCCGTCAGTTTTTGAGCCGTATATGCAGCTTGAGGAAAATGGATATAAGGTTACAAGGGTAGGCGTTGATGCAACGGGGTGCGTTTCTAAGCAAGAACTATTGGATGCCTTGCAAGAGGATACTTGTTTGGTAAGCATAATGCATGTTAACAACGAAACTGGCGCTGTTAATGATATTAAGGCTTTAAGTTCAATAGTAAAAAAGCATTGTAGACAAGCGGTTTTCCATTGCGATGGAGTCCAGGCATATGGTAGGATAACACCAGATCTTAGTAGGTGTGATGTTGATTTATACAGTATCAGTGCGCATAAGTTCCATGGTATGAAGGGAATGGGAGCGTTAATTGTAAAAGATGGAATAAAGATTGCACCTATGATGATTGGCGGCGGACAAGAAAACGGATATAGGTCAGGGACAACGAATGCGCCAGCTATTATTGGAATGATTGAGGCAGCGAAGATTTGTTATCAATCAAACAATAGCCTCATGAACGGATTGCAGCTATGCAAGGCAGAGCTTTATAATGGGCTTTTGAATATTCCTGATGCATATGTCAATGGACCTGATTTTAATGAAGCAGCCCCATATATTTTAAATATATCGTTTGAGGGCGTGAGAGGTGAAACGCTTTTGCATAGTCTTGAAAGACATAAAATTTATGTATCTACGGGATCCGCTTGTAGTGCAAAAAATAAAAAAGCTAGTAGAGCGCTTTCAGCTATGGGTATTTCTGGTGACCGTGCTTTGGGTGCAGTAAGAATGAGTTTGGGTGCGTTTAATGACGTTAGCCAAATGCAAAGAGTAGTTGAAATAATTGATATGGAAGTAAGAAACCTGAGAAAATACAGGAGAATATAATAATGCAACGAACAGTATTAGTGCGATATGGCGAAATTCATTTGAAAGGGCTTAACCGCCCTTTCTTTGAGAAAATCTTAATAAGAAACATAAAGAAATCTATTTCTTCGTTTGACGGAGCTAACGTAGAAAAACGTGATGGTAGGATATACGTTGAAGGGTATGATGAATTTGACGAATCAAGAATAATTACTAAGGTGCGCAAAGTGTTTGGTGTGCACTCTGTTAGCTCGGTGTTGGCTGTTTCTAAGGATATTGAGACTATCGTTGAAACATCAAAAAAACTGGTTGGCGGTATGCTACAAGACAAGGACTGTTCTTTTAAAGTGCGTGCAAGGAGGTCGGACAAGCGTTTTGAGATGTCGTCAATGGAGCTAGCTGCTTTTGTAGGTGGAGAGCTGTTGACGGAGTTTGATCTATTGAAGGTGGACTTGCATAATCCCGAAATTATTCTGGATATCGAAGTGCGCGAACAAGCTTATATTTATACTAACGCGAAAAGGGCAGTCGGTGGTATGCCTGTTGGAACAGCGGGTCGAGCTATGTTACTTTTGTCGGGAGGAATTGATAGTCCTTTGGCAGGGTATATGATAGCAAAGCGAGGCGCGGTGGTTGAATGTATTCACTTTGAGAGTGTGCCTTATACAAGCGAGCAAGCTAGGCAAAAGGTAATTGATCTGGCTAAAATTATGAGCGAGTATTGTGGACCTATTAGATTGCATATTGTATCGTTTACAGATATTCAGCAAAAGCTTTACTCGGACGGACCATCTGCAATGTTAACGATTTTGATGAGAAGATATATGATGAGGATCTCTGAATATATTGCAAAAGATAGAAAGTGCAAAGCTCTTATTACCGGCGAAAACCTTGGACAGGTAGCGAGTCAAACAATGGATAGCTTAAATGCCACTAATAGCGTGGTGGATATGCCAGTGTATAGACCCTTGATTGGATTTGATAAACTCGAGATAATCGATAGATCTAAACAAATTGGAACTTATGAAACATCTATATTGCCATATGAAGATTGTTGTAGCGTGTTTGTACCTAAACATCCTGTAACAAAACCAAAGCTTAGCGAAGTTGCAAAAGCCGAAGAAGGATTGGATATGGATGATATGGTTAAAGCGGCTATAGACAATGTGGAAGTCATCATCATTAAGCCTGATGTTGATGAGTGGTAAAGCTATAAATACTTTTTCCTCATCCAATATTTGGCATGATGATTTAGTTATACTGTTGAATGATTATTCTGCTTTTTCTAAAGGAGTGGGTGAAGGCGTAGGAGCTGTGTTGTATTTAGGTGATTCTAGAGGTGATTGAGAAAAGAATTCAAAAGCTGACGGCGTTTGGGTGGGATAAGGGTAAGGGTCGGTTTGTGTCGTTGCTGAAGGCGTAACATCATCTGAAGAAAGACCAAAATTATTAACAAAGAAATCATACGTATTTTGCTCCGTGTTTGGCTGTGTACCCTTAACAAAGTATTCGGTGTATGTTTCGTCGGTAGAAAAAGGCGTAGCCAGCGTGTTGGTTTTAGAATCTAACTCAACTTCAACGATGTTTGATGGCATATCATACCAAGGTCCATCTGAAGAATATGCGTTTTCAAATATTGGTTTTAGTAACTTAGCTGCAACAGATCCTCCGGTAGCATCGTTAGTGAGATGGTGAGTATCGTCTGTAATATCGAATCCTGTCCACGCACAAGCGATGTAGTCGGGGTTATATGCAACGCACCAAGCATCTGTGTTACCTTCCCCGTTATTATAATCACTGGTTCCAGTTTTACTCGCTAAGGGAACGGAGTCTATTTGTAGCAGGGTAGCTGTTCCCCATTCAACAGTAGAATGGAGTATATCGGTTAATAAAAATGAATTATCTGAATCCATAACTTGCGATGATGAATTCTCGCTACGATATATTATTTGTCCGTTTTCATCTTTAATCATAGTAATACAGGTGGGCGTACTATAATTACCATTGTTTGCAAGTGGTTGGTAAGCCGCACAGAGTTGAAGTGGTGAAACACCATTGTGGAAGCCCCCAAGTGCCAACGAAAGCCCATTATCTTGATCGCTAAAGGTAATACCTACATTGTTAGCAAAATTTTTACCTGTATCAACGCCAATATCGTCTAACACCGAAACTGCGGGCACGTTTAAAGACTTAGCTATTGCTTGCCTCATGGTAACCACTCCGTTATACTTGCTTGAGTAGTTTTTTGGAGAATAATCACCAAAATTCGTTTCTACATCATCTATTAGGGTAGAGGGGGTATATCCTCCGCTTTGTATTGCAGGAGCATAAACTAAAATTGGTTTGATTGCAGAGCCAGGCTGACGTTGCATATCTACGGCACGGTTTAATCCTGAGGATTCTCCGTTTCTACCGCCTACCATGGCGGCGATATTGCCTGTTTTTGAATCTAATATAACTATTGCTCCCTGAACCATTGTTCCATCTTCTGTATTTGATTGAAAAAGTTCATCGTTGTCCATTGACTTTGCAGCTAAATCTTGCATAGTTGGATCCATACTTGTGTATATTTCATACCCGCTCAACATTAGCTCATCTTTATTCATTCCCAAAATATCAGATGCCTGGGATACGGCATAGTTGATATAATATCCTGCTGATGGCAATGAATCGTCTGATTCGTTTAACGTAAGAGGAAGCGCTTTTGCAGCTGTAGCCTCTGACTCGGATATAAATCCGTATTTTTGCATCTCTGTTAAAACGATGTTGCGGCGTTTTATTGAATTTTCAGGGTTGATATGAGGGGCGTAGTTTGTTGGGGATTTTAAAATACCTGCTAGAAGTGCACCCTCGTCTAAAGTCAACTCGGACGCAGATTTTCCAAAATATGATTGGCTGGCAGCTTCAATTCCGTATGCGCCGTTTCCAAAGTATACGCAGTTTAAGTACATTTCAAGTATTTCATCTTTTGTATATGCAGCCTCAAGCTTTATTGCCAAAATAGCTTCCTTTATTTTTCTATCAAAAGATTTTTCGCTACTTAAGTGAGTTAATTTTATCAGTTGCTGTGAAATAGTGCTGGCGCCTTGTTTTAGGCTGCCTGACTTGATATCTTCGAAAAATGCGCCTAATATTCTGACTATATCAATTCCGCCATGTTCGTAGAATCTAGCATCCTCTATTGCAATAAAGGCTTGCTGAACATACAACGGAACATCTTCAAGCGATACATCTATACGGTTAACTAATCCGTGTACTCCAGCACAAAGATTATTATCTTTATCATAAACTAAAAGCGTTTGATCCATATTCTCTAAGGCGTTTGTATCTAATTTTTGCCATGATTGCAGTGCGAATATGTATGAAATAATAAATACAGAAAATAATAAGAGTAACAACGCCATGACTATGGAAGTTTTTTTGGCTATACATTTAACTCGGGTTGGGGTTTTCGTAATTTGGTTATCTTCTTTTTTATTTCGTTTTTTCAAGATTTTCACCGCCTAATCATGCTGAAATTAGGCTACCCATAATATTAAAAAGATAAAACAAATTATTGTGACCAAATGATTCAAAAACAGACATTTCATGGCAGTGTTTTTAAAAGGACAAATAAAAACAATGATGAATTGATGTAGGAGGAGAGGAGGATTTTTTCAATGAAGTTTATTAGCAGTCGAGAAGGCGATGCTTTAGTGATAAAGATAAAGGGTGAACTTGATCATCATTGTTCAAAGCAGGTTCGTGAAGGCATTGATAAATTATTGTGTGATGGAACGATAAGTGATCTTATTTTCGATTTCGAAAAACTCCAATTTATGGATTCGTCGGGTATTGGGGTTATAATGGGGCGGTACAAGTTGTTACAAGAAAGAAATGGTCGAGTTTTTGTAAGAAATATGAGCAATCAAGTTAAGAGAGTGTTTAACGTATCAGGATTATATAGAATAATTGAAATTTTAGACTGACGTAATGGGTGGGAGGTATTTTTTTAATGATTCAGAATGAAATGGTTATTCAGTTTGATAGTATTTCCTCTAATGAGGGATTTGCAAGGGTGGTAGCGGGGGCTTTTGCTTTGCAAATGAACCCAACTTTAGAAGAGCTTTCAGACATAAAAACCGCTGTATCGGAAGCAGTTACAAACGTTATAGTGCATGGATATGCAGGGCAAATAGGCAAAATTGAAATGCAAGCTGTAATTAACGGGTCATGTCTCGAAATTGTTATTAAGGATAATGGCATAGGTATTCAAGATATCGAAAGAGCTAGAGAACCTATGTTTACAACGGGTGATGAGCAAGAACGTTCGGGCATGGGATTCACAATGATGGAGACCTTTATGGATGAGGTGCAAGTAGAATCGGTTTATAGTCGGGGCACAACGGTTAGAATGAAAAAAAGGGTTGGTCCTCTGCAAGCAGTGGATAAGAAAAATGAAGGATAAGCTATTAACGCATGAACAGCTCATAGAGTTGCTTGAGCTGATGAAACAAGGTGACATAAAAGCCCATGAAGAGCTAGTTGAACGAAACACAGGGTTGGTAAAAAGCATTGTAAAGAGGTTTTTAGGCAGAGGGGTAGATTACGATGATTTATATCAAATTGGGTGCATGGGCCTTGTTAAAGCTATAAACAACTATGATGTTAGTTATAATGTCAGGTTTTCAACCTATGCTGTGCCTATGATAGCAGGCGAGATTAAACGTCATTTGCGTGATGATGGAATGATTAAGGTTTCGCGAACGCTGAAAGAACTTGCTCAAAAGTCCATGGCTGCATGTGAGGCAATTAGAACAGAGACTAGCACTGAGCCAAATATTGAAGAAATTGCTGAAGCTGTGAATGCATCTTCTGGGGATGTGTTGCTTGCACTTGAGGCTGCAAGAAGTCATCTTTCGTTATTCGAGCCGTCTATGGACGAAAAAGGTGATGAGGGGTTACTTAGAATAGATAGGATTGAACAAGAACAAGAAAAAGTTGAGATTACAGATAAGATCATGCTAAAAGAAATGATTAAAGATTTAGAGCCAGAGGAAAGAAAGCTCATTATTTTACGGTATTTTAGGGAAACTACGCAAAGTGAGATTGCAAAGGAGATGGGGGTTTCGCAGGTTCAGGTGTCAAGAATGGAATCTAAGATAATGCGTAAGTTAAGAGAATCCATATCCAAATAAGGCTAATATTAAAGAGAGAGGAAGGGTCTCTCTTTTTTTATTTAGAAAATAAAATAAAAAAAGAGTTGGTTAGCTGTTGAATTTTTTCGGATTTTATTATAAAATTCCATACATATGAACAAATTCAACCACTATGCGTGGATAAGAATTTTAAAAAAAAATCGGAGGGTACTTTCATGAGTAACAAATACGTATACCTATTTAAAGAGGGTAATGCTGAAATGCGTAATCTCTTGGGCGGAAAAGGCGCTGGTCTGGCCGAGATGACACGTATCGGACTACCCGTACCTCAGGGTTTCACAATTTCTACAGAGGCATGTACTCGTTATTATGAGGACAATAAGAAGATTGCTGACGATATTATCGCTCAGATGGATGCAGCTCTAGCTGAGACTGAAAAGATCAACGGCAAAAAGCTTGGAGATGCTAACGATCCTTTTTTAGTATCAGTTCGTTCAGGCGCACGTGTATCAATGCCTGGTATGATGGATACAATACTTAACCTTGGATTAAACGACGAAACAGTATTGGGTCTTGCCAAGCTAACAAATAATGAGCGTTTTGCTTATGACAGTTATCGCCGTTTCATACAAATGTTCTCAGACGTTGTTATGGAAATCGATAAGAACAAGTTTGAAGCTTTGTTGGATCAGGTTAAAGAAGAAAAGGGAGCAAAGCAGGACACTGATCTTGATGCAGCTGCATTGAAAGATTTAGTAGGTCGCTATAAGGCTCTTTATTTGAAGGAAATGGGAAATGATTTCCCACAGGTTCCTAAAGAGCAGATGTTACTAGCTGTTGAAGCTGTTTTCCGTTCATGGAATAACCCTCGTGCTATAGTATATCGCCGTAAGAACGATATTCCTGGAGATTGGGGCACAGCTGTTAACGTTCAGGCAATGGTATTTGGAAACATGGGCGACGATTCTGGTACAGGCGTTGCATTCACACGTAACCCTTCAACTGGAGAAAAGAAGCTTTATGGTGAGTACCTTGTTAACGCACAGGGTGAGGACGTTGTTGCTGGTATCCGTACTCCTGAGCCTATCGGACACATGAAGGATGCTATGCCTGCAGTTTATAAGCAGTTCATCGAGACAGCTGAAACTCTTGAGCTACATTATAAAGATATGCAGGACATGGAGTTCACTATCGAGCGTGGCAAACTGTTCATGCTTCAGACACGTAACGGAAAGCGAACAGCTGCTGCTGCATTAAAGATTGCTGTTGATTTGGTTGAAGAAGGTTTGATTTCTGAGCAGGAAGCTCTGATGAAGATCGATGCAAAACAGCTTGATGCTTTGTTGCATCCAACATTTGATCCTGCTGCTATCAAGGCTGCAACTCCAATTGCAAAGGGCTTGCCTGCATCACCAGGCGCTGCATGTGGACAGGTTTACTTCACAGCTGATGCTGCTACTGCTGCTGAAAAGGCTGGTCAGAAGGTTATCTTGGTTCGTACTGAGACTTCTCCTGAGGACATTGAGGGAATGTACGCTGCAGAAGGAATCCTAACTGCACGTGGCGGCATGACTTCTCACGCAGCTGTTGTTGCTCGTGGTATGGGAACATGTTGTGTTGCAGGTAGCGGCGACGTTAAAATTTATGAAGATAAAGGTGTTTTCATCACCAAAGATGGCACTGAGTATAAAGAAGGCGTATTCATCTCACTTGATGGTACTTCTGGTCTTGTTTATGGCGAAGCTATTCCCACAGTTGAAGCTAAGCTAACAGGTGACTTTGGAGTAATCATGGGATGGGCTGACAAGTATCGTACATTGCAGGTTCGTGCAAACGCTGATTCTCCTGCTGACGCTACACAGGCAATCGATTTTGGTGCAGAGGGCATCGGACTAACACGTACAGAGCATATGTTCTTCAATGAAGATCGTATTGGCGCAATGCGTGAGATGATTCTTTCAGAGACAACTGAACAGCGTGTTAAGGCTCTTGATAAGTTGCTTCCAATGCAGCGTGAAGACTTCAAGGGCATTTATATTGCAATGGGCGATCGTCCTGTTACAATTCGTCTGCTCGATCCTCCTCTACATGAGTTCTTGCCTCAGAAGGAAGAAGATATCGTTGAGCTAGCAAAAGATATGGGTGTTGCTGTTGACGTAGTTAAATCAACAGTTTCTAGCCTACACGAGTTCAACCCAATGATGGGTCACCGTGGTTGTCGTTTGGCTGTTACATATCCTGAGATCGCTGTCATGCAGACACGCGCTATCATTGAAGCCGCTATTGAAGCTAAGAAAGAAGCTGGTATTGATATCGTTCCTGAGATTATGATTCCTTTGATTGGCGAAGTTCGTGAGCTAAGGTATGTTAAGGAATTCGTAGTTAATACAGCTGAAGAAGTATTGGCTAATAGTGATGTTAAAGTCACTTACATGGTTGGAACAATGATTGAGATACCAAGAGCTGCACTAACAGCTGACGAAGTTGCTACTGAAGCTGAGTTCTTCTCATTCGGAACAAACGACCTAACTCAGATGACATTCGGATTCTCACGCGATGACGCTGGTAAGTTCTTGGATGCATATTATGAGAAGCAGATCTATGAGTCTGACCCATTTGCAAGAATTGATCAGACTGGCGTAGGAATGTTGATGAAGATTGCTGTTGAAAAGGGCAAGCAGACTCGTCCTGACATTAAGCTTGGAATCTGTGGTGAGCATGGCGGAGATCCTTCATCGGTTGTCTTCTGTCACGACATTGGTCTAAAATATGTTTCTTGTTCGCCATTCCGTCTACCTATCGCACGCCTATCTGCCGCACAGGCAGCTATTATGAACCCAAAGGCATAAATCTACTCTTTGGATTTAAGGTGGCTTAGGGACGCGATGAAGCCTTTTATGTATTCTGATGGTCGACGCTTTTGCGACTGTATGATGTAAGGCTTAACAGTTAAAGTTCATATTTAAATTAAACAGGTGTATCATAATATTGATACACCTGTTTTTATGCTTTTATATTCTATTGATATCGGCTGATTAGAGAAGCTAAATGCATTTCCCGTACGATTAAAATTTGCTATTTTCATTGGCTGTATCGTTTACAATCGTATACACTGGCTTTTCAACACATCTCTATAGGCTTATTGTGAAAATTAATAAAAAATATGTTATACTTAATAATCACTAATGCTGACTATCTAAGTATATTTATGACGTTTAATAATTTTTTTAATGTCATTAATAACAAATTGGGAGAATTATGAGTAGAAAGATAAAGAAAAAGAGACGGTTCATTGTATTTTGGTTAATAATAATTATTGGTGTAATTGTTATATTCGGTTTAAATTTAGTACCTTATAAGAGTTATTCTAATTCTGATTTTAATATAGAAACATACCATAGCGAAATTGACAAAGACGGAGATGGAATTGACGATCAAACAGATATTATACAAAGTGTTCGGGAATATATTGCAACCAACCCAGAATACAAAAGCGAATACTATGAAACAGGGTATCCAAATGGTGAGTATGGGGTGTGTACCGATGTAGTTGCTTTTGGGTTATTAAATTCAGGTTATGACCTAATGGAATTGGTCAATCAAGATATTATAAATCATCAATATTTATATGATATTGATGTTATAGACAAAAATATTGATTTCAGAAGAGTTAGAAATCTGCAAGTATACTTTAAAAACAATGCCATCAGTTTAACAACTGATATTTGGGATATTGATGAATGGCAAGGTGGAGATATTGTCATCTTTGAAGATCATATTGCGATTGTATCAGATAAAAGGAACAGAGATGGTGTTTGCTACATAATCCATCATTCGGGTCCCTTCACAATCTCAATATGAAGAAGATAGATTAGAATATTGTGATAACGTCGTCGGTCATTATAGGATCAGTTAGACGTGCACAATTAAAATTATTAAGTATTTGTATTAAAATATAAGTAGGGTTAACTAATTCTATAATGACCAACGATATCGTCGTAATATTCTAATACATCCTCTTGGTATTGGGCTTGAAGAAGGCTGTTATGATGTATGATAAAAGGTACGCCATTTTTGTTTCTTACATCAGAGACAATTGCAATATGGTGATTGAAAATAACGATGTCACCACCCTGCCATTGAGATATATCTTTAATATTCGTTGTTAAACTGATGGCATTGTTTTTAAAGTATACTTGCAGATTTCTAACTCGCCTAAAGTCGATGTTTTCGTCCGGCTCATCTATATCGTAATGTTCTCTATGCTCAATAATATCTTTGTTTACTAATTCCATTAAGTCATAGCCTGCGCCTAGCAAGCCAAAGGCGACCACGTCGGTACATACCCCATATCTGTCATTTGGGTATCCAGTCTCGTAGTATTTGCTCTTGTATGTTGGATTGGTTGCTATGTATTCTTGTACACTCTGTAGAATATCTGTTTGGTCATCAATTCCATCATCGTCTTTGTCAATTTCGCTATGGTATGTTTCTATATTAAAATCGGAATTAGAATAGCTTTCAGACGGTATAATATTATTATTGTGTAATATGAGTATACCGACGCCCCAGATTATGATTATTAGTAGAGCAATAAAATGCCTTTTTCTCTTTTTCATCATTACCTCTAATTGTTTAGTTTTTTAATAACAGTTATGTATTATTTATTACAAATGTCCACATGATGGCAGTACAAATTTAACATAAAATACATAAATTTGTAATAATTAGAGTATAACATATTTTATCACAAGTTGCTATAAAAAGAGTCTTAATAATAAAAAAAGCAGCACCTATTATGGGTGCTGCTTTTGAGATAATCTTCATATACTATCTAATTGCATTTTTCATACTAGTAACATATTCTTCTATTGGCTTTATGCAGTCCTTACCAAATTTCTCACATAATTTTATAATAGCAGAACCTACAATGACTCCGTCTGAGTATTGGGATATTTCTTTTGCCTGCTCAGGAGTAGAAATGCCAAACCCAACCGCACAAGGAATGTCTTTAGCTTCTTTTACAAGTTTTATCATGGAAGAAATATCGGTTTCAATTCTTTCTCTTGTTCCTGTTACACCCAATGAAGATACACAATATACAAAGCCATTTGCTTCCTTTGCAATCATTGAAATCCTATCATGTGAGGTAGGGGCGATCAATGATATGAATCCAAGCCCATATTGTTTACAAACACCTTCAAACTCTTCTTTTTCTTCAAAAGGAACATCGGGCAAAATTAAGCCATCTATACCGACCCTCGCTGCATTTTTTTATAAATCTTTCAGTTCCGTAAGAAAAAACAACGTTTGCATAGGTCATAAATACCATTGGGATCTTCACAGTTTTCCGTAATCTTATTACCATTTCAAATATATCATCTGTAGTTATCATGTTTATTAAAGCACGTTCATTCGCTTTTTGAATGGTCACACCTTCTGCAGTAGGATCAGAAAAAGGAATGCCTAGTTCAATTAAGTCGACACCTGATCTTTCCAGCGCATAAACGATTTCTTCTGTCGTTTTAATGCAAGGATCACCACAAGTGATAAAAGAAATGAATGCTTTGCCATTTTCAAATGCTTTCTGAATATTATTCATATATTTTTTCTCCTCTGTAACGTGCAATAGCGGCACAGTCTTTATCCCCACGTCCCCGAAAGGTTGATAACAATGATGGTATCCTTTGAAAGTGAAGGCGCAATTTTCATTGCATGTGCAACTGCATGCGCGCTCTCTATTGCAGGAATAATGCCTTCAATCTTTGATAAATATTCAAACGCTATCACTGCTTCTTCGTCGGTGACGTCAACATATTCTGCTCTCCTTCATATCATGAAGATACGCGTGTTCAGGACCTACTCCTGGATAATCAAGGCCTGCAGAAATGCTGTAGACAGGGGCAATTTGACCGTATTCGTCTTGGCAGAAATATGATTTCATACCATGAAAAATGCCTAACTTTCCCGTGCTTATTGTTGCTGCTGTTTCTTTGGTATCAACGCCTCTTCCAGCGGCTTCACATCCGATTAATTTTACTTGCTCATCAGGAATAAAATCATAAAATGCACCAATTGCATTTGAACCACCTCCTACACATGCCATAACAATGTCTGGCAGCCTACCTTCTGCTTGCATAATTTGTTCTTTTATTTCTTTCCCTATTACTGATTGAAAATCACGAATCATCTCTGGGAAAGGGTATGGTCCCATAACGGACCCTAAGACATAGTGGGTATCATCAATCCTGCTGGTCCACTCTCTAAATGTTTCAGATACTGCATCTTTAAGCGTAGCGGTTCCTTCCGTCACCTCATATACTGTTGCACCCAGCAGACGCATACGATAGACATTGAGAGCTTGTCTAAAGGCGTCTTCTTGGCCCATATAAATGTGACACTCCATTCCCATCATAGCAGCAACGGTAGCAGTAGCAACTCCGTGTTGTCCAGCACCTGTTTCTGCAATGATCCTTGTTTTTGCCCATTCGTTTAGCTAGGATCATTTGACCAATGACGTTATTGATTTTAATGAGAACCGGTATGGTTTAAATCTTCGCGTTTAAGATAAATTTTTGCACCGCCTAAATCTTTAGTCATATTTTCTGCAAAATAGAGTCTACTTGGTCTGCCTGCATACTCATTTAACAACTGATGAAACTCTTGATAGAATGTAGGATCGTTTTTACACTCGTTATATGGCTTGTTCTAATTCAAGCATTGCATTCATAAGAGTTTCGGGAATGTATTGGCCGCCGTGTACTCCGAATCGTCCTTTTTTCATCATTTAAACCTCTTCTTGAGCCGTCTTTACAGCTTCACATATTTTATTAAAGTCTTTATTTTTATTGGTTTCTACGCCTGTTGAAATATCCACACAATAAGGGTTTGCTTCAGTTATAATCTCTCTTAAATTTTCGTTACTAAGGCCTCCTGCAAGGAAAAAAGGGCGGGTAACGTTTTTAATTAATTCATGGGGAAATCTCTTGCCATTTCCTCTACCACCATCAAAGAGGACATAGTCAGAAGCACATTCTTCAGACCTTTTTTATATCAAAGCTTTCATTGACCATAAATGCTTTAATGATTTTTTTGTCCGTTATTGCTTTAAGCTCTTCAATATAATTATCATCTTCAATTCCGTGCAATTGCACAATGTCAATTGCGTTCTTAATCACATAATTGTTTTATTGTCTCG
Organism: Christensenellaceae bacterium; assembly: GCA_963675355.2. Classification (GTDB taxonomy): domain Bacteria; phylum Bacillota; class Clostridia; order Christensenellales; family UBA1431. The sequence goes on from CAXXMZ010000014.1 coordinate 192,593, forward strand.
ATGGGGGAGTTTACAAATACGCCCACAGCTTTTATGCTCTTATCTAGCTTGCTTTTTAGTTGCATTACATTTTCAGACGATATATTGCGATGACTCTTTGGGAAATTTATGATAAATCCAATATAATCAGGCAATGCAAGATTAACATATTCTATATCGACCATACGATGTAATTCCGCAAATTTTAATCTCTGTCATATATCTCACCCATTTTTTCAGTTGTGCGATGATTTCTTTTCGGTTTTTGCTCTTCATAAGAAATTCACCAATAAGTAAAGCATCAGCACCAAAATTTTTCATGTCAATCCCATCCGATATGCTGTTTATTCCACTTTCAGCGACAAAAGCTATGCCATCAGGAACATGCTCTTTTAGTCTTTGTGAGTTTGATAAATCAACAGTAAAATCTTTTAGGTTGCGGTTGTTTACGCCTATAATTCTTGCACCAGCATTTAAAGCGGATTCAATCTCTTGCGTATTATGGGTTTCGACAAGTGCGGAAATTCCTAACTCATCACAAATGCTTATATAGCTTTTTAATAGCAGTGTATCCGTAATAGCACATATAAGTAAAAACCGCATCTGCACCCATAACTTTTGCCTGATAAATTTGGTACTCATCCACAGTAAAATCTTTGCGGAGCATTGGGATTGATACACGTTTGCGTATTTCCATAAAAATTTTATCCGAGCCTAGAAACCACTTTGGTTCAGTTAAAACTGAGATACAGTCTGCACCAGCTTTTTCATATTCACGGGCAATATCTAAGTATGGGAAATTCTCTGAAATAACGCCTTTTGATGGAGATGCCTTTTTTACCTCTGAGATAATGGAGACACTACTCTTTTTGAGCGCTTTTTCAAATGAGAAATCACCCTTTCTTAGCTTGAGTGCTTTCTTTTTTATTTCTTCAGTGCTAATTACTGTTTTGTCGTTTAGCACTCTTTCTTTTGCATAATCTGCTAGTATATTTAAAATCATGATTTATACCTCGTTAGAAAGCTTGATAAACTCATTAAGTTTTTTCAAGGCTTTTTTACTGTCAATTACGTCTTCGATCTCTTTAATTGCATCCTGCATTGTTAGATCATCCCTTGCGATATAAAGAGCGGCAGCCGAGTTAATAACTACTGCATTTCTCTTTGCGCCTTTTTGCCCGTCAAAAATATCTAAAGTAATTTGTGCGTTTTCTGCTGTGGAGACCCACCAACTAATTCATCCTTTGAGCATAAGGTGAAACCATAATCTTCAGGATTAATTATATAGTTCTTTAGTTTGCCGTCACGCATTTCGCACACTTTTGTAGTGGAGCTCATCGAAATTTCATCGAGTCCGTCTTGACCGTAAACAACCATACCTTTTTTCACACCGAGCCTTATAAGCACCTCTGCAAGCTGCTCGACTAGCATTGGGCCATAAACTCCCATTAGTTGCATATCTGCGCCAGCAGGATTAGAAAGGGGGCCTAAAATATTAAAGATAGTCCTAATAGAGAGTTCTTTTCTCACGGGTGCAACATGCTTCATTGCCATATGATATTTTTGAGCAAACAAGAAGCAGATATTAGCTTTCTCCAAAATTTCTTTGCTTTTTTCAGGTGAAATAGTAATATTTACGCCCAGAGCCTCTAGCAAGTCAGCCGCACCACATTTACTTGAAGCAGCTCTATTGCCGTGTTTTGCAATAGGTACGCCTGCTGCCGCCAAAACAATTGCTGACGTTGTTGAAATATTGAAAGAATTGGACTTGTCTCCGCCTGTGCCTACGATTTCAAGCACTTTTTGATTATGCAAAAGCTTTACTGCGTGGTTGCGCATACCTTTGGCAGACCCCGTAATCTCATCGATTGTTTCTCCTTTCATGGATAATGCCACAAGATAGGCCGCTAGTTGAACCTGGGAAACATCTCCGCTCATTATTTCGTCCATGACAGTCTCGGCTGTTTCATAGGATAAATCTTCTTTTGCTGTTAATTTAATAATTGCTTCCTTAATCATGTTGGACTCCTTTCAAAAAGTTTTCGATTATGGTTTTGCCACAAGGGGGTTAGTATAGATTCAGGATGAAATTGTAATCCATACACCATGTCATGTTTGTGTTGTACCGCCATTACTTCATCATCCTTTGAAAACCGCTAAGATTTCTAGCGTTTCAGGGATTGTCTCTTTAATTGCAGATAGAGAATGATATCGACCTACAATCTCGCGTTCATTTAAGCCTTCAAAAATGCCGTCGTTTTTTATAACTATTTCGCAAGCTTTTCCATGCATTAGCTGTTTAGCATGAGAAACGGTCGAACCATATGCTTCCACAAATCGCTTGGTGGCCTAGACATACACCAATAATGGGTATATTTGCTTCCTAACTCCTTGACAACATCAATACAAACGCCAGCATCACAGGGTTTTCCAGGTCCAGGGGATAAAACAATATGACTTGAGTTTAATTGTTCTATTTCTGAAACGGAAAGTTCATCATTTCTTATTACGCGAATATCTGGTGTGATTTCGCCTATAAGCTGATAAAGATTGTAAGAAAAGCTATCATAATTATGCAATAAGCAATATCATTTATTTTCCCTCCAATGCATTTACTACAGCTTTCGCTTTTGCAAGACATTCTTCATGTTCCTTTTCTGGAACGGAATCAGCAACGATGCCGGCACCTGAACGAACAAATACTTGCCGTTCTTTTTAAACGCAAGCCTAATCGCGATACAAACGTCAGCGTTTCCAGTAAAATCTAAATAGCCAATTGCACCACCATAAATACCTCTTTTATTATTTTCAAGCTGGTTGATGATCTCACACGCTCTTATTTTCGGGGCGCCTGACAATGTTCCGGCTGGCAATACAGCGTCGATTGCATCTAAAGCATCTTTATCTTCTTTTATCTCACCACTTACAGTTGAGCCAATGTGCATTACGTGTGGAAAAACGCTCTATTTTCATGTACTCATCTACATGAACTGAACCGAACTTACATATCTTGCCTAAGTCGTTTCGTCCTAAATCAACAAGCATATTGTGCTCCGAGCATTCTTTCTCATCAGCTAACAGTTCTTTTTCAAGGGCCAAATCCTCATCCTGAGTCTTACCCTTGGTCTTGTGCCTGCAAGTGGGAAAGTACAGATTTGTTATTTTCAAGTTTTACAAGGGTTTCTGGAGAAGCACCTGCAATTTCTACATCATTACTTGAAAAGTAAAACATATACGGGGAGGGGTTGGTTTTTCTAAGGGGTTTTGGTAAGTGCCGAATAACTTCCGGCGAAAGGTGCTGACCATCTGTTAGAAAGTACAACCTGAAAGATATCTCCTTCGTAAATATGGTCTTTTGCTTTCTCCACAAATTCGCAATATTGTTTTTTGCTAAATACGGAGTCAAAGGACCAGTTAATGTTCCATTTTCTTCGATGCTAACGTGCTGATTTAACATTTGTGCCATGTTCTCTAAAACCATAATGCCTCGGTTATAGTCAACATCAATTGTTTTTCCATCTATATTTGCAATAAGCATGATGGTATTAAGCAGATTATCAAGACAATTACCTTATCAAACAGCATTAAGTCCACGTCGTTAAAGCTTCATCATCGTTTGCATCCAAATGTAAGCTTACTTCATTGTATTTAATAAAGTCATAGGAGAAATAACCAACAAGGCCGCCTGTAAAAGTGGGGGTGGTTAGGCAATTTTACGCTTTTGTTTTCATCAAGAATTTGCCGAATATACTCATGCGGCTTTTTTGTCATAGATTTCAAAGACGTTCCTGCGTTGATTTTAATTTTATGATCAAGGCATGTTATTTCAAGCTTAGGATCATATCCCATAAATGAATAAAGTCCCCAATTTTTATTATCCTCAGCAGATTCAAGTAAGAATACGTTATTGCTTACACTTTTTAAAACTCTGTAGATATCTGCAGGAGTTTTATTTTCTGCATCAACAACTGTGCTTAGCGGAATTTTTTTATAATCTCCGCTTTTTAGGATTTCTTTTGCTTCTTCCTTTGTCAAATTAAACTTCATTTCGTACCTCATTTCTTGTCGAGGGGCAATAAAAAGCCCTCAACAGAATAATATCTGTCAAGGCGAGATAAACTCGCGGTGCCACCTTGCTTTACGGCAATTTAAGCCGCATCTCAATGGAATACAAACATACTCCTGACTACTTACGTAAGCCTCCACGTCACAGAATACTCAACTAATAATAGTTTTTCATTGTGCCCTCAACGGTCCATTTAATAAGATGTAATTACTTGGTTTTCAGCGCCCCAAGCTCTCTGTAAATCCATTACTTATTTTTATCTCCGTATCAACGGTTTATGGCTAATATTCAATTATCCGTATTCTAACACCCATCAAAAAAAAAGTCAACTCTAAATGATTTCCTTTTTTTAGCTAAAGGGAATTAATACTCATGCACTTATTATATTCCGAAAATGGTTGTTTTGCTAGCGAAAAAAATTAGCCAGAAATGTTTTCACAAAATACTTTTTTGTCGAATTAAAGTAGTGTTTTGAATAAAATCAGTGTTCATTATTACTGTTATGGGTTAAATTAAAGGAAATAGGTTTATTTTGTTTGTATACATTAATCTATACATTCATCTACCTATATTGGGTTGCTTGGAGTACAGTATGCAAAACGAGAGTTCAAGAGAAAAAAGAGAACGATTAGAGGCAAGCATATTAAGTAAATATGCTTGCTTTTCAATGAATTCAAAGGGTTGAGAAAGAGTTGAACCACAATGTAGCATTAGGACAGATTTTCAGCGTGATCGCGATAGAATAATCCATTGTAAGTCTTTTAGAAGGCTTAAACATAAAACACAGGTGTTTATAGCTCCCGAGGGAGATCATTATAGAACTAGGCTTACTCATACTCTTGAAGTGACTCAGATCGCTAGAACAATTGTACGTGCTCTTAATTTAAACGAGGACTTAGCAGAGGCTATTGCACTGGGCCATGATTTAGGTCACACACCCTTTTGGGCACGCTGGTGAACGTGTATTAAATAATATCACTGATAATGGGTTTTTGCATAACCAACAAAGTCTTAGGGTGGTTGAACGACTAGAACGTGGGAGAGGACTTAATTTGACCGTTGAAGTTCGAGATGGGATACTTAACCATCGCACGGGATGTAATCCAATGACGCTTGAAGGTAGAGCGGTTATGATTTCCGACAAAATCGCTTATATAAATCATGATATTGATGACGCCGTTAGGGCGGGTTTATTATCGGAAGAGAATTTACCAAAAAGTTGTAATGAATTATTTGGAATAGGCAGTTCAAAAAGGATAAATGCGATGATACACGATGTGATTGATAATAGTATAGATGAAAACAAGGTCGAGATGTCATTTGACGGAAAAGAAGCGACAAAGGTACTAAGGGAATATTTGTTTAAAAATGTGTATGAACTTGAGCGTGCTAAGGAACAAGAGAAAAAAGTTGAGCATGTGTTAACTAATCTATTTAATTATTATCTTAAAAATCAATCTTGTATGCCGCAAGAGTATTTGGAAATTGCAAAAACACAAACTAGTCAAAGAGCTGTATGTGATTATATTGCAGGTATGAGTGACCAGTATGCAATACAAATGTATAACGTAAAATTCGTGCCAAAATCATTATTATAATACAAAATAACCTAAAAAATTATTAAAATTCGACAAAAAGCAGGAGAATGGGTTTGATGTGGTGAACATATAAAAGCTGATATTTTATATACATGTAGAAACAACTTGGATGTGATTTTGACTTAATGGCAGGCTTATATGGAGAAGATATTATAGCTGAGGTAAGAAGCAGAAACGATATTGTGGATGTTATCTCAGGATATGTCACCCTAAAACGTAAGGGTACAAAGTATTGGGGTCTTTGTCCTTTTCATGGAGAGAAGACACCCTCTTTTAGTGTAAGTCCGGACAAACAGTTGTATTATTGTTTTGGATGTCAATCGGGCGGAAGTGTTTTCAATTTCATTATGAATATTGAAAATATAGGGTTTGCACAAAGTATTGAAGTTTTAGCTGAGCGTGCGGGTATTCATATCACAAAGACTGAAAGCGATGTTGAGTATGAACTAAAACGTAAAAAAAAAGAACGAATCTTTGAGATCAACAGGCAATCAGCAAAGATGTATCACGCAATACTAATGAGTCAAGCAGGTAATGGGGCGAGAGAATATCTCAAAAAACGCGGCGTTGGCGACTCAATAATCAAGAGATTTGGATTAGGATACTCTCCTGTGGTATGTGGGTCCATTTCTAAAGCGTTGTTGGATGATGGATTTACCGAGGATGAGCTCCTAGATGCCGCGATAATCTCGAAATCGAGCGAGCGAACTTATGAGTATTTTCGTGACAGAATAATGTTTCCTATTATAAATGAAAAGGGCAACGTGGTTGCATTTGGCGGTAGGTTGATGAGAGATGGTCAGCCCAAATATTTAAACTCACCCGAAACGGATGCTTTTAATAAGCGCCAAAATTTATATGGTATAGCCAAGTTGAAGCAGGCAAAGTCTATTGATTATGCGCTATTAGTAGAAGGATATATGGATGTTATTGCACTTAGTGCAAATGGAATTGGTAATGCGGTGGCATCCCTTGGCACTTGCGTTTACCAGAGGCCAGGCAAGGTTACTTAAACGATTTGCAAGGAGTGTTGTAATTTCTTATGATGCAGATATGGCTGGGCAGAATGCAACTATGAAAGCACTTGATGTGCTTATTTCCGAAGGTTTGCCTGCTAAAGTAGTTGTTTTGTCTAAAGGGCTTGATCCAGACGATTATGTTAAAGAAAATGGTAGAGATGCGTTTTTAGAGCTTGTTTCAAAAGCTATTGAGCCGACAGAGTTTAAGATTGATAGGATAAAAGCTGGATATGATTTAATGGTACAAAAGCAATTGGTGGATTACGTGGTGGAGGCTTGTAAGGTAATAGCTCAGCTTGAGTCGCCCGTTGAACGTGATGTTTATGTTAAACGGTTAGAGGTTGAAAGTGGATTTGAGCGACAAACGATAAGAGATCAGATCGAAAAGGGAGGCGTGGTTGACGACAAGGGTTCAATTAATAAGAATAGACTTGGGAATTTTAGGAATAATAGAACCAATGAACTAGCTCAGCATGAATTATTGAGCTGCATGCTGAAATCTGAAGAATGCGCGAGCCTAGCAAGGCAGGCTTTGTCGGTTAACGATTTTTCGGATGAACGAGTAGTTGAGATTGTGAAGGTTATATGGTATGCAAGCAAGGATAACATCAGTATTCACAGGATATCTGATGCGATCGAAAATGAAAAAACTGCAGCATATTTGGCCGAATTGTCTATTGGCTCTGATGACCAGCAGAGCTTAAATGATTTAATTGAGTCTACAAAAGAATGTTGTTCGAGAATCAAAAAGTCGAGCATAGAGAATAAGGTTATGGAATTAAAGGAGGTTTTATCGGATGAAGCACTGATCAACAAACAAAAAAAGAAGTGCTTAAAACGATTGATACCTTAAATAAAGAGTTTCAGAGCCTTTGATATTTATTAAATTCGAGAGGAGGGAATTGATTGAACAATAACGAGTCAAAGCTAAATCGTATTGCGGAGTTACTTGAAACCGGCAAATCGAAAGGCGTTTTAACATACAAAGAAATTATGGATGCATTAGAAGGTGCAGGACTTGAGGCTGATCAGATCGAAAAGATATATGAAACGCTTGAGAACAACAATATAGACGTTGTTGAAGATGCTGAGACAGATAAGACTCTTGCAGAGGAAGTAGCTGACGAAGACTTGAGTTTAAGCGTTCCCGAGGGAGTTAGTATCGATGATCCGGTGCGCATGTATTTAAAGGAAATTGGCAAGGTTCCGCTACTAACAGCAGCAGAAGAAATTCAAATTGCAAAACGTATGGGTGAAGGAGAAGTTGAGGCTAAACGGAAACTAGCAGAGGCTAATCTTAGATTAGTTGTAAGCATTGCAAAACGATATGTTGGCCGTGGCATGTTGTTTTTAGATTTGATCCAAGAAGGTAATCTAGGGCTAATAAAAGCCGTTGAAAAGTTTGATTATACAAAGGGGTATAAGTTTAGTACATATGCGACATGGTGGATTAGGCAAGCGATTACGCGTGCCATTGCTGATCAAGCCAGAACCATTAGAATACCTGTGCATATGGTCGAAACGATTAACAAGCTTATTCGCGTAAACAGACAACTGGTTCAGGAATATGGGCGTGAGCCACAGCCAGAAGAGATTGCACTTGAGATGGGGATTACTCAGGAAAAGGTGCGCGAGATAATAAAAATTGCACAAGAACCTGTATCTCTTGAAACGCCTATTGGTGAAGAAGAAGATAGCCATTTGGGTGACTTCATTCCTGATGAAGATGCACCAGCGCCAGCTGAAACAGCGGCGTTTACCATGCTAAAAGAACAGCTGATGAACGTGTTAGATACGCTAACGCCGAGGGAAGAAAAGGTTCTTAGGTTACGGTTTGGATTAGACGATGGCCGTGCTAGGACACTTGAAGAAGTCGGGAAAGAATTCAACGTAACTAGAGAGCGTATTAGGCAGATTGAAGCAAAGGCGCTTAGGAAGCTCAGGCATCCTAGCAGGAGTAAGAAGCTTAAAGATTTTCTTGACTAAATGATTATAGGACAAGGCGAATAGCATTAGCTTCGCCTTGTTTTTATTTTAGCGGTAACGACGGAAGGCAGTTTTGTATGATTGAATTAGGGGCCAGATTAGAATTTATAGCTAGATATATCAAACGTGGTTCGAGATTAGCTGATATTGGGTGCGATCATGGAAGATTATGCGTTGCTATGATTCAGCGTGACCAGGTGAAAAACGCTATTGCAACTGACTATAGCAAGGAATCGTTAAAAAAGGCAGAGCTACTTGCGCTGAAGTTAGGGGTTGAAGATAGGCTGGATTGTCGTGTGGGTGATGGGCTTGTGCCGATACGAAAAGACGAGGTGGACTGTGTTGTGATAGCCGGTATGGGTGGCAATGAAATAGCGAATATCTTGACTCAGGGCATTGACAAACTATCGAATGAAGTAACAGTTATTATGCAACCAATGCAACAACAAGGCGATTTACGATATAGTTTGATTGATATGGGGTTTTGCATAATAGACGAAGAATTGGTTTTTGAAAAGAACAGGATTTTTGATATTGTCGTCTCTAAAAAAGGGAAAGAATCTGATTATGATTTAAGATATAAAGAGGTGGGGAGCTTGCTTTGGCAAAAACGTCATCCATTATTAAAAGATAGAGTGGAAAGAAAGCTTAAAGCCCGTATAAGGGCATTAGATGATATTGGTGTAAGTAATAAAGTTTCATCTGAGATAACAGATCCAATTAAAAAAGATATTTGTATGTTTAAGGAGATGCTTAAATGGCTATAAAGTGCAAGGAAATATGCAAAGCAATGGAAGAGATAGCGCCTTGTGGGTTAGCGATGGGGTTTGATAATGTTGGGCTATTGGTTGGGGATGAAAACGCTGATGTAACCAAGGTGTTGTTTGCATTGGAAGCTTCAAACGATGTGATAGACGAAGCAATTGATTTGGGAGCAGATATGATTATTTCGCATCATCCGATTATGCTAAGTCCGATAAAACGATTGACAGCAGGGTATGGTGATGGGGCTATTGCGTATAGATTAGCGCGAAACGGAATAAATTTTTTTGCTGCGCATACTAATTTAGATATTGCAAAAGGTGGCGTGAACGATGTCTTATCTAGGCTGATTGGGTTAGAACATATCAAGGGACTAGAACCATATTACGAAAAAGACTACAAAAAGATAGTGGTGTTTGTCCCCGAAAGTCATGCTGAAAAAGTGCAAAGTGCAATGTTTAAGGCAGGCGCAGGCAAAATCGGTGATTATGGTGATTGTTCTTTTAGCGTTATGGGACAAGGGACGTTTAAAGTGCCTAAAGATCGGCAACCATTTATTGGGAGGCGAGGTAGTTTTGAAAGAACCACAGAGGCTAGGATAGAAACTATTGTGCCAGGGTATTTATTAAACAAAGTTTTGACGGAAATGATAAAGGTTCATCCATATGAAGAGGTAGCATATGACGTTTTTTCATTAGACCATTGCCCAGGAAAAGAGAGCATGGGGAGAGTTGGTATTTTAGAAAAACCTATTAGTCTTGATGAATTTGCTGTTATGGTATCCAATGCTCTAAAGATTAATGGGTGTCAGGTTATGGGCGAAAAAACAAAGAAGATTTCAAAGGTAGCAGTTTGCTCAGGTTCTGGCGGAAGCGTTATAGGGTGGGCAAAAAGCAAGGGCGCGGATGTGTTAGTGACTGGCGAGATGAAGCATCACGAAATCTTAGCGGCAACTGAAATGGGAATTTGCGTTATAATGGCTGGACATTTTGCAACTGAGCGCGTTGTATTGCCTGAATTAATTGAACATTTACAAAGCACAATAGATGCGGTACAATATAGTGTAGCGTTTGCGCTTTCAGAAATAAGTCATCAATCGAGGATGATTCTGGGGGGATAAGAGTACTTATTCCTTTTTTATATGATAATACCGTATTACGGGAGGGTTTTAATGAGTAAACTAGACGCCTTGTGGCGTTATCAGCTGGCAGATCAGGAATATGATGCGCTGGAGAACCAGCTAAAAAATTCCAAAGCTAGGCAGAGTATGTTTAAAATCAGAAAATATCTTATTGATCAGCAGGAAAAGCTGCTAAAGATGGAAACTGATATTGAACAAAAACATGCTCGCTTAGAAGAGTTGACAGCTATGTTTGAAGAACAAAATGATCTTTATATTAAGTTTGAAGCTGATTATAAGGATGCGGTTAAAGATGACCTTGACAGCGTAAATGCATTGCTAAATAAGTATACAAAGGTGCAAGGCGATATAGTTTTGATTCGTCGTGAGTTGTATATTATTATGCAAGACGTTAAGAGTACAGAGTCTCGCTTGCAGGATATGAAACTAAAAATATCTAAAGCACGGAAAGATTTTTCAAAGTTCAAAGAGGAGCATACCAAAGAGCTTGAGGGTGCTTCTGAAGAATTGAGTAAATTGCAAGCTGCGGTCGTTGAGGCCGGAAAAGAAGTTGATAAAGCGTTAATTGAACGATATAATGATATTAAGAAAAATAAAATTACGCCGCTTGCAAAGCTTGAGAACGATCAATGTGGTGGGTGCAATATGACATTGCCATCCTTAATGATTACTCAGGTACAAGAATCAGACGAAATATTTGAGTGCGAAAATTGCGGTAGGATTCTTTATGTCACTGATGTTGAATAATTTAATAATTTTTTGCGAGTAAACTAGATGACTGCGTGCGGTAAGTATCGTACGAGGAAAGTCCGAGCACCGTAGGGCAGGGTGCTGGGTAATACCCAGTGGAGGTGACTCCCAGGAGAGTGCAACAGAAATATACCGCGACATTAAGTTGTCGTAAGGGTGGAAAGGTGAGGTAAGAGCTCACCAGCGGCATGGCGACTTGTCCGCTCTGTAAACCCCACTTGGTGCAAGATTAATAGGGAAGCGTTGTTGGCGGCCCGTCAAGCTTCCGGGTAATCGCTTGAGCCTATCGGTAACGATGGGCCTAGACAGATGGTCATTCAAGACAGAACTCGGCTTACAGGTTTGCTCGTACAATAAGTTTTGGCTTCTATTTTCAAAATAGAAGCTTTTCTTATATACGTTGTGTAAACATTAGCAAATTCAAGGTGAAACATATTTTACAAGTTATACAAATAGATACTTATGCGGTATAATATAATTAGCAATTAATGAAGGGGGTGCAAATAATGGATGTTGCAGCGACTTATTTTAATGAGGTGGGCTTATTACCAATAATTTTAGTTGTTGTTGGGCTCGGTTTATTAATAGTTGAAATAGTGGTTCCTGGATTCGGTATCCCGGGATTATTGGGAATATTAAGTAGTACTGCTGGAATTATCTTATGGTCAAGGAATTTAAGCGAAGCTGTGATATTGTTTACGATATTAATAATGATTTTAGTAATAGTGTTTTTTGTTGTCGCTAGGAGCGCGCAAAAAGGGCGAATATCAAAATCTAGAGTAATATTAAAAGAATCGGTTGATACGGAGGCTGGATATTCAAGCTCTTTAGGGCAGAATGAATTAATAGGCAAAGCAGGAATTGCCGCTTCTGAGATGCGTCCAGCAGGGATTGGAATATTTGACGGCAAACGGATAGATGTGGTTAGTGATGGACAGTTTATTCCTAAAGATAGTAGTATTATTATTAATCGAGTAGAAGGCAGACGAATTGTTGTTTCAATAAAAAACGATTAGATATTTAAAGAGATAAAGGAGAGAGATTATTATGGATCAGACTTTGGTTACGATTATTATTGCTGTAGTTGCACTTATTGTGTTATCAATACTGTTTAGCATAGTGCCAGTAAGATTATGGGTTTCGGCTTTAGCGGCTGGTGTTAGAGTATCGATATTCTCGTTGGTTGGAATGCGTCTTAGGAATGTTTCACCGAAAAAGATTATTATTCCTATGATCAAGGCATCAAAAGCGGGATTGGATCTTACCATAAATATGTTGGAGACGCATTTCTTAGCTGGGGGTAATGTTGACAGGGTTATTAATGCATTGATTGCTGCGCAAAGGGCAAATATTCCTTTGCAGTTCGATAGAGCGATTGCAATTGACCTTGCCGGACGTAATGTATTGCAAGCTGTACAGATGAGTGTTAATCCAAAGGTTATTGAAACTCCTGTAGTTGCAGCGATTGCAAAAGATGGTATCGAACTTCGTGCAAAGGCAAGAGTTACCGTTAGAGCAAACATTGACAGATTAGTCGGAGGAGCAGGAGAAGAGACCATTATTGCTCGTGTTGGTGAGGGTATTGTTACCACAGTTGGTTCTTCTGTAAATCATAAGGCAGTTTTAGAGAATCCTGATCTTATCTCGCATACTGTGTTGGACAAAGGGTTGGATGCTGGAACAGCTTTCGAAATATTGTCTATTGATATAGCCGATGTTGATGTCGGGCGTAACATTGGTGCGCAGTTGCAGATGGATCAGGCTGAAGCCGATCTTAAGATTGCTAGGGCAAAGGCAGAAGAACGTAGAGCGTTGGCTGTTGCTGTTGAACAAGAGATGAGAGCCGCTGTTGTAAAGGCAGAAGCTGAAGTGCCGTTAGCTATGGCAGAAGCGTTTAGAGCGGGAAATCTAGGCATAATGGATTATTATAATATGCAAAACATTATTTCGGATACGTCCATGAGAAAGTCTATTTCAGGTATTAGTGATAAACCGACTGGCTTAAATACCGATACGCCTAAAAAATAGTGCATTATATTAATGCAGTTAGAGGAGGTGTTTAGGATGCAAAATACTGGTATTGTTCATTTTTTCAGTGAAAACATGGGAGCTATTATCTGGGGCGTTATTATTTTGTTTTTCATATTTGGAAGAAGATCAAAGAGAACAAAGCAGAGAGATCAGCAAGATAGTCAGCGGGATTATCAGCCAGATGAGCAACAGGGTAGTGACCAATTTACTCCTAAAAACGTTGAGAATAATGAGTATAATGCGCAACAAAATAAAGCAATAAATAATAGCTATGAGGATCCTTTGATTGCTTTTTATCAAGAACATGAAGAGCAAATGGCTAGAAATACGCAGCAGATTAGTGAGAGTCAGCGTATTATTGAAGAACAAAACAGAATTATGCAGCAGTTTAATAAGACTGTGGAACGAGAAACACAAAATAAAGCTGAAGGACAGTCTACTATGCGACCAAGATCGAATGATACAGTTAGAAAGACTGATTCGTATAACATAAAAAGAAGAACGATTCCCGTGTTTTCCAATGATCCATTAGTAAATGGGGTTATTTGGTCAGAGATTCTTACGCCTAAGGGTAAAGGGTTTACAAGGTGATACTTTGTTGTTGTGGGAGAACTAAATGGCGTTTAACGAAGTAATTTGTTTAGCAAGTAGTATGGTTGTTTTAGGGATGTTTGTTGCATGTCTGGTATTGGCTGTTACAATGCTGGTCAAAGAATTTTCGTCCCGTGATTTATCATTGCAAAGGGCAAATAAAGATAAGATTATATTAACCAGCAAAGAGAACATGCGGCTGTTTTTTATCATGCTGGCAATAGTGATATCTATGCACATGCTCCAGTATATACTGGGGCATGTAATGGTATATGGGTGGGATTTATCTGATTTCAGCATTACATCGATGGAACAGTTATGGCTTAAAAGCGATGCTCCGCATTATTTGGGTATTGCTGAATATGGTTATAGGGCTATTGGCGATGCAAGGTTCCATATAGTGTTTTTCCCTTTATACCCTTATTTAGTAGGCGTCGCTGATATTATATTTTGCAACTCATTTTTGTCATCGCTTATTGTATCTAACCTTGCGTTAAGCGGAGCTTGTTATTACATTTACAAATTGACTCTAGTTGATAGTGATCATTCAAGTGCTAGGAGAAGTGTAAAATATTTATTGTTGTTCCCTGTTGCTTTTTTCTTAGGAGTTGGGTTTTCCGAGAGCTTATTCATTTTGCTGATTGCGGCATGCCTATATTATGCTCGGACAAATAAATTTTTCTTAGCTTGTATAATAGGTATATTTGCGGCGTTTACAAGAATGTTAGGTATTATTGTGATCGTGCCGATTCTTATTGAAGCGCTTGTTCAAACTAATGCATTTTCTATTTGTAAAACTAAAGGAATAATTGCAGCAATTAAAGTGTCATGGAAAAAATGGATTTGGATATTGATTGTGCCGACAGGAACGTTTTTATATCTGTTAATAAATAAGCTAGTTACGGGCGACTGGCTGACGTTTATGGTATATCAAAGGGAACATTGGTATCAAGAGTTTGGCTTGTTCTTTAATAACGTAAGTACAATAACTGATATGATGCTTACTAGCGATGTAGAAAAGGCTCTCTATTTATGGTTGCCTGAATTGATTGCAATAATAGGTGTGCTTGTTGTTATGGTTTTTGCCATAAGAAAAGTAAGGCTTTCATATGCATGGTTTGCAATTATTTTCTTTTTTGCTACTATTGCTCCAACATGGTTATTAAGCGCACATAGATATATTATGTCTATTGTACCTATCTACTTTATGCTTGCATTCTTAACTAAAAATAAGTGGGTAGATATCACACTTACTGCGTTGTTTATTATTGGACTTTTTTATATGACAAGCGGGTTTGTAAGAGGCATGTCGATATATTAGCGATTGAAGGGATGATACTAAATTGAAGAAAGAATTAAACCAACAAGGACAAACAGAAGAAGAGTTTTTACAAGCATATGACCCAGCAGCTTATGATCGTCCTTGTGTGACAGTGGACATAGTAATATTCTCGTTAACAGAGACAGATCCAATTAAGCTTAGTGTTTTAATGATAAAGCGGGGAAACCATCCACATATTAATAAATGGGCTTTGCCAGGCGGATTTGTTGATATGAATGAAAGCTTAGAGGATGCAGCAAGGCGAGAATTATTTGAAGAAACTAAAGTTAGCGATGCTAAGCTCTTAGAGCTTGCTCCTTTCTCTGATCCAAATAGAGATCCGCGGACACGAATAATAACTTTCGCGTATTATGCGCTGATGCCTATGGGAAGTGTCAAACCAACTGCGGGTGATGACGCATCTGATGCAAAGTTATTTTCGCTTGATTCATCGATTCAGAATAATAATGGACAAAGCATGTTAAAGTTGCATTTAGCTAATGAAAATATTAGTATTAGAGCGCTATTATCCCAAAAAAATGACGACGCGTGCATAAATATTGATTCGAAAATGCGTATTGTTGACGGTTCTGAGATTGCAGGTGATCATGCGTTAATTATTGGTCGTTCAATAGAGAGATTGCGCTCGCTTCCGCCTAGTAAAGTAATAATACCAATGCTACCTAAGTCTTTCACAAAAACTATGTATCAGCAGGCAAAGGCAGCGGTGTATGGTCGATGAATAAAATGTTGATTGTCTTTTAGACATATAATTATAGAGATTTATAAAAAGACCAGCATGCATTACTATGCCACTGGTTTAGTATTTAGGGGTTATTTCCTCTCGTATTTTTCTATTAGCTTAATAATTGTTGGGATACAATCAGATGCACCTTGGTCTTTTAAATTTTTTATGTATTCTTGTTTGTTTTGGTATAATAGACGCAGTTTATCATTTAGGATTTCTGGAGTTAAATCTTTTTGGTCAATGACGTCAAAGCATCCACGTTTTTTAAAGTAACTGGCATTTTGATCTTGATCTCCACGGCTACTAGCCGAAGGCAGTGGAACGAGTAATGCGGGTAGGGATAAGCCGACTAGCTCAAACACTGCATTAGCTCCGGCGCGTGACAAAGCTATGTCAGCTAGAGCAAAGAGATGAGGAAGTTCTTGTGAAGCAAATTCCATTTGGTGATACGACTTATTGTCTTGTTGAGCGCTATCAAGATTACCTTTGCCACAAAGATGTATTACGTTAAACTCTTTTGTAAGGAGCGGAAGCGCATCACGAATGATTTTGTTGAGCGCTACTGCACCCATGCTACCACCCATGCATATTAAAGTGGGTTTGTCAGGGTTATCGAAATTGACGAGTTTTTGTGCAAGGTCTGGATCGCCAGAAAGCAGCTCTTTTCTAACAGGTGTACCTGTGTATAATCCTTTGCCGTTTTTTACGTGAGTGGCTGTAGTTTCAAAGCTGGTACAAACAATATTAGCATATGGTTGACTAAGTTTATTTGCGAGTCCTATACTAAAGTCTGATTCATGCAAAATTATCGGCACACGCTTCATTCGTGAGCCGATTACAACTGGAACTCCAACAAAACCACCTTTTGAGAAAGTTATGTTAGGATTAATATTTTTAATAATTTTTTTGGACTGAAATATGCCCTTAATTATCCTAAAAGGATCTGTGAAGTTTTTCATACTGAAATATCTTCTGAGTTTTCCAGTGCTTATCTGGTGAAAGGTGACGGAGTCAATAGCATTTATTAAGTCTTTTTCTATAGAACCGCTACCAATGTAATGCACCTCGTAGCCCATATTTAGTAATGTTGGGATTAGTGCAATGTTTGGCATAACATGGCCGGCAGTTCCGCCGCCTGTTAAAACGATAGTTTTTTTCAAAATAATCACACCCGTTTTTATGTTATAATCATAATATTAACACAAGTTTACATCATAAACAAAGCTTTCCATTTTGTGGTTCATTGTATGCAGTACAATGTTTGGGAGTTACTATTGGGGAACTTGAAATTATAGATAATAGTTGTATAATTACTTGTAGTATTTTTTAGGAGGAAGCCAATATGAAGGCATTGGTGTTATCGGTTACAGCTGGGGAAGGACATAACACTTGTGCAAAAGGGATAGTAAGCTATTTAGATGCTCTTGGCGTTGAGTGTAGCATGCTAGACACGATAAAGTATGCAAGTCCAGTGGTAGGTGCAACCGTTGACAAAGGCTATCTATATATGGGGAAGATTTTGCCTCAGACTTGGGCTGCGATGTATAGTTCCGCCGAGAGAAAGACAAGGAAGAATAGGGCCCAAAATTTGAATGTGCCCTCAGCTTTGCTATATAAAAAGCTCGAGGATTATGTACTGAATTATGATCCTGATGTTGTGCTTTGTACTAATGTGTTGGCTGCCATAATAATGAAGAAGGTCAGAGATAAAGAGGTTGTCCGGCGCATACCAATTATAGGTGTCAATACGGATTTTACATTGCATCCGTTTTGGGAGGATGCAAATCCTGATTATATTGTGTTAGCAAGCCATCAAATGATACAAGATGCTGTAGGTCGTGGGTTTGACCCCAGATATCTATTGCCAATGGGGATACCTACTCACAATGTTTTTTCAAAGAAAATTGAAAAAACCGCAGCTAGGTATATGTTAGGATTGATGGACAAGACCACATTACTAATAATGGGTGGATCTATGGGGTTTGGTGATACAGAAAGTATTCTAAAACAACTCGAGAATTTAGGACAAGACTATCAGATTGTTATAATTTGCGGATCTAACAAAGCGTTAAAAGCAAGACTTGAAAAAATTGCAAACGAAAATATAAAGGTGTTTGGATACGTAAATAATGTTGAAGTTTTTATGGATGCTTCGGATTGTATTTGTACAAAGCCAGGAGGGCTAAGTGTATCGGAGAGTATTGCAAAAGGTTTGCCGATGGTGCTTACCAATCCTATTCCTGGGCTTGAGCAACGTAATCAGCAGTTTTTGGTGAATAATTCTATGGCTATGGTGGCAAATGAGTTTTTTTCTGTTGATAAAGCGGTTAACAATTTATTGTCAGACGAACATAGACTTAATCAAATGAGAGAAATGCAGCTAAGGTATGGCTGTAAAAATGGAGGCAAGACTTTAAGTGAATGGTTAGTAAAAGCTGTCCCAAAACGAAAAATGAATACGTCAGGGTGTCACAATAAAAGCATTTGACGTATAGTAATGTCATAGATATAATGAAATCAAGTAAAAATTATAGCTAATATGGACGAAAAGATGTTAGTGGTACGTTTTCAGAGAGGGCAAGTCATTGGCTGTGAGCTCGCCTAGTCGACATAATATTTATGCGCGTCCTAGTTTTGCACTAATAATGCACGTTTGGTCACGTTAAAGACTTTTTGAGTTGGAATTGTTTGATTCAATCAGAGTGGAACCGCGAGAGCCCTCGTCTCTGTACGAGTGGTTTTTTATTTATTTAGGAGAAGATTATGTTACGATATTTACCTCAAGATATTAAGGCTGTAAAAAAACGCGATCCAGCAGCAAGGAATCTGCTGGAGGTATGGTTATGTTATCCGGGTGTGCATGCGATAATATGGCATAGGATAGCACATGGATTATGGAAGATGCATTTAAAACTCATTGCCAAGATAATATCTTCGCTTACTAGGTTTTTTACGGGCATTGAGATTCATCCGGGAGCAAAAATAGGACCAGGGTTCTTTATAGATCATGGAATGGGTGTTATTATTGGAGAGACAACTGAAATTGGGAAAAATGTAACACTTTATCAGGGTACTACACTTGGCGGAACGGGTAAAGAAACAGGGAAAAGGCATCCTACGCTTGGAGATAATGTTGTTGTTGCGTCGGGGGCTAAGGTTTTAGGTCCGTTTAAAGTGGGAGATAGAAGCAAAATTGGTGCGGGCGCAGTTGTGCTAAAAGAAGTACCGCCTGATTGTACGGTTGTTGGAATTCCGGGAAGAATAGTTCGAAAGAATGGCATCCCTATATCGGATGATGAGCAAGAAAATGAAGTTTGTGATTCTAACTATGACGCGTTCAATAAGGATTTTGAAGCTGATCTTGATCAAGTTCATCTTCCTGATCCTATTATGTATGAACTAGAAGCTTTAAATCATAGGATAAAACTGCTGGAACAATATATAGAAAAAAACATAGATGATAAAAAGGAGAATGACTATGAAAATATATAATACTATGACTCAAAAGAAAGAAGAGTTTAAACCAGTTCAGGAAGGAAAGGTTTCAATTTACGCTTGTGGTCCTACCGTATATAATTTTTTTCATATCGGTAATGCTAGGCCGTTTATAGTCTTTGATGTACTTAGGCGTTATTTTGAGTATCGTGGATACGATGTAACCTTCGTACAAAATTTTACAGATATTGACGACAAAATGATTAACCGCGCAAATGAAGAAGGTATTACCGTAGCAAAACTTGCAAAAAGATTTATTAAGGAATATTATACCGATGCTGATGCGTTGGGGATAAAGCGAGCAACATATAGTCCGCTAGCGACTCATCATATAGAAGACATAATAAGTACTATTGAAAAGTTAATAGAAAACGGTCATGCTTATGAGGCGGGTGGTGATGTGTACTATTCCGTTAAAAGCTTTGAAGATTACGGGAAACTAAGTGGACAGGATATTGAAAAGTTAGAGTCAGGGGCAAGGATCACTCCGGGTGAGCAAAAACGCGAGCCTCTTGATTTTGCACTTTGGAAGGCGCAAAAGCCTAATGAGCCAGCATGGAAATCTCCATGGGGAATGGGAAGACCCGGGTGGCATATTGAATGTTCTGCGATGTCAAACAAAATTTTGGGAGAAACATTTGATATTCATGGTGGTGGTCAGGATCTTATTTTCCCACATCACGAAAATGAGATAGCCCAAAGTGAAGGAGCTAGTGGCAAACCATTCGTAAACTATTGGATGCATAATGGATACATAAATATTGATAATCAAAAAATGTCTAAGTCACTCGGGAATTTCTTTACAGTCCGCGAGATTTCAGAAGAATTTGATTTGAAAGTTGTTCGTTTGTTTATGCTATCTGCTCATTATAGGAGTCCTGTTAATTTTGCACGTGATCTTATTGAGCAGTCAAAGCATGGTTTTGCGCGTCTACAGAACGCGTATGAAAATATGGTTGAGTCTATTAATAATGGATTAGATAAAGACATGGATACTGATGAACAAGAGTTTTGCAATGGATTGGATAAGTATAGGCAAGCGTTTATTGATGCAATGGATGATGATTTGAATACTGCTGATGCTTTAGGCGCTATATATGAGATGGTTCGCGCAATAAACACGTTTTTGAGTAGCCAGCGTTCAAAACAAGCAGCTCAGCTATGCCTTGATATTATGCTAGAGCTCTGTGAAGTATTAGGAATAGATGTGAGAATTGAGCAAGAGTTAAGTGCTGAGGTAATTGAACTTGTGAAAAGACGTCAAGAAGTTCGTGCGGCAAAAGACTGGGCAGCAGCAGATGCCATTCGTGATGAGTTAAAGGCTCTTGGGTATGTTGTCGAGGATACACCAAACGGACCTAAAGTAAAAAGTATTTAGGTAGATGGAATGATCGATATTACGAGAACGTTAAGCGAAATGACCTGCGTTTGGCCTGGGGATTTGCCTGTAAGTATATCTAGAGATAGTTGGAGCAAGACAGGGCCAAACGTATCGTCGATTGCGTTTAGCGTGCATGCAGGCACGCATGTTGACGCACCGCTTCATTATGATGATAATGGACGTGATGTAACAATGCTTGACTTAAATCACCTTATAGGGGATTGTAGGGTGATTGAAAGGCATGAAATTGATAGTGTTAGGGATAATGATAGCCGAGTACTTATTAAAACGCCGGCATCAATGCTTGATGGACAAGCTTATATAGATTCAAACTTTGGATTATCAGTTAATGAAGCAAAAGTGCTTGTTAATAAAGGCGTTAGCTTACTTGGTATTGATACGCCGTCCATTGGCAAGTTTGGTAATATTGGAGATGAGGTACATAAAATATTGCTTAATGAATCCATTGTTATTGTGGAAGGGCTGAATTTATCGACAGTAGAGCAGGGGAATTATAAACTTGTTTGTTTGCCGATGAAAATAATGGGGTGTGAAGCTGCTCCGGTTAGAGCTATGCTTTTAGATGTTGAGGAGGAGATATTATGAGAGTTTTTTCGCATGTACTTGCGATAATTGTGAGCATATGTTTCATATTTACTATAATATTTGGATGCGTTGAAACGATAGCGTTCAATGATAATTACTATATTGAAAATTTAACACAGGCTAATGTTCCTAGTAATAGTGGTTTGAGTGAAGGTGATATCGAGCAAGCCAGTATTGTCTTGTTAGATTATGTTAAAGGACAACGGGATGATATTTCTTATAAGGTTAATATACAAGGAATTTCATATGAAGTTTTTAATCAAACCGAATTTAGGCATATGCAAGATGTAAAAAGGATTTATGATACTGCAAGTTCTATTAGATATTCTTTGATAGTAATTGGTATACTTACTTTTATTGCGGTATGTTTTACGGCAAAACGCGATATCTTGAGGGTGATGAGCAGAGCCTATTTAGGTACGGTGGTCGTATTTGGGTTGGGTATAGGCGGCATTGCGTTATGGATGTCTAATGGGTTTTATGAAGCTTGGAATGGATTCCATGAGGTGCTGTTTACAAACGATCTTTGGTTGTTCGATCCATCCAATAATAATATTGTTCAGATATTAAATCTGAATTTCTTCGAAGGTTTGGTAGGGCACATTATTATTTCTGCATTAATAATAATCATGTCAATAGCTGTGGTTATGTTAGGCGCATTGTTCTGGGATAGACGTAGACGAATACGAATTGGAGATATGTAGGTATGCCATATTTTGATGATATGAAAACACGCATGAAGATGCTTTGTGATAAAGAGGATGTTTTTATATTAGGCATTGAGACATCTTGCGATGAAACGGCAGCTGCTGTGGTAAAAAACGGAAGGGATGTTGTTTCTTCTAGTGTTTTTTCGCAAATCGATATGCATAAAAAATTTGGGGGAGTGGTGCCTGAGATTGCGTCAAGACAACATGTGTTATCCATTTTACCAGTTATTGATGATACTATTTCTAATTGCCAAGGTGGATGGGATTGTATAGACGCAATTGCAGTTACAAAGGGTCCAGGACTTGTTGGTGCGTTATTATCAGGAGTTTCTACTGCAAAAGCACTTGCATATGCAAAGAAATTGCCATTGATTGGTGTTAACCACATACAAGGCCATATTTGTGCAAACTTTATTGAAAATAAGGATTTAGAGCCACCGTTTGTTTGTTTGGCTGCATCAGGTGGGCATTCTCATTTGTATCATGTAAAAGCATATGGTGAGTTTGAATTATTGGGTTCGACGGTAGACGATGCCGCTGGTGAAGCTTTGGATAAGGCAGCGAGGGTTTTGGGATTGCCATACCCAGGTGGACCTAATATCGAAAAACTAGCAAAGCAGGGCGATGCAAAAAAGTACCCAATGCCGGGGAAATATAATAAGCAACAGCATTTTAATTTTTCTTTTAGCGGACTGAAGACAGCTATGATCACGCTTGTTCGTCAGATGGAAAAGGATGATGTTTCTTTTGAAAAAGCTGATATTGCAGCTGCTTTTCAAGAAGCTGTGGTTAGCACGCTAGCAAATAAGGCGGTGCGAGCTGCTAAGTATGTTGGGGTGAATTCAGTTGCGATTTGCGGAGGTGTCTCGGCAAATAATGAGTTGAGGTGCAGGTTAAAGGAGCTTTGCGATAAGGAGGATCTAGCGTGTTATATGCCTAGTCTGAGCCTTTGTACTGATAA
This sequence comes from Christensenellaceae bacterium, assembly GCA_963675355.2. Lineage (GTDB taxonomy): Bacteria > Bacillota > Clostridia > Christensenellales > UBA1431. The sequence goes on from CAXXMZ010000014.1 coordinate 215,738, forward strand.
CGCTTGCATGATAGCATCAGCCGGATACTTTCAGATGATGCTTGGCAATATTGAAGATTTGACGCTTAATGCCCAACCAGGGCTAAGAATATAATAAGTTTTACATATGGACTGCATGTGGAAAATGTGGAAAACTATGTGCAAACACTCTATAATTGTTTGCCTGCATGTGGAAAAAGATTAAAAAACTGTGGAAAACTGAATAATTTATAAACACAACCGCATTATTATAATTTGTAATAAAAATTGTTATGCGAGTCATTATCCCTGAATACTATGTATACATAGGTAATATATAGTTTAGGGTGGTGCTGTTGTGATGAGAGATAACAACAAAAAGAAATATAATGTATGTAAATATTTTTTGAAACAACTTAAGGATAATAAGCGAACGAGTATCAAGGCCATGTTTATTGCTTTTGTCGCATTTGTAGCGCTGTTGATACTAAGCGGTGGGGAACCTTTTGCAAGTGTAATGGCTTCAGCAAAAGCGCTTGATGATGTGGTAGTAGCGATTGATGCAGGGCATGGACAGCCAGATGGAGGAGCAGTAGGTATTACTGGGGTCAAGGAATCGCCGATTAACCTAAAGGTTGCAAAACTTTTAAGGGAAGAGTTAATTGCAAATGGCGCTATTGTAATAATGATAAGGGAAGGCGAGGAAGCTCTTTCTGAGACAAAGAGTCAAGATTTTGTACTAAGAAGTCAAAAGGTAAATGATAGTGGAGCTGATTTGGTTATCAGTATACACATGAACAAATTCCCATCACAGAATGTTTGTGGACCACAGGTGTTTTATTCTTTAGGTTCTAGTAATGGCGAGAGCTTAGCTAAGTGTATTCAGGAACGGATGAATAAGGCCACTACTGAGTGTAAAGATAGGGTAGCGCTAGATGGAGATTACTATATGCTACGTAGCGTTGAGGGTACTGCTGTAATTGTTGAATGCGGATTTTTATCAAACGCTGTTGAAGAAGAGCTCTTATGCAATGCAGGGTATCAGCGTAAGCTAGCTGTGGCCATTGCCGAGGGCGTTGTAGATTATGTAAAAAATAACGATATAGAAAACCAATCAAGCGAAACGGGAGATCAGACAGACGATATAGAAAACCAACCAAGTGGGACGGGAAATCAGACAAATGATTTCGGGAGTCAACCAAGTGAAACGGGAAATCAGACAAATGAAATAGAAAATCAACCAAGTGAAACGAAAACAGGTAGTATTGAAATCGGATAAATATGGTATAATGATACGATGTTCATTTAGAAAGGTCGTGTTTGGGTGAGCGATATTTGCTCAGAAATATTAAATAGTTCAGAAAAAACTAGATCTAGTGATCCTAAGCAAATGCCTGCATTAGCGCTTGCATATATTGGTGATACTCTATATGATTTGTATGTAAGAACTATATTGGTAAGTACGAAGATGATTTCAGTATGTGAGTTGCATAAGCAGTCTAGCGAATGCGTAAATGCAGCGGCACAAGCAAGAGCAGCTCATTTGTTAATGGATGAGTTTACGAAAACTGAATTAGCAATCTATAAACGTGGTCGGAATGCAAAATCTAATACAGTTCCTAAAAACGCTACGATTGCCGATTATAGGGCAGCTACTGGTTTAGAAGCAGTGATAGGATATTTGTATCTGACTAATAATGAAAAGCGAGCGTTTGAGTTGTTGACAACAGCAATGAAAAACGATGCAACGATAAATTTGATTGAGGTGTAATAAACATGCCGAGAGTAGAACAACGAGTTGAATTATTAGCACATTCGCCTTTACCTGAAACGATTATTGCAACGGCAGCTAAGTTATGTTACAGCGCTTCTGATATTGGTGATTTAAGGGACAAGGTGTCTCAAAATGACCAAAGTAAGTTTATTCAAAAACTCGCTGACATGGGTCACTTTTCAACGTTTGAGCACGTATGTTTTACGTTTGCCATAGAGGGAGTATCAAGAGCGTTGTTAGCTCAGATCACAAGGCATAGGATTGCAAGTTTTAGTGTGCAATCACAAAGGTATGTTAACCAAACAAAAAACAAAAACAGTATAAATTACATTATTCCCCAGTCAATAAAAGAATTAGGCGATGATGCTGTAAAAAAATTTGACGGACAAATGCAGCAAATGACGTTATGGTATAACGAGTGGGTGGACGAGCTGGCTGACAAAGGGAAACAAGCTAACGAGGACGCCAGGTTTGTCTTGCCTAATGCGTGTGAGACTAGAATGATAATGACGATGAATGTTCGCGAACTATTGCACTTTTTTGAATTAAGGTGCTGTGAGAGAGCTCAATGGGAGATACGGGAGATAGCTTGGCAGATGCTAAGTATTTGCATAGAAAAAGCTCCTAAGCTGTTTTCCGTGGCAGGGCCTGCTTGCATTGCTGGAGCTTGTTCGCAAGGTGATATGTCATGTAAGAAAATGAAGCAAGTTAGACAAAGACAGGCAAAGTTACGGGAGGAAAGTTAGTTTGAGTGATGTAGATCAAGAGATTAAAATATTATTAGGGCGAAATCCTGTAATGGAAGCTTTAAAGAGTGGTAGAACACTTGATAAGTTATTAGTGGCTAAAGGTGAGACGGGAGGATCGATTAGTCAAATACTTAGGCTAGCACGTGAGGCGGATGTTACCGTGCAAATGGTTGACCGTGTTAAGCTGGAAATGCTTGCAAGAGCCGAGGGGGTGCACGCACATCAGGGTGTTGCAGCTTATGTTGGGTTTGCAAGATTATCTTCTATTGAAGAAATGTTAGAAATAGCTGAAGAAAAAGGACAACCCCCACTTATATTAGTATTAGATGGCATTACCGATCCATATAACGTTGGTTCTATGATCAGAAGTGCAGAGTGCTTAGGAGCACATGGGGTCATTATTCCAAAAAGACGAAGTGCAGGGGTAAACGCTGCGGCAGCAAAAGCGTCGTCGGGGGCTGTTTCGTATATGCCAGTTGCAAGGGTTAATTCGCTATCGTCCGTGGTAGAAAATTTAAAGAAAAAAGGGCTTTGGGTTATCGGTGCAGACATGGATGGGATAAAGAGTGAACAGGCTGATTTATCTGGACCTATGGCTATAGTAATTGGTGCAGAAGGCGAAGGGCTGTCAAAAAGCGTAAAGAATCATTGCGATCTTTTGGTTAAAATTCAGATGGATGGAAACATACAATCGCTTAATGCATCGGTAGCAGCGGCGCTGTTATTGTATGAGCGTAGGCGGCAGGTTACATCCGGATTGGTGTAATAATGACTAGGTATCTGTTAATCGTGGACGGATACAATATAATATATTATTGGGATTATTTAGCTAAGATAGCTCAAAAGGATTTTGAATGGGCAAGGCTAGAGCTTATTAATATGCTGGAAGATTACGCAGGTTTTTGTGATAAGGACATTCTTTTAGTTTTTGATGGTGCAGGTGCAAATAGAGATTTTATTTCTAAAGGCAGACTGGAAATAGTTTTTTCCAAGGGAAATGAAACGGCTGATGATTATATTGAACGTAAGGTTCAAGAGTATAAAGATGCAAAAGAAGATATTTATATTTGTGTAGCAACGTCCGATTGGGCGGAGCAGAGTATGATAATGGGGTTGGGAGCAACAAGGATGCCAGCAAGAGAGTTAGTTAACATGCTGAATGAAAATAAATCAAAGCAACGAGAGATTATTGACAGTTTAAAATCACCAAGCAAACTAGAAAGCAGAATACAAGACGACGTATATCAAGAACTGGACAAGATTAGAAGAGGAAAAGTATAAATAACCAGATTAATTATACTTTTACTATTAACAGATAGAGGATTATGAGGAGTAGGGCTGTCATGGATAGTAAAGAACTAACTAAAACCGAGCTATCTCAGTCAACTGATGAGGAATTAGTTGTGCGAGCGGCGAATGCAGATGATATCGCACTTGATTTTATCATGTATAAATATAGAAATATTGTTAAAGCAAAAGCACAGTCTTATTTTTTGATTGGCGCTGACCATGATGACATTTTACAGGAAGGGACAATAGGTCTTTATAAAGCAATTAGAGATTATGATATAAAAAAGAATACTCCGTTTAGACCGTTTGCCGAGTTATGTATTACTCGTCAAATAATAAACGCTATTAAGACAGCGACGAGACAAAAGCATATTCCATTAAATTCTTATATTTCGCTTAACAAGCCTGTGTATGATGAAGAATCCGAAAGAACGTTGATCGATATTATTTCGGGAGAAAAGATGAATAATCCGGAGGAAATGTTTATTGGGCAAGAAGAGTATTCGTCGATTGAGAAAAAAATACATGAATTATTGTCTAATTTTGAACAACAGGTTTTGAACAACTATCTTTCAGGGAAAACGTATCAAGAGATGGCTGAAGAGATGGATAAACATGTTAAGTCTATTGATAATGCATTACAGAGGGCAAAACGAAAACTGGAAAAGTACCTAGATAGATTATAATTGCACTATTAATAAGGAAACAAAAGTTGATAGCTGACATAAATGTTTTGTTGACAAAGCTATTTGCTTGAATTAAAATGTTATAGGCGATGCGTGCGGGTGTAACTCAATGGCAGAGTTCTAGCTTCCCAAGCTAGCTACGTGGGTTCGATTCCCATCACCCGCTCCATGGTTAATAAATAAAAAACGCCACATTTTTAAGTGGAAGGGAAATCCGTTAAGGAGGCTAAGAGGAAATGGCAAAGGAAAAATTTGAGAGAACGAAACCACATGTAAACATAGGAACGATAGGACACGTAGACCACGGCAAGACAACATTGACAGCAGCAATAACAATGGTGCTGGCAAGGTCTGGCGGTGCAAAAGAGATGCGTTATGATGAGATAGATAAGGCGCCAGAAGAGAAGGCAAGAGGAATCACGATCAACACAGCGCACGTTGAGTATGAGACAGAGAACCGACACTATGCACACGTTGACTGTCCAGGACACGCCGACTATGTTAAAAACATGATCACAGGCGCAGCACAGATGGACGGAGCAATATTGGTAGTATCAGCAGCTGATGGCCCAATGCCTCAGACACGTGAGCATATCGTACTTGCAAAGCAGGTTGGCGTTCCTAGCATGGTAGTGTACCTAAACAAAACAGACATGGTAGACGACGAAGAACTGCTTGAACTAGTTGAGATGGAAGTACGTGAGCTACTAAGCATGTATGAGTTCCCTGGAGATGGCATTCCATTCGTACGCGGATCAGCACTGAAGGCTTTGGAAGCAGTGCAAGAAGGCGGCGATATAGAAGGAAATGCAGATTGCGATTCTATTTTCGAGCTAATGAAAGAAGTAGATAGCTATATCCCAACACCAGATCGTGATACAGACAAACCGTTCTTGATGCCAGTTGAAGACGTATTCACAATCACAGGCAGAGGAACAGTTGCAACTGGACGCGTAGAGCGTGGAGTAATCAAGGTACAGGATCCTGTTGAGATAGTTGGATTAGCAGATAAGCCAAGTGCAACAGTATGTACAGGAATCGAAATGTTCAGAAAGCTTCTTGATTTTGCAGAAGCAGGAGATAACGTTGGAGTATTGCTACGTGGCGTACAGAGAAAAGATATCGAGCGTGGACAGGTTCTTGCAAAGCCAGGAACAATTAAGCCACATACGAAGTATAAAGGACAGGTTTATGTATTAACAAAGGAAGAAGGCGGACGCCATACACCTTTCTTTGATGGATACAGACCACAGTTTTACTTCCGTACAACAGACGTAACTGGCGTAGTAAAACTACCTGATGGCGTAGAGATGGTAATGCCTGGTGACCATATTGATATGGAAATCTCGCTGATCACACCAATCGCTATTGAAGAAGGTCTACGTTTTGCTATTCGCGAAGGCGGACGTACTGTTGGTGCTGGTGTTGTTACCGGCATTATTGAATAGTTGAAGTAATAGATTGCGGGAGATATACTCTAAGCAAAGTCTCCCGTTTTTTTTGCAAGTAAACATTGTTTATCACGTTGACAGTTAACCATCAATGTGATAAGTTAATGTATGTGTTTAAAGAATAATATGGTGGCGTATTTTATCATGCGCACCTAAAAACCTGGGAGGTATACAATGCGCGTTAAGATTACGCCTGGCATGTACAGAATGCAAACAGCGAAACTATGATACTATGAAGAATAAGAAGAATAATCCAGATAGGCTAGAGAGCAACAAGTATTGCAGATTCTGCAAGAAACATACTCTGCATAAGGAAACGAAATAGTATTGTTTCATGATTTTAGCCTAAGGATGTGATTAAAATGGCAAAAAAAGTCGATCCTAAAACCAAGAAGAAGTTGGACGCAAAAAAAGTCGATCCTAAAACCAAGAAGAAGTTGGACGCAAAGAAAAAGAACGACTCAAAAAAGAGGCGGTTTAGTCTTGTTCGCTATTTCAAAGAGACTGGTAATGAGCTTAAAAAAGTTAATTGGCCTACGAGAAAATCATTAATTAGCTATTCGTTAGCTGTTCTTGCATTTATCGCTATTACTGCGGTAATTATTGGTGGAGCTGATTTTGCGTTGGGCCTAGGCTTGAAAGCAATTACTACAAAATAACAGACGTTTGCTTTGCAATCGTAAATTAGGATGATCTGATGGTCGAAAATACTGAAAACCAAGCACAGTGGTATGTTGTTCATACTTACTCAGGCTATGAAAACAAGGTTAAGATGAACCTTGAAAAAATGGTAGAAAACCGTTCGCTTCAAGATTTAATTCTTGAGGTTAAGGTGCCTATGGAAGACACTATCGAGGTGAAAAACGGCAAGAAAAAAGTCGTCTCGAGAAAGGTGTTCCCTGGTTACGTGATGGTAAAAATGATTCTCACAGATGACGCATGGTATGTCGTGCGTAACACTCGTGGGGTTACTGGGTTCGTGGGTCCGGGATCAAAACCGATTTCATTATCAGATGATGAGGTTCGTGCTTTAGGAGTTGAGTATATTCCTGTTAAGCTTGATCTTGAGGTTGGCGAGTCAGTAAGGATTATCAACGGACCGCTCGAAAGTTTTATTGGAAACATTGAGGAAATCAATACTGAACATCAAAAAGTCAAGGTTGGAGTGTCGATGTTTGGGCGAGATACTTCTGTTGAGCTTGATTTCATTCAAATCCAAAAAATTTAATACTTATAGCATATAATTGCTTTTGTATACTAAGTGGGAGAAACCACACGTTAAAAGGTTTCGCAATACCACATTTTAGGGTAAGGAGGTGTACAGGATGGCAAAGAAAGTTGAAGGACTGATTAAGCTTCAGATACCTGCCGGCAAGGCCACACCTGCACCGCCAGTTGGTCCCGCCCTTGGCCAGCATGGCGTCAATATCATGGGTTTTTGCAAGGAGTTTAACGAACGAACACAGAAACAGGCTGGTCTGATTATTCCCGTTGTAATATCGGTTTATCAGGATCGCTCTTTTTCGTTCATCACTAAAACGCCGCCCGCAGCAGTTTTAATTAAAAAGGCTTGCGGAATTGAAAGTGGCTCAGGCGTTCCACATCGTGAAAAGGTAGCTCAAATCACTAAAGCACAGCTGAAAGAAATTGCTGAGCTAAAGATGCCCGACTTAAACGCTGCTAACATTGATTCTGCAATTAGTATGATTGCGGGAACTGCACGTAGTATGGGTGTTATCGTTGCAGAAGATTAGTTTTTGCAACTTTTAAAAGTGGGAGGAGAAACAAAAATGTTTCGCCGACAATACCACAAAGGAGGAAATGACTAATGAAGCATGGCAAGAATTATGTAGATAGCATGAAGCTTATCGATAAGATAAAGCTTTATGACTCGGCCGAAGCTTTGGAACTGCTTTTGCAGACCAGTAAAGCGAAGTTTGACGAGACTGTTGAGCTGGCTGTTCGCCTAGGTGTTGACCCAAGGCACGCCGACCAACAAGTTAGAGGCGCCGTTGTTTTACCTCACGGTACAGGTAAAGTTCGTCGAGTGTTAGTGTTTGCAAAAGGCGAAAAGGCACGAGAAGCTGAGGCAGCTGGAGCTGATTATGTTGGTGCAGAGGACATGGTAACAAAGATTCAAACTGAAAATTGGTTTGATTTTGATGTTTGTGTCGCAACACCTGATATGATGGGCGTTGTAGGTAAGATCGGACGCGTTTTAGGACCTAAGGGTCTTATGCCTAACCCTAAGTCTGGTACCGTTACAATGGACGTTACGAAGGCTATTGGTGATATTAAGGCTGGTAAGGTTGAGTATCGCGTTGATAAGAGTAGTATAGTGCATGCTCCCATAGGAAAAGTTTCGTTTGGAAATGATAAACTAATGGAAAATTTGGGAGTTTTGATGGAAGCTATTATTAAAGCTAAACCATCAGCAGCAAAAGGTGCTTATTTAAGGAGTATAGTTGTTGCAAGTACTATGGGACCTGGAATCAAAATTAGCCCAAGCAGTTTCTAGTATTTTTCGTTGTTTGACAACGTACGATGTGAATGATATAATTCACAGGTGAAAATTTAATACTACATTTATACCATAGACAGCAGGTGCACATTAGTGCTTAAATTGCCCGCCGAGGTTGTGAAGGTTTTAGATTTAAAAACCCTTTATGCCCATGTGTTTTGGTATAAAGGGTTATTTTTATTAGCTAACAAGGAGGTGACAATGTTTAATGTCAGAGAAAGTTATTAATGCAAAGATTGAGATAGTTAACGATATAGCAAAAATGATTGAAGAAGCAAAAAGTGTTATTTTGGTAGACTATAGAGGACTTAATGTTGAAGAAGCCAACAATCTTCGTGCTGAATTCAGGAATAACGGCGTTACATATAAGGTTTTTAAGAACTCTATGGTAGTGCGTGCGTTAGCCCAGTTGGGTATTGAAGGTTTGGATGACCATCTAAAGGGACCATCTGGTTTTGCTTTTGGAAATGAAGATCCGGTTGCTCCTGCAAAGATTGTTAAGGACTTTATTGATAAAAAGAAAAAGATGAGCATTAAGGCTGGAATTATTGACGGCCGAGTGATAGATGAAAATGGTGTAAAAGCACTTGCAAGCCTGCCAAGCCGAGAGGTTTTGGTTGCAAAGATGCTGGGCAGCATGAACTCTCCTGTAACTGGGTTAGTATCCGTAATGAGTGGGACAATCCGTTCGTTGTTGTATACACTTAACGCTATACAGGAACAAAAATAATTTAAACAAAATTTTTATATTTTAAGGAGATTTTTATAATGAATAAAGAGCAAATTATCGAAGCAATTAAGAATATGACTGTACTTGAGCTATCAGAGATGGTTAAGGAACTTGAAGAAGTATTTGGTGTAAGCGCTGCTGCTCCTGTTGCAGTTGCAGCTGCTGCTCCTGCTGATGCTGGCGCTGGCGCTGGTGCTGCTGAAGAGAAAACAGAGTTTGATGTTATCCTAACTGAGGTTGGTGGCGAGAAGATAAAGGTTATCAAGGCTGTTCGTGAGATCACTGGTCTTGGACTAAAAGAAGCTAAGGAAGTTGTTGACGGCGCTCCTAAGGCTGTTAAAGAAGGCGTTAGCAAAGAAGATGCAGAAAAGGCAGCAGAGGCTCTTAAGGCAGCTGGCGCTACTGCAGAAATCAAGTAATTTTTGCTTAATAATTAAAAGGAGTGCTATGCACTCCTTTTTTTGTATTTAATTTTTGTAAACTAATTTTCATATAAAAAATCCGCAGAACTTAATAAGCAACTGCGGATTTTTATGTAACGATTAATTATTAGAGAACTTCGCTTGCTTTGCCGCTACAACCAAGAACGTTAACAAGTTTGTTGCGAACGATTTCTTTAATGTTAGCGCGTGCAGGTCCGAGATACTGACGAGGATCAAAGTGAGAAGGATTCTCATCAAAGTATTTACGAATGCTTCCAGTCATACCAAGACGTAGGTCCGAGTCTATGTTGATTTTACAAACAGCACTTGTAGCTGCTTGACGCAACATATCTTCAGGGACGCCTCTAGCACCAGGCATGTCTCCGCCGTGAGCGTTAATCATTTCTACATACTCAGGAACAACGGAAGAAGCACCGTGCAAAACGATAGGATAACCAGGTAAACGCTTTGTGATTTCTTCCAGGATATCAAAACGTAGTTTAGGTTCTCCTGCGAACTTGAAAGCACCGTGGCTTGTGCCAATAGCGATTGCAAGAGAGTCAACGCCTGTCCTTGAAACAAACTCTTCAACTTCTTCTGGGCGAGTGTAGGATGCGTCTTCATCTGATACGTTAACGTCATCTTCGACGCCAGCCAAACGTCCTAATTCACCTTCAACAACAACACCGTGATCATGAGCATAGTCAACGACCTGCTTAGTCAGCTTGATGTTATCTTCGAATGAATGATGAGAACCATCGATCATGACAGATGTGAATCCGCCGTCAATACAGCTCTTACATAGCTCAAATGTATCGCCGTGATCAAGGTGCATGCAGATGGGAAGATCTGTGTCTTCAAGAGCAGCCTGAATCAGGTGCATTAGATAAACGTGCTTTGCATACTTACGTGCGCCAGATGAAACTTGAAGAATCAAGGGAGCTTGCTCTTCTTTAGCAGCTTCAGTAATGGCCTGAACGATTTCCATGTTGTTGACGTTGAAAGCGCCGATGGCATAATTGCCTTCGTAAGCTTTTTCAAACATCTTTGTACTTGTTATTAGTGGCATAAAGGATCACTCCTATAATCTTTTCTATACTATACATTATACTTCAACTAAACTATTAAGACAATTATTTTTAATAATTTTATACCTTAGCAGGGATTTTTTTGTAGTTAAGCACTATGGTTAAAACGCCTAATTTTGGAAAAAATATGATATAATATAGCATATTAATGGAGGTTTGGTTAATGAATAATGATACGTATTATCCTAAAATATCGATTGTCGTTCCTGTTTTTAATGAAGAAGAAGTAATTCGGGAAAGCTATAAAAGGCTTAAGTCGGTAATGGATGAGAATAGTTATTTGTATGAGCTGATTTTTATTAACGATGGTAGCAGAGATAATACGTTGTCAATATTGGAGCAAATAGCTAGTGAAGACCCTCTTTGTAAAGTAGTTGGATTTTCAAGAAATTTTGGACATCAAGTTGCAGTCTCTGCTGGGTTAGATTATTCATCTGGCGATGCGGTGGTAATAATTGATGGCGATTTGCAGGATCCTCCTGAGGTCATTTCTGAGATGATTCAAAAGTGGCAAGACGGTTATGATGTTGTATACGGCAAACGAAAAAAAAGACAGGGTGAGACGGTTTTTAAACGGTTGACGGCTTTCATGTTTTATCGTTTTTTGCGATCAATGTCTGGACAGCCTATACCACTAGATACTGGAGACTTTAGGTTGATGGACAGAAGAGTCGTAGAAGTAATTAAGTCTATGCCTGAAAAAGACAGGTTTTTGCGTGGCATGGTAAGTTGGGTGGGATTCAAGCAAACGCCTGTTGAGTTTGTCAGGCAGGAGCGATTTGCAGGTGAAACCAAATATCCGTTAAAGGCTATGGTTAAGCTTGCAGGGGACGGAATAACATCTTTTTCTTCAAAACCAATAAAGATTGCTACAAAAGTCGGAATTTTTATAACTATATGTTCTATGGTTTATTTTATTGTTTCACTTTGTTTGGTATTGTTAGCAAACTCTATGGATCCAATAAACATAGCTCTGGCGGGGATATTTATGTTAAACGGGTTGCTGTTTATTGCTATTGGACTTATTGGGACGTATATTGGTCGAATATATGAAGAAGCTAAAAACAGACCTCTTTATATTGTAAGGGATACAATGGGGTTTGATAAAGAATAAGCTGTATTATATGAAAGTAGGAGTAAAATGAAGGATCAAAGGATAAACACGTTAGCAAAAAATTTAGTAAATTATTCTTGTAATGTCCAACCGGGTGAAAAGGTATTAATAGAAGTTACTGGCGGACATGAAGAATTAGTACTTGCGTTAATAAAGGAAGTTTATGCAGCTAAGGCTCAACCTTATGTAAATGTTAGGTTTACAAGGATAGAACGTGAACTGCTAATTGGAACTACTGAGGAAATTGAGACCAGTCGAGCTGACTATGCTGCTAACCAGATGAAAGAAATGCAAGCTTATATAGGCATTCGTGGTGGAGACAACGCATCAGAGCTTTCTGATGTGCCTAGCGAAAAAACTCAGTTGCATGCAAAGCTGTTTGGGAAAAGAGTGCATTCAGAATTAAGAGTGAAGAAAACTAAGTGGGTAGTATTACGTTATCCTACTCCGTCTATGGCACAGATGGCCGATTCTAGCCTAGAAGCGTTTGAAGATTTTTATTTTAAAGTATGTAACCTTGATTATTCCAAGATGGATAAGGCTATGGATGGATTAGTAAAGCTTATGAATAAAACGGATAAGGTTTATATTAAAGGTGTAGGGACTGATTTAACATTTTCAATAAAAGATATTCCTGCAATCAAGTGTTCGGGGCACATGAATATTCCAGATGGCGAGGTGTACACAGCACCAGTTCGTGATAGTGTTAATGGGACTATTTCTTATAATGTGCCGTCTATGTATCAAGGGTTTACCTACGAAAACGTTGTACTAAAATTTGAAAACGGAAAAATCATTGATGCTAAGGCAAATGATACTATTAAAATTAATCAAGTATTAGACACTGATGAAGGAGCAAGATATTTGGGTGAGTTTGCGTTAGGAGTTCATCCATACATTACTTCTCCAATGAAAGATATACTGTTTGACGAAAAGATCTCTGGATCTATGCATCTGACTCCAGGAAATTGTTACGAAAATGCAGAAAACGGAAACTCATCAGCGATTCATTGGGATTTAGTTTATATTCAAACACCAGAATATGGTGGTGGAGAAGTGTGGTTTGATGACGTATTAATAAGAAAAGACGGGTTGTTTGTAGTAGATGAGTTAACGGCACTAAATCCAGAAAAATTAATATGATGTATTTGGATTTTTTACTTGCAAAATTAGGATTATTGTTATAATATTAACACAATTATAGTGTTTGGAGAATTTAGAGTTAACACTTGATAGTCCCATATGATTTATTAATAAATTTTGCATAATTAGGAGGAAGAAAATGGCAGTCAAAATTGGAATAAACGGATTCGGGCGTATTGGGCGCATGGTTTTTAAAGCGGCAATTGAGTATGGATATGATGTGGATATCGTAGCAGTTAATGATCCTTTTATAGATCCTGAGTATATGGTATACATGACTAAATATGATACCGTACATGGTCGTTTTCCAGCTGAATTGGCAAGTGAAGATGGAAAGCTTATTGTTAATGGAAAAGCAATTACTGTATTTAATGAAATGGATCCAACAAAGATTCCATGGGGAGATGCAGGCGCAGATTACATAGTTGAGTCAACGGGCGTATTTACAACAACAGAAAAGGCATCCATGCACCTTCAGGGTGGAGCTAAAAAAGTTGTTATTTCTGCTCCTTCGGCTGACGCTCCCATGTTCGTATGTGGCGTTAACCTAGATGCATATAATAGCGATATGAAAGTTGTAAGCAACGCTTCTTGCACAACTAACTGTTTGGCACCTTTAGTAAAGGTTATTCATGATGAGTTTGGTATTGTAGAAGGTTTGATGACTACTGTTCATGCTTCAACAGGAACACAAAAAGTTGTTGACAGTCCTTCAAAGAAAGACTGGCGTGGTGGACGCGGTGCAGCGTTTAACATAATTCCAAGTTCGACTGGCGCAGCAAAAGCTGTTGGCAAGGTTATACCTGAGATGAATGGCAAACTTACAGGCATGGCGTTTAGAGTTCCTACAGCTGACGTATCAGTGGTTGACTTGACATGTCGCTTGGAAAAGGGTGCATCTTATGAAGAGATAAAGAAAGTTGTTAAGGCAGCAAGTGAAGGCGAGTTGAAGGGTATATTGGGATATACAGAGGATATGGTTGTATCTACTGACTTTATCCATTGTCGTGAAACTTCAACATTTGATGCTGGAGCTGGTATCTCACTAAACGATAATTTTGTTAAGTTAGTATCTTGGTATGATAACGAGTGGGGTTATTCAAATAAGGTTCTTGATCTTATTTCTTACATGGCAAAGGTTGATGCATAAATCATTTTAGCTATATTAACGCCGGGGCTAATTGCTCCGGTGTTTTTTTGTATTACTGTATATAGCATACAAATACCCAATATGGTATAATGTTTGTTAGTCGTTATGCGCTTGTAGCTCAGTGGATAGAGCGTTGGACTCCGACTCCAAAGGTCACAGGTTCAAATCCTGCCAGGCGCACCAAAAACCCTATAACCATGCAGGTTACGGGGTTTTATTACTTTAATAGATTATTCAATTTAACACCATTTTAACACCTTAGAAATGTGTGAGCTTATTTGTTTCCCCCAATTGATGTTTTTCACGCAATGCAATGTAATATTATTCAGTAGTCGCGGTTGATGAATGCCCCATTAATGCCGCCGCCGTTTTAAAATGTCAAGGATTCAGGGAATGTTACAACTCTATTGCTTACATCGGTTTTTAACGTTAATGGTTCTCGCGTGTATGCGTCCAGTGATTATGTGATATTAATAGAGCGTTTATTCAAAACTACGTCAGTATATTTTAACGCAAAAAGCTCACCTTCACGCAATCCAGTAAATGCAGCAAAAACAAACGGAAACACATCAATATTGTTTTGGGCATAGTCAATGAGGGAGGTTAGCTGATCAGCTGATAATACTCATGTTTCATGCGTGAGGGTCGGCTTTTTTGGTAATTTTACATTTAACAGTATGTTATACTGCAAATATCGTTCACGCAAACAATATTGTAAAAATTTACGCAGTAATTTGCGGGTGTTAGTCAGTACATGCTATTCTGATTTTTCGACTATCTCATTGTATAGATTTTGTATATTGTCCGACTGCAAGCTGATAAGTTTAGCGTCATTATATTTGACGGAGCTAACTGTAGGCGGTATTCAATTTCGTAACGCCAATATGTGTTAGGCGATATAGATGGACGCAAAATGCCCTTTAACCACAAAGAAAACAGGTTCGCCGACTGATGTCTTGTTAAAATCGAGAGTCAATCGTCTCTTAGCACCGTTCAGATACTCGTCACGCTTGCTCTCCGCGTTCTTTCTTTACGCACCCTAGAATTTTTGCGTATACGCTTTCCGTTGCTGTCGATATCTATATCAGCCGTCACACGATAATAACTTTTATCATTGATCGTTGTATTTGTTTTTTTAGTCATGTAATCACATCCTAAGTGAAAAAGCGCAAGGTTTCTGTGTTGTGTCGCGACAATTTATGGAAAGCAATAAGATACTACTTGAGTAGTCTTTATGTTCTTCTAACCACTATATTTAGCTATACCTGTCGGACCGCCTGATTTATAATACAGGTACCTTATATCGGCATAAATAGTTGAAACTTCATCTTTAATGGTTGAGAGCCTTTCACTCATATAATAGTTATTATTTGATAATTGAGTTTTATTGAGCAAAGGCGCGACAAGCTCACGCTCTGAGGAATGATATCAGAACCTACGCAATACGAATAATGACAAATCAGAAGAAAGCGGCCGAAATTATAGAACTGATCCGAATATGACGTTTGGAGAAATGATTAAGTATAAAAAGAAAAAGTACGGACTAGAAGCGACGATGTTTATAGGTAGATAATTGATAGTAGTAGGCGGTCACGTTCAAATATTAAAGCATTATTATAAAGCAAGATTAGGTAGAAGGATATGCGATTCTGCATTGATTTTTCACTGCTGTTGGTGAAGCATTGCATCTAACGGTTTTTTATGAAACATATCTTATTATTCTAACATTAAAGGATTTGAAGAATTGTTTATTCTTTATCATCTAATATAGTTATAAATTCTGAATCAAAGTTTATTAATCCATCTTTTTTCATTTTAGATAGTTCTCTGGAAAGAGATGTTCGTTGCACTCCAAGTTTTTCAGATAATGCTTTTTTGGTCATATTTAATTTGATAATTTTTGAATTTTGTTTTGTGCTCTCGTGAAATAGAAAACTCATAAGGCTTTCACGTATTGTCTTATTAACATAGTCCTTAAGTTTGTAACCTAGAATAGATGTATGGTCTGATACATACTCTAGATATCGACGCAAAAATGAAGGGTTTTGTACAAGCAGTTCAAAAAGAAGCTCTTTTTCTATTTCAATTATCTTAGTTGGCTTATGGGTTGTGATTGTCATAGGGTAAGAAGGAGTTTTTGAAAACATCAAATTTCCCCCAAGGATATCATTGCCTGAAAATTTTGCTATTGTTAGCAATCCTCCCGTTTCATCAAGTCGTTCGACAACAACTTCGCCAGAAACAATAATTTCTAGCTTTGTACAAGGGTCACCTTCAAAATGAATAACTGTATTTTTCTTATAAGATATTAGTTTTATCTGACCATTTTTAAGTAATGCTTCGATATATTCTTTATTCATTTCTTGTAGTAAGATTGTTTTATTTAGAAGCAATTCATATTTATGCATGAAAAATTCCTTATATGTGTTACCTTGGTAACTACATTTAAGTTATTATATCGCTATAATGCACCTATATCAAGAAAAGGAAGGTGTAATATGGATATTTTTACACTTATATTTCTAATCGCCTCTGTGCTATTAGGTGTAATCTCACTAATCAAAAATAAGGAAAAAACTTTTGCAGCAATGAAAAAGTCAAAAAGTATGATGGGCAATATGATTGGAGAAATAATTGGGATTATATTTATAATTGGGTTGATACTGACATTTATTCCGCCGGATACTATTAAGTCGGTGATGAGTTCTTCAAACGTCTTTTTATCTACAATTGTGAGTGCATTAGTAGGTAGCATTACGCTCATACCTGCTTTCGTAGGGTTTCCATTGGTAGGCTCTTTGGTAGATGCGGGAGCTAGTATTATACCAGCTGTAGCGTTTCTTACTACATTAACAATGGTTGGCGTAGTAACATTTCCTCTTGAAAAGAAGGAGTTTGGGACTAAATTTGCATTAACTAGGAATCTAATGAGTTTTGGGTTTGCGGTAATAATCGCACTGGTAATGGGGGTTATATTATGAAAGCACTGACTTTTTTGAAGAAGAATAAACTAATAGCCATTGTGGCACTTGCATATCTTGTTGTTTTTATAATAGCACCAGAAAAAGCTACACAATCTGTTGGCAATAGTGTGTATTATTTATTAGAAATGCTACAAGTGCTTCCAATAATATTTTTATTGACTGTGGTAATAGATGCATGGGTGCCAAAAGAACTAATTATGCGTGGGTTTGGGGAAAAGTCGGGCGCTAAAGGAAATTTATTTTCTTTGTTATTAGGAAGCATTTCGGCAGGGCCTATTTATGCTGCTTTCCCAATTGGAAAAATATTATTATCAAAAGGTGCAAGTATTATGAACATAGTCATAATACTAAGCGCATGGGCAGTAATAAAAATACCTATGCTAGCAAATGAAGCAAAGTTTTTAGGTTTGGATTTCATGGTAGTTAGATGGATATTAACAGTAGTTTCAATAATAATAATGGGGTATATTACTGCAATGTTTGTAAAAAAGAAAGATATACCAAATGATGAGTTAAACGAACAATACGGTACTTTTTTTGTAAGAGAAGACTTTTGTATTGGATGTGGGTTATGTAGTAAAAGTATGCCAGAATTTTTTGAAATAAGAGACAAGAAAGCAAGAATCAAAGCCTTGCCCGAAAATGACGAGACTATAAACGCAATAATGCAAACTGCAGAGAAGTGTCCAACAAAGGCTATTGTGTATAAAGAAGCAATAGAGGAAAAAAAAGAAAGGACTAAAGAAATTAGTTAATACTATTTCTCAATCCTTTTGTAACCAACCGTCTTAAGTAATAAGATGTTATTCGCAGTCAATAAAGGCATCAACAAGCTTTTGTGGAGCTCTAGTTGGGAAATTCCTATTTAAATTTATGAAGCAACCTTTTTGTAAGCCAACGCAGTGAATGTTTTCGCCGCACCTGATTTCAATAGAAATTTCCCATCTAAATTTTTCTATCTTTACTATAGTACACTTAGCTATTGGATCATCACTAAGAAATAATGGTTTCAAATAGTCAACTTCGGTATGCATAAGTACATACGACAGTCCATCGGCTATCATATCTGAGTATCTATAATATCGGTCTAAAAACTCATGCCTGAGGTCTTCAAACCAACGTACATAATGAGTGTTGCTGACCACACCCATAGCATCAATTTCATAAGCTCTGATTTTTATTGGAAATTCCATTGTTCTTGAGTTCATATAATCCTCCTGCAGTTTTGTTATATTATATCACAATGCACCTTTGTCTAAAATAGGAAGGGGAGGTAGTCCATCTTATGCGTGTATGATAATCACCCACCTGCGCTTAAGAATTGCATGCGTAGATTGTGAATAGCAGGAGGCAATGCAGATGAATGACCAGTAAAGGTGATTTTTGTAGAAGGGACTTCAATAACACGGTATTTAATCATTCCTTGATTGGCAATATGCACACTCCAGTCACCATAATCAAAGTTGTGTTCATCTAGTCTGTTTCCGCCTAATGAGATGAAATAATCAACTATTGCTGACCTTTTCATGCCTCTCATTTCAAGTGTTTGAGTTTCCATGACATGTCTCCTAGTTTTTCACAATATTTTAACCACGAAATTTTCAAAGAATAGTTCCATAATAGGTTACATACGCTTAGAATATGTCATAAAGTATTGAAGTTCAAGCTAATAATGGTATAATGATAGTAACAAAAAAGCTGGTGCATGTTTGTAGCGATTAGCTTAATATTATGATCCGAGCTGATATATTTAAAGTTGTAGGCCATGATATATTAGCCTATGGGTGAGACAGGAAACTGTGTTGCCTCCCGTGTTTGGAAAGGATTTGAACCGATTTAGTTTTTATTAGATCTGTGCAAATGTGTACTTAATTCAAACAGAGGGGGCGTTTTTTATGTTCGGATACCAAGGCAAAATTTTAAGAATCAATCTTTCGACTGGCACGATATCAGTTGAGGCGTTGGATGAGAAATTGGCTAAGGATTATGTTGGCGGTAGGGGTCTAGGAACAAAAATGTATGCTGATGAAGTAGATGCAAAAATCAATCCATTTGCAGAGGATAATAAGCTGTTTTTTATTACTGGTCCTTTAACGGGAACACCGACTCCTACTGGAGGTCGTTACATGGTGGTAACTAAATCTCCGTTGACTGGGACTATTGCATGTTCAAACTCGGGTGGATATTGGGGCCCTGAGTTAAAGTTTGCTGGCTATGATATGATCATAGTTGAAGGTAAATCGGGTAAGCCAGTTTATATTGCCATTGAGGACGATAAAGTTGAAATCAAGGATGCAAGTCATGTTTGGGGCAAGGTCGTTTCTGAAACAACAGATATATTGGCACAAGAAGCTCCCCCAAAATCACGTATTTTAACAATTGGACCTGCTGGCGAAAAATTATCTTATATGGCTTCTATAATGAATGATAAAGACCGTGCGGCTGGACGTTCAGGTGTTGGAGCTGTTATGGGGTCAAAGAACCTTAAAGCAATCGTTGTTCGTGGTACAGGTAGCGTAGAAGTTGCTGATGCTAAACGACTTAAGGATGCTGTTAAGGTCTGCATGGAGAAAATCAAGGAAAACGGCGTAACTGGAGCTGGGTTGCCTACATATGGAACCGCCGTATTGGTTAATATAATCAACGAGAGTGGCGTATTCCCAACTAACAATTGGCAAACATCTCAGTTTAGTGATGCAGAAGATATCAGCGGCGAAACTATGACTGAAAAATATTTAGTCAGAAAAGATCCTTGTTTCCGTTGTCCAATAGCCTGTGGTCGTTACTGTAAGGTTGATGATATTGAGGGCGGTGGACCAGAGTACGAAACTATTTGGGCATTTGGCGGCGACTGTGGTGTTAATGACTTAAAAGCAGTAATAAAAGCAAACTATTGGTGTAATGAGATGGGTCTTGATACTATATCTGCAGGTTCTACTATTGCAGCAGCTATGGAGCTATATGAAAAGGGATATATTAAAGATGCTGATACGGATGGATTATCTCTTGAGTTTGGTAATGCTGAAGCTGTTATTGAGTGGACGAAGCGTATGGGAATGCGTGAAGGGACCTTGGGTGATAAGATGGCTGATGGTTCTTATCGTCTGACAGATTCTTATGGCGTGCCGGAGCTATCCATGACAGTTAAGAAGCAGGAGCTTCCTGCGTATGACCCACGCGGTATTCAGGGTCAAGGACTACAGTATGCTACATCAAATCGTGGCGGATGTCACGTTCGTGGATATATGATTTCACCTGAGATCCTAGGACTCCCTGAGGCGCTTGATAGATTTTCACTAGAAGGCAAAGCTACTTGGTGTAAGATTTTCCAAGACTTTACAGCTTTCATCGATGCATCAGGATTGTGCTTGTTTACATCGTTTGCAATGGGAGCTCCCGATTATGCTGCATTAATTAGTGCTGCTCTTGGTCAAGAGTGGTCTGCAGATGATGTTTTGCAGGCTGGTGATAGAATTTGGAACATTGAGCGTTTGTTCAATCTTGAAGCTGGCATTGATCCTTCACAGGATACATTACCTAAGCGACTTCTTGAGGATAAGATTTCTGAAGGACCTTCAAAAGGCTGGGTCAACAAACTCTCAGAGCTGTTACCTGAATATTATGAGCTACGTGGATGGTCTGCTGATGGCATTCCTACTCAAGCAAAAAAGGATGAATTAGGAATATAAATCATAAGTTATATAAAAGGGCTTCAATTTGAAGCCCTTTTATATACACTATGTATGTGGCGAAAGCGTCACGAATAAATACAGAATGGTGATTTGAATGGCAATAAGAAAGGTATACTTAGAGCTTACCAGTAAATGCAACTTAAACTGTAGCATGTGCTATCGAAAGTCATGGACAGAGCCTGCAAAGGACATGGAAAAAAGTGTTCTTGACAAGTGTGTTAATGAGATAAAAGAAAATAGCACAATACAAGAAGTTGTATTGGGTGGAATTGGTGAGCCTATGTATAGCCCAAATGTACTTGATACGATATATCAGTTGAGGGATAAAAAGCTAATCATTACCACAAACGGAACAATAATGGATGAGGAAGTAGTCAAGGCTATGGTCGACTGCGTGGATGAGGTTGTAGTATCGATTGACGGGTTAGATGACGAATATTATGCTGTTAGAGGGTATCCTCTAGAAAAGCTGGTTGAGAACATTAAGCTCCTTAATTTACAGAAAAAAGCAAAGCAAAAAAGCACACCAATGCTCTTTGTGCAGATGGTAATCTCAAAAAATAATATGCACCAAGTTATGGATGTAATTGATTTATCTAAGGGAATTTGCGCAAATAAGGTGATTATATCTAATATATTGCCAGCATCAAAAAGTGATGAAGAAATTATTACATATACACGCTATGAAAATGATGAGATCAAAAAATTATTTTATGATATCTCCGCGCATATTTTTAGACGAGGAATCGATGTTATGTTGCCTGCATACCAACTAAAGACGGAAAGACGATGTAGGTTTATTGATAATGACGCACTTATGATAAATGTGGACGGAGATGTCGTTCCGTGTTATAGGTTTGCACACGATTGTAGTGAGTCAGTATTTGGAAGAATAAAGCAGGTTCATGCACATTCGTTTGGTAAAATAAAGGATTCTACGTTTCAAGAAATATGGGATAGTGAAGAGTATAGCTATTTTAGATCAACAGTGTATAATAATCATTATCCGTCATGTATAGATTGTGACTGGGCAGACGGATGTGACTTGGTATCAGATGCAAAAGCCGATTGTTATAGCAATGTCCCATCTTGTGGCGATTGTTTATGGGCCAGAAAAATTGTTTATTGCATATAATAACAAATTGATAGTTAGGAGGTAAAGATGAATATTAAGGCTAGATTGTTTGCAACGCTAAGAGAAGGCAGAGGCAAGGAAGTATTTGTTGAAATGGATGAAGGAGATACTGTGCAAATGCTTATTGATAAGCTTGATATTCCAAATGAAGACATAGCTATTTTGCTGGTAAATGGATTGACGGGCGATGTATCGGCTGAACTTGATCCAAGCGATGTGGTGTCGATATTTCCGCCAACAGGTGGGGGTTAATAATGGAGCAATACTTCAAAAATAAATGTTGTATAAGTATTAGAGAGCAAGAATTGTTAGCAACGAAGAAAGTATGTGTAATTGGATGTGGTGGTCTAGGTGGGTACATATTAGAGACTTTAGCTCGCATAGGGGTGGGAAGCATTACGGTAATTGATGGTGATGTTTTTGATAGAACCAATTTTAACCGTCAACTTTTTTCTGCTGAAAATTTGATTGGGAAAAGTAAAGTTAAAATAGCAAGAAAAAGGTTACATGATGTTAATCCAGAGGTTTCGGTTAACTCAGTTTATGAGTATTTGAATGAAGAAAACGCTATGCAATTATTAAGTGGGCATGATGTTATTGTTGATGCATTAGACAGCATTGACATTAGGATGATACTTCAGTCTGCGGCAAAAAGGCTAGATGTTCCTATGGTTCATGGAGCTGTTGCTGGGTGGTACGGACAGGTTACAACTATTTTTCCGGGGGATGACACACTTAATAAACTGTACAAGAATTCAACCGATAAGAATAGTGGCAAAAAGATTGGAACGCTATCGTTTACTCCTGCAGTAGTTGGAAGTATTCAATCATCAGAGGTGATAAAACTTTTGTTGGGTAGGGGAGGAATTTTAAACAACAAGGTGTTGTTCATTGACCTGTTTGAGCAGGATTATGAGATAGTACCTATGTAATTAGCATTCAGTAGTATTTAGATATTCTTCGTATGTTAATCCGCTATTTGTTACCAGTACAGATAATGGATAGCCAATGTATCTTAAATGCCAAGGTTCATAACTATAGCCTGTTATATCTTCTTTGCTTTTTGGATAACGGATAATGAAGCCAAATAAAGGTGCATTTTGGGCCAGCCAACGGCCTTCGTCCGTATCGCCGAATTCTTCGATCAATTGATTGTCTACAGACGGGCTACTTACGTCTAGTGCAAGCCCTGTTTGATGTTCACTTTCACCTGCACGCGCACTTGTTCGATTGGCTTCGTCCGCGTCTTGTTGCCAATTACGCAGGAATATTTCTGCTTGCCTATAATATGGTCGAAACCCTGATATTGCCGTTAATGAAACGTTAGATAAACGCGCAGCAGAAAATAATCGTTCTATAGCGATTGCAGTTGGATGACGGAGGAACTTTTTTTCTTCAAAGTATGGGGTGGAAAAAGGGATAGAAGGCACGACGAGATCTGTTGGATAATAGCTTGGGAGTAGTGCGTTAGTTTTATTTACAAGTACTCTGATATCGTCAGGGCCTTTAACTATTTTATAGCCATTGTTTATCATATTTTGCAGAAAGTATCTAGTATGAGGACCATATATCGAGTCGGGAACAAGTTCGGGATATTTTTTTTGTATGCTATAAATGATGTCTGCGGTTACAGGACCGTATATACCGTCAACGTCTAAATCATAGCCCATATTGGATAAAACTCTTTGCAGTTGTGCTACAGCAGCACCACGACTTCCAACACTAAATGTACCAACGGGAAGTACAGGGATAAAGAGTGATTGGCCAACAAACAGGGAATCGTCATACAAATTATTTGCAGAGATTAGTGCGCATATTGTAACTCCGTAACGTTGTGCAATAGAATACAGTGTATCGCCTTGCTGAACTATGTATGTCATGGTGTCACCTCTTAGATTATTTTAAAGTAGTATATGAGAGATAGTCAATACAGATGCATGTTGCATAATTACATAAAAAAAGAGAGCATAAGAGCTCTCTTTTGGTATTTAGCGGTTATACCAACGATCAAAATCGCGGGGTCTTTCGTAATCCCTATAGTAGCCATCATATGGGCATCTGCTATGTGGGCAACGTCCACCTCGATCCCATGGATTTATTCCGCGGGGAAAATCACGTCGTGGGTGCCTAGGATATCTATCTCTTCTATGTTGATCGCGTGGTGGATAAACATATTTGTTTTGATAATCGTAAGTCATCATTAGCGCTCCCTTATAAAATATATACCATATAGAGTATGCATAGATGGGTAGAGACGATTATTTTGTAATGAAGGAATGCTATAAAATGGAGACCTAATATGCTATAATCATACCTGTATGGGTAGCTATCAAAGAAAGGGGGATATAACATGCCGGCAATTCAAACTAAGGCATTAAAAAAGTATTATGGGAAAAGCAGAGGCGTTGAATCTGTTGATTTATGTATAGAAAAGGGAGAAATTTATGGGTTTATTGGGCCTAATGGTGCAGGTAAATCCACAACTATTAGGACATTGCTGGGTTTTATTATTCCAACGTCAGGTAGCGCAGAGTTACTTGGACGACCATGTAAAGATAAAGAATTGGCTAAAATAAAGCATAAAGTTGGATATTTGCCGTCTGAAGTTAATCTTTATGGAAACATGAAGGTAATTGATTTTTTAAAGTATTCCGCTAAATACTATGGTGATCACGCTATTAAGCGAATAGATATGTTAACAGAATATTTTGAGTTAGAAAAAGGTCGCCCCATAAATTCATTGTCGTTTGGAAACAAGAAAAAGGTAGGGATAGTGCAGTGTTTGTTGCATGATCCTGAGCTTTTGATACTTGATGAACCAACAGGCGGACTTGATCCATTAATGCAAAACAAGTTCTTCGATTTCTTAAAGGAAGAGAACAATAGAGGAAAGACAATATTCTTTTCATCGCATGTATTGAGTGAGGTACAAAAGATTTGTCAAAGAGTAGGTATCATCAGGGACGGAGAGGTGATTTGTGAAGAAACGATGGAAGAATTACATAAAAAACAGTACAAACGGGTTACGTTGGAGGTTGAAGACCCTGAGAAAACAAACATTGCATTAGATGGGGTTGAAAAAATTACTAAGGATGGAGCTAAAATAAGCTTTATTTATCGCGGTGGCGCTAATGCGTTAATAAATGAACTTAATAAATATACCATCATAGATATGGCTATTGAAGAACCTGACCTTGAAGAAGTGTTTATGCATTTCTACATTAAGGAGGAGGCTAAATGATTCTATATACACACGAGTTAAGGCAAGGCTTTAAGGGATTGTTGATTTGGGCGGTATGTATATCGGGATTGTTTGTTTTTGCAATGAGCATGTTTTCTTCCTTTTCACAGAATCCACAAATGATGAGTGAACTTATGAAAGTAATGCCAAAAGAGATGATGGATGCGTTTGGGTTAGCTGGTTCTGATTTTTCCAAGCCTTTGGATTTTTTTGTCTTATATATTTCAGTATATACTATTGGCCTCTGGCGCGCATGCGATAATAATAGGTGGGAGTATTGTTGCAAAAGAAGAAAGTGATAGGACGATAGAGTTTTTGTATTCAAAGCCAGTAACAAGAAATTATATTATGACCAACAAAGTATTCGCTGGGCTTACAACCCTGATTTTACTGAACATAGTATTTTCTATTTCGACTATTATAATAACTAGCTTGGTAGCAAAAGACGGCGTAGATATTAATATTATTTTGTTAATGAGTTTGGCTATGCTGTTGCTTCAGATATTGTTTTTTGCAATTGGGTTAATGACATCATTACTACAAAGCAGAAACAACAAAAGCATGACTTCGGTTGGACTAGGGATACTGTTTGCGACGTTCTTTTTAGGCATGGTATCAGGCGTGAATAGTGCAGTATCCTGGCTAAAGTATGTTGCACCTATAAAGTATTTTGATCCACCAAAGCTGGTGCATTCTGGAGTTTTGGAATTAAAATACGTAGCTATTGTAACAATCATAATCATCGCATGCTTTATTGTATCGTATGTTAATTACAACAAGCGTGATATGGCAGGTTAGCTATAATAGCTTATTAACCGCGTTACGTATATAAGCAAGGCGTTCTTTGTCATCAAAAAGGTTAATGCAATCTAGGGAGTCTTGCAAATTTGGTTGTAAGATTCCGGGCAAAAGCACACTGAAGAATATTTGGCTAACGCTTATGGAAGTTTCGGTAATAGGACTTTTATTCTTTTTGATAAGGCGATCAGTGATGCTACTCATTAATGAAAGAATACGGTTCATGAATACGGGCAAAAATTGGCTTTGCATTATTTGGTCCAGCAGGATTACAGTATTGCTTGGGCAATTGATTCGCGTTTGGATGATTAGGTCTAGGGCATAGACTATACTGTCTTTTTCGTCAATATCGTCTAACGAGTATATTTCATCCCAATCAAATATTTCATTGATGATTGATTGAAGTGCTTCTTCTAATAGTGAGTCTTTGCTTTTATAGTGATAGTTTATAGAAGAAACGTTGGTGTTAGCCTTTTTTGCAATAACACGAGTGGTTGTGTTTGATAGCCCATTTTGATAAAGCGATTCAATCGTAGCGCTTAAAACTTTTTCAATAGACGTCGAGTGTTTTTCGTTCATCGAACTACTCCTTGTTTATATAATAAAATAATTGTTATAGTATCCATTATAGAACAGTTCTATTGTAAAATCATAGAAAAAATTAGGATAAAGGGACGTTAAGTTTGAAGCAATAAAGCCTTGCAATAGCATGATTAGTAATCTATAATAATCTGTATGTTAATCTGATATGTTTATGGCTTTTTGTGTCATGCATATAAGTTTTGGAGAATGTGTTTTATGATACCGTATAATTTACCCACCTTTTTGCCAAAGTCACTAGATAACATTATTGAGGCATGTTCAGTAAACAGAAAAACAAGTGGTGACGGACCGTTTACAGCAAGAGTTAGTGAAACTATCCAAAAGCAGATAAACGCTAAAAAGGTGTTGATGACGACATCTTGTAGTCATGCGTTGGATATGATGGCTATTCTCATCGGAGTGGGTGAGGGTGATGAAGTAATTTTACCATCGTATAATTTTTCGTCAGCGGCGAATGCTTTTGCTCTAAGAGGAGCTACATGCGTTTTTGTAGATGTTAGACCAGATACTATGAACATTGACGAAACATTGATTGAACGAGCAATTACACCCCGCACAAAGGCGATATGTGTTATGGATTATGCAGGAGTTGCTTGCGAGATGGATGAAATAAGAAATATTGCAGATGAATATGGATTGTGTTTGTTAGAGGATGCGGCTCAAGGAATATTTGCATCATATAAAGGAAGACCATTAGGGACACTAGGTGAGATGGGAACGTATAGTTTCCATGATACAAAAAACCTATCTATGGGTGAGGGCGGATGCTTGATCTTAAATGATGAAAAGTATATGCTCGAGGCTGAGATGCTAAGGGAAAAGGGCACAGATAGAAGTAGGTTTTTTAGAGGCGAAGTGGACAAGTATAATTGGCAGACAGTAGGGTCGAGTTATTTACCTAGCGAAATTAATGTTGCAAATCTTGATGCGCAACTTGAAATTGGCAAGCAAATTACTGATAGACGTGTAGATATTTGGAATGCATATTATAATGGAATAAAAGAATTAGAGTCGGAAGGACTGGTTGAACTACCAGTCGTTCCCGATTATTGTAAGCACAATGGTCACATATTCTTTTTAAAGTGTAGGGATCTCCAAGAACGATCGGATTTTATTAATTACATGAAAAACAAAGGAGTATCCCCAGCCTTTCATTATGTGCCATTGCACAGTGCACCTGCAGGACAAAAGTATGGTAGGTTTTGCGGTGAAGATAGGTTTACGACTTCCCATAGTGAGAGACTTGTTAGGTTACCACTTTATTATGAGTTGAGTGATGAGCAGGTTAAACACATAGTTGATTGTGTTAGAAAGTTTTATTTAGGTTAGGTATGGGCAAAGGGACTATCGCGGGAGGTAAAATGAAAAAAGTTTTGATTCTGGGTGCTGGTATTTATCAGGTACCGCTTATCAAAAAGGCGAACGAACTCGGGATATTTTCCATTGTTGTTAGTACACCGGGTAATCATCCTGGTTTTAAGTTTGCTGATAAGATTATTTATGTTGACACGACGGACTATCAAGGTGTGCTGGAGGTAGCAAAAGCTGAATGTGTTGATGGGATATGCACGGCTGGCACGGATGTTGCTATAGTATCGCTGGGATATGTGTGTGAAGAATTAGGATTGCGCGGAATTAGTTATGATGCTGCTTGTATCGTAAATGATAAAGCTCGCATGAAAGACGCTTTTACGAGTCACTCGGTAAGGACCGCTAAGTATTTTAAAGCGACTACGTTTGATGAGTGTAAAGATGCATTTAATAAGCTTGATAAGCCGGTTGTTGTAAAGGCAACTGACAGTTCTGGCAGTCGAGGAATCACCGTTGTAAAATCAATCGATGAGCTTAGCGATGCATTTGAGGTAGCTTTATCTGTATCGAGGCAGAAAACAGTAGTGGTTGAAGAGTATATTTATGGAGAAGAATTTGGGGCTCAGGCTTTTGTTGAAAGTGGTGAAATAAAACTAATAATACCGCATGGCGATTATGTCTTTAAAGGTGATACTGGTGTGCCGATAGGGCATTTTGCGCCGTATAAATTGTCTGAAGGTATTATGGAGGATCTAAAGCTGCAACTTCAGAGGGCAATCAAGAGCGCAGGACTGGATACTTGTGCAATTAATGCAGATTTTATTTTGAGTGATGGTAAACTATATGTGCTTGAAATTGGCGCAAGATCGGGAGCTACTTGTCTAGCAGAGCTAACAGCAATATATTATGGAATAGACTACTATGAGCAAATACTTAAAGCAGCGCTTGGTCAAAATACCGATTTTAGGGTTAGATGTCAAACACCAAATGCAAGTATGCTTATTCTTTCGGATAAGTCAGGGGTAGTTAAATCGATAAGCAATAATTGTGATTTGAACGATGAACGTATTGTTCAAGTCCAAATAGATTACGACGTAGGCGATGAAATAAGAGAGTTTAAGGTTGGTCCTGATCGGGTGGGACATGTTATTACTAAGGGTAAAACACTCGATGAAGCACTAAAAGTATTGGAGAATGCTTTGGATAGTATTAAGATCGAGGTTGGGCAATGAATGAGATTACGCGAGAGAAGCTGTCGTTTGTAATTCCTGTATATAATTCAAGAGATACTGTTTCGCAGGTTGTAAAAAGAATTGGCGAAACTGTTTTGGCGATGGAAAATGAGTTTACTTATGAAGTGATACTGGTAAATGACGGCAGTAAAGATGAATCCTTTGAGGTTTGCAAAAGATTATGTAGCGATAAAAGCGTTATTGCCTTAAATCTTTCGAAGAACTTTGGCCAGGCAAATGCGATCATGGCGGGTCTAAAGCAAGCTAGTGGGGATTATATAATTTGTTTAGATGACGATTTGCAGACACCTCCTGAGGAAATGCCAAAGATATTAAACAAACTATTATTAGATGACTTAGACTTAGTTTATGGGTACTATGGTTCAAAAAAACATAGCTTGTTTAGGAACTTTGGAAGTTTTGTTAATTCAAAGATGCAGACGATGATGTTGGGAAAGCCAAAGGGTATGCATACAAGTAGTTATTTTGTTGCAAGACGTTTTGTGGTGGATGAGGTGGTGAAATACGATAAGCCTTTTCCATATATGCCCGGGTTGTTTTTGAGAGTAACTAGAAATGCTGCTTGCGTAGAAGTACGACATGATGCCCGTGAGGTTGGGAAATCTGGATATACCATAAAGAAACTTTTAAGCCTTTGGATGAATGGGTTTACAAACTTTTCGATTAAGCCTCTTCGTTGGGCGACCACGATAGGAGCGCTTTTTTCGTTTATTGGGCTTGTGCTGGGTGTTTGGATGGCAGTTCATGCTATCATCAGTCCGATTGAGGTTGCAAGTTGGGGCGTTACTATAGCTATCGTATTATTTTTAGGCGGGGTACAACTAATTAGCATAGGATTGCTGGGTGAATATGTTGGACGAGTTTATTTAAGTATAAATAAGACTCCGCAATATGTTGTTAAGGAACGTGTAGATGGCACTGTAAAAGAACAGGAGGACTAAGCATAATATGAGTTTTTTGCTAGAAGCTATACGAAGATTCGTGCAAATGGTATTTGGGATACAGCTCTTTAACCTTCCTGGACTTGTTTGGGTAAGACGGATAGCTTTTTGGTGTGTGTTCAAAATAGGTAAGCGTCCATCAATTGAAGATAAGGTATGCTTATACCATGCACATAGGGGTCCAGGGAAGATAAAAATAGGAAACAACGTGCTTTTGGCTCGTGGTGTGTCTATAGATTTTTCTGGTGATGTTACCGTTGAGAATGATGTTTGGTTTTCTTTGGGTAGTACAGTATTAACTCATATACACAAAATGGATGGTTATAGGACGCAACAAAAGAAAAAAACCATCGATATGACGGGCGTAGTATTTAAAAACCGTTGTTGGATTGGTGCAAATGCTACAATTTTGCCACGAGTATCTTATATTGGAGAGGACGCCGTTGTTGGTGCGGGCTCAGTTGTGACTAAGGATGTTCCTGATAGAGCTATTGTTGCGGGGAATCCAGCAAGAGTAATCAGAATTATGGATAGCGAGGAGCTTGCAATTGAGCGATAAAGATACCGAAAAGACAAAACAGGAATCAAAAAAGACCAACTTAAAATATTTAATTTTTTTGCATATCAACATAATATTGTATTCTGTAGTGGGTGTTTTATGTAAGGTTGCTGCAAATGCTGCTATGGTATCCGGTTTAATCTCTTTTGAAGTAATCACTATTGGAGCGCTAATTTTTGTTGTGCTTGCGATTTATGCATATTTCTATCAAAAGATTATCAAGGTGATGGATTTAACGGTGGCATATGCAAATCGTTCACTCTTAACGCTTTGGACGCTTGTTTGGGCGATTTTATTATTTAATGAAGCTATTACGATAGGAAATATAATAGGGTCTCTGATTATCGTTTTAGGCATATGGCTGGTGGTGCAGGGCGATGAATAATAGTACGACATCAGTAATTATTTTTATAATTGGAGCCTTTTTGACTGCAATCTCGCAAACTTTGCTTAAAGTAAGTGCAAATAAAAGTCATGATAGTCAAGTAAAAGAATATTTCAATCCTTTGGTGATAACCTCATATGCAATACTGGCATTTACGTTGTGCATCAATATAATTGGCTATCAGTGGATTGAGTATAAGTATGGTAGCGTTATTAATTGCCTATCTTATGTGTTTATAATGTTTTTGGGTTTCGGGTTTTTAAAAGAAAAACTTACGCTGAAAAAAGTTGTTGGGAATGTTCTGATTGTAATTGGGATAATTGTGTTTACATTGTTTTGATAATAGATAAGTGTGGGGTAGCCATTAGTAATGAAACAAAACACTGAACTAAGTGGTGCTATGACCAAGGCATCGAGAGATTTAATTATTTCGTGCATCGTTACGTTTGGAGCGATGCTATTTGTCATTTTGGTATTTGGGTGCCAGTATCAGACAAATGACGATTACGCGATGAGTCTTACGGTGTCTGGGGCATATGGCGATATTAGTCCCAATTTAGTTTTTTCTAGCATAATATATGGTTCATTACTCCAATGGTTGTATACTATTGCTCCGGTGATAAACTGGTATGCGTGGTTACATATTATGTTAATATTTATTTCGTGTAGCTGTTGTGTTTTTGTTATTTTAAATCATGTCTCTATGCGGAGTAAATATGTTATGGCAGCTGTTTTCACGATAATTGCTACAATACCTATTACTATGCAAATACAGTTTACTTTGCAGTCATATTTGTGTTTAACAGCTGGTTGTTTGTTAGCGTTCCATGCATTAAACAATAAAACGGATTATTCAATGCGTAAACAACAAATAATAATGCTGTGCGTTTCTAGTATATTAATACTTTTTGGCGTGATGCTTAGATATAATACTTATCTGTCGGTAATACCATTTGTGATAGTATACGTTCTTTATGCGGGTAAGAAAAAGTATTTTAAACCGTTATTGTGGTTTTTGATAACAGTTGCTATATGTGTGGGAGCTAATTCCATTAATGATAACGTAAATAGTGATGAAAGCTGGAAAGAATTTTATCAGTTCAATCAACAACGCAGTGCGTTATTAGACAAACCACCTATTGATTATCATGAAAATATTGATGTATTTAAAACTATTAGTTGGTCAAAAACTGATTATGACGTGTTTTATGAATGGATGATAGCGGATGAAAACATATATACTACTGAAAAGCTAACATATATCAATGAAAATACTAAAGCTAGCGGGATATCAATCTTTAATGCAACTAGAGAATTTTTTGAAAGTATACGATTTGATGGGTACATTGGTGTACTTATATGTTTGACTATGATGCTTACTATTTGTTTGTTGACGAGCAAGAAAAAGCTTGTTCCAATAGTCGTTTATGCTATGGTGTTATGCATTCACGCTGGATTTATATTATTACAACGTGCGCCTATGAGAACCGTTTTTCCGCATTATATAATGGGGATATTAGCGCTTATTATGATGGTTGATTACTCAAAGTTTAGGTTTTTCAAGAAAGAAGATAGGCTTTGGAAAAATGAAAAGACCATGAGGAGCATCGGTATAACCACAGCTATGATTCTTGCGCTTTTTGGGCTGATAAGCTTTAATATGGGTGTGATCGGTGCTGCACAATCAAGACCAATTGAAAAGTATGGAAATGTAGTTAGATTGGATGATTATATTGCTGATAATAAGGATAAAGTATTTTTAAGTACAGTGGTTGCGGGAGGCAGTCGATATAAGGCCTACGATGTTTTTGATGCGCCCGATAAAGGTATGTTTGAAAACTTTTCGTTATTAGGTGGCTGGTATACTAAATCGCCCAGATATTTTCAATTTTTAAGAGATTATAAGATTGACAACATGTTTACTAGCTTAACTAGGGAAGATGTGTATTTGGTTGCTGAAGATCCATCGCTAGTTCAAATATTTTTAAAAGACGAATACCATATCAATACTCAAGCTTATATGATGGAAGAATTTGGAGATACTGGCGTCTATAGGTTACAAGAGGAAACCCAATAGTTTTTCATATAGAGGGGAAATGATGAAATATATGAAGGTTGCTTATTGAATTAAACACGCGACTAAATTAGTTTAGTTTTGCTCTATTAAAATAAATGGTTTTGCATTATACTATTTGTAGAATATGTGTTAATGGAGGAAAATATGGAAGTAATTACGTCAACGCTGATGGATGATAAGATGCTTACTGACAACTTAGATTTGTTTGGTACTATTATGGGGGATGTAGTTGTTCCTGCTCCTTTTAAGCTGGAGGTTAAAGGTAGAATTCAGGGTAATGTAACAATTGAAAAAGGTGCTACGGTTGTTGTTGAAGGCGCAATTATTGGGGATGTTAAAAATGCGGGATATTTAGAAATATATGGAGTGTTTCATGGTGAAATTGAGGATTGTGGCGGTGAAACAATAGTAGACGATTCTGCGATGATGTTATAATAAAAACGATTGACAATGTGTTAAATTGGTGCTATCGTAGTTTATAGTAAATTAATATATTATTTGGGGGAGCTAAGATATTGGCTGAGAGGGAAACACGTGTTTCCGACCCATTACCTGATCTAGATAATGCTAGCGGAGGGAAGTTATAGCGTGCATATATGTGGTGGTGTAATCAAAGCCTTCTGAATAGTTCAGGAGGCTTTTAATTTTTATTGGAGGGTATTTTTTTATGATTAACGCAAGCGTAGCGATCCAAGTATTACCGTCGGTAGATACTTGTAAGGTTATCCCAGTTGTTGATAAGGTCATTGCTTATATAAAGTCTACGGGACTAAATGTTTATGTTGCACCTTTTGAAACAACCGTCGAGGGTGATTTTAATCAGTTAATGGAAATGGTTAAACGTTGTTTGGAAATTTGCATTGAGGAAGGTGCGCCTAGTGTAATGTCGTACATTAAGGTGCAGTACAAGCCAGAAGGCGGAATTTGGACTATTGATGAAAAAGTATCAAAGCATCACGAATAAAATTTATCCGGCAGCCTTGATATGTGCCATAATAATCATATGGCATATTGCAACTCAAACAGGGTGGATACCAGAGTTTATGCTTCCGTCTCCTATTTCAGTAGTAGAGGCGTTTGTTAAGGGATTCCCTGTTTTAATGGAGCATTCTGCCATAACGTTAAGCGAAGCATTTATAGGATTAGGGATAAGTATAGTACTTGGTTTTATAATAGCGCTCTTAATGGATAGATTTAATGTGCTGTACAAGATGTTGCATCCAGTATTGGTAGTAACTCAGACCATACCCACCGTTGCTATTGCGCCATTATTAGTGCTTTGGTTTGGGTATAATATGGAACCTAAGATAGTTCTTATTGTAATGGTATGCTTCTTTCCTATCACGGTATCTTTGTTATCTGGATTTAAATCATCGGACATAGATGCGATAAATCTTGTTAGAGCCATGGGAGCAAAAAAACATCACGTATATCGGTATATAAAAATACCTAATGCGATGCCAGGCTTTTTTTCAGGACTAAGGATATCTGTATCATATTCTGTAGTAGGAGCAGTTATTGCTGAGTGGTTGGGTGGAACCGCGGGACTTGGTGTCTATATGATACGAGTAAAAAAATCGTATGCTTTTGATAAGATGTTCGCGGTAATAATACTAATTGTTATTGTAAGCTTGCTTTTGATGAAGTTGGTAGATGTTGTAGAAAAAAGAATAATGCCTTGGAAGCGGATTGAAAATGATCGCGTTGCCAATGTAGAATAGGGATTTAATTAGGAGGAAGGTAAAAAATGATTAAGAGGATTAGTGCGCTATTATTGGTAATTGTTATGGCAATATCTATGGTGGCTTGCGCACAGACAAATCAAACAACAGATAATGGAAATGAGAAAATTACGTTTGTATTAGACTGGACACCAAACACAAACCATACGGGCATATATGTAGCTATAGAAAATGGTTATTATGACGAAGTAGGTTTAGATGTAGACGTTATTCAACCACCTGAAGGTGGAGCAGTATCGTTAGTGGCTGCTGGGAATGCTGAGTTTTGTATAGACTTCCAGGAATCCTTGGCACCTGCTATCACAGGCGAAAATGGCATGGAAGTTTCAGCTGTAGCAGCTATACTGCAGCACAACACTTCTGGAATTATTTCGCTTAAAGAAGATGGTATTGAGAGCCCTAAGGATATGGCAGGAAAAACCTATGCAACATGGGATATGCCTATCGAAAAGGCAATTTTAAAAGAAATTATCACTAGTGACGGCGGAAATTATGACGATGTAGAGATGGTTCCAAATACTGTAACTGATACCCTTGCAGCGTTGCAAACTGATATGGATACGGTTTGGATATATTATGGATGGGATGGCGTAGCAGCGGAGGTTAAGGATATAGATACAAATTTCTTCTACCTTAAGGATGTTGATCCTGTATTGGATTTTTATTCTCCTGTTATTGTTGCAAATAATGAATATCTAGCAGAAAATGGTGACCAAGCTAAGGCGTTTTTAGCTGCAACAGCAAAGGGATATCAGTATGCAATCGATAACCCTGATGAAGCGGCAGAGATCCTTTTGAAGTATGCACCCGAACTGGATGAAGACATTGTTAAGGCTAGTCAGGAATATTTATCTGATAAATATATTGCAGATGCCAGTCAGTGGGGATATATTGATCAAACTCGTTGGGATGCATTCTATGATTGGATGTATGAAAAGGGATTAATCGAGAGTAAGATTGGTGCTGGTGTTGGATTTACCAACGACTATCTTCCGGAGTAATTGGTGAAAGAAAGCATGGACGCATATAAACTTGAAGCAAAAAGTATAACCGTAAATTTTGGTGGTGCACCGGTAATAAAAGACGTTAGCATGAATTTAAAACAAAAC
Source organism: Christensenellaceae bacterium (assembly GCA_963675355.2). Lineage (GTDB taxonomy): Bacteria > Bacillota > Clostridia > Christensenellales > UBA1431. Next base: position 251,644 of record CAXXMZ010000014.1, read on the forward strand.
GAACTAGTTAGTTTGCTGGGTATTAGCGGAGTTGGAAAGAGTACCCTATTTAATATAATGTCAGGTGTGCTTAAAGCAGATAATGGGCAGGTGCTAATTAATGGGCAGGATGAAACGGGAAAAACTGGACATGTTAGCTACATGCAGCAAAAAGATTTATTACAACCGCACTTGACTGTGATAGATAATGTTTGCTTACCGCTCTTTATCCGTGGTACTCAAAAAAAAGAAGCTAGAGAAATCGCAAACAAGCATTTTAGTGAATTTGGGATTGATGGCACTCAAAAAAAGTACCCATCACAGCTATCTGGAGGGATGCGCCAGCGTGCTGCGTTACTTAGAACGTATTTGTTTTCAAGTGATGTTGCGTTGCTAGACGAACCGTTTTCGGCACTTGATGCGATCACCAAGAGATCCATGCATAGCTGGTATTTGGATTTAATGCGTCGAATCAATATGTCTACGGTATTTATTACACATGACATAGATGAGGCTATTCTATTATCAGATCGAATATATATTATGACAGGCCCGCCTGGCGTAATTTCTAATGAGATAATAGTAAATGCAAAAAGGCCAAGAACTAATGAGTTTATTGTGTCTGATGAGTTCGTAAAACATAAACGAGAAATATTAAAAATACTTGCACTTTAGTTAAAAGACCGGCGAATGATTTCGTCGGTCTTTTTGTATATGTCTAATTTTATAACAGCTTTATTACTAATACAGATCAATACGGTGGAAGAAAGAATCAAGCCTGCCTGTTGAGTTTGCAATAAAATTTTGACCAATACGTATGCAAGGCCACGTTGCAATAAAGAAGAAAATAGCGAACAACAACATTTCTATGTTGATTGGTGTTAATAAGAAAAGAGGTTTAAAGAAGAAAAATGCAATTATGAAAGCACCCACCAACACAATAATCAAAGCAATTTTCCAATGTTTTAAGGGGATACTTGCTCTATAGAGTACGATGAAGCTGACAACTGCTAGAATGATTACGCATAGTGTGCGTGTTTGTTCAATCTCCATACCTACAATCGAACTAAATATTTGTGCCAATAAAACGCCCAATACTAATACTAATGAACTGGGAATAGTACGTGCTAATACTTTGCGTAAGAAGTTTCCTTTAATGCGTTCTGTGTTTGGCTCGATAGCCAAGAAAAACGATGGTATACCCACTGCTAGGGAGCTTACTAGCGAAAAATGTATGGGGAAGAAGGGGTATGCAAACGGTAAGAAAACAATAAGCACACCTAAAAGGATCGAAGCTATGGTTTTTACCAAATACATAGAAGCGACACGTTCAATATTGCCAACTACTCGCCGTCCTTCAGCTACAACGTATATTAACGCACTGAAGTTTGAGTCTAACAGTACTAACTGGGAAGCCTGTTTGGTAGCATCACAACCAGAAGCTAAAGCTATGCTGCAATCCGACTCTTTTAACGCAAGAATATCGTTAACACCATCGCCAGTCATTGCAACAATATGCCCTTTTGCTTGAAGGGCAACAACGAGTTCCTTTTTTTGCTTTGGTGAGACTCGTGCAAAAACGGTATATTTTTCTACAATATCGCCAAATTCAATATTTCTATCTATCGTACTTAAATCTATGCATTTATCCGCGTTTGCAAGGCCAGCGCGTTTGGCTACTGCTGATACTGTATATGGATTATCGCCTGAAATAACTTTTAGCATAACACCTTGTTTAGCAAAATAATCAAATGTTTGTTTGGCGTCTTTTCTGATAACATCACTCATTAGCACTATAGCCATTAGCGACACATCGTGGGGGACACGATCGTCCTCAATGTTTGAGTGTGAATGTGCAAGAGCAATGACTCTAAGACCCTGCTTAGAGAATTCGTTGATTTGGTTTTTTAGTTCTTCATCATTAGGGAAAATGATTTCAGAGGCACCCATAATATATGTTCCTTTTGATTCAAAGGAAGCGGCGCTGAATTTGTTGTGTGAGTTAAACGGGGTATTATCAACACACTTCCAGTTTGAAGACTGTCCAAAATATGATTGGATTGCGCTAAAAGTAGTGTTTGAGTCGTTTATCGCAAAAGTGAGTTCTTTAAAAGCTTGTTTAATATCTGAGATATTAGTTTTGTTGCATGCAATAACATCTTCAACCTTTATTATTCCTTCAGTAATTGTACCAGTTTTGTCTAAGCATAAAACATCTACTCGAGCTAGAGTTTCAATGCACGCCAATTCTTGTACTAGAGTCTTTTTTTTACCCAGTCGTATTACGCCAACGGCTAAAGCAACGCTGGTTAAAAGGATTAAGCCTTCTGGGATCATTCCAACAAGGCTGGCAACGGTGCTGACTACGGCATCTCTTATGCCATTTTCAATAGTAAGATATTGTTTAATAAAAAGAAATGCACCTAGAGGGAAGATAATGTAACTTACAGCTTTTATCACTTTATTTAAAGAAGTTTTAAGCTCTGAATATGGTGCTTTCATTTTCCTGGCTTCGTTTGTTATTTGGTTCGCGTAACAATTGTTTCCAACAGTAGTAACCACAGCTCTGCCGCTTCCAGATACGACAAAGCTTCCAGAATATAGCTGATCGTTTGGGTTTTTTAGCACACATTCTGATTCACCTGTTAGCAATGATTCATCTACGGATAGGCTATTGCCTTGTAACAATATGCAATCAGCGCAAATCTGTTGGCCGGGTAATAATTCTAAAATATCATTGAGCACGATATCTTCGCATGAAATATTTAGTTGTTGTGAAGCTCTAATAACCTTTGCATGCGGAGCAGAAATAATTGATAGTTTGTCTATTGTGCTTTTTGCGCGTAGTTCTTGAATTATTCCGATAACGATGTTGCAAGTTATTACAAATATGAATAGTGCATTTTGATACGAACCTACTAATACAACAAAAAAAGCTAACACCAGGTTTATCGCATTAAACAGGGTAAAAGTGTTAGTCAGAAATATTTGTCCTATGGATTTTGTTAAGGTCTTTGGAGATGAATTAACTTTGCCTTGTTCTAAGCGTTCGTTTACTTCATCTGAACTAAGCCCAGTGTTGAAATTTACATCACCAAAGCTTTTATTTTTATCATTCATATTATTTGGAATTATTTCCTTAAAGTCTTATTCTAAATATAACAAACGGAATATAGACTGTCAAACTATTAACATAAAATGCGCAAGCATAAAAAAGAAACGCTATTAAATATGCGTTTCTTAGAACATATCGAATTATACTTTTATTAAGCATATTTTATCGCAACAACGGATTCCCAGCAATATGCACCTTAAGCATGTTTGTAGTCCCGCTCACACCTATAGGCACACCAGCAGTGATAACGACTAGATCGCCTTGTTCGATCAAATGAGATTCGAGTGCCGTTTCAACGCCGACTTCTAGCAAATCTTCAGCTGAATAGACTTCTTTGCTTAGACAGGGGAACACTCCCCAGTTAAGCCATAATTGTCGCATAGCCTTTTTTGATGTGGTTGAAGCTATGATAGGACTGTTTGGTCTAAATCGTGAGATCTTTTGTGCAGTAACACCTCTTTTGGTAACCGTCACAATAGCTTTTGCTTTTAGATCCATTGCTGTTGTACAAGTAGCGTGACTGATAGCATCCGTTACGCTATTTGAATGCAGGACTCTGCTCCTGAATAGTGAATCATAATCGACTGAGTTTTCAGCTGTGACTGCAATTTTAACCATGGTTTTTAGGCTTTCTAGCGGGTATAGCCCAGCTGCCGTTTCTCCAGATAACATTATGGCGCTTGTGCCGTCGAAAATTGCGTGTGCAACATCGTTTACCTCGGCTCTTGTGGGACGAGGGTTCCGCATCATAGAATCTAACATTTGTGTTGCAGTAATAACTGGCTTTCCTGTTTCGTAGCATTTTCGTATTAGATTAACTTGTACTATTGGGACTTGTTCGACCGGTAACTCAACACCTAAATCACCACGAGCTATCATGATACCATCAGATGCGTCGATTATATCGTCTATGTTGTCAACGCCTTGGGCTGTTTCTATTTTTGCAATTAGCTTTATGTCAGAGCCACCTTTTTCCTGCACAATCTCACGCACTTTGTTAACATCATGTGCATCTCGTACAAAGGATATGGCTATGTAATCAAAGTCATTGTCAACAGCAAAAGCAATATCATCAATATCGCTTTGCGCCATAATTGGAACATGGACCATTATTCCAGGAACATTCACGCCTTTTCTGTTAGACACTCTGCCACCGTTCAATACTTTACAAATAACATCTTTATCGTGGATGCGTTCAACCACCATGCCTATATTTCCGTCGTCAATCGAAATTGGCGCGCCAGGAAATACATCTAAGTATAGGTTTTTATAACTAATAGATACTCTTTTATCGTCGCCATCTACTAAATTTGGAGTCAATGTAAACAATTGTCCATTTTCAAGCATTACGCTACCGTCTTTAAAGCAACCTGTTCTTATCTCTGGGCCTTTCATATCGAGCAATAATGCAGAGGCTTTGCCTACTTCTTCGCGAGCTTGTTTAAACATATCGACACGTTTCTTTTGTTCTTCATGTGTACCATGCGAAAAATTTAACCGTGCAACGTCTAATCCTTCGATAATCATTTGTTTTACTAGCTCTAAATCATCTACAGCAGGGCCTAGTGTACATACAATCTTAGTTTTTCTCATTATTTTAGCTCCTATTTGATTTTTCACGCTAGATGCAATCTAAGTCTCTAACTCTCTAAGAGAGTGCACTGGAAGCATGCTTTGGTAAATATAATATCATATATAGGTTAATAATGCTTTTAGTATATCAAATTAATAAGACGATTTTAAAATAAAACATATTTGTAATATTTACGTAATATTTTCCATGTAATTATTTGTGTGTTGAATGTACAAATTTGAGTGTATATACTGGCATAGTACTGGTACAAACCATTTAACAACAAATAGCAAGCTATTTGCTATGGTGGGAGGCGATTAATACATGAAAAAAAAGTTAATATCTGTAATGGTTACGACTGCTTTGATACTAACATTGTTTACGTCAACAGCGTTTGCGGATTACTACACCAGCTCAACATTTTTGTATAAAGGCAAAAATAGCAGTGAGGTTGTTTCGCTACAAGAGGATTTAAAAACACTAGGATATTTCACCTACAAGGATTGCACAGGATACTTTGGATCTATTACTGAAAAATCAGTCAAGGATTATCAGAGCGCAAAGGGATTAGAAGTTGATGGGTTAGTTGGGCCAATAACAAGAGCAGCAATAAAAACAGATATGATTATGTGGTCTGCAAAACAGTATTTAGGAGTTCCGTATGTATGGGGTGGAACATCTACATCAGGGTTTGACTGTTCTGGGTTCACATATTATGTAATGCTTAAGAATGAATTAGCTTTTCCAAGAACCGCAGCTACACAGTATAATGTTGGAACCTATGTTTCAAAGAGTAACTTAAAACCTGGAGACTTTGTGTTCTTTGAGACATATAAAGCAGGAGCATCGCATGTTGGAATTTACTTAGGAAATGATCAGTTTATACATGCTAGCTCAGGGGCAGGTAAAGTTATAATTTCAAATCTATCAAACTCATATTATACTCAGCACTATTGGGGCGCAAGGCGCATGATATAAGTATAAGGATTTAAGAGGCAGTTATCTGCCTCTTTTTTTTGCCTTTTAGCGATTTTTCTTTAAAACATAGTAAAATATTTGTATACTTAGTGATAATGGAAGTTTATTAATATGTTGAGGTGTAAGTTATGAAAGTATTTGTTTTAAATAGTGGTGGATCATCTGCAAAGTTTAAGTTATTGGATATGCCAAGCGAAGAAGTGATTGCATTGGGCGGAGTAGAGAGAATCGGGAAAACTGATGCGATTTTAAAGTATAGTAAGGGCGAGGATGATGAACTCAAAAAAGTGTTACCTGTCATGAATCATAAAGAAGCGATTTCATTGATATTTGAAACACTGGTTGATGAAAATGTGGGGGCTATTAGTGATATTTCTCAGATTGATGCAGTTGGGCATAGGGTGGTTCATGCTGGAAACAAGATGTGTGAGTCGGTGCTGATTGATGATAGTGTTGAAGAACTGATTGAGGAATATTGTGAAAAAGCTCCATTGCATAATCCGAATAATTTGTTGGGCATACAGGCTTGTAATGCTTTGATGCAAGACACTCCACAGGTTGCAGTTTTTGATTCAGCACTTCATTGGGACTTGCCTGATTATGCTTACACATATGCACTACCATTTGAATACTGCGAAAAACATGGGATAAGAAGGTATGGATTTCATGGCATTACGCTTAACTATATGACAAGAGAAGCGGCAAAGATTGTTGGAAAGCCACGTGAGGAAATGAAGATAGTATCTTTGATGATGGGTAGTGGATGCACGGCAAATGCAATGATAAATGGAAAATCAGTAGATGTTAGCACAGGATTTACCCCGCATGAAGGGCTAATTCAGTCGACTCGTTGTGGAGATATTGATGCAACAGCAGTCACTTACTTAATGGAAAAAGAGGGTATTTCGATCAATGATATGGAAGATATGCTAAACAGAGAGAGCGGCTGGTTTGGAATCTCAGGAATTAGTAATGATATGCGTGAGATTGAGGAGCAACTTAACACTAATCCTAGAGCTAAGTTAGCAATCGATACAACTGCTTATAGAACGAAGAAATATATTGGAGCATATGCAGCTGCAATTGGCGGAATAGATATGTTGATTTTTTCCGGAGGAGTAGGGGAAAATGGGACTTTAATCCGAGAAAAAATATGTAAAGACCTTGAGTTTTTAGGCATAGAGTTGGATGTTGAAATCAATAAGAATTTTAGGAAGCAAGGAATTATCTCAAAGGATTCGTCAAAAGTCAAGGTGGTTGTAATCAATACTGATGAAGAAATTGAGATAGCGCGTGACACATATAATGTTGTTAATTCTCAATGAATTTGTATGATTTGGAAGGAAATATAAGTATGCATATCAAAGATTTTTCTAAATACGTTGCAAAGCATGACTTAAATATGCTAGGCGTACAAGTTATTCAGGATAATCAAACTATCCTAAAGCAAATGTATCAAGAGGATATACCGTATTCTATCTTTTCTGCTGCAAAAAGTGTGATGACAACCCTTGTTGGTATTGCGATAGACGAGGGACAGCTCTCACTTGATGATAAGCCTATAGATGCTTTTGCAGATCATTTACCAGATAATATTCAGGAGGGATTTAATAAACTTACGCTAAGAAACTTATTGACTATGGCTAGTGGACATGGTAGAGCATATTTGATGGAGAAGGAAAGGCTAGAGCTTAATGAAAAAGATTTTATAAAATACTTTTTTTCGCAGCCATTAAAATATGCTCCTGGAGAAAAATTTGTTTATAGTAATGCGTCGGCATATATTGCTGGATGTATGGTAGAGAATGCAATAGGGGCAACGTTAAATGATTATGCTTATGAGAAGCTATTTAGACCTATGGGCATTGGCAGGTGTGAATGGCTGAGTTGTCCTATGGGACATACATTTGCACCCACTAGACTTTATATGCATTTAAGCGATTTAATCAAGTTGGGAGAATTGTATTTAGGTAAAGGGATGTATAAGGGGGAGAGGCTTGTTTCACAGAGTTGGGTCGAACAGGCTAGTACTAAAAAAATTGACTCAGCAAAAATTTCACCAAGTCCAAGTGGCGAGGATGAATTATGTGGATATGGTTATCAGTTCTGGATGACAAGGTTTGATGGTGTTTTTCGTGCGTATGGTAGGCGTGGGCAATTTGTAATTGTTATTCCAGAAAAGAACGCAGTGGTAGCAACGCTTGCAGATGAGCCAAATGTCCAGGCAATATTAGATGGCATTTGGGATACGATACTGCCTCAGCTCTAGTGAAGGCAAATACCTATAAAACACTTGCGATTGTCATTTTAACTTAATGCTAAAATTAGATAAATAAATATTTAAAGCTGCTTATTGAGCGGCTTTTTATTTTGCCTTTTTTGGGGGGTGTAAGTGAGAAGGCAAACATTAAAAATAAAGGAGGTATTGTTATTGTTTGAATATGTTAAGGATTTAAATCTTAAACCCGCAAGGGCGTACAGTAAACGAAAAAAGACGGACTTAATTGTATTACATCATTTTGCTGCTGATTCATCTGTTAAAGCAGTACATGAATATCATTTGAGTAGAGGGCATAAGGGTATTGATTACAATATCGTTATACAGCTGGACGGAGAAGCAGTTTGGGGTCGAGGTATAGAGTATGAGGGAGGTCATGTATTAAACTCAGGTCGTAGCAGTGGGATGAATCAACGATCTATTGGGATTGCATGTCAGGGGAACTTTCAAGAACGTACTATGACTAATAAGCAAAAAGAAACATTGATGAAGGTGATTTTTGATTGTATTAGGATATTTCCAACAATCAACTCAATTATTGGACATAAAGAAGTTAAAAATACTGCATGTCCAGGAAAATTCTTTCCTCTAGATGAAGCTAAGGAGCAGCTACTAGATTTAAGAAAAGAAAACGTAATTACTACTACGATAAAACTGGACAGGTTGCTACGCCTTAGAATGAAGTATTTAAGAGGGGATGATGTTAAGGCAGTACAAGCTGAATTAAACAAACGTGGGTTCGATGTAAAAGGGATTGATGGAATTTTTGGTCCTAACACAAAAGCTGCTGTGATTGATTTTCAAAAAAGTAATCGATTGTTGGTTGATGGTATTGTTGGAAAGCAGACAATTACTGCACTTGGCGGTCAGTGGATTCAATGAAGAATTATTAGTTTAGCAAGAAATTAGAAAATTTACATATTATAATGTGAGGTGAAGTATATGGATATTATGACATTTATTGTTGAAAAAGCATTAATATTGGTTCCAGCGTTAATAGTGATAGGGCAGTTATTAAAAAATATTCCATCTGTACCTGATTGGATTATACCAGTTTTTTTATTGTTGCCTGGAGTAATTGGAACAATGGGAATCATTGGATGGACTATGGAAGGTGCAGTTCAAGGAGTGTTGGTTACGGGTGCTGCTGTTTATGGCAATCAAATATGGAAACAGGTTGTTAATAAGAGCGATGAAACTTAATAATTGTTTTTTAATTTAATAAGAGAGGCGAGTGGATTCATCCACTCGCCTCTTATTATTTTTCGTTAAGATGTAGTAAAACGTATCAAATTTGTGATATAATACACGATATTATAGAACTTGACTATGTGAGGTAGATTTAATGAAAGTATTAAAAAGTGACGGAAGTTTACAAGATTTTGAAATTGAAAAAATCGGGCTAGGAATGAGCAGAGCATCTGATGAATGCGACGAATCAATGACAGCTGGTGATATGCATGTTTTATCGAAATATATACTTGAGTCTATCCCTGAGGGCGAGCATGTTATTTCAAGTAGTGATCTAAAAAAGTTGGTTGAACGTGTGCTCGAGGAGAATGGATTTCATGATGTAGCACAGAAATATCGTGATGGAAAATGCTAATATGCAATTAAAATAATGCAATAAATAAAAAACCATTGGTATTCCAATGGTTTTTTATTTATTAAATGTTATTTAGAAGTATCAAATAATTGTGTACTGAAATAGCGTTCACCCGTATCTGGTAAAAAAGTTAGTACGGTTTTACCGGGACCTAGTTCTTTTGCTAGTCTAATTGCAGCAGCAACGTTTGAACCGCTTGAAATCCCGCAGAGTAAGCCTTCTAATCTTGCTAAACCACGAGCTGTTTGCAGAGCTTCTTGATCGGATACTATGCAGACCTCGTCAATTATGTCGGTGTTAAGGTTATCGGGGATCAGTCCATCGCCAATTCCCATTTGAAGATGTGTAGATATTCCTCCGCCAGCTAAAATAGCAGCATTTTCAGGTTCAACAGCTACAATTTTAATCCCAGGAAAATGTTCCATTAATATTTCGCCAACGCCACTTAAGGTTCCACCTGTTCCAATTCCTGAACAGTAACCATGAATAGGGCTATCTATTTGATCAAGTATTTCAATTGCTGTGTGCAATTTATGCACGCGAGGATTATTTGGATTAGTAAACTGTTGGGGAATGAAAACATTAGGATTATTAGCTTCAAGCTTATGCGCTTTTGCTAAACAACCGTCGATGCATTCTCCGATATCACCTTTATCTGGGACAAGAATGACTTCAGCGCCGTAGTACTCCATCAACTTTCGTCGTTCTTCGCTTACTGAATCTGGCATTATTATTATAACTTTATAGCCCTTTATAGCACCAACTAAGGCAAGTCCTATGCCTTGATTACCGCTAGAAGGTTCGACAATAACTGAGTTAGGTTTTAAGATGCCATCTGCTTCGGCTGCTTCAATCATGGCAAGTGCAGTACGCGTCTTTATACTTCCCACCAACGTTTAAGAATTCAGCTTTTACTAAGATTCTAGCTGAATCAGGAGATGTCATTTTTTGAAGTTCTACAATTGGCGTGTTGCCAACAGCTTCAAGAATATTATTACATATTTTTTTGCACACTTTTGAATGTACAGCTTTTCCAATTACGGACATAAAATATACCCTCCAACTTACAATACGAAGCATATTATATCATAAAAGAAAACAGTATTCCATTTAAAGAAACATGCTAATCATATATAATAATATCGCAGTTTAACGCTTTGTGTGCAGAAAAAGTTGTAAAAAAAATGTATAATGTGGGTATAAGAAAAAATTATTTGCTAGGAGAATAGAAATGTTAATCGCAGCGCTTGGTTTATATTCTGCATGTGCAGTAATGGTTTTATTTACGCCATCAATAATAATGACACAAAATGCTACAGGAGTATCGCTATTAAATTTGATTACTAGCGGTCAAAATGGGTGGATAGTTGGAGCAATATTAGTGGCAGTTTGTATATTAGGGATTATTCTTATGTTAACCAAGGATAACAAAAAGATAATTGTTTCTGCAGCATTAGCTATAATCGCCTGTATTTTCTCGTTTGTATATACGATAGTTAATGGATTCACTATAGATAGTTTTTCAAGTAGTTTTATGTGTATCTTACTGCCGTTAGTATTTTTTTGGGCAGGAGTCACAAGTGGAATGTATGTGTTTATTTCCAAAAGGAATGATTGAACTTTGTATGGATAGCAAAGCAAAGTATGATAAAATGATATTTAATGGTTTTAGTTATGGAAAAGGATGGGGTATGAGTTGACTATAGAAACAGTTGTTTTGATAATAATATGTGTTGTAATGCTTGCCATATTAGTTTGGATCATTAATCTTGGCAATGGCATAAAAAGAGATGAAAGTGTGGTTGAAAAGCGGATTGAATCGATGGAGCGCACAATGATGGCGCAGTTGAATCAAAGCAGGCAGGAAGCTCAAATGCAATTTTCAAGCCAACGAGAAGAATTAAACTCTCAGCTTGCACGCATGATGAAGGTTCTGTCATCGGATGTTTCGCGTATGGGGGATATACAACAAACGAACCTGAAAAACATGAGCTTACAGTTAGTCGAAATGGTAAAGTTTAACCAGACAAAGCTAGACGAAATGCGTAATACAATGGATCAAAATATTAAGTCAATGTCGCAAGAGAATGCAAAAAGACTTGACGAGATGAGAAACACAGTGGATGAACGTCTACAGAGCACGCTCGAAAAACGCTTGGATCAATCATTCCAGTTAGTTAGCAATCGATTAGAGCAGGTTTATAAAGGTTTGGGTGAGATGCAGTCTCTAGCTGAAGGCGTTGGAGATTTAAAACGTGTGCTTACAAATGTGAAAACGAGGGGTACTTGGGGCGAAATTCAGCTAGGAGCTTTGCTTGAGCAAATGCTTGCGCCTTCGCAGTATCAAAGCAATGTTGCTGTTAAACCAAATAGGTTAGAGAGAGTAGAGTTTGCTATTTGCTTGCCAGGAAAAGAAGAAGACGGCAAATATGTCTATCTTCCAATAGACGCTAAATTCCCTCAAGAGGACTATATTCGTTTGATAGACGCATCTGAAGCGGCTGATGCTAATTTAGTAGTTATTGAAGGGAAGAAACTTGAAACCACTATAAAAAATCAGGCTAAGCTAATCATGGAAAAATATATTCATCCGCCGCACACAACAGATTTTGCAATAATGTATTTACCTACAGAAGGGTTATATGCTGAGGTTGCAAAACGTAGTGGATTAATTGAACTATTACAGCATGATTATCGTGTTTCGGTTGCAGGACCGTCCACGTTGACTGCATTATTAAACAGCTTGCAAATGGGATTTAGGACGCTTGCAATAGAAAAGCATTCCAGCAAAGTATGGCAACTGTTAGGAGTATGTAAAAAAGAGTTCTCTGAGTATGAGCAAATACTAGAAAAAACTAAGAAAAAACTGCAAGAAGCTGTTAATACTATGGATACAGCGGCAAGGAAGACTAGACGAATCGATAGAAAGCTTAGAGCCGTTCAAATAGATGGTGAGTTTGAAGTTACACAAGAGAGGGAAACCGATGAACCGTTGGAGTTTTAAGATAAAGAGACTATTTTTGTATATTTGTTTGGCTGTTTTTTTAATTTCCATGACAGGATGCAGCATGATTACAGGTCAAACTGATCAGGATAAAAAAACATCACAAACTATGTACATGCTAGGGACAGTAATTACGCTTTCGGTTTATGGCGGTGATCAGGCTCAACCAGCAATTACTGAGGCGTTTGATAGGATACAGGATATAGAAGATAAAATGTCTGCCAGAATTGATGATAGCGAGATAGCTATGCTTAATAAAACTGGAGAAGCTGTGTTATCTGATGACACATATTATGTTTTGAATAAAGCGATGGATATGGCAAAATGGTCAAATGGAGCTTTTGATCCAACGTTGCTTCCGATAATACATCTATGGGGATTTGATTCGGATGTTGAAGATAGGAGAGTTCCCAACGAAAAGGATATTAAAAAAGAGCTTGAATATGTTGGATACCAAAAGGTTAGTTTAGATGAATCAACGAACACTGTCAAAATATTGGATGGCATGGGCATAGACTTAGGTGGAATTGCAAAGGGATATGCGGCTGATGAATCTAAACAAATATTTGTTGAAAACGGTGTTACTAGCGCATTGTTGGATTTAGGAGGCAATGTTGTAGCTATTGGCAATAGACCAGACGGAGAAAACTGGCATATAGGACTTAAAGATCCAAGGTCTGAAAATGAATCTGAATATTTTGGGATAATTAGTGTTAGTGATCAAACGGTTGTTACATCAGGGGACTATGAACGATATTTTATTCAGGATGGTAAGAGATACCACCATATTTTTGATTCAAAGACAGGGTATCCGTCTGATGATTCATTAATAAGCGTGACTATCGTTGCTGACAGCTCGATTCAGGCGGATGCGCTATCAACTGCAGTTTTTGTTATGGGTAAGGATCGTGGATTAAGGTTAATTGAAACTCTAGATAATACCGAAGCGGTGGTGGTAACCGCGGATAAAAAGGTGTATACTACCTCTGGTATTGATGGAAAACTTGAGATTACATCAAAGGAGTATACTTTGCAATGAAGAAAGGCGATATAATAATTTTTTCGGTTATTGCTGTAATTGCCCTCATTGTGGGAGGAGTTTTCTTGTTTGGGAATTCTGGGGATAGTATCATGGTAGTAGTGGAGAAAAATGGCGTCGAGGTTAAACGAGTTAGTATTGATCAAAGTGGAGTCATTTGGGAAGATGAACATAATTGTGTGAAGATTGAAGATAAGCAGGTTTTCATGGAGAGGTCGGACTGCAAAAACCAAATTTGTGTTCATGCAGGCAAGATTTCAAGCGCGGGTCAGCAGATCGTATGCTTACCTAATAGGGTCATGATCCGGCTTGAAGGATATAATCAAGAAGTTGATTATATTGCACACTAGGAGGTCAATTGTTGAGGGAAAGAATAAGAAAAATGGTGTTTTTGGCTTTGCTTGTTGCCATGGCATCGGTCACACATTACTTAGAAGGGTTTTTGCCAGTACTAATTCCAGCGATGCCAGGAGCAAAGCTTGGGCTTGCAAACGTGTTTTCGTTGTATGCGTTGATTGCGTTAGGTCCATCATATGGCTTTACTGTTGTGGCAACAAGATGTTTATTAGTAAGTGTAGTTTGGGGAACACCTATTAGTCTTGCATATAGCCTGGCAGGAGGAATGATAAGTACGCTCGTAATGTGGATCGTTATTTCGTTGTTTAAAGACAAAACAAGTATTATAGGAGTTAGTGTTGCTGGGGCATTCTTTCATAATGTAGGTCAGCTAAGTGTGGCGGCGTTGATTTTAAACAGCGGGTATGTATTTGGATATTTACCTATTATGACCGTTATAGCTATTCCTACAGGAGTGTTTATCGGCTTAGTTACAAGAATAATAAAAAGAAATATGGATAAGACAAGCATTATGAATTTTAATTGATATGGTGATAGTAATATGCAAAATAACGATGTCGAATATATGAAACAAGCGATTATCGAGGCAGAAAAAGCAAGAGAAAAAGATGAGATACCTATAGGTGCAGTAGTTGTATTTAATGATGAGATAATAGGTAGAGGATATAACCTTCGTGAAAGCTTAGGCGATCCTACGTTGCATGCTGAGATGATAGCTATTAGACAAGCGGCAAGCGTAATTGGAAATTGGCGTTTGATTGGATGTACTATATATGTAACGTTAGAGCCATGTGCTATGTGTGCTGGTGCTATAATAAATGGTCGGTTAGACAGGATATGCTTTGGAGCGTATGATCCGAAGGCAGGGTGTTGTGGAACGCTTTATGACTTAACTGGAGAGAAAAAATTTAACCACCATCCTGAAGTGGAAGGTGGAATTATGGAGAGTGAATGCGCAACTATATTAACTGATTTTTTCAAGAAAAAACGGAACCTGCAAAAAAGGCAAAAGAGCGATTAAAGTAAGCAGATTAATCGTTAAGTTGATTCGAGTTCTGTTGTATGCCCATTAAGGAGAGAGTGGACGAAATATAATTGGCATCAAAGCGTTTATCATCATCAACATCTATAACTCTTTCAATTTTTACAGGAGGTCCATTTAAGACAAAAATCTTATCCGACATATTTATTGCTTCTTGGGGATAGTGAGTTATCAGTACGATTAATCGTGCTTTTTTTTGTGATTCAATGATTTTAATTGCCATATCTTTTGTTTGTGCATCTATCCCGCTAAATGGTTCGTCCAGTAATAAAACATTGCCACCGTATGCAAGTGCACGAGCAAGGGATACACGTCTACGCATACCTCCGCTTAGTTCGGAAGGTAATTTATCTTTTGCGTTAATCAGGCCTAGCTTATTTAACCATTTTTCTGCAGTGGCTTTTGCGTTATCCGCGTCGCTTTGAAATAACACTTGTTCAATATTTTCGCTTGCGCTTATCCATGGGAGCAGTCTATCTTCTTGGAATACAAATGAAATTTTGCTGTTGTCAGGATAGTTAATGCTTCCTTTCTCTGGTAATAGTAATCCAGATAGAATATTAAACAAAGTTGTCTTGCCGCTTCCAGATGGTCCAAAAAAACAAATGCACCCCGAATCGGGTAGTGATAATGAAAAATTATCAAATATTTTATCTTTATCAAATGATTTAGAAATGCCTTTTATTTCTATAGCCATATAAACTCCTGATCATATATTTTTAGACGTTATATTTTTTCCCCGCTTTACGCAGTAAAAGGTTAAATACTTTTTCGATTAAAAAGCTCAATAGGATTACAACAGCAGTCCAAGCAAAAACATCCGCTGTTTCAAGGTAAATTTTCGAGCTAAATAGTTGTGTCCCTATAGAATGTTTTGGCACGCCCAGTACTTCTGCGGCAATACCAGCTTTCCACGCTAACCCAATACCGTTGTTGCATGCAGCTATAAAATATGGCATGACGGATGGAATGTATATTCTAGCTGTCTTTTGTCGTTTAGAGAAGCGAAATACACTTGCCATTTCAAGAAGTTTTGTGTCGGTGTTTTGTATGCCCTTAAACAAGTTTTCTGTTATTAATGGAAACACCATTAAAAACGAAGTAAAGATAGGTACTGTGGTTGTGTTTAACCAAATAAGAGCCAAAATAATAAAAGACGAAACGGGCGTAGCTCGGATGATGCGAATAATTGGGTAAAATAAATCCCTCATAAATTCTGATATCGATGTCAAAATTGCTACAATTATCCCAAGAAACACTGCTAATAAAAAACCAATTACTATGCGACCGAGTGAAGATAAAACAGCAATCCAAAATTCACTTTCAAGGGACATTTCAAATAATCTTGATAACATCTGAGCAGGAGATACGACTAGTATCTCCTGCTGAATCAGACAATATAACAGGTACCAGACTGTAAGCCATATTAGGGCTATACCAGTTTTTCTGGCAACTTTTTTTAGGGTGTTAAGACTATTCTGAGATGTAGTAGAACGCATCATCGGGTATTGCGCCTCCTATTGATTTTGGGTTAGCCTTAAACAGTATATCATATAGAGGCTGGATTTGGTCTTTCATTTCTTGTCCCGATACAAAAACTATATTACAGTTGGGTATTGAAGCCTCAGCAACAGCGGCAGATGGGATTATCCCGTATTCTTCAATCAACTTTCCAGCCTCTGCTGGGTTTGCATTTACATATTCAGTCGAAGCTTTATATTCTTTTAAGAAAGTTTTCAAGGCTTCAGGATTATTCTCAGCAAACTCGGTGCTGACTATCATTACGCCCATTGCAAGCTTGCTACTACTTTCAACTTTATCCCATTCTTTAGTTAAGTCAAGAGCCAAGCGAGTGTTTTCAGACTTTTGTAAAGTAGTAGTTACAAAAGGTTCAGGAAGGACTGCAATATCTGCATCTCCAGTAGTTACAAGAGTTGATAATTCTGCATGTTCAGATTTATATACTATTGTAATATCCTTTTCAGGATCGATTCCGTTTTCAGATAGAATATGGTTTAATGCATATTCAACGACTGTACCTTGACCGGTAGCATAGATGGTTTTACCTTTTAAATCGCTAATTGAGTGAATGGTATCTCCGTTTTCAAGCACGTGTAAAACACCTAAGGTGTTCAATGCTAATAGTTGCACTTTGCCACCTGTCTTTTGGTATAACGTAGCTGCTAAGTTAGATGGAATAGCGGCAATATCTAGTTCGCCAGAAGTGACCTTGCCTACGATATCATCAGGTGCAGACGACATTGAGAACGTGTAATCATTTGCAGTAAGTCCATTTGCTTGATCATCCATTAGTTTAGATAATCCCATTCCTGTTGGCCCGTTTAGCCCGCCTACTGTAATTTTCGTGCGTGCAGCAGTTGCAGTTTCGTTAGCTGAATTATTATTTGATGAACAGCCTGCCAACAGTAGTAGCACCATGCTTAATGCAATAAGCAATGCAATAGTTTTTTTCATTTTTTTTCACCTTCCATTAAATATTATTTACTTGCAAAACTTTTTGAGTTTTTGCTTATCTAGTATAGTTATTATTTTCCCATCTCTAGTTATTGATTCGCTGTCTATCAAAACGTCTAATGCCCTATATAATGATGCGCGACCTAAACCAAGAATTTTTGCTAAATTTTTAAAGCTGTCTTGAAAGACTAAACTGAATCCGTCTTCTTCTATATGTTCTAACAAATAAAACGCAAGCTTTGCTTCAGCGTTTGATTGTGTAAAACAGTCTATCTTTTTATTCAAGAATCGCACTCTTTCTGATAAAAAGGTAAGGTAGTTCTCAACAAACTTAAAGTCTTTTTGCATATATTCTTTAATTAAACTACTGTGAATAAATAACACGGTACAGTCTGTTACCGAAATTATTTGAGAAATATCATCAGTGTATTTTTGAAAGAGTCCCGCAGCACCAAATACTTTTGGGGAATATAGCTGGTTTAGGATAATTGTATCATCGGCGTTGCGTTTTCTAACTTGTGCGCTTCCGCTCAATAATATCCCTAAGCAACCACGATACTCATCGGATGAATAGATGTTATCACCTGGACCAAACTTGAGTAGTTCTGATCGCTTGTCAGATAAAATGTCATTAAGATTATCAATATCAACTCCCATAAATAATTTAAGTCGGGAGACCGAATCACGGACTTTAATGTAAGAACCGCACATAATTCCTCCAAGTGTCTCATTTGATACACATATTATACCGTTATGTCTCATATGAGTCAACATCTTTTTTGCAGAGTATAAGTTGTTTTCTAGCTGAATAATTGCATAATAATTTTTGGGTGATATAATTTAAAAAAGTTGAAGAAAAGAGGGAATAATATGCCACATATTATAGTAAAACTATGGCCGGGACGTACTGAAGAACAAAAGAAAAACTGCGCAAAAGCAGTTGCAAAAGCTATGGTAGATACAATCGACGATGTAACGGACGAGAAAATGAGTGTGTCAGTTATGGAGATACCCTCAGAGGAGTGGGACGAAAAAATCAACGGAATCGATAGGAGAGATCCAGAGGCAGTTTTATATATTCCCAAGGGTCAAACTCATGATGAGTGGTGCAAATAAAACTGGTGGTGTGGTAAATCCTAAGGACGGAGTTAGTTAATAAAATGTGCTCGTATTTGTTGTATTGGCATAACGATGCGCCATAATTAGTACACTTTTGTCCATAAAAGGGTTATTTAACTATTGAAATATTGCCTAAAACCGGGGTTATAATAATCTTATACCAAATATTTGGAGGGAGAAGGATTTTATGGACAATGATCAAATGAATAGTGACAATAATATTCCTAAAGATAATACTTCGCCTTATCAAAGCAATATTGAAAGCATAGTCGATGAAAAGGTCAAACCTAAAAAAAGAAAAAGGACTATGATGGCTTTGATAGTTGCGGTCAGCCTAGCGACTGGTGCAGTAGGTGGTGCCGCAACGACGGCTTTAATGATCAACGGTAATGGTGGGTATTATCAAACTCAAAATGGTGCTACAAGTAATAAAACCTCTGGCTCAACGGATGTTGATCAGTCGATAATAAAAGAAACTTCAGTTGGTTCAACGACTACAATGGAAACTTCAGACATTGCAAGTCAAGTAATGCCTTCGGTAGTAGCAATTTGTACAAGCATAGAGAGTGGAAGAGGAATGTATAGTCAAGAAGCGGAAGGCGCGGGGTCTGGGATAATTATTAGTGAAGATGGCTATATCGTTACTAATGAGCATGTTATTAGCGGTGCCAGCAAGATAGAAGTTGTTACAAATGATGGAGAGAGACATGACGCTGAACTAGTTGGAAGCGACACAACTTCAGACATTGCGGTAATAAAAATAAACACAACAGGGCTTACTCCTGCAGTGTTTGGAGACTCGGATGCTCTTGTTGTTGGAGAAAAAGCAGTTGCTATTGGAAATCCACTCGGAGAACTTACGAACACCGTGACGGTAGGAATAATTAGTGCAAAGGATAGAGAGATAACTATTGACGGACAAACCATGACGTTGTTACAGACGGATGCAGCAATCAATGTAGGGAACTCAGGTGGAGCTTTGGTTAATTCAAGCGGATTGGTAATTGGGATAAACACTGCAAAGACGTCAGCGATAGGCGTTGAGGGGCTAGGGTTTGCCATTCCAATTAACCAAGTTGAAGATGTTATTAATCAATTAGTTGATAATGGTTATGTTGAAGGGAGAACAAAGGTTGGCGTTTCTACCCAAGATATTGACGAGGATTATGCATCGATAAGCGGATTGACGGAAGGTGTAAATGTTTTAGCTGTTGAAGATGGCAGTGGAGCTGATAAAGCTGGGATAAAAGTCGGTGACGTAATTGTCGAGTTTGATGGACATAAGGTGCAAACAACAGCCGAGATTAATGAAATCAAAAAAGAGCATACAGTCGGGGATAAGGTGAAAGTCAAGGTTGTTAGAGATGGTAAAACCATTGAATTAACAGTAATACTTGGCGATGCAAATGAATAACATAGAGTATAGAATAATGCCTATGTAGCAATAATCTTTCATACAATAATACTATTAGAGAAAAACTCGCTATTATGCAGTAGCGGGTTTTTTGTTGTTTAAATAGGCATTTCTAGTTATAGTTGTGTGTTTTAGTGCACTCCTCGAAAGACTATTGCATATAATTATTACAATAAACATTTTGTTCTATTGTTACTTTTTAAACGATAGTTATTGATTATTAAAAAATGATTGTAATTGATTAATGTTTATGATAGACTCATATTGATTAAAAAGGAGAACGCTATGAATATCGTTTTGGCAACAATGTTTTTTTGGTTTATAAGCTTTAGCTTTTATTTTAGCTACGGTTGGTTTAACTTTACCAAATTTCATCGTTTGCTAGCGGTATCCCGTAATAAATATTAGTAGCGTATCTAACAGATACTAAACCGCGAAGGCTTACGATGAGCCCTCGCGGTTTTTTGTTTTTATTTAGAATTTAGGAGGGTCAAAAATGATTGTTATTATGAAAGCAGATGCCACGGAAAGTGAAATTGAACCAGTAGTACAAGAACTAGAATCAAAGGGAATGCAGGTCCAAATAAATAATGGATTAAAGTGTACAGTACTAGGTGTGTTGGGAGATACGCTGTCTATTGACAAAGAAAAGTTGGAGCTTAGGCGAGGAGTTGATAGAGTTATGCCGGTATTAGAACCTTATAAAAAGGCTAATAGAAAGTTTCATCATGAGGATTCCGTAATCGATGTATCTGGAGTCAAAATCGGAGGAAGCGACTTAGCGATTATCGCAGGACCGTGTTCGGTAGAAAGTTATGACCAGTTAAACTGCATTGCCGAATCTGTAAAAGAATCAGGGGCTGTTATATTGCGTGGTGGAGCATATAAACCAAGGACATCGCCATATTCTTTCCAGGGGCTGGAGGAAGAAGGTCTCGAAACGCTATATAAAGTGCGTAGTTCGGCAAATATGCCTATTGTAAGTGAAATAATTTCACCTCGTCAGGTAGAAATGTTTGATTCAATGGTAGATATGATTCAAGTTGGTACTCGCAATATGTCAAATTTTGATCTATTAAAAGAAGTTGGAAAGACAAATAAACCTGTGCTATTAAAGCGAGGTATGTCATCCACCATAGAAGAATGGATAATGTCTGCTGAATATATTATGTCTCAAGGGAATCCTAATGTTGTTTTATGTGAGCGAGGAATTCGAACATTTGAATCTTTCACTCGCAACTCTTTGGATTTAAGTTCAATTCCTGCAATAAAGAAAATGTCACATTTGCCTGTGCTAGTTGATCCATCACACGCAACAGGTAAAGCATGGATGGTACCGTCTATGGCAGCGGCAGCCGTAGCAGTCGGGGCTGATGGATTACTAATTGAGGTGCATAACGATCCTTGTAACGCGTTATGTGATGGGCAGCAGTCTCTTACACCAGATGAGTTCCGCGAACTAATGATAAAAATTAGGGCGCTTGCTGATGTAATGGGCAGAACAGTTGCCTAACGCTGAAAGGAGATAAGAAGTGCATTATATAGTAAAAGTTAAGGCCGCCGATAGTGAATATGATATACATGTGGAAGACGGAGCGATTTCAAAGGCAGATGTGTATTTATCACAATACAGCGGAAGAAAAGCAGCTATTGTAACGGATACAAATGTTTCGGGATTATACTTAAACGAACTTGTTGGGGCATTAAACAGAATAAATATCGATCCCTTTGTAATTGAGATCGAGCCAGGTGAGCAGAGTAAGTGCAATGACACGTTAATGAGGCTATACTCGGAGTTTATTGAAGCTTCAATAACTAGGTCTGATTGTATAATCGCGCTTGGTGGTGGAGTAGTTGGCGATTTAACAGGGTATGCTGGTGCAACATTTTTGCGAGGCGTTGATGTTATTCAAATTCCAACCACATTGCTCGCGCAGGTGGACAGCAGTGTTGGTGGAAAAGTTGCGATAAATTTGCCGCAAGGTAAAAACTTGGTAGGAGTATTCTCTCAGCCAAAATTAGTGCTTTGTGATACAAACGCCTTGAATACGTTAAGCCAGCGTCAAATGGGTGCTGGATTGGGTGAAGTTGTTAAATACGGATGTATTTTTGATTCAGACTTATTCGAGATGCTAGAAGAAAGTGAAAATCGAGAGGCTCTATTAAATAATTTGCCTTGGATAGTTAAACGTTGTTGTGAAATCAAGGGAGACTATGTTCATAGAGATCCTTTTGATAACGGTGCTAGAAAGGAACTAAACTTTGGGCATACATTAGGTCATGCACTTGAGCAAACTATGGGATATGGTGAGCTTTTGCATGGAGAAGCAGTATGTATCGGTATGGTAGAAGCATCAAAATGGAGCGAGGATATGGGGGTAGCGAAAAAAGGTATTGCGAGCAGGGTTGAAAATTTGCTCGACAAGTTAGATTTGCCAACCAGCGTTCCTCAAGCTAATATTGATAGTGTGAATCAAGCGATGATGGTAGACAAGAAGGGTCGCGGCGATAAACTTGATTTGGTATTGCTTGAAAAAATAGGTAAGGCATGCTTAAAGACGGTAGCGAAGTCGGAGCTTAATAGACTGATTTAATTTCGGAGGTAGATATAGAAATGATAATGGATATTGTTCCGACATCGTTGAATGGTCGTGTAAAGATTCAGCCGTCAAAAAGTGCTGCACACCGCGCGCTGTGTTGTGCTGCACTTGCACAAGGCAAAAGTGTGATAAAAGGAATTCAGCTATCTGATGATATAAAAGCAACGATGGAGGGGCTAGTATCCCTTGAGCTTGCTAATATTGAAGTGCATGATGATTCCATGATTGTTATGGGAGGATTGCGCCCGAGTGGGGAAAGACGTGTTGTTGATTGCATAGAATCTGGATCGACGCTTAGATTTTTGTTGCCACTTTCTCTTATATACGGTGGTGGAGTTACCGAGTTTAGAGGTAAAGGTAGGTTAATGCAACGGCCTCTAAATGTTTATGATGATGTCTTTGAAAAAAGTGGTATTATAGTTAAAAGAAAAGAAAGCAGTATAATCGTTAGTGGAGAAATATTAGATGGCAGCTGCAGTATTCCAGGCAATATTTCATCGCAATTCGTTACTGGATTGTTGTTTGCGTTGCCTCTTATACAAAACGATTCTATTATTAGTCTTACTACTAAGATTGAGTCGGGTGGATATATTGACATGACGCGAGCAATGCAAGAGAGATTTGATGTAAGCACTACATATAATTTTAGTGAGGGGTTTTCGATAAAGGGGTGTCAGCAATATAAGAATACTGACATAGAAGTTGAAGGCGACTATTCGCATGCGGCGTTTTATTTGGTGGCAGCCGCAATTGGCGGAAGTATAACGCTAACGGGATTAAGTAAAGAAACATGTCAGGGTGACAGGTCGGTAATAGATATATTAAAGAGAATGGGAGCCGACATATCTGAGGATGAGGGCGGTATTCATGTTAAAAAGAGTATATTGCGTAGTGTAGAAATTGATGCAAGTGAGATTCCGGATATTATACCGGTGTTGAGTGTAGCAGCTTGCGCTGCAGAGGGTAATACGCATATATATAATGCAGGAAGATTGAAAATAAAGGAATGCGATAGGTTAAGTGCCGTGGCAAGTGAACTTAATGCTTTGGGTGCGAAAATTTTACGAGGCGAAGATTGCCTAACTATAAAAGGAGTTGGCAAACTAAAAGGCGGTAAATGTTTCAGTCATAACGATCACAGGATGGCCATGACATTAGCCGTTGCTTCAATTATTTGTAAAGAAAACGTAGAGCTTGAAGGGTTTGATTGTGTTTCAAAATCTGCTCCGGCGTTTTGGAGTGAGTTTAACGGTTTGGGAGGTAAAGCAGTTGAGCGGAACGTGGGGAAATAATCTTAAAATAAGCATATTTGGTGAGTCGCATGGACAAGCAATTGGTATGGTGGTTGATGGTCTGCCTGCTGGACTTAGCATAGACGATGCGATGATTGCAACAGATATGGCTAGGCGTGCGCCTGGACAAAGCTGGATGAGTACTAAGCGTCGTGAACCTGATAAAGTACGTATAGTGAGTGGGGTATTCGATGAAAAAGCAACAGGTACGCCGATTTGTGGGGTTATCGAAAATACGAACACTAGGTCTAAGGATTATTCGGGACTACAAAAAACTGTTAGACCTGGACACGCTGATTATACGGGACAAATCAAGTACAATGGATTCAATGATCATCGTGGAGGAGGACATTTTTCGGGCAGGCTAACAGCGCCGTTGGTGTTTGCTGGAGCGCTTTGTAGGAAATATCTATTATCTAAGGGTATAGAAGTCGGAGCTCATATTGCAAAGCTTGCAGGTGTAAGTGATCAGTCTATGGAAATAATTGACGCAAAGACATTAACTAAGTTTCGTGAAAGCGATTTCCCGCTGGTGGATGAGTCAAAGGCCGAAGAAATGCAAGACAAGCTTAAAGACGCTATTGATCAAAATGATTCAGTAGGTGGAGTGATTGAATGTGCTGTAGTCGGTATAGGGGCAGGAATTGGCGATCCGTTTTTTGGTTCGCTCGAAAGCCGAATTGCTTCTCTGTTGTTTTCCGTTCCAGCCGTTAAGGGTGTTGAGTTTGGGGCAGGATTTGGGACAGCAGACATGAAAGGTTCTCAGGCAAACGATGATTTTTGCATAAGAGAGGGGCAAGTGAAAACTGAAACAAATAATAATGGCGGGATACTTGGTGGTATAAGCAATTCAATGCCAATAATTGTAAGGGCAGCAATAAAACCTACGCCTTCAATTGCTAAAAAACAAAAGACTGTGGATGTTGAATCAATGACCGAAACTGATATTGAGATACACGGTCGTCATGATCCTTGTATTGTTATTAGGGCAGTAAGTGTTATTGAAGCGGCAGTTATGATAGCCTTAACTGATGCGATGCTTTGAGAGGATGGGGTGTATGTATATCGAAGATTTACGAAAACAAATAGACAAGATTGATGCAAAAATGCTCGAGTTATTTGAAGAAAGAATGCAAAGATCAAGAGATATTGCTAGGTATAAACAAGAACGTAACCTTCCAATTTTTGATGCTAAGAGAGAAAAGGACGTAATTGATGATCGTATTAGTCAGATTTGCGATCAGCGATTAAAAAGTAGTGCGCGTGCGTTTTTTTTGACGCTTATGGATCTAAGCAAAGACGAACAACGTAGTGTCTTGCATCATAATTTATGTGGTAAACAAGATGATAAGGAACAAGGCGAACAACAGATTATGCAAGGGCAAACGGTTGCATTTCAGGGAATAAAGGGAGCTTATGGAGAAGAAGCTCTGTTTGCATATTTTGGAGAAAATCAGAATTCATTAGAAATGCCAAGTTTTGGTGCGGTAATAGAAAGTGTTTTAAGCAAAAAAGCAAAATTTGGGGTCTTACCCATTGAGAATTCGAAAACGGGATCAGTAATAGAAGTTCATGAGCTATTGATAAAACATAGATGCTTTATTGTTGGTGAAGTGCTCGTAAAGATTGACCATTGTTTGTTAGCAAAGAAGAATACAAGCATAGATAACATAAAAAAAGTGTATTCTCATACTCAAGGCATTCAACAATGCAGTGAGTTTTTGAGCAACTATCCTGAATGGGAGAAGATACCATATTTTAATACGGCAATAAGTGCAAAAATGGTAGCAGAGTGTGATGATGATTCAATAGCGGCTATAGCTAGCAAAAATGCGGCAAAGCAGTACGGGCTTGAGGTGCTTCGTGAGGGTATTAACGATTCAAAGGATAATTATACGCGGTTTATAATAATTTCTTCAGAACAAAACAACTATGATAGCGATAAAGTTAGCGTCTTGCTTTATATTAAAAATTCGAGTGGATCACTTTTTGATTCTTTGCAGCCTTTTGCAAAGCAAGATATTAACCTGTATCGTATTGAATCTAGGCCGTCACCAGGGAAGAATTGGGAATATTTATTTTTTGTAGATTTTGAGGGAAGGCTTTGCGACGAAAAGGTAAAGGAAGCGATTGCCGAACTCGAGAAACAATGTGTGTCTTGTCGAGTTTTGGTGAGTATAAAAGGGCAGGTGCAGTGTAAAATGAATATTTATTTAATTGGAATGCCTGGGTGTGGTAAGAGTACCATTGCAAAACTTGTATCTGAAAAAACTAATAGATCATTTATTGATTTAGACGATTATATTGAAAGCAAATCAGGACGTAAGATAAGTGATATTTTTGAAGAGTCAGGAGAAAGGGTTTTTAGAGATATTGAAAGCGATGCGGTAGTCGATGTATCCAAAATGGAAAATATGGTGATAGCGACAGGCGGTGGGTGTATACTCCGCAAAGAAAATGTCGATGCAATGAAATCAAGCGGAACAATCGTATTTTTAGATAGGCCACTTGAAGAGATTTTTTCTGATGTTGATATACAAAAAAGGCCGCTACTTAAAGATGGAAAACAAAAACTACTCAAGCTCTATGATGATAGGATAGACATTTATAGAAAAAGCTGTCATCATAAAGTAGATGCATCGGGTAACATTAATGATGCGCTTGAAAGGTTTTTAGCGGTTATTAACGATTAGTCTAGCGGGAGATTGGTGTGCGATTTAAGTGCATCTATTACGGCTTGCTTCTCATTTTTGCCAAGAGTAATTGCAAAAAAGTGTTCAAAGGATACTAAAGCTTGGCCGATTAACATACCTAATCCGTTTATTGAAATATGACCATGTTTTTTTGATTCCTTAAGGAAATCGGTCTCGGATGGGTTGTAGATAAGATCGCATACGATAGCGTTTTTTGGTAGTAAAGATAAAAATGCGAGTGACTCAAACTTATGTGGATAAGCATGCATTCCAAGAGGAGTGGTGTTAATGAGCATAGTAGCTCTTGGTATAAATTTCTCAAGATTATCATTGGACATAGTTCCAGTAATAATTTGTTTGCTCGTTGCTTTATTGATTTCCAAAGCAAGGGCATCTGCTTTGTCTAGCGAACGGTTTAAAATTGTGATGCTTTTTGCGTCTTTTGTTGCAGCGTCTAATGCTAAGGTGTTGCAAGCGCCGCCTGCACCTAAGAACACTATATCTTGACCATAAAAAGAAGTGTTATGATCGTAAAGCAACAGGGAAAACCCTTGAGCGTCGGTAGAATAGCCATATAGCTTGCCATCGCGAACACAAACGGTATTAACTGATTGATGTAGTTTGGCGTTTTGGTCTATTACATCAAGTAGTGGGAAAATTGACTGCTTATGAGGCATCGTTATATTAAATCCTTTTAGAGAAAGCATGGGTATAGCATCGCGCATGATATCTATTCTTCCCCGAGGGATGAATAGGGGCTGATAAAAAGCATCAATACCTAATGCATTATATAGTGCGTTGTGTATTATTGGGGAGAGACTGTGCGAAATCGGGTCGCCGATTACTGCTAATCTTTTTGTAGAGTTTGTATAGTTAATGCGCATTTGTTGTACGCTCCTTTTTCGATATAGAATAGTTTATCATGATGAATGTGACATGGCAAAACATATTATATAAGGAGGAAAAAAATGAAAAAAATATGGGTGATCAATGGTCCTAATCTTAATATGCTAGGCAAGAGAGAACCAGGTGTGTATGGAAGTACCACGTTGTATGATGTTGAAAGTAGCATAAAAGAGCTAGGTGATGAGCTAAAAATAAGCGTGGAATGTTATCAGTATAACAGCGAAGGCGATATAATTGATAAAATACATGCTGCTATGGATAAGGCCGATGCAATAATAATTACCCCGGAGCGTATACTCATTACAGTTACGCGATAAGGGATGCCATTGCGGCAGTTAGCTTGGATGTTATTGAGGTACATATTTCAAACGTACATGCAAGAGAAGAGTTTAGGCATAAATCGGTTACCGCGCCAGTATGCAAAGGGCAGATATGCGGATTAGGGATTCAGGGATATATGTTGGCGCTAAGGGCTCTTGCGTAAAAAAGAAGGCTTTCGAGTTTTTGCTCGAAAGCCTTTTATATTTTATGCCCGCACGAATTATTGGGGTAGCATTTTGTAGAACGGGAAGGTGTTTTGAGAGGATTATTGTGCGGGCAGTAGGGCTATTTTGTTTTTTGTTCTCTTCGTTGATTATACTATAATAATAATTTGTGCTAATAACAGGGCGAGATTTTGGCACAATTTTGTATAATGATGTCATCTTTGTCCAAGTGTTGTTAAAAGAAATAAAAGGATATATAATTTTAATATACTTTATACCGATTGATAGGGGAATATTATGTCAGTTAAACATCATGTTTTGATTTGCGATGATCATTCTATAGTGCATGAATCGTTAAGCGTATATTTAGAAGCTGAAGGGTTTTCGTATTCGTCTGCCTTTGATGGAGAGAAGGCGTTAGAACTTGCACAAAACGAATCGCCGGACATTATTATTTTAGATCTCATGATGCCAAAGATGTCGGGTATGGAAGTTTGTAAAGAAATAAGAAAAGCCAGTCGGGTTCCAATAATCATGTTAACCGCAAAAGGTGAAGAAATCGATCGGATACTTGGACTTGAGCTAGGCTCAGATGATTATATCGTAAAGCCGTTTAGCCCAAGAGAAGTGATTGCAAGGGTTAAGGCTGTACTTAGAAGAACTGGTGAAGTTAAGGAAGAAGCTTCACCAGTATTAAGATTTGATGACCTAGAAATAAATATTAATCATTATGATGTCAAATATAAGAATCAAACATTACCCTGTACACCAAAGGAAGTTGAGATATTATATTTGTTAGCGTCTCATCCTGGTCAAGTGTTTGATAGAGAACAGATATTATCAAAGGTATGGGGATATGATTATTTTGGAGATACGCGAGCAGTAGATACTCAAATTAAAAGAATTAGGCAAAAGCTTCCTCAACAAGATGTAAGTTGGGCTATTAAAACAATCTATGGAGTAGGATATAAGTTTGAGGTGAACGCGTGAAAAAGAACGCCTTTTTAACCCGAATAATCTTGTTGATAATAGTGGCTATTATGCTTTCAGCAGTAATTACCACTATTATTTATGGTGAGGTTGCTAATAATGTATACTCGCAATTGGTGTCAAAGGATTTAGCGCCAAGAGCGAGATATTTTGCTAAGCTGATGACAAAATACTTGAATGAAGAAATAAGCGCAGAAATCCTTCAAGATATGTTGTCAGACACATCAGTTTTGGGTGCAAAGGTTCATTTATATGACGCACAGGGAAAGGTTTTGGGTGAGATCCAGACCACAGATATATTTTCTAATAGTGAAAACAATAACAGTGATGATGGTTCTCAGGAAAATTATGTAATACTTTTAGGTGAAAGTATTACTAGTGTTATGAAAGGTAAAGAAGTAGAGGAAAGCGTACATTCGGATACTACAGGATACGATTATCTGGTAGTTGGTATACCTGTATATATGAATAATAAGGCAGTAGCAGCCGTGATTTTTACTAAGCCAATCCGTGAAGTAAATGAATCAATGTTTATGTTGAATAGGACGCTGGTGTTAAGCATGCTGTTTTCGTTATTGATAATGTTGTTACCGTCATATCTTGCTGCTAGACGGATGATGCGGCCAATTAATAGGATGAGGGATATTGCACTTGCAATGGCCGAAGGTGATTATTCTGTTAGAGCGGATGATGAGCGTTCAGGAGAGCTTGGGCAACTTGCTTCAGCTTTCAACTATCTTGCAACAAGGTTATCCGAAACAATATCTTGGTTGGAGATTGAGCGAAACAGGCTTAGAAGAACATTAGATGGATTAAATGAAGGAATTGTTGCAGTAGATGCAAAAGGGATCATAACACATACAAATCCTGCAATTTTACGAATGTTTGGACATGATGCTAATACTGTTCTTGATGAAAGATTGCAGATAATAGATGACGAAAGCGTGTGGGATGATTTTGATCAAGCAATTGAAAACAAATGTGCTATGCAACGAAGCGTTAATAGGGATAACATGGTGTTGCGTATAGCTATTACGCCACTTGAGGATGAGGAAGGTAGAATAGTTGGTGCTGTTGGATTGTTTAGAGACATTACAGAATCAGAAAGATTAGAAAGAATGCAACGCGACTATGTTGCAAATGTTTCTCATGAATTAAGGACTCCAGTAACGGGAGTTAGAGGTCTTGCTGAGGCATTACATGATGGTGTCGTTAAGTCTGAGCAGGATAAACAGCGGTATTACGGATATATCCTTAGAGAAACCCTTAGGTTGTCAAGGCTAATTGATGATTTGCTTGAGTTATCAAGGCTACAATCTGGAACTATTGCAGTGGATAAGAGAGAAGTAAGTATCTGTTCACTAATAAAAGAATTAGGTGATAGATATAAAATCATGACTGATGAAGTTGGTCTTAAATTTTCAATTGATTTAGATATAGAGAATTGTCCAAAGGTATTTAGCAACTCCGATAGAGTTGAGCAAGTGCTGGTTATTCTGTTGGATAATGCAATAAAATATACGGATGAAGCGGGAAAGATTACTATAGGCGCTACATGGAACAATGAGAATGTGTTCGTGTTTGTTAAGGACGAAGGTGTTGGAATATCAAAGCAAGATTTGCCTTATCTATTTAATAGGTTCTATAAGTCAGACAAATCGCATACAGGAGGCGGAACTGGATTAGGACTTTCTATTGCGCGTGAGTTATTATCTATGATGGGTGAAACAATATGGGTTGAAAGTGAAGTGGCTAAGGGATCGACGTTTACTTTTACGTTAAAACGCTTTGAGAGCTAAAGATATAAAATAATATTTTATATCGACAACATTATATTAGATAGTTGTTCATACTGATATGTTTTCTTGAGTACATTATTAGTACTTATTTAGACATCATGATGCCGAAATCTAAGGTTATAAATATCTATAGATAAATGCATCATACCAACGAAAGGAGAACAATGGTCGTGAAAAAAAGGAACATTAAACCATCGATACTTGTTTGTGTTACTAATCAGTATAGTTGTGGGAGGTTAATAGAGGCTGGAGCTAGAATTGCAAAGGATTATTCAATGGAACTAAAAGTATTTTGTGCGTTGAAGAGGGAGCAGGCAAACAACTCTTATATTAACGAAATAGAGTATTTATTTTCTATAGCTCGAAAAGAAGGGGCGGAGATGTCAGTTTATTACCGTGACGATGCAATAAATGCTGTGACAACGTTTATTTATTCAAATAAGATTGAACATATTGTTGTAGGCGAAGTAGACGATATTAAAGAAAGTGAGTTTATTAGTTCTATATTTGAAAAGTTTGATAATTTGCCCGTCTCGATCGTATCTAAACAAGGCGACCCACATTTAATAAATCAAGGATTAATGAAAGCAGCAGGAAGCTGAAATTAATTAAAATAAATATGATTCAACCGAGCCCAACTGGGCTCGGTTTTTTAGTTAAATAATTTTGAGTATAGATATAATTCCTTGGAAGTTTGGAAACAATAGTAAAAAAACGGATGAAAGGAAGATTATAGATATGCAAGCAATTATAATGGCTGGAGGAATTGGTAACAGGCTTAGACCTTTAACGTGTGCAATACCTAAGCCTATGGTGCCGATAATGGGTAAACCAGTCATGGAATATGTAATTAGATTGTTAAGAAAGCATGGCATAACTGACGCAACAGCTACCTTGCAGTATTTGCCAGAGGAAATCACAAAGTACTTTGAGGATGGCTCACAATATGGCATGAACATAAAATATACCATGGAAGAAAAACCACTGGGAACGGCCGGTGGGGTTGCCTACGCGGCTAAGGGTATAGACTCAACGTTTATTGTAATTAGCGGAGATGGATTGACTGATTTAGATATTACAAAAGCACTTGAGTTTCATAGGCAAAATAATTCAATGGCAACTTTGGTACTTAAGCAGATGGATTCACCACTTGAATTTGGTGTGGTAATGCTAAATGAAGATAACACAGTGAAGAGGTTTGTTGAAAAACCTACAAAAGCGCAGGTGTTTAGCGATACTGTAAATACTGGTATATATATACTTGAACCAAAGGTGTTAGATTATATAGAACAAGACAAGATGGTTGATTTTTCTATGGATGTATTTCCACAGTTATTAAACCATGGCGAAAAAGTTTATGGATATGTCTGTGATGATTATTGGTGCGATATTGGCTCTAGTCATGCATACTTACAAGCACACAGAGATGTTATGGATGGAAAATGCAGAGTGGATGGTCCGTTTAATGAAATCAACGATAAGATTTATATAGGTTCTGATGCTATAGTTCATCCTAATGCAGAAATCGAATCGCCTTGTTTTATAGGTGCTGGGTGTAAGATAGAAGAAGGAGCACGGGTTGGCGCTTATTCAGTAATTGGATATGGTACTACAATATGTAATAAAGCCGATGTTGAGCGATCGGTGGTGTGGGAGAATTCTAGGATAGCTGAGTCGGCACAGGTGAGAGGTTGTGTGCTTTGTGAAAGCAGTGTTGTTTTGATGGGCGCAACGGTGTCTGAAGGTGCTGTGGTTGGCGATGAATCGATTATTGGTAAAAACGCTGTAGTCAAGGCGCATGTTTCCGTTTGGCCAGATAAGAGGGTAGGGGACGATGAGATCTTACGAACCGACCTCATTTGGCAGCCACAATCCCCAGCGGGCTCTATTACCGAAGGTGGAATGCAAGGTGTTTGGGGAGTGGATATTTACCCTGAGAGCATTCTAATGATGGTAAGGTCAATCAAGAAAACGTATGGTGATCTTGGAAGCGTTTTAGTGTCACATGAAGGTGGAAGATATGCAGCAATAGCAAGTGATACCGTTGCTTTAGGTATGCGTGCTTTAGGCGTTAATGTTATACAGGCAGGTGTTGCACCGTCTATACTTGTACGAGAAGCGATAATAGACGGTAATGCAGAATGGGGAATTGTCGTTCGTGCTGTAGGTAACGAAATATTATTTAGGATAATAAATGAGGATGGCGTATGCCTTGGACGAAAAGAGTTTAGGAAAATTTCCCAGAACGCAAGAAATACAATATCTGAACCTGCCGGTAAACCTGGCACGTTGGAGCTTATTAAACTATCCTTGGAAAGGTGCGTCCAGAGGCTAAACAGTATTAGTGCAAAAGGGACAAGGGTTACAAGATTTGCAGTAGGTGGAAATGGCGCAAATGCAGATTTGCTTAGTGATATACTTTTGAATATGGGTAATGATGTTGTTAGAGTAGATGATTTGACAGAAGTTGAAGAATGGGTTAAGGCAAAAGAAATCTTAGAAGAAAAGATGGACGTTCAAGCAGGTTTTTATTTAGATGATTTAGATAATTCATTAGTGATGATATTAAAAGAAGGGAAAGTAAACGAGATACAGATGCTGGATACTGCTATATACGCTATGGCATCAAGCATTAAAATCAATAGGATCCCTCTTTATTTAGAATGTTCACAAAGTATCGAAAATTGGTTATCTTCAAAAAATATTAATTCTACGCGTGTAGGTAGAGATGAAAGCGACGTTTGGCAGATAATTAAGGATAATTATAATGCAAAATCTATAATGATGGTGTTAAGTGAACCAGTAGGCGTGGCTATGATGTGTGCAAAGATGTATATGCTTGATGCAAATTGGATGAATGCGGCTGCTTTAACGCAGGGTGATGTGTGTACTGTGACTAAAACTTTTGACTGCAAGCACGAGCATCTAGGAGGGTTAATCAAAGAGTTAGCACTTGCAATAGATGATGGTAAAAGCACGTTACTTGAAGGTGTGAGGGTTGAGCATGAAAATGGATTTGCACTGGTGCAACCCGATGGTATGCATGCAAGATGCAGGATAGTGTGTAGAGCTTGCAATGAGGAGTTTGCGAATGAACTAGCAGTGGAATATGAGAACAAAGTCAAGAGAATCATGTCTAATCAGCATCAGGACGTCGAATAGTAAGGTTGTAAACTATTAAAATATACATTATAATAGCTTTGATAAGTGTACGGAATTTGCTGGAAAGAGAGGATTAATATTTGTTACCTAAAAAACAGAATAAGCTGAGGATAGCTATATTAGGTGGCGTAGGTGAAATTGGGAAGAACATGACAGCGTTTGAGTACGGGGACGACATTATCGTACTAGATTGTGGGTCGAAATTCCCAAATGAGACTATGCTAGGTATTGATTTGGTTTTGCCTGATTATAGTTACTTAGTGGAAAATAAGCATCGTGTTAGAGCTATAATAGTTTCGCATGGGCACGAAGACCATATTGGGGCGCTTCCATATTTTTTAAAGGATATTCAAGCTCCTATATATGGGACACGCTTAACTATAGCTTTAATTCAGAACAAGCTTAACAATCATAACATGACAGCCGATTTGAGGTGTGTATCGGCAGGGGATAGCTTAAACATAGGCGATTTTTATGTTGAGCTGATCCAAACAACACATTCTATAGCAGGGGCTTTAGCGCTTGCTATACATACTCCCGTGGGAATTGTTGTTCATACAGGAGACTTTAAAATTGATTTTACACCAGTTGATACCCAAGCTATTGATTTAGCTAAGTTTGCTAAACTAGGGGATCAAGGAGTTAAACTATTGATGTGTGATAGCACAAATGCAGAACGGGCAGGATATACCATGTCCGAAAGTTTTGTTGGAGATGCTTTTGAACGATTCTTTAAGCAAGCCAAAGGACGAATAATAGTTGCCACTTTTGCATCAAATATTCATCGAGTTCAACAGGTAGTGGATACTGCATTAAGGTATGGACGCAAGGTATGTTTTCAAGGACGTAGTATGATAAACATAGCTACTATGGCTTTTGAACTGGGTGATCTTACGATAGATGAAAAAATGATGATAGAAGTTGACCAGATTGATAATATTCCTGATGATCAAGTCGTAGTAATTACAACTGGTAGCCAAGGCGAGCCCATGTCGGGATTAGTTAGGATGGCAACCTTTGGACATAAAATTGTAATTCGTCCTGATGATATGATAATAATTTCCGCAACACCAATACCGGGAAACGAAAAGCTAGTTTCGAATGTAGTAAACCAGTTATTTAAAATCGGTGCAACAGTAATATATGAATCTTTATCAGATGTCCATGTTTCTGGACACGCGTGCAGGGAAGAGTTAAAGATTATGCATTCTATTACTAAACCAGAGTATTTTATACCAGTACATGGCGAATATAGACACTTATATAAGCATGCTGACTTAGCTGATAGTATGGGACTCCCCAAAGAAAACTCATTTGTAATGGATATTGGAAACGTGTTGGAAATTGACGAAGATGGTGCGCGGATGGTAGGAAGCATAAAGAGTGGAAGCGTTTTGGTGGACGGGCTGGGAATAGGTGATGTAGGGAACATTGTGCTGCGTGATCGCCGAATACTATCACAGGATGGATTATTTGTTGTTGTTCTACCTTTGCAGCGAGGGACAAATGAGCTTGTAAGTACACCTGACATAATATCTCGTGGATTTGTGTATGTTCGCGAATCAGAAGACTTAATCGAGGATGCAAAAACCGTAGTAATAGATACGTTGAATCAAATGGATGTAAAGAACTCTGATTGGAACAGTATAAAAAATAAAGTAAGATCTGAATTACGTGATTATTTATACAATAAAACCAAACGGAACCCAATGATTCTATCAATTATTGTTGAAGTATAGTGATGAGGAGCAATATATGCTAATATATGATAAGGCTAACGAACTTGCTGATGAATTAAAAAACTGTCCAGAAAATGTTGAATATCAAGAGCTAATGACAAGAATAGAAAGTAATGATAGCGATAAAGCTATTCTTGCTGAATATCGCAAGCTTAGGTTTGAAGTGCAATCTGCATACCTATCTGGAGGGCAACCTGATCAGGAGAAACTTGATAAAGTCAACAAACTTGGCGAGGTTTTACAATTCAATAATGATATTGCAAAATTTATTGCAGTTGAGTATAAATTAAACCAATTAATAAGTGATGTATATAAAATAATTGGTCAAGCAGTAGGAATTGATTTAGATTTTATGAACGATTAGCCTAATCGAATTGCTGGGGGTTACGTTATGGATACTAGTATTAACAATGATAATAATTCAGAGTTAATGCCTATTACTAAAGAATATATTACATCACGAGCAAAGCATAAGCTTGTAATTTTCGCCATAAGCCTGATTATCTTTATTATGGTGTGCGTAGTGGTTGTAAATATATTGAACTTTTGTTTTTTGATGCCAGTTAATGCTTTTGATGATACGCCCGTAAAAGTGACTATTGAGCAAAATGCTTCGCTTTCGTCAATAGCGGATTTATTAAAAGAAAAAGATTTGATAAAGAATGCCATGATGTTTAGGTTAATGGTGACTTATTATAATCAGGGATCGCTATTTAAGGCGGGGGATTACGTATTTAATAAAACAATGAACCCTAGGCAGATTATGTATATGATTGCGGCGGGAGAAGCGACTCCTAGAGTATTAACAATTACCGTTATTGAAGGGTACAACGTAGACCAAGAAGCAAGTTCTTTGGCAAACGAAAAAATTATTGATGGAACTGAGACTTTCTTGGATATTGCTAAAAATGGCGGAGATTTCTTGGGATATGAGTTCTTAGAAGATGTGCCAGAAAGTAAGATGATTAATCGCAAGTATGCTTTGGAAGGATATTTATTCCCAGATACTTATGAAATCTATTTAGGCTCATCCGAAGAAGAAATTATGGCTAAACAGATTGACAAGTTTAATACCGTGTTTGGCAAGGAATATCGCACTCGGGCTGAGGAAATTGGGTTGACTGTAGACGAAGTTGTTACTTTGGCATCAATAGTTCAAAAAGAAGGTAACGATAGTGAATTTGCTAAAGTTGCAGCAGTATTCCATAATAGGTTGGATAAGGACATGAAGTTGCAAGCCTGTTCGACGGTGCAATATGCAAACGGTATAAAACGTATGAAGCTTACGGATAATGATTTATCAACTCCATCGCTGTATAACACGTATAAGTATACGGGGATACCAGTTGGTCCTATATGTAACCCTAGTGAGGCTGCGATAAAGGCTGTATTGTATCCTGATCAAGATTATATTGACGAAGGGTATCTGTATTTCTGCAGCAAAGATCCGTACGAAGGCGGGTTGGCGTTTAGCAAAACGCTTAGTGAGCATGAAGCAAACGTTGCAAAATATGAGCCGCTTTGGATTCAATATGACAAGGAAAAAGGGTATTAATACCTAAATATAAAAAAGCATCTAGTTATTCTAGATGCTTTTTATTATGCAAACAAATAATTGGACAAACAAATTATAGAGCAATGTCGCATAGGCTATTTTTAGACATAGAAATGGACGGTGAAATATATGCTAGATGTTGCTGTATGGATACTAGAAAATACATTGTGCTTGTTTGCTTACATTACGGGACAGTCGTCATTCCCAAAAACCCTTTCTCAAGAAGAAGAAAAAATGTATTTAGAGAAGATGGAAAAAGGAGATTCTGGCGCAAGAGATGTTTTAATTGAGAGAAACCTTAGATTGGTTGCGCATGTGATAAAAAAATATTCGAATACGGGAAAAGAAACAGAGGATCTCATATCAATTGGAACCATTGGCCTTATTAAAGGGGTATCAACTTATAAGAGGGATAAAGGTACACAGCTGGCTACCTATGCTGCTAGGTGCATTGAAAATGAGATACTCATGTCTATTAGAGCGTCGAAAAAGCCAAACCAAGTAATATCGCTTCAGGATCCTATTGGGACAGACCGAGATGGGAACGAAATGAGTCTTATGGATATTCTTTGTTCACAGGATGAATCTGTTCCTGATGAAGTGGAAAAAAAGATTCAGGCAGGAAAGGTCAGGAAGCTTATTACAAAGGTGCTCACCAATCGAGAAAGAATAGTAATTGAGCTAAGGTATGGGTTGAAAAGTACTAACATACAAACACAACGTGAGATTGCCAAGCTCTTAGGAATATCTAGATCATATGTATCGAGGATAGAAAAGAGGGCTTTGCAAAAATTGTGTAAAAGTTATAATAGTGGTTCAAAGTAATCTTATAGATAATTATGGTATAATTATTTAGTGGAGGATTTGATTATGCTAATGATAAGGTTTGGCCCATCTGGAAACTCAGACGCATTTTACCTAGAGGGGTATAAAAGCACAGTATCTGCACCAAAGTGGATAAGCGAACTAGGCTTAAATGCATTTGAATATTCATTCGGCCATGGAGTTAGGATGAGTAAAGAAACC
Source organism: Christensenellaceae bacterium (assembly GCA_963675355.2). Taxonomy (GTDB): domain Bacteria; phylum Bacillota; class Clostridia; order Christensenellales; family UBA1431. The sequence goes on from CAXXMZ010000014.1 coordinate 289,870, forward strand.
GCTATGAAAATTGGCGAGGAAGCTAAAAAATATTCAATCGCACTAAGCGTTCATTCGCCATATTATATAAATCTTTGTGCTAAATGGAAAGAGTCACGTGAAAAGAATATAAATCATGTGATGAAGTCGGTGGAAGCAGCGTCCTATATGGGAGCAGATAGAGTAGTGGTGCATTCTGGGTCTGTTGCAAAAATAAGCAGAGAAAGCGGACTTGAAATTGCAAAAGATGGATTGGCAGAGATTCTTGAAATAAAAAAAGCTATGGGTTATGATAATATAGTTTTATGCCTTGAGACAATGGGCAAAACAAACCAGCTGGGGACGGTTGACGAAGTAATGGAGCTCTGTAAAATAGATGAAACTTTATTACCGACGCTAGATTTTGGGCATATAGATGCACGTGGACAAGGCGCTTTAAAGACGCAGGAAGATTATGCAAAAGTGTTCGATGCTGTTGAAAACGCTATTGGCTTTGATAGGATGTGCAGTACGCATGTTCATTTTAGCAGGATTGAACATACAAAAGCTGGAGAAAAAAAGCATTGGACGCTTGATGACGTCCAGTATGGTCCGGATTTTGAGCCGTTAGCTTTGGAGCTTGCAAAAAGAAGGATAACGCCAAGGATTATTTGTGAGTCTAGATGCACAATGGCCCATGATGCTGTCAGGTTAAAGAAAATGTATGAATTAGCGTGTGAGACCATTGGGTCAGGGGAATAATTGCATTATGAGACAACTAATAAAAAAACTAGATAGTATAAAGACAGATGCTATGCTCATAACAAGTAAATTTAACAGGCGGTATTTTAGTGGATTTACTGGTAGCGCGGGAATGTTGCTTATTTCTGAGAAAAAATCAATTTTATTTACAGATTCAAGGTATACAGCCCAAGCAAATAGACAAACAAAAGGTTTTGAGATTATCCAGTGTGCCGGAAAAGAATTAGCGGAAAACCTGGCTTCACAATGTAATCGTATGGGTATTAAATCATTAGGGATAGAAGAGGACGATATAAATCTTATTCAGTTTGATCAGATTAAGGATAGTTTATGTGATGAGGTCAAACTCGTTTATGCGAGCGAAATTTGCAGCGAAATTAGGGCTATAAAACAAGGCTTTGAAATCGATGCTATACAAAAGGCAGCAAAAATTACTGATCAAGTTTTTGAGCATATATGCAAATTTATCAAGCGTGGGATGAGTGAGAAAGATATTGCACTTGAGATAGAGTATCAGCTAAAAAAACATGGTCAAGGAATATCGTTTGACGTTATTTGTGCGTCAGGAGAAAATAGTGCTTTGCCTCACGCTAGTCCTACTAATAGAAAGATAAAAGACGGCGATTCGATTGTTTTAGATTTTGGGACAGTGGTCGATGGATATTGTTCTGATTTTACTAGAACTTTGTTTGTCGGCACAATTGATAATGAATTAAAGAAAGTATATAATACTGTGAGGAGTGCTCAGGAATGTGCGCTGAAAAATGTGCGTGAATTGGTATCATGCAAGGAAGCCGATAGTTTTGCAAGGTCTATAATAGATAACGCAGGATATGGTAAGTTTTTTGGGCATGGGCTTGGTCATGGCGTCGGACTAGACATACATGAAGCGCCTAGGGTTTCATATTTGTCGGACGAGCTACTTCTTGCAAACATGGTAATAACTATCGAACCGGGTATCTATATTGAAGAACTAGGCGGTGTTCGTATAGAAGATTTGTGTGTTGTTACTAGCGACGGCATTAATAATCTTTGCGGGTCTACCAAGGAGATTATACAGTTATAAAAAAATGCGACGGAGGTATAATAATGATATCAGCTGGCGATTTTAGGAAAGGCATCACCATCGATATAGACGGACAGGTGTGGAGCATTGTAGACTTTCAACATGTAAAGCCTGGTAAGGGTGCGGCTTTTGTGCGAACAAAGATTAAAAATGCTATTACAGGGTCAGTTTTAGAAAGGACGTTTAGTCCAACTGAAAAGTTTCCTAAGGCACATATTGAAAAAAAAGAGATGCAGTATCTCTATTCTGATGGTGAACTTTATTACTTTATGGACATGGAAAGTTATGAACAGTTGCCGCTTAACCATGATTTGGTAGAGGAGGCATTACCATTTATAAAGGAAAACATGACTGTTGAAGTGAAGTTCTTTAAGGAAAATGCGTTTTCGGTTGATGCACCAAATTTTGTTGAGTTAGAGGTGACAGAAACAGACCCAGGGTTTAAAGGAGACACCGCGACAGGAGCAACAAAACCAGCTATTTTGGAAACGGGTTATAAGATCATGGTTCCACTATTTATTGAGCAGGGAGATGTGTTAAGAGTGGATACACGCACAGGGGATTATATGGAGCGTGTATAACACTTAATAATAAAAAAACGAGGTGAAACAATGAGCAATCTAAACGAAAAAATTGCATATCTAAAAGGGCTTGCACATGGATTAGCATTTGAAGAAGATAGCAGAGAAGGTAAAATGATACTTGCTATCATCGATGTGTTAAGTGAAATGGAAGCGAGTCTTCAGGAGTTGCAGGCTGAGAATGATGAGAATGTTGAGTGCGTATTTGAGCTTGAATCAAGGTTAGATGAGATGGAAGCACTCCATGGGGTAAACAGTTGTGATTGCGATAGCGAATGTAATGACGATGATGAGTTTGATGATGAAGAAGACTTCATGGACATCAACGATGATTTCATCTCGTTTCAGTGCCCGAATTGTGGAGAGATAGTGTATTTTGATCAGGCTATGCTAAAAACGGAGGAAGATTTGACTTGTCCTAATTGTAAGGCTTCTATGTTGGAAGATGATGAAGAAGATGAGGATGACGACGATAATTTGTAAATCATAGCTAAACGCTAGAACAGCAGTGATATCACTGCTGTTCTTTTTTATGTAAAAAAGTTTTAAATAATGCGTTGTGATAATTAATGCATAGTTTGCATATGTATTATATGACAAAGAAAGGCGGGTGAAAAAATGGGTCAGGATTGGCAAACCGAGATAACACAATATTTGCCTTTAGAATTAAGGACACCGCTACATTCGCTTGAAGCATCGGTAGCGAAATATACCGAAGAGATTAGGATTAGGGCTAATGGGAGCTTAATGATAAAAGCAGATGGACGAGATATGTTTATTGGAGAAAACGGTGAAGTTACCAACCAACTGAATGCTATGCAAATTAGCGTTGAATTAGTACATGAGTTGTTTGAGAGGATCACAAGGGCATCAATATATGCTATTGAACATGAGCTTATGAATGGATATACGACGTTGCCAGGTGGATACAGGGTTGGGTTTTGTGGCAAGACGGTGCTGAAAGATTCTATGCCCAGCATAGTTGCTCCGTGTGCATCGTTTAATATCAGGATAGTGCGAGAGGTGATCGGTTGTTCAAAGGATGTTTTGCCGTACATAGTACATGACGGAATTGTGCATTCTACGCTGATTGTTTCAAGGCCGGGTCTAGGAAAAACAACATTGCTTCGTGATATTACAAGATCACTTAGTATGGGCATTAACGGTGCACATGCAAAGCAGGTTAGTGTGGTTGACGAACGTTCAGAGATTGCAGCGTGTTACGGCGGAGTACCCCAGACCAGTCTTGGTCCGCGTGTTGACGTATTAGATAGTTGTCCAAAGGCTGAAGGCATGAGCATGTTATTAAGATCAATGGCGCCTAATGTATTGGTGGTAGATGAATTGGCGACTTCAAAAGAATTTGAGGCAGTTCAAGATGCTGTTTGTGCTGGTGTGTCTGTTATTGCTTCTATGCATGGGGATAGCGTAAGAGATGTTATCAATAGACCATTGTTTTCGATGCATAAAAATAACCCTGTGTTTTCTAGATGTGTGGTTTTAGGCAGAGGCAAAAAGGTGGGAGAGATAAAATACGTTTACGAATTGCCTCAAGGAAAGGTCATTTATCAGGGTGACTTTGAAAGGAAATCAATATGAGGATAATTAGTATATGCATATTGGTGTGTGCGTGTGGACTGTGGGGGATGCAAAAATCTCGAAAGCTTTCTAACAGGATTAACCAAATTAACCTAGCTATTGATGCGCTGAGAAAATTGCAAGGGAATATGGTTTCGTGGAAGATGGAGTTATGTCACGCACTGAAAAAAGTTGGAGATGAAAAGGGTATGGGCAAGGTGTTTTATAAAATAGGGATCAGAATGGAAAAAGATTTTGACACATCGCCTCAAAATATAATTGATGAAACTATAAATGATTCTAAGCAAGATATTATTGAGTTAGCACAAGAGGATTGGCAAGCCATAAGCGAGTTGATGAGCTCGCTTGGTAGCATGGATAGTCAGCGTATACAAGAAACATTTAGCGCTAGCATTGAAAGATTAAAAAGCAATTTAGAACAAGCAAAAGAAGATAAAGACAAAAAGGCAAGGCTATATCAGTCTTTTGGCTGGATGACAGGAATGGCTATTGCGTTATTGGTTGTATAAATAATTACAAAAGAAAGGAACGGAAAAAATGAGCGTCGACCTAATATTCAAGATAGCAGCGATAGGCATTTTGGTGGCTGTATTGCATCAGTTGTTAGTGAGGGCAGGAAGAGAGGACATGGCAACAATGACAGCCATAGCTGGATTGGTAATAGTGCTGCTTATGGTAGTAGACATAATAAGCGAGCTGTTTGAAAGCATTAAACAAATTTTCGGGCTCTACTGAAAAGGGGATGAATATGAGTCTTATACAGATAGTTGCGCTGGCGGTGATGTGTGCCATGATGGCGCTGGTGCTAAAAAACCAACGCCCAGAACTTGCTGTTCAGATGGGAATAGCGGCTGGAGCATTGATCTTGTTATTGATCTCAAATGAGCTTATAAACGTTATCGATCAAGTAAATAAGATTGGTGACGAATTTGGAGTAAATGGTCAACAACTTATGGTTGTGATAAAGGTGATTGGAATGGCGTATTTAGCTGAGTTTGGAGTGCAGATATGTAAAGATTCGGGTGAGAATGCTTTAGCTGGCAAGGTTGAACTTGCTGGCAAGGTGATGATAATCGCGGTGGCATTACCAGTCATTTCTTCCTTGATTAGCTTAGTTACCAGCATACTGTGAAATGGGAGACACAAATGAAAAAGATTGTATTAGGTGTTTTGGTATTCCTTTCGTTAACGCTGATTCCATCTATTTGTTTTGCTCAAGAAGAGTCAAATGACGAAAGCAACTCGTTGATGATTGAAAACGAAGTGCAAAGCCAAATAAATGATTTAGACACAAGTCAATGGGATGCTATTTTAAATGGAATGTCAGATGGCGCAAGATCCATAGTTGGTGGAAAGTCATTGGATCAAATTATATCGGATTTTGCGACTGGTGATGCAAGCATAAATCCTATTGATGTTATTAACAATGTGTTTAATCTATTGCTTGGTGAGGCGGGAGGGCAAATCGGGCTGTTAATCAGTTTAGTAGCCCTTGCGTTAATAAGTGGATTATTGACAAACCTTCGATCGGCATTTGCTAGCGATGGAGTTGCTGAGATTGCGCACTATGTGCTTTACCTAATGCTGGCTACTATCTTGGTAAACGTGTTATGGCAGTGTATGACAGTAGCTACTGATGCAGTGAACCTAATGGTAGATCTAATGCAAGCGTTATTCCCAATACTCATAACTATACTAACTGCCATGGGAAACGTTGCGTCCGCTGGGGTATTCCAACCGATGATGGCAATGTTGACTGGTTCTGTGGCATCGTTTATGCGTGACGTTGTTATGCCTATGGTGCTAACTGGAGGTTTAATAGCAGTAATCAGCAGAATGTCGGAGCGTTTTCCGATTAAGCGGTTTGGAAGCATTTTAAATACAGCGGTTAAATGGACAACCGGCATCGTATTTACATTGTTCTTAGGAATAATGGGGTTGTCTGGATTAAATGCAGCTGCTTTAGATGGGCTTACGATAAAGACAGCGAAATTTACTATTGATAAGGTAGTTCCTATGGTAGGCGGGTATATGTCTGATTCGATGGACACTATTTTGGGATGTTCGTTGATAGTGAAAAATGCAACGGGAGCGACAGGGTTGCTATCAATTGTTGCAGTTTTAATAGTACCGCTATTAAGGTTGCTTGCAATAATGCTGGTAATAAGAATAGCGGCAGCATTGGTTGAACCAATCAGTGACCCTAGGTTATCTGAATGTATGGACTGTATATCATCGTCGGTAACAATGCTTTTTGTTGTAGTGTTATCGGTTGGAACAATGTTTTTCATATCAGTGTCGTTGATACTAGGCGCAGGTAACGTAAGCGTTATGATGAGGTGAGCTAATGGAGGGTATTGTACAGTATGTAGTTAGAATTGCTACATTATCAATAATTTTTTCGGTGCTGGAAATATTGCTGCCATCGGGGGCAATGCGTCGGTTTGGTGCACTGGTGATAGGGGTGGTGCTAGTTTATAGTGCAGTAGTACCTATAATAGGGTTAATTAGCGGCGGTAAGGTGGATGTTTTATTATTATCACAGTAATAAAATGAGTAAAGAATAAATACGGGGTATAAATGGGAGGGTGATACCATATGAATAGAAATATAACACAACAAATGGACGAGAAGGAGATGGAAATGGAGAAAGATAACAACTTTTTTGCAAAACTTAGTTTTCTTAAAGGCAAAAAAGGCATGGATTTTATTTTAGTTATCATTATAATCCTAGCAATAATTTTTATCTATTTTACTACATATGCTTCACCTTCTAGTTCAAATGAAGCTGAAGAAACACCAGTTGATGTTAGTCAAGTAAGTAGTGATACTACTGATACCGAAGTACGCTTATCTCAAGTGCTTAGTAGCATAAAAGGAGCGGGAGAAGTTGAGGTAATGATCACATACGAATCGGGTGCTGAGCTTGTGCCAGCAATGAATACGCAGACTGACTCTACCAGCCAAAGTCAAGAAGATAATGGAACGACCACTGATACGCAAAGTACAAAAAGCGAAATGGTTACGGTAGAAAGCAACGGTGATTCAAAGGCGTTGGTTGTGCGTGAAGACGAACCGCTGGTGCGAGGTGTGGTGGTGATAGCCCAAGGGGCGGGTGAAGTATCGGTCAGGATGGAGCTTTCGCAAGCGGTTTGTACAGTGTTGAATATAGATCAAAATAAGGTTGAAGTATTTGAAATGAAATAACGATTAGACGGAGGATGGTGTAATGTTAAAAGCAAATGCAAAGTATGTTGTACTTAGTGTATTGGTGTTGATGTTAATCGGTGCTGGGTATATTAACTTTAGGTATAGTGAAAGTAATCAAGCAACGGATGTTGCATCTGTCGATGCAGGAGTAATTGCCGATGCGCAAGCTACTACGGCAGCTAGCTCGATTCCAGCTGCGACCCAAGCGGCTAGTGAAATTGGGCAAGGGAAAGATGATTATACTGCGACTGAAACGCCTAAAAATACTGACGATCAAACAACAGCTGCTGATGCTAGTACTACTGTGACATTCTTTTCAGATTTTAGAGTGCAAAGGGATAGTGTGCGTAACCAAGAAATTGCATATTTAAATGAAATTATCACTGACGAAAGTTCAGATAAAGACAGTTTAAAGGATGCTCAAGATCAGAAAATTGAAATTACTAGAGTAATGGAACAAGAGATGCTTGTTGAGGGTATGATAAAGGCTAAAGGATTTGAAGATGCAGTAGTGACAATTCACAATGGAAGTGTAAACGTTGTTGTAAAAGAAGCAGAAATATCGTCTGCACAGGTTGCGCAAATTTTAGATATTGTTTGCAGAGAGACTGGCGAGAGCGCAGATAATATAAAAATCATTCCTAATGGTTAATTGTGTACAAAACACGGGCAGTTTGATATAATTGAATAAAACACGGAGGAGGTAGAGAAATGTCTGAAAAAGATTTAAATAATGATTCAAAGAATAAAGGCTCTGTGTCGTTTGCAAACGATGTTATTGCCACCATTGCAGGCTTAGCGGTTATGGATATCGAAGGTATAGCTGGCATGACTGGTGGAGTAGTAGATGGAATTGTCGAGCTTGTGGGTAGAAAGAACTTTACCAAAGGAATTAAGGTTGAAGCTGGAAATAAAGAAGCAGCAATAGATGCTCATGTTGTAATCAAGTATGGCGAAAAAATTCAAGAAGTTGCCGAAAAAGCCCAAGAAGCCGTTAAAAAGGCAGTTGAAAACATGACGGGATTAAAGGTGATAGAGGTAAATGTGCACGTTCAGGGCATTGCCTTTGAAAAAGAAGTTAAAGAGCCTGAGCAGCCACGTGTAAAATAGTTTTATTAATCCAATGAGGTTTACGAAAGCCGGCTATATGCCGGCCTTTGTACGGAGTAGATTTGCGATTTGCGAATCATTTTAGGAGGACAAGCTATGAAAATTTCAGTTTTTGACAGAGTACTTATGATATTTTTGTGTTTAATTGTCATTGCGTGCTGTGCGCTGGGGGCATTAGTTGTTATAGGGGTAATACCCTTGAGCATGGTGAACTTGATTGTATTTAATATAAGTCAAAGTATATTATATAGTTGTATATTGATAGCAGTAGCATTGGTACTTGTAGTAGTATGTATGAAGCTCATATTTTCAGGGGGGGCTAAGCCTGCACCAAAGAATGTTTTGGTAAGTAATTCAGAGTCAGGATCGGTGAGAGTATCTGAGGAGGCGTTAGACAGTATAGCTAGGAGACATGTCCTAGCAATTGAAGGCGTTAAGGATATGAAGTGTCACATCAATCGCCTGGAATCAGGAATTAGCTTAGATATTAGGTTGGTTATGTTATCTGACTATAGTGTCCCTGAAATTACTACTAAGCTACAACATACATTAAAAGAATATATTGAGGATAATGTGGGTATAAATGTAAAGAGCATATTAATCATGGTGGATTCCGTGGAAAGCATGCCTAAGCAAAAAGTTGAGTAACTTGTTTAAGGAGATGAGTGCAATGGGAGAATGGCTCAAAAAAACTGTTAAGGCGAACCCTGCTAAGACAGTAGGCGGAGCAGTTGGCCTTGTGTTAGCCATACTTATTCTTACAATTAACTTTTGGCGCACTCTGTTATTGCTTATATTAATAGGAACAGGTATATATATTGGACATCGCGTGGACAGCGAAAAAGGGTTTGTTAGAATAATTGAATATGTATTAAATAAATTGAGGTAATGTATTAAATGGCGAGAAAGTCAGCGCGAGAGGCAGCGATAAGACTAGTTTATCAAAGACAAATGGGTGGAGATGGTAGCATTAGTGATTATTGTAATCAGTTGGAAGATGAAGAAGGAGTTACTTTAACTAAAGAGGATATCGAGTATGTTGAAGACGTTGTACAAGGTGTTTTTGACAATATTTCTTTGATTGATCAAGAGATTGAAAAGTATTCATTAAACTGGACAATTTCGCGTATGTCAAAAGTTGACGCTTCTGTTCTTCGAGTGGCTGCTTATGAGGTTATGTTTAGAGATGATATTCCATATAAGGTGACAGCAAACGAGGCAGTTGGAATTGCTAAACTATATAGCGGGGAAAAATCATCTAACTTTGTAAATGGGGTTTTGGGGAAACTGATTACCGAAAATGAAAAAAAGAGTTAACATATGCTTAAATTATGTTTAAAATAGACTGACTTTTGTATCCGACTTATGATTAAATACATATGTCGGGTTTTTGATTTTGCTATGGAGGGAATATGAGCGCACAGATTATAGATGGAAAAGCTATTGCAAAGAGCATTAGAGAAGAATTGTCTGTTAAGGTACAAGCCTTAAAAGCACAAAAGGGGATTGTTCCGTGTCTAGCAGTTGTATTGGTGGGGGATGATCCTGCATCACATATTTACGTAAGGAACAAGGAACGTGGATGTAACGATGTTGGGATAAAGTCTAAAATCATTAGAATGACCAGTGGGGCTACGCAGCAAGAGTTGGCTGATTGCGTGGATTCACTTGCTAACGATAGTTCAGTTCATGGTATTTTGGTTCAACTTCCTTTGCCAAAGCATCTTGATCCTGAGCCAATCATAATGTCTATTCCACCAAATAAAGACGTAGATGGGTTGCATGTTTATAACATTGGATGCTTAAACACGGGTCGTCGTGGCTTTGTTGCTTGTACGGCCAAAGGGACATTGAACCTAATAAAACGTTGTGGTATAAAGATAGAAGGCAAGAACGCAGTGGTTATTGGCAGGAGTGATTTGGTTGGGAAACCAGCGTCTGCGTTATTGCTTAATGAAAATGCTACGGTTACCATTTGCCATTCAAGGACTGAAGACTTAGCAGATATAACGAAAAGAGCTGATATTTTAGTTGCGGCTGTTGGAAAAGCTGGGATGGTTACTGGTGATATGATTAAATCTGGAGCTATCGTGATTGATGTTGGAACAACAAAGAAAGATGATGGGAAGTTATATGGTGATGTTGAGTTTGAATCCGCAAAAGAAGTGGCTGGATACTTGACACCTGTTCCGGGTGGAGTAGGACCTATGACGATTGCGATGCTACTTGAAAACACAGTAGAAGCAGGAGAGATATATGGCTAAAGAGCCGATTTCTGTATCCAAGCTAAATGAATACATTGCAAACCTAATGGATACTGATGATTTTTTAAAAAGTGCAATGGTGATGGGCGAGGTATCAAACTTTAAAAGACATTCGTCTGGACATCTGTATTTTTCATTGAAGGATCAAGGCGCCATTATAAGATGTGTCATGTTTAGGGGGTACGCCTCTAAGATGGAGTTTGATTTAGAAAACGGTGAAAGCGTTATCGTTAGAGGCAGTGTGTCTGTATATCAGCGAGATGGGCAATATCAGCTGTACGCTAAGAAAATAGAGAAACAGGGGCGTGGGCAGCTATATGAGCGTTTTGAACAACTTAAGAAAAAACTTAGTGATCAAGGATTATTTGATCAAGACGCAAAACTAGAGATACCCAAGTTTGTAAAAACGGTTGGGGTAGTCACTTCAGAAACTGGTGCTGCCGTTAGGGATATAATTAATGTTATATCTCGTAGAAACGATAGCGTAAAAATAGTTATTTTCCCCACAGCAGTCCAAGGTGTGGAAGCCCCTTTGCAGATTGCAAATGGTATTGATATGTTTAACAAACATAACAATGTGGATGTTATAATCGTTGGACGTGGTGGAGGATCTATAGAAGAGTTATGGGCGTTCAACGAAGAAGTAGTTGCAAACAGCATTTTTAATAGCAAAATACCAGTTATTTCGGCTGTTGGGCACGAAACTGATTTTACAATATCCGATTTTGTTGCCGATATGCGCGCGCCTACACCTTCAGCAGCTGCTGAGCTTGCGGTGTTTAGTAAAGATACGGTTATTCAGTATCTCGACAATGCACTAATTCGAATGGATGTTAGTGTGCAGAGGATGATAAATAGTTTAATGAGTGACGTTGAACATTTTGATCAGCGGTTAGAGAGAGCTAAGCCATCTGAAAAGCTTGAATCTTTAATTGCGCAGGTAATAGATTTTGAGCGTAGGCTGGATGGTCACGTTCAAAGCAGGCTCGAAAAAGAAAGGATCACGCTTAAATCAAACGCAATGAGGCTTTACGCTTTAGGTCCGATGCAGGTATTGAAACGAGGATATACGATAACAAAAGATGCTAGAAGTAATAAAATTGTTAAAAGCGTAGCTGAAGTAAGCATTGGACAGAAGCTAAGTATAATGTATCACGATGGAGAACGAGAAGTTATAGTTAACAACGACTGAAAGGCGAGAGTGAAACATGGCTAAAACTGATGAGTTTGAGGTAGCTTTAAAAGAGCTTGAAGAAATAGTTAAGCGTATCGAGGAAGGTAAAACTAATCTCGATGAAATGATTGAACTGTATGAAAAAGGGAAAAAATTAAGCAAAAGATGCCTTGCTTTGCTAGAGACTGCTCAGGACAGGGTGACAAAGCTAATGGATCAAGGAGATGAGCTACAGCAGCAGTCGTTCCTGTCGGAAGGAGAATAACACAATGGACTTTAAAACTGTGTATAGTGGATTATCTTCAAAGGTAGAAGAAGCGCTATTAGCGTATTTTGATGATAGTATAGATATAGTAGAACCGCTTAAGTCGGCTATGAGGTACAGCGTTCTTATTGGAGGGAAAAGGCTTAGACCAGTTTTGACGTTGAGCGCTAATAAGCTATTAGATGGCGACAGCGATGAGGTTATGCCTATTGCCTGTGCAATGGAAATGATACATACGTATTCTTTGATTCACGATGATCTACCGGCTATGGATGATGATGATTTAAGACGGGGAAAGCCAACTAACCATAAGGTGTTTGGTGAGGGCATGGCAGTTTTGGCTGGTGATGGATTATATAGCTATGCGTTTGAGATAATGTTGAGAAACTCAAAGAAATACCCGCAAAATATTAATGGACATTTAAATAGCATTAGCCAAATGGCGAATGGCGCAGGCGTTAATGGAATGGTCGGTGGTCAGTGTATGGATCTATCCTGTGAAGATAATGAAGATGCGGGAAAAGAAGAGCTTGCATTTATACATAAAAACAAAACGGGTGCACTTATTACATCAGCTTTATTAGCTGGACTATATGTGTGCAATCCGACAAAAGAACAGATTCATGCTGTTTCGCAATACGGACACGATGTTGGTCTAGCGTTTCAAATAGTTGATGATATTTTAGATATTGTTGGTGACCAAGAAAAGCTTGGTAAGCCAATTGGAAGCGATGAAAAATCAAAAAAGCTTACTTATCCGTCTTTATATGGTATGGAAGCATCAAGGCGAAAAGTCGAGGAATTATATCATTCTGCTTGTGAGCACATTTCTATATTTGGAAACAAATCTGATTTTTTGAAAGAATTAGCAGCAGTAATGAGTAAACGTGATTCGTAAAGAAATATTTTACAGTAGTTTGAATAAGTGAATATTAAATGTTATAATTACTATCGGTGGTGCAGTATTCTAGTCAGTAAACTGATTTCTGAAAACGGGGCTAAAAATCCGTTGAGGGCACATCGATGAAGTCTCTTGTGTTGGCTTTTGACGCCCAGTCGAGGGCTGATGCTGGGGGTTAAGGAAGAAGGGCAACCCGCAATGGCATGCGGATATTGACCCAGCTTCCGTGGAGACCTATGTGGGTGTTTATTTGTAAATACTCCTTAGGATTAAACCTGTAATGCGGTCAAGCAGGCTGTGTACAGTGTAGCCTGCCTTGAGTGGAATCGCGTGAATTAGGGATTACGCATCATATCGCTCGGCCAAGCGGTTGATGTGATTGTCCTATGAAACCTTTTCTGCAAAAGAGGCTAAGAGTCAGATAGCTGTTGAGGAAAGCTCCTAGGCTGTAACTATAGGCATACTGGGGATTAGAGTGTGGGCTAAATGGTAATCTAGTCGCGCCGTCGGTGACGTGGCGCTTTAGAGTTTAAAGGGAAACCGCTTCTTCGGTGACGGGGAGTACTCTTTGGGGAAAACCAACTGGACCTAAGCCACAATGTCTACCTAGTGTGTCGCCACCGTATTTTTTATGAGGTAATCATTTTTGCGAGAAAATTCTAAAAAGAAAAATAGCAAGATGAAAAGCGCCTATATATGGGCTCTTAAGATTACTCTATTGACATTTATTATTGCCGTAGGCATCAGTATCGTCTCGCAAATTTTATTGCAAGGCGCTTCGTTGCTTGTGGCTGTTTTTGTTTTATTGTTATTAGTTTCTTTGGGAATAGTGTTCGATGTTATTGGTATTGCTATTGCTACTGCCGATAATGCGCCGTTTGTTGCTATGTCAACAAAGCGTGTGTTTGGTGCAAAGAGATGCGTGAGAATAGTTAACAATGCATCGGTTTATTCAAACATATGCAATGATGTTGTTGGCGACATTTGCGGTATTGTAAGTGGTGCTGCTGGGGCTGTTATTGCCATAAGCTTGGTAATGTCGGCTGAATCGGCAGGAGAAATGGTTATAGATATTGTAATCAGTAGCTTGATTGCAGCGTTTACGGTAGGCGGTAAGGCAGTTGGTAAACATATAGCTATGTCCAAGAACAAGGAAATAGTTTTTTTTGTAGGTAAGGTGCTGGCGTTTGTTGCTGGCGATAAATAGAGCGAGGATGATAATTTGGCTAAGCAAAGGCTGGATGTAGAATTGGTATCTCGCCAAATGGCGACGGGACGTGAACAGGCAAAGCGAATGATTATGGCTGGAGAGGTATTCATAAAAGGTAGACGAGCAGAAAAACCTTCTCAAAGTGTGTTATATGATGATGAGATAACAATAAAAAGTAATGCTGGGAAATATGTTAGTCGAGGCGGATACAAGCTGGAAAAAGCGCTTGCCGTGTTTGACGTTGATGTTAATAATAAAACTGTAGTAGATATTGGAGCATCCACTGGTGGATTTACAGATTGTCTTTTGAAAAATGGTGCAAAAAAGGTTTATTCGGTAGATGTTGGATATGGTCAGCTGGATTATAAACTGCGAACAAACGAAAAGGTCGTAGTTATGGAACGTACAAACGCAAGGTATCTTGAGCTCGATAATTTTAGCGACACTCTTGAGTTTTTCGTAATGGATGTATCGTTTATTTCTGTAAAATTGATTTTGCCTGCAATTTTTAGATGCGTTAGTGACAAAGCCGAGGGTGCTATTTTAGTAAAGCCGCAGTTTGAAGCCGGGCGCGAGAATGTAGGAAAAAATGGCGTCGTTCGAGATTCTAGCGTACATGAAAAAGTAATTGTTGATACGATGGAATACGCGAGAAACATTGGGTTTAAGGTTAAAAACATTGATTTTTCTCCAGTAAAAGGTCCAGAAGGAAACATAGAGTTTTTGATGCATTTATCTAAACAAGGACAAGGCGTAGAGGTTAATGCAAAAAAAACTGTTAAACTTGCACATGATAGCCTCATTTTAAAATAATAATGCTATTGTTATACACTATATAAGCGTGGTAGAATTTGACGGGGGATGGTGAATGATTTGGTCATTGGATTGGTTGCTAACTTAATAAAACAAAATGCTAATGCGGTGGCAAAGGAACTCACATCTGAACTTGAAAACAGAAATCATACTGTGCTTATAGAGAGTTCGCTTGCAAAAATAATTGAGTGCAAAGAAGGCTTTGAGTTAAATGAGATATGTTTAAGGGCAAAAATCCTGATAACATTAGGTGGCGATGGTACTGTTTTAAAGGTGATTAATACCGCAGCAAAATATGGCGTAGCGGTCATGGGAATCAATATAGGCACAGTTGGGTTTTTAAGCGAAGCGATACCAGATGAGCTTCATAGCGTTTTGGATGCTATTGACGCAGGGAAGCTATCTTATGATTATAGAAACATGTTACAAGCATACTGTGTGGTTGGAAAAAACAATTTAAAGAAGGTTGGGTATTCTGCCTTAAACGAAGTATGTATATCACGACACATGTTTGGATGTAGCGTTAGGCTAGATATTTACGTAAATGATGAGTATCTTGGGAAAGTTGAGGGCGACGGAGTTATTGTATCTACACCCACAGGATCGAGCGCGTATTCAATGTCTTGTGGAGGTCCAATAATCAATCCTACATTGGACTTAATGATCATCACACCAGTATCTGGTAATTATTCGAGTATTAGGCCAACAGTAGTATCTGGCGATAGTAAAATACTTATTAAACCCAGAAGAAATAATAAACATATGGATATTTCGGCTGATGGGAAAATGGTTGAACCTATTGGGAACATGAACGAAATAATGATAAGTCGTTCAAAGGATGCTGCAATACTTGCGCATACAAAACAGTATCGTTTTTATGATTTAGTGAGAACAAAAATATATAAAAGCGATAATAACGCATGAGGTTTGGAGGCATTAAATGAAAGCAGCAAGACAATCACTAATACTAAGTATTATCGAGTCTACAACCATTGAAACTCAAGAAGATTTGGCAGAAGAGTTGGAAAAACGTAATCAACGTGTTACGCAGGCTACTATATCTAGGGATATAAAAGAACTTAGATTGGTAAAAACGCTGGATACTTCAGGAAAGTATAGGTATGCTGTATCAGAAAGGCAGACAATAAACCTTGCTGATCGGTTTAATCGTGTGTTTAGCGAGACGGTAATATCTATAGATATTGCTGTAAATCTGATTGTTATAAAGACAATTAACGCAAGTGCTAATGCAGCAGCAGAGGCCATTGATTCGATGAATTGGACCGAAATATTAGGAACTGTAGCAGGTGATAATACGATTTTAGTAGTTGTTAAGGACAATGAAATGGCAAAGAATGTACTGGCTAAATTTAATAAAATGATTAATTATAAGGAGTAGTATAATGCTGGAGCGACTTAGCATAAAAAACATTGCATTAATCGATAGCATAGATATTGATTTTTATGCTGGTCTTAATGTATTATCTGGTGAAACTGGAGCAGGAAAATCGATAATTGTAGATGCTTTGGGACTATTACGTGGGAAAAAGAGCAATAGAATGCTGATTGGGAAATATGCCGAAGATGCGCGCGTTGAAGGTGTATTTGACATTACTTCAAATATGTTAGCTAAGGCTATTATGGACGAATTAGAATTAGAGTATGATGAAGGAACATTAATTCTTACAAGACAGATTTATTCGTCTGGCAGGAGCGTTTGTAAAGCTAACATGCATACCATACCGCTATCCACGCTAAAACAATTAGGAAGCTCAATAGTGGACATCCATGGTCAACATGAGCATCAAGCTTTGTTTGATCAAAATAGTCAGATGAATATGTTAGATAGATTTGGTGGGGCAGAGATTGAGGCTGCACGAGAGAAAATGGTTAGTTGCTTAACTCAATATAGGGAAAAGAAAAAGAAGCTAGTCAGTATGTTTGGAAATGATGCAGAGCGCGAGCAGCGTGCGGATTTTTTGCGTTTCCAGATGAAAGAGATTGAATCGGTTAATCCTAGTGAACAAGAAGAAGAAGAACTGATTTCAACTAAAAATAGGATGTTACATGCCGGGAAAATTTTAGGCACCTATTCAAAAACATATGATTTGTTGTATGATGGCGTAGATGGACAATTATCTGCTTTAAATCAGATAGATCAAGCGGTTTCGTTTTTTAAAGACATAGCTGATTTAGATAAAGAATTTATGGCAGTTGCAAATAAACTTGAAAACGCATATTATGTATTAGAAGAGATTGCATATGAAGTAAGAGATAAGCGTGCAGAGTTTGAGTTTGATCAAGATATAATGGAACAGACAAACCAAAGACTAGATGCAATAACTCGACTTAAAAGAAAATATGGATCATCCATAAAAGAAATATTGGATTTTTATAATAAATCAAAAATTGAGCTTGAGCAGATTGAGAATAGTGAGCATATTAGAGAGCAGCTTTTAAAAGAATGTAAAAACCTTGAATCGCAATTATTTGAATATTGTAATGATTTGCATAAATCCAGGGGGGAATGGGCAAAAAAGCTTGTTGATGAAGTTGGAACACAGTTATATGAATTAGGGCTAAAAAATGCTAAGTTTGATATTAGAATTGATGCTCCTTCAAAAGAAGAATTTTCTAAAGCAAGTGTAACAAATAAAGGTTTTGATGATTTAGAATTTATGATAAGCACTAACCTAGGTCAAGAATTAATGCCTCTTGCAAAAATTGTATCTGGCGGTGAGGCATCCAGAATTATGCTTGCGCTTAAAACAATTATTGCAGACCTTGATGATATTGACTCTTTAGTGTTTGATGAGGTTGATGCAGGATTAAGTGGTCATATGGCGCATGTAGTAGCAAAAAAGCTTGGAGTTATTTCCAGGGAAAGACAAATTTTATGTATAACTCATCTTCCACAGATTGCGGCAATGGGAGACATACATTATTTAATTGAAAAACATGATGAAAACAAAAAAACGAAAGTTTTTATAAATAAATTAGACAATGAAAGCATGATAAAAGAGATCGCCCGATTGTCGGGCGGCGGTAGCAATCAATTAATAGCATATAAGCATGCAAAAGAAATAAAGAATGAAGCAAGTCAATTTAAAAATAAAATGTTATAATGGTAGAATGTTGATAGCATAATTATGCATTATTTTATCAAGACTATATGTGAAATATATAGTTAGGATGAGATGAAGTATTTTGCATAAAAAATATATTAAAAAAATTGCGGGATGTTTTTTTGCAATCCTTTTTTTAGCAACTATGCTAGATGCAAGGGTACAAGCATTATTAAATCTACCAGATAGCATCGTTTTAGAAAAAGGCGAGCAAAAAACAATTGATTTTCAACTTCCATTTAATGCAACAATCCAAGATCCCAGTATTGATGTGTTGATGTTTAATGGTGAATCGCTTGCGCAAAGTGATCAGATTAATTTAGATCAGCCCATTACAATGGAGTCTGTTGGATCGGGTGAGGTACGGTTATCTGTCAATGCACTGGGAATATTTACCATAAAAGAAGTGACCATTAAGGTTGATTCTGCGAAACGGTTGGTGGTAGGTGGGCAATCGGTTGGGGTAACGCTTTTTACAGAGGGTGCTTTAGTGGTGGGTACGTCGGATATTATCGATGAATATGGAAATACGTGTAATCCTGCTGAACAGGCCGATATTAAGCCAGGAGATGTTATTATTAAGGCAGATGGTAAAGAAATTGAGAATGCAAGTAATCTATCACAAATAATAAATTCACTAAAAAAAGAGTCTATAGAGCTCTGTATAGACAGAGCAGGAAAGAGCATTGTTCGTCAGGTTAACGCCGTTAAAGATTCTAACGATGGGAAATACAGGTTAGGCATATGGGTTAGAGATTCTACAGCTGGTGTAGGTACGTTAACGTTTTATGATCCGTCAACAGGCAATTTTGGCAGTTTAGGTCATGCAATTACTGATGTAGACACCAACACTAATTTGAGCATTAAAGAAGGAGAGTTATTTGAATCTATGGTGCTTGATGTTAAGCAAGGTGTAAGTGGATCGCCAGGCGAACTTAAGGGAAGTTTTGATAATTCGCCAAGTAATATGATAGGTAAATTATTTAGCAATACTGATTATGGTATATTTGGTAAAATGTATGAACCTATTGAAAACAGTATTTATCCTGATTCGTTGCCTATAGCAACACGAGATGAGGTTAAAACGGGTAAGGCTACTATTGTGACCACTGTGGATGACACAGGGTTAAAAGAGTTTGATTGCGAGATTATTCGTGTCAATAGGCAAAATCAGCCAGAGGTAAAAAGTATGGTCATAAAGATTACTGACGAAGATTTACTAGAGCGTACAGGCGGAGTTGTCCAGGGGATGAGTGGGAGTCCAATAATTCAGGATGGGAAAATTGTTGGTGCACTTACGCATGTTTTCGTTAATGATCCTACTCAAGGATATGGGATATATATTGAATGGATGTTGGAACAAACTAAATAAAAAATAAGCTTTAAAAGAGCTAAATAAATAATGGTGGTGCAAATTTATGTGTAAAGCTGCAAGAATCATAATTGCTGATGATAATAGAGAATACTGTGAAATGTTTGCAAAGCATTGTGAAAGTATGAAGAATGTAGAGGTTGTTGCAGTTGCTTACGACGGCGAAGAAGCGATACAAGCTATTCTTGAATTCAAACCAGATATAGTTATTATTGATATTATACTTTCTTATATCGATGGTTTGGGAGTAATGGAGAAAATTAATAGCTTGAACTTTGAAAAGAAACCTAAGTTTATTGTC
>CAXXMZ010000015.1:0-112442 GCA_963675355.2 Christensenellaceae bacterium
CGTAAAGCCCATCTCTCTCACGACGTTCCATTTTTTGGACTTCGACACCAACACCATGGGGTATTTCTTCTTGCAAAAGTCGTAAGGCTTTTTCCCTAATAAATTCAGCAATTAAAACACGTTCAGGCTGATCGGTAATCATTTCGCTATCAAAATACATAGGTCCTTCTTTAATTAGACCAAGTAAAATATTTAAAAGTTGATCAACATTTGTTCCTTGCCTGGCAGAAATAGGGATTATATGTTGTACAAAATCAAATTCTTGTATGCTTTGTAAAAGAGGCATTAAATGCTCTTCGGTTAGTGCGTCTATTTTGTTTACTACAACAATAACTGGTGTCTTGCCGTTTTCAAGGTTTCGTAGAATATTTTTATCCTTTTCCCCTAATCTACGAGTTCCATCTATCATTACTATGACAGCATCAACCATGTCCGAAGCTTGTTTGGTTTCTTGTTCCATAAATTTACCAAGCTTGTTACGTGGGCTTTGTAATCCCGGTGTATCTATAAAAACTATCTGAGAATTTTCGTTTGTATAAACACCGCGTATATTTGTACGAGTAGTTTGAGGCTTGTCCGATACAATTGCAATCTTTTGTCCAATAATGCTATTAAGCAATGTGGATTTTCCAACGTTTGGACATCCAATTATTGAAATGAATCCTGATTTAAAATCCGTATTATCCGTCATAAATGCTCTCCTGATGTTCTTAAAGTTTGAAGGAATGTGGTAATAGCTCGTTAAGCGAATATACCTTATATTCCCCTTGATTGTTTGCGCATATTATTTCTAGCTCGCTAGAGAACTCACTCATTATCTGTCTACATATGCCGCAGGGCAAGGTGAAGTCGTCACTGTCTGATGCTATAGCAATGCTGATGAATTTTTTTTCTCCTGCTGCTATGGCGGAATAAATAGCTATGCGTTCTGCACAGCACGTTGCCCCATAAGTAGCGTTTTCGATGTTGCATCCTATATAAAAATTATCTGATTCGCACAGAACACATGCACCAACTCTGAATTTAGAATATGGTGAATAAGAATTTTTTCTAGCACTAAGTGCATGGTCAACTTGCTGTTTGTTTGTCATATATCCTCCAATTTAAATAAATAGTAGCGTACTAACCTGATACATCACTATTGTTAGAATGACTCCAACGATAGCTCCAAGCAAGACCTCTAAAAACGAATGAATTCCGCTTTCCATTCTACTTTCAGCTACTAATGTCGCCATAATCAACGCAAAAGTCGCTGTCATAGGCTCGTTACTAATAAGTATTACAGACGTACATAAAGCAAATGCCAATGCAGTATGTCCGCTAGGAAGTCCGCCTCTTAGATATGACTCTTGCTTTTGATTACCTGATTTTATCATGATAACAGTTAAAAATACTACTATTAAACTAGCAAACGTGATATATACTGGCAGATTACTTACATAGTTAATAGAGAATGAACTAAATTTGATTAGTTTATCAAAAAATATTAGGTATCCAACAATTAATGAGCAAATTGCAGACAAAAGTACCGCGCCAGCACCAATATTCTTTGCGGTTTTTGCAAGCGGATGATGTTCTTTTGTAACCATGTCAACAATAGATTCAATGGCAGTATTAACCATTTCAGCAAACAACACAAAGAAAATCACCAGCACTAAAATCAGCATTTCGTTTTTATTTATTCCTAATAAGACACCCAGCATAATAACGAGAATAGCAGTAAAAAAATGAACTCGCATATTAAGTTGGGTTCTAAAACAATGCATAATGCCGTTAATAGCGTGATTGAAGCTACCTAAAATCCTCTTTAACATTTGCTGTTACCCACCTTATCTGAAGAGTCCAATTTCGTTTAATATTTCTTCTTGAAGTTCAAACATAACACTTTCTTGACCAGTTGTTTGGTGATCAAAGCCTAGCAAATGTAAGACCCCATGAACAGTAACAAACCCAAGTTCTCTTTCAAACGAATGCGCATATTCTATTGCTTGCTCATTTACTTTTACTAAAGAAATCACAATAGCGCCAAGTATTATCGCACCAACATGGTTCAAATCCATTTTAGTGTATTCAAACATAAGAGGGGCACTATATTCTATGTATGGGAATGATAAAACGTCGGTTGGGGCGTTATTTCCTCTCTGAACAAGATTAATTTCTTGTATTTCGGTGTTGTCAGTTAGAGTGAAATCTATTGCAACATCGTATTCAAATGCTGTTTTTAAAATAGTAGCATTAGCCGCATGTTCAATTAAATTAAGCTTATTTTCGTCTATATCAATAACTGATTGAACATTTTCAATATCAAAATATGTTTTCATGCATTCATCCCTTTTCAGCGCGCTCGTATGCTCGCACTATGCGCTGAACCATTTCATGCCTAACAACATCCTTATGAGATAGCTTTATTATGTCTAAACCTTCAACGTCTTTTAATACAGTCATTGCATGCTTAAGACCTGAACTTTTCATGCTAGGCAAATCAGTTTGTGTAATATCACCAGTAACAACAACCTTAGATCCTTCGCCAAATCTAGTTAAAAACATCTTCATTTGTTCGACAGTGCAGTTTTGCGCTTCGTCTAATATAATAAACGAATCGTGTAGCGTTCTACCACGCATATATGCAAGGGGTGCAACTTCTATGGTTCCCCTCTCTAATAGTTTTCTAAATGTCTCATCGCCCAAAAAATCATATAGGGCATCATATAAAGGACGAAGATATGGATCAACCTTATGTTGCATATCTCCTGGTAAAAAGCCCAGTTTCTCGCCGGCTTCAACTGCAGGTCGTGTTAAAATAATTCGTGAAATTTCTTTATTCTTAAAGGCAAGTACTGCCATTGCAACAGCAAGATATGTTTTTCCTGTTCCTGCAGGCCCGATGCCTAGTACAACTGTATTGTTTTTCATGCTATTAACGTATTTTCGTTGCCCTAGCGTTTTACATTTAACAGGCCGACCACGCTGGGTAATAGCAACAACGTCAGACATTAAATCGCTAACGCTTTCGCCGCGACCTTCTTTTACTAGGTCAATAGCATATCTAATTCTGCCTTTGTCTACCTCGCCTTCACTGCGTATCATTACGAGTAATCGTTCCATTACCTCAATCGCTATTTGAGCATTTTCTTCTGAACCTGTAACCGATATTTCGCACTCTCGAGCATTAATCATAACATTTGTTTCAGCTTCAATAATCTTTATGTTTTCGTCAAATTTACCAAACAACACCATTAAATGATCTATTGAATCTACCGTTAACGTTTTTTCAATTGCCTGTCCGCCTAATGAGGTATTTAAACTCAAATTTTTTCCTCCCTTACTGGGTATTTATTTCTATTGTTTTACCAATGTTTTCAAGAGTCTCGACTCTTGCTTCACAAAATAGTTTCCCCGATTGCATTTTATATACATAGTCAGTATTTTGAATGCGTGCATCAGTAGGAATATCTCCCTTTACTTTCTCCCAAGCTTTTTCTTCAGCATCTCGCCTAAGTTTTTCTATATCAATTGGTTCCTCAACTACATTTTGCTCATAATAACAAACAGTCTTTACTCGAGCAGTAATATATAACCCCTTATCTAATACATCATAATCGTTTGTTTCAACTCTAAAATTCTTATATGGGTTGTTTTCGTCATCAATAGCAACCTCGGTTCCGCCGATACAAAGGTATCGAACCTTATGAGTATTCCCAGTATCCGTTTTTTTTATATTAACAGTCGGGATAGAAACTGTTTCAGAGTACCAGACTCGGCCTACAACATCAGCTTGGGCATGCACTTGCCTTGATGGGTTGCCTTCATAAAGGATTGTACCACTAACTAATTCTTGCCCCTCAACAACTGTTGTTCCGTCTTGCACCACTCTGCGCCCTTCAAGAATAACCATTGATTCAACTACTGCATCTTTGGTGGAGATAATACTAGCAGGGGCATTGTTATCAACGACTTCTGAAGTTTCAGTTTCTTTGATGATTTCTATGCTAAGTTTAACTCCGCTAATGGTAGCGCTTGCCCAAACAACGTCCTCATTATTATTAACCAGATACGATTCAATTTTATCAGTATCTATGGAAGAAGAAAAAGTTCCAGTATTGATACCTTGATCATGTAGCTGGTCATAGTAATATGAAAGTTCGTTTTCTTCAACTCCAACGATTTCTATAGACCAAACATAAGATGAAAGTAAGTAAACTAAGGCGACAGCAATAGTAATACCTGCCATCAATATTTTTCTAGCCTTGAAACGTTTAAGTAAAAATAGACTTCCTGAACGTCGTACAATAGAAATTTTACAAGCACATTTACGTCTAACTGATTTTAGGCTATAAAAGTACTTAGCATTAACTTTGGCATACATAACGGTACGAGACTTGCGATTTACATCCCAAATATCAATACCGTCAAGCATACAAATGTTTAAAAAACGCTCTAAGTTAATACCCTCAATTTTAATCATAACATATCCCCTAAGGGAATGCCATATTCTCATAAGCTAACTCCTCTAAATGATCTCTGGCCATGTCAACGAAGTGATATGACCACAGATTAAAATAGATTGATTGCTAAGTTCTTCAATCTCAAGATCATTGCCAACGATGTTTATTACGCCGTCATTAACAGCAATCCTAATAATTTGCTCTCTATATTCAAGAATACCGTTGTGGTTCTCAATAAGCAGACTGGTATTACTAACCAAAACGTATCTTGGTAAATTTAATATAGCGTCAGTTGGCAGATCTAAGGCATTTGAAATTTTTGTCTTAAATTTGTCGGGAATATTTTTCATGATCTCACTCCTAGCAATACTATATATCTGTATGCAAATAAAGCTAAGCAAATGCTAATAGCGAGACAAAAGCAAACAAAAAAGAGCTAAGAAAAACTCAGCTCTTTAAATGCGTCAATAAGATAATAAGTATTTATGTCCTTGAAAGATATTATCTCTTCCTAAAGATAGGGAACATGTAAAAATTAATATTTTCGTTTTCTTGCTGCCTCAGCCTTCTTCTTTCTTTTTACGCTGGGCTTTTCATAATGCTCACGTTTGCGGATTTCAGCAATAACACCGGACCTTGCACACTTACGCTTAAAACGCTTTAATGCACTTTCCAAGGATTCGTTTTCTCCAACACGGATTTCTGACATACTCTTTTCCCCCCCTCCACTTTCAGCAGTCGGGCATAAATAACTAATTATTAACTCGTTTGTTAATTATACTTCATAATATTTTATGGTGTCAATACGGTTACGCATAAAGAATACAAGTATTCCGTCATGCTTCGCTAAAAACCTAAAGAATATACATGTTTTGTGCATATTTAGAGCACAAACAACAAAATTATATTTAACCAGGCGGCCATTGCAGCATACGTTGCCCTAATACATGAAAATGTAAATGGTCAACAGTTTGCAATCCGTCTTTTCCCGTATTAATTACTACCCTATGCCCAGTCTTATCTATTCCAATATCATGAGTGATTTTTGCAATGGCAACGGCACATTTTTCAATAATTCCCTCATCTGCAAGCGCGGCTCCGCTTAAGTTGGCGTAATGCGCTTTAGGAATCACTAAAAAATGTATCGGAGCTTGTGGACTAATGTCATTAAATGCAAGCACAAAGTCATCTTCATAGATTATTTCGGCAGGCAGTTCTTTTTTTACGATTTTACAAAAAATACAGTCATCCATTTCAAACTTCTCCTATAAAATATTTTAAACTATTTCGCCAAATAAAATATTTCCATCGGCTTTAATAAGATTTACAGAACTTATTCTGCCGACGCTTTCATTCGAACCAACAGCATGGACCCTAACATAATTTTCAGTGTATCCTACAACAATTTCATTTTCGCGGAGTTCAAACAAAACTTCTTGAACACTACCTATTTGGGATACAACAAACTCATTTTCTAATTTATCAGCAATTTTTATTAACTGGGAAGCACGATCAAGCCTGGTTTTTTTATCAATTTTATCTGGAAAATCAGCAGCTAAAGTACCCGGCCTAATTGAATATGGAAAAACGTGTGTTCTTGAGAAAGCTACTTTTCTCATAAAAGTAGCTGATTCTTCAAATTCAGCATCTGATTCACCCGGAAATCCAGCCATGATATCCGTTGTTATTGAACAATTTTCAAATGCTTGTTTTAGCATTATTACGCGTTCAAAGTATTCTTTAGTTGTATATCGTCTATGCATACGTTTGAGTACACTATCGCTTCCACTTTGTAATGATAAATGGAAGTGTTTACAGACTTTAGGCAGTCCTTTTAATCGTTCAATCCATTCAGGCGTAATAATAACTGGTTCTAGCGATCCTATCCTTATACGCTTAATTCCATCTATTTTATGTATCGCTTCTAACACATTTATTAATCCAATGTTTTCATTAAGGTCAATCCCATAAGATGCTATATGTATCCCAGTGATGACTACTTCAATACATCCATTATCAGCTATTGATTTTACTTCGGTTAAAATATCATTAATGTTTCTGCTTCGTACTGGGCCGCGCGTATATGGTATTATGCAGTAGCTGCAAAACCTATTACACCCATCTTGAATCTTAATATTGGCGTGAGTATGCTTAGGCTTTTGAGTTGTAAAAAGACCATCGTATTCAGTATCTTTATCTAGTTCCTCAACATCAATTACTTTTTCCCCTGATTCAAGATGTTGTTCAATATAATTGACGATTTTAGCTCTATTTTTTGTGCCAATAACGATTTTTACACCAGTCAATTCTGAAACATCTTTTGCTGATCTTTGCGCATAACAACCTGTAGCGACGATAACCGCATTTGGGTTGTTTCTATTAACTTTTCTTATAGTTTGACGGACTTTTTTATCTCCTATGCCAGTAACCGTACATGTGTTAACCACAACAACATCAGCTTTGGATGCATCTTCAACCTGTGTATATCCCGCTTTTTCCGTTATCTCGGTCATAGCTTGCGTTTCATATTGATTAACTTTGCATCCCAGTGTGATAAATGCTATGTTCTTCATGTGTTTCTCCCAATAAAAACTCAGCTACGTTGCTTTAATAATAGAGCAACCCATTCGCCGCGTTCTTTTCTCTCAATTAACTCATAATCTTTTTCATGCATAGCTTTAATCACATCAGATTCGCGTTCACGAATGATTCCAGAGCATATTAATCTTGCATCGGATTTCAAAACTCTATCTGCATATTGTAAGATTTCGATTATTGCATCGGCAACAATATTAACAATTACGACATCTGCTTTTTCATAGTCCTTGTCCAACAAATCTCCATGAACGATTTCCATGGAGTCAATGACACCGTTTAGTTTAGCGTTTTCTTTGCATACACGTACAGCCACGGTAT
This sequence comes from Christensenellaceae bacterium, assembly GCA_963675355.2. Taxonomy (GTDB): domain Bacteria; phylum Bacillota; class Clostridia; order Christensenellales; family UBA1431. The sequence continues at coordinate 7,362 of CAXXMZ010000015.1, forward strand.
CTCTGTCAATGGCGATGACCTTGCTTGCGCCGAGTTTCAGTCCACAAATAGCAAGTATTCCTGTCCCGCATCCGATATCTAGCATGGTATTACCGCTTCTTATGGTTGATTCTAGTAGCTCAATACACATAACAGTAGTTTCGTGCGTACCGGTGCCAAATGCCATACCTGGATCAAGGTTAACAATATGTTCATTACCGATTGGATGATAATGCTCCCATGTTGGTACAATTGCTATCGATTTACCAACTTTAGTTGCCTTATAATACTTTTTCCATTCATTAGCCCAGTCTTGAGTACGGACAATGCGGTGTGCTATTCGTCCACTGCCGACTTGCCATTCTGGAGTAGAAAGCTCAAGCAAATCTTCCATACGGGTTTTTATCTGATCCATACGGGATCGCAGCGTATCATCTTTACGCAAATAACAAATCACGCGGACTTCACCATTTAGCTCACTAAAGATTTTAGAATTAAGATAGTCCCAATCTTTTTTATCATTTTGGTTAATAATAATATCGTCAGCGTTTTCAATGGATACGCCGTCAGCTCCTGCTTCCATTAAAACCTCTGATACGGCATCTTCTGCATCACTTGTCGTGAACACAACTATTTCCATATAATCCATACTCACTCACCTATCTAAAGGACAACTATTCTTTTACATGCTTAGTGAAAAGCATCTTTAACTTTATCCAAAATACCTTTATCCTTTTTAGCATTCTTATTATGCTGCTCAGAATCAGCCTTATCTTTTTTAGTATTCTTTGATTGCTCAGAATCAGCTTTAGAACTCATGCTCTTTTCGAACGCCTCAAGCGCTTCAAGCTGATCCTCTGTGAGCTTTTTAGGGGTTTCAACGTTAACCTTAACATAAAGGTCGCCATATCCCTTATGATGCAAATGTTTAATACCTTTGCCTCTGATCCTAAAGGTAGTACCCGTCTGAGTACCAGCAGGTACCTTATAACGAATACGATCATCCAATGTGGGTACTTCGATTTCTCCCCCTAAAGTTACTCTAGTAAACGAAACAGGCATTTCTAAGAATAAGTCATAATTACGTCTCTCGAAAAGCTTATGAGGTTTAACCATAATAACAACACGCAAATCGCCTGGAGGTCCCCCGCGTGTGCCAGCTTCACCTTCGCCCGAGACTGAAAGAATTTGGCCATCGTCTATGCCAGCAGGGATGTTAATGGACATTTTGTGCTTTTTGCGTAGCCTGCCATCACCCTTGCATTTATCACACTTCTCAACGATAATTCTTCCTGTACCATTACAGCTTGAACATTCTACGACGTTAACGAATCGACCAAAAGGTGTGTTTTGAGTTTGCTGAACCTGTCCAGCGCCATTACAAGCAACGCACGTAATAATATCAGAATCTTTTTTTGCACCAGTACCATCACACTCACTACAAGATTCAATACGGGTGAATTCAAGTTCTTTTTTTATTCCAAATGCAGCTTCTTCAAAGGTAATTGATAAATCATATCTAATATCACGTCCGCGTGTAGGCCCGTTTCGTCTTCTTCCGGATGATCGACCGCCAAATCCACCGCTAAAAATAGTATCAAAGATGTCTTCAAATCCTCCACCGAATCCACCAAAGCCACTAGCCCCACCAGTGCCATCAAATGCAGCATGACCAAATTGATCATACTGTTGACGTTTATTGTTGTCACTTAATATTTCATACGCTTCATTAACCTCTTTAAAAAGGTGTTCAGCAGTATCATCCCCTTGATTTATATCGGGATGACACTCCTTAGCCTTTTGACGAAACGCTTTTTTTATATCTACATCAGACGCATCGCGTCCTATACCCAATACTTCATAATAGTCCCGCTTTACCAATGCTACACCGCCTCGCTATCTCTGTAAAAGCCAAAGTACATAAAACGTACTTTGGCTTTTACTATTATACTATATTACACTATTATATGCACTATTCGGTCTTTTCGTCCTCAACAACCTCATAATCAGCATCAACGACATTTGGGTCTTCCTGTTGACTAGCAGCAGGATCACCACCAGCTTGAGCAGCCTGAGCTTCTTGTGCTTCAGCTTGATATACCTTGCCAAACACTTCATATGATACAGTTGAAGCTTCTTCAGTTGCAGTTTTAATAGTTGCAACATCAGTACCTTCTAGAGCTTTTTTAACAGCGTCTAGCTTATCTTCAATCTTTTGTTTGTCAGCAGCTTCAATCTTGTCACCAAGATCCTTTAAGCTCTTTTCAGTGGTATAAACAAGCGACTCAGCCTGGTTACGTGTCTCAGCTTCTTCTTTTCTTTGTTTATCCTCAGCTGCAAACTTTTCAGCCTCTTCTACAGATCTTTGGATATCATCTTCATTCAAGTTAGTTGAAGAAGTAATAGTAACCTTTTGCTCGTTACCTGTTGCAGTATCTTTTGCAGATACGTGTACGATACCGTTAGCATCTATATCAAACGTAACCTCGATTTGAGGCACTCCACGAGGAGCTGCAGGTATCCCATCTAGATGGAACTTACCTAATGTCTTGTTACCAGCAGCCATTTCACGCTCACCCTGCAAAACATGGACTTCAACGCTAGTTTGGCCATCAGCAGCAGTTGAGAATACTTGGCTCTTCTTTGTAGGAATAGTGGTGTTTCTCTCAATTAGCTTTGTGAATACACCACCCAAGGTCTCAAGACCAAGTGATAGCGGAGTAACATCAAGCAAAAGAATATCTTTTACTTCACCACCTAATACTCCTGCCTGAATAGCAGCACCTAGAGCAACACACTCATCAGGGTTGATTCCTTTATAAGGATCTTTGCCAGTAATCTTTTTAACTGCTTCTTGAACAGCAGGTATACGAGTTGATCCACCAACTAATATTACTCGACTAATGTCTTCACCTTTTAGTCCGGCATCACTCATTGCGTTCTTTGTAGGTGCAACTGTTTTTTCAACTAAGTCAGAACACATTTCATCAAACTTAGCGCGAGTGATAGTAATGTCCATATGCTGTGGACCCGAAGCATCCGCAGTTAGGAAAGGAAGATTAATGTTTGCGCTAGTTAGACCTGATAGGTCAATTTTAGCCTTCTCAGCAGCTTCCTTTAGCCTTTGCATAGCCATTTTATCGTTCTTTAGGTCGATGTTATTGGTCTTCTTGAATTCATCACATAGATAATTCATTATGCGTTCGTCAAAGTCATCGCCGCCCAATTTGTTGTTTCCCTGAGTTGCTAAAACTTCAAAAACACCATCGCCTAGTTCTAGAACGGATACGTCAAACGTACCACCACCTAGGTCATAAACCAAAATCTTTTGGTTAGATTCCTTATCCATGCCATAAGCTAATGCAGCAGCTGTAGGCTCATTGATGATTCTTAAAACCTCAAGACCGGCAATCTTACCAGCATCTTTTGTAGCTTGACGCTGTGCATCAGAGAAGTAAGCTGGTACGGTGATAACTGCCTGTGTAACCTTTTCACCTAGATAAGCTTCAGCATCAGTCTTAAGCTTTTGGAGAATCATTGCTGAAATCTCTTGTGGTGAATATATCTTACCATTTATATTAATTTTCCTATCTGTACCCATATCACGTTTAATAGAAATAATCGTGTTCTCAGGGTTTGTGATAGCTTGTCGCTTAGCAACCTGCCCCACCAAACGTTCGTCTGCCTTTGAGAATGCAACTACAGAAGGAGTTGTTCTTACGCCTTCAGCATTAGGTATAACTACAGGTTCCCCGCCTTCCATAACGGCTACACATGAGTTAGTTGTTCCTAAGTCAATTCCAATTATTTTTCCCATTTATTTAATTCCTCCTAAAATCTTTAAAATATATATTAATTTATCTATTTTGCTACTTTTACCATAGCATATCGCACTACTTTATCTTTCATGCAATATCCTTTACGCATCGTAAGGGTTACTTTACCCTCATGTTCAGGTGAACTGGCTTCCTCGCTCATAACAGCTTCATGATAGTTTGGGTCAAACTCTTCACCATCTGAGGAGATTTGTTCAAGACCAAACGAAGAAAACACCTCCATCATTTGCTTGTGTAGATTGATGATTCCGTCAACAATAGCATTTTTTTCGCTAGACTCTTCAATCATCTCAATAGCACGTTCGAAATTATCAACGACTGGCAACATGGCATCAATTACTGATATCATGCCTTTTTCGATTGATTCTTGTCGAATGTTAGCATTTCTACGTTTATAATTTTCAAAGTCAGCCTGAACTCTTTGAGCTAACTCACGATACTCATTACACTGTTTTTCTAGTTGACTAGTTTCTTCATTACTAGACTGCTGAGCGCAATCTTCTATAACCACATTATTTTCTTCTTCAGTATTTAAGGTATCGTCTATAGCTTCTTTGTTTTCCATTTTTTTTTCATCCATTACTATAACCATCCGCTTCTTTCTTTAAGTTAATTACATATTCTCAAGTATTTCACTCAAGCTTTTCCCAACATGATTTAAAACAGATACCGCTTTAGCATAATCCATCCTTGTTGGACCAATGACCCCAATTGATCCATGTGTTGAATTTCCAACATGATAAGTCGCAGTAATAATACTACAATCCTTAATATCATCCAACGGGTTATCAGTACCGATTGAAATTCTAAGTTCAACCTGAGTTGCGTCTGATAAAACCTTATAGAGCGTATCCTTTTGCTCAAGTGCAGCCAGAAACGATTTGACTTTTTCCGGGTTTCTATATTCTGGGTAGTTTATAATGTTGTTTGCCCCAGTTAACACAACATCTTTTTGTTTAGACGGTTTTAAAGTCTCATCAATCGTCTGCATAATATGTTCAAAGATACTTTTGTTATTTTCAAGCTCTTCTGAAATCGTAGTATTCAATAAATCTTCGACATCCGTCGTTTTTTTATTAGAAAACCACGCTGTAAGTTGTCTTGAAACACGCTCTAAGTCTTCAGGCCTATAATCGTGAGGGATAGAGATAATAGCGTCTTTCACAACACCTGCATCCGTAACCACTACCATCAAAGCCTTACCGAACGATAATGGTACTAATTGCACATGATTGACTGTAACTTTTTGGTATTGAGGTGCCAAAACTAACGCAGTATAGTCGGTCATGTTGGACAAAACACGTGCTGTCTGAAGTATTACCCTCTCCATCTTATCCATTCGCTCAGCATAATATCTTCTCATTAGGCTTAGCTCTTTTGTGGATAGCTTAGGCAAACACATTAAGCTGTTTACATATAGCCTATATGCTTTTTCAGACGGTATCCTTCCCGAAGATGTATGTCGCTGTTCAAGGTACCCCATTTCTTCAAGGTCAGACATCTCATTTCGAATGGTAGCTGAGCTTATTCCAAATTCATGTCTTTTGGAAAGCGCTCTAGAAGCTACAGGCGTAGCTGTATGGATGTAGTCGTCAACAATAGCTGTCAACAATAGCATTTTTCGCTCGTCTAGCTCCATATAATCTCCGCCTTTCTTTAAGGTTGTTAGCACTCTTGCGCTTCGAGTGCTAATCCCTTGATATAAAAATAACACTGTCAACGATTTTTGTCAATATTAATTTGGTAAAAATTCTATAGAAATTGAAGAATGAAAGTCGAGTCCAAGCGGTGTGGGTATTAATCTATCGCCTTTTATTTTCAACATATTTTCATTTTGCAAATACCTGATTTGCTCGCTATAAACGTGCAACAAATCTGTCTTGAAACGCTTCTTAAATTTAGATAGACTTATACCATCAACTAGCCTAAGACCTAGCATAATGGTCTCAAACATTGATTCTTCTTTACTGATATTATAACAATTGACAACAGAAGAAATACCTGAATTCCACTCATTAATGTAATTATATAAAGAATTAATATTTTCAATGCGGTTGATTTGTCCACTTTCAAATACGCATGAATGAGCAGCAACACCAGCCCCTAAGTAAAATCCATTATTCCAATATGTTAAATTATGCTTTGATTCAAAAGACGGCCTAGCATAATTTGAGATTTCGTATCGATAAAAACAATGACTTTCGAGATATTCTTTCCCGGCTAAAAACATGTCGTAGACCAGGTCATCATCAGGCAACATTAATTTCTTATTGTTGACCATATCATAAAAAACTGTGCCTTTTTCTAGGATAAGAGAATACGCGGAAACATGCGTTGCACCCGACTCAATTGCCAAGTCAATAGCATCTATATGATGTTGTATAGTTTGATCTGGTAGCCCATACATCACATCAACACTAATATTATTTAGCCCTGCCTTATTTATTATGGAAACCGACTCACGAAAATCATCTACTAAATAGCATCTGCCCAATCGGCGTAGTATGTTGTTGTCACTTGATTGCAAGCCAATGCTAATACGGTTGATACCTGAGCTTATATATTCATCCGCTTTAACCCTAGTTATTGTCTTTGGATTTGCTTCTAAAGTTATCTCGGCATCTATACAGACGTTAAAATTTGAAGTAATTGCCTTCATAATGGTGGCGATGGCACCATTATACAAAATGGCGGGTGTTCCCCCGCCAAAATAAATTGTTTTTATTATTATATCAGAGAATCTCTTTGCCATGCTTTGCAATTCAATAATAAGAGCATCAACGTATGAAGCCATACTATGATGCTCATCGTTAAAAGAGATAAAATCGCAGTAATAGCACTTTTTGATGCAAAAAGGTATGTGGATGTATAGTGAATATTCTTTCATGATTTTACAAACGCAATACAGACATAAATGCTTCGGAAGGTACTTCTACCGAACCAACTTTACGCATGCGTTTTTTACCTTCTTTTTGTTTTTCAAGTAACTTCTTTTTGCGGCTGATATCGCCACCGTAGCACTTAGCTAAAACATCTTTACGCAATGCCTTAACAGTTTCTCTTGCAATGATTTTAGTGCCGATAGCCGCTTGAATAGGTATTTCAAACTGCTGCCTTGGAATAACTTCTTTGAGCTTTTCGGCTATGGCACGTCCACGACCATAAGCTTTATCTCGATGCACAATTATTGATAATGCATCACAAATTTCACCATTGAGCAACAAATCCAACTTAACAAGGTCTGAACGGAAATAATCCAAGAAATCATAATCAAAGGATGCATACCCTTTTGTTCGCGACTTAAGCGCATCAAAGAAATCATAAATAATTTCGTTGAGTGGCATTTTATATTTTAACTGCACCCTAGTAGTCTCGATATAGTTCATTTCTATATAAATACCGCGTTTCTCCTGACACAGCTCCATGATAGTACCAACATATTCTGATGGCGCCATAATATGAGCTTCTACCATTGGTTCTTCCATATATTCAACTACCGTAGGATCTGGCATGTTCGCAGGGTTATCTATTGTAAGCAATTCGCCATTAGTACATTTTACACGGTAAATTACACTAGGAGCAGTGGTTACTAAATCTAAATCAAATTCTCGTTCTAAGCGCTCTTGAATTATTTCCATATGAAGCAAGCCTAAAAACCCGCACCTAAATCCAAAAGCAAGTGCTAATGATGATTCTGGCTCAAAAGATACCGAGGCGTCATTAAGCTGAAGCTTTTCTAATGAATCTCGTAACACATCATACTTTGAACCGTCAGCGGGATAAATACCGCAAAATACCATAGGCAATACTTCTTTGTATCCTGTTAATGCTTTTGCTGAAGGATTTTTTGCGTCAGTAACGGTATCGCCTACTTTAGTATCGCGAACATTTTTTATGCTTGCAGCAATATACCCTACCTCACCCGCGGCTAATATATCTGTAGTTGTTGCAATGGGCGAAAACACCCCAACTTCAGCAACTTCAAATGTTTTACCTGTAGCCATAAATCTAATCTTCATACCAGCTTTAACACTGCCCTCGACAACACGCACATAACATAATGCACCTTTGTAGTTATCATAATATGAATCAAAAATGAGTGCAGTAAGTGGCTTGTTTGCATCTCCTATGGGTGGTGGAATTTGTTGAACGATCTGTTCAAGCACGTTTTCAATTCCTATTCCAGCTTTAGCAGATATAGCTGGTGCAAGCGAACCGTCTAACCCAATTACGTCTTCAATTTCTTTTCTAACGTAATCTACATCAGCGCTAGGTAAATCAATTTTATTAATAACAGGTAATATTTCAAGGTTGTTATCTAATGCTAAATAGGTGTTAGCTAATGTTTGTGCTTCAATGCCTTGTGTTGCGTCAACAACTAAAACAGCACCTTCACATGCCGCAAGAGATCTTGAAACTTCATAGGTAAAGTCAACGTGACCTGGAGTATCTATAAGATTAAGGATATAATCAACACCGTCACGTGTATAGTTCATTCTTACGGCTTTTGATTTAATTGTGATGCCCCGTTCTTTTTCAAGATCCATGTCATCGAGATACTGAGCAGCATTATCTCGCTCGGTCAAAAGACCAGTTAGCTCCAAAATGCGGTCAGAAAGCGTAGATTTCCCATGATCAATATGAGCAATTATACAAAAATTACGAATATTTTCTTGGTTTACGTGGGGCATATTAGTGTCCTCCGTTTTCTCCGATACCTAAGCATATGATATGCTACTATCGCTCTTATTTCAATAGCAATGTTAGCATGAAAAAAGCAACCACTGCGATGATTTGCAACGGTTGCTGCTTGCTTTTCATCCAAACATATATAAACTAGTTAGAGCCACAACATTTTTTATATTTCTTTCCACTACCGCATGGACATGGCATGTTGCGTCCAACTTTCTTACTAACTGCCGTTTTGCTAGCCTTAAAAAGGCGTTCAATATCTGCTCGTTGGCTATCAGTTAAAATTGTTTTCCATTGTTCCAAACCGAATAACCAATCTGCTTTTGCTTCCAACATATTATAATACAGCTTTTCAAAATCAATATCAAGTATAATCTTGCTATTGCTCTTTATGTTTTCAACATCATAGCCTTTTTTTAGACTGGAGTTAATGCCATCTAAAAATCCAGCAAACGCTTGTCTAGACATCTCAAATTTATCAGAGAGAGCAGCAAACGTTCCAGAAACAACTTCTTCAGGTTGTGATAAAATCAATTCGTACGCAGCTTTTTCCGATGCATAATACTCTTTCCAAAACGCCTCTTGTTTTTCATGTGTATCCTGAGACTGCGCAAGATCCACCCAATCACTATATAAACTCATACACCCGTTCCTCCTCTATAATTTTTCTGCAATAGCTTCAATAAACTCTTGCGTATTAACAATATTTTTGTTTTTGGCAGTGCTTAGCATAGCTAAGTCCTTAGTCATGGTTCCACCCTCAATAACACTAATTGATGTCTGTTCTAGTTTATTGGCAAAAGCTTCCAATTCGGGATTGCCATCAATTTCAGCTCGTTTTTTCAAAGCACCTGTCCAAGCAAACAATGTAGCCATACAGTTTGTTGACGTTTTCTCACCTTTTAAATGCTGATAATAATGCCTTGTAACAGTACCATGAGCGGCTTCATATTCAAAGCATCCGTCTGGAGAAACAAGGACAGAAGTCATCATAGCGAGCGAACCAAATGCAGTAGCAACCATATCAGACATTACATCACCGTCATAGTTTTTGCAAGCCCAAATCATTCCGCCTTCAGAACGCATAATACGAGCAACAGTGTCGTCTATTAATGTGTAGAAATACTCTATACCGTTTTCTTTAAACTTTTCTTTATATTCAGCCTCGAAAATCTCATCAAAAATTTCCTTAAATTCTTGATCATAAACCTTTGAAATAGTATCTTTAGTTCCAAACCAAACGTCTTGGTTAATTGCTAGTCCATAGTTAAAACAAGAACGTGCAAAACTAATAATAGAGGAATTAAGATTATGCATACCACGAATGACTCCAGGTGAATCAAAGGTCATAATCTCCATACGCTCTTCTTTACCATCTATCCCAGTAAAGACTATTTCAGCTTTTCCTGGACCTTCAACCTTCATCTCAGTGTTTCTATAAATATCTCCATAAGCATGACGAGCAATGGTAATCGGCTGTTTCCAATTGCTTACGCAAGGATTGATTCCGTTAACTAAAATTGGCGATCTAAAAACAGTTCCATCTAAGATTGCACGAAGAGTTCCGTTAGGGCTCTTGTACATTTCTTTTAAACTATATTCTTCCATGCGCTGTGCATTAGGTGTAATAGTTGCGCATTTAACTCCCACGCCATATTTCTTAATGGCCAGAGCAGCATCTACCGTTATTTGATCATTGGTCTTATCCCTGTTTTCTAAGCCAAGATCATAATACTCTGTATTTAGATTTACATAAGGATTAATCAAAAAGTCCTTAATCATTTTCCAAATAATTCGAGTCATTTCATCTCCGTCTATTTCTACTAAGGGCACAGGCATGTTAATACGAGTCATTCATAGTCTCCTTATTGTGTAATCATTATTTTTTAATCACTGCATTATATTTTAAAATAAAACACGGTTTTTAGCAAGACACGATATTTTATCTAGTTGGGTTTCTACAAAAAAACGGTGCAAACAAACTTTTGCACCGTTAAAAAACTATTTTATTACTTACTTGTTATTTTAAGGGCCATCTCGCCAATGATAGGAAGCTTATGCCAAACACCTTTGTAAGCTTGAATCATAGAGTAAATGATTACTGCAGCAAATCCTAGCCATACAATCAATTGAAGAATCCATACTATTGGACTTGTTACACCAAGGTTATATACATAACCATACACAGAATAAGTAGGTGCGAAAATTGCGCCAATAATAGCCAACAAAATTCCCAATATAACCCCTACTACAGTAAGCAAAATAGATTGCATCGAGTGGTAACGAACGTAGTTATCCTCTTTCTCAAGGATATAAAGAATAATTCCCACAATAGGGATATAAGCTAACGTAGCTTTAGTAAGATCACCATTTGCATTATAACTCATGCTGTTTTCCTCCCAAAATATATAATAATGAATATATCAATATCTTATTATACAAAGTATGTTTTGTAAACTACCAAAATAGCTATTTATTGGTTTTACTGCCTTTTGCTACCTTGTTAAGCACGCCCGAATCAAAAGCGTATGAGTTCTTATTTTTTTCCATGTGAGCCTTGCAAGCAATCTCATCCAGCTTTTCAATTAGTTGAGGAAAGCTTATTCCCGCATGCTCCCATAAATAATATGAAAATGATCCAGGAATGGTGTTTATCTCGTTAATATAAACTCTATCATCTCCTTTATCCACGATATAGTCGATACGCACAACTCCTTTGCAGTCTAAAGCCTTAAAAGCTTCAATTGATAATCCTTGAATTTCATCTCTAAGCTCATCATCAATATCTGCCGGAATGCGTCTATCCATAGACTTCATCCCTGCACTTTTTCCGCTATCATTGCGCATATACTTATCTTCAAAGGTTAAAAATTCTTCCCAGTTCAAAGGTTGTTCACATACAGATGCAGTAACATCGTTATCAAACCCTAAACAAGAACAGTTAATTTCCATAATATTTTCAATTCCATTTTCAACAAGGACTCTGCGGTCATACATTATCGCAATTTCAATAGCATTTTTCAGACTATCAGTATCTATCGCTTTACTAATTCCAATACTAGAACCGAGGTTAGCGGGTTTTACAAACATTGGATAAATTAATTCAGCTTCAATTTTTTTGATTACAGCCTCGGCGTTATCATAATATTCGTTACGCCCAAAATTTATACCGTCTAGGACGGGTAATCCACATCCCTTAAATACAGACTTCATTACTATTTTATCCATGCCTACCGCTGAACCTAATACGCTAGGACTAGAAAACGGAATATTAGCCAACTCAAATAATCCTTGCAAAGTTCCGTCCTCACCGTTCATACCGTGCATGGCTAAGATGGCAATATCTATCTTACAAACAGGTTTAGGAGAAGAAAACCTCCCAGAGCCTAGTTCCATTAATTCATATGTGTTGGCTACTGGAGAAATATAGACTTGCTTGATAGATTTATCAGTGGCACTAAAATTTTGCATGAATCTAACATCACGAAGTTTATCACCTGTGAACCATTTTCCATCTCTAGAAATGTAAATTGGTGTTATTGAATATTTTGATGTATCGGCATTATCCATAACTTGTTGACCTGTAATAATTGAAACGTCATGTTCAACTGATCTTCCACCAAACACGACTGCTAAATTCCGTTTCATTATATAGTCCTCGCTTTCATATAGGCATAAAATTTATTAGTAGTTATCGGGCAAATCATTTTCGAACAATATAACATCGCCTTTTCGCGCTAATTGTCCAATAATGACTGTTGCCTCGTCTAAATTATCTACAGTATGTATGTATTCTTCGTTAAATCCGACGGATCTTAGTCCTTCAGCAATAGGTATGCTTCTAGTTTTTCCAACCAAAATAGCGTGTTCAACGCAACTCGCCATATCAATACCAAGCTGCTTATTAAGCTGTTTTTCTTGATCGCCTAGTTCCACCATTCCTGGGGTAACAATGATTCTTTTACCGCTGTCAAACGTGGATAAAACATCAAGCGCCGCTTTTGCGCCGGTAGGATTTGAGTTAAAAGCGTCATCAATGATTATTACACCGTTTGGGCTGTGAATAAGCTGGAGTCTGTGCTCTACAGGTTCAAGCATTTCTATTCCAGTAGCTATCTCTTCAACCGTCATACCAAGACGTCTTGCAACACAGGCTGCTCCAAGAATGTTTTGAATGTTATGCCTTCCCAGTAACTTAGTAGTGCAGTTAACGCTGTTACCATCGGCATCTTCTAGAATAAATTCACTTCCGTTTATTCCTGTTTTATATTCTTTAGCGCAAACACTTAGCTCCCTATCGCCTCCAGCAAGCCCAAACAATTCTTTGGGCTTATCTGTTCTATCATAGCATTCAACACATATTTCGTTGTCGGCAGGAAAAAAAGCGCAGCCATCGTTAGGCAAAGCTTCTATTAATTCATATTTAGTGGAAATAACGCCTTCTAACGACTTGAATGTCTCTAAATGCTGTTTCCCAATAGAGGTTATTATTCCATATGTAGGATTGACTAATGAACATAATTCTTTAATGTCACCTTTGTACCTAGCCCCCATCTCACATACAAACACCTCATAGTTATTCATATCGTTTTCTCGAATAACTCTGGTTACGCCCATTGGAGTATTGTAGCTGTGAGGAGTAATAATAGTTTTAAACTTTTGCTTTAAAATAGTACCCATAATAAACTTTGTGCTAGTTTTGCCAAAGCTTCCCGTGATACCAATTTTTATTAAATTATCACACGCTTCAAGCTTGCGTTTTGCATCATTAAAATACATTCGTTTGCAGAATTGTTCAATAGGATATGCTACATATGCAGCTAGCAACACGATGACCGGAACAACTATAATCCCAATCACAGGGAAAAACATAGTAATTGGGGCAATAAAATAGCTATTTATGATAAGCCATGCGCCGAAATAGAAAATCAATCCCACTAAAGCAATGCAACAAAGTAGCCGTTTGATTCTTGCAGTAAATACGAGGGGCTTTTTCTGCTTGCGTTTAGAAGCAACTATAGCAAGAGTAGCACCAACTATTAATGATATTGCAGCAGCAATATATATCATTGTTATATCAGATAACAACAGTTGCCATAATACAATTATTACAATGGTGGCAACTACTTCTCCTATGATAAGCGGAACCCATGACGATAAAAAGCTCCGTAATACAGCTTTTATGTACATTTTATTTTGGTAGCTTTCGAGTTGTAAAAGATGCACAAATCGTAAAGATAGCCACATCCAAACAGCTACGCTAACGAAACCAATAATTATTGGGATCAATGGTGAAGTCATTTATTTCCTCCTAAAAAAGTGTTCAACACAAGCATAAATCTGTCAAACCTATCTAGGTAACTAAAATGTGATGCACCCTCAAACACGACTAACCCAGCGTCGGGAATCTCTTTTTCCATTATTTTTGCCATATATAAAGGGGTATCAACATCGTTCTCTCCCCATATGAGTAAAGTTGAAGATTTAATGTTTTTTAAATAAGAAGTAAGGTCTTGATTGACAACCTTTACAAACGTTTTTTTCATGTCATCGCTCAGTGCCCTATAATCCTTTGATCCAGCGGATTTAGTCTTTGCAAGAAGTCTTTTCCCTATCGGGCCAAGAATCTTCATACAACATTTGCAATTAACAATGCGTTTGCCAAGCTTAAACATCTTAACTTTGATGTGGTATTTTAGCGTACGCTTTGGTTTTACTCCAGCAGCATCAACCAGTACAAGTTTACCAACTAAATCAGGATGACAGGAGGCTAATAAAATTGTTACTCTACCACCGAAAGAATGGCATACTATATCACAGCCTTGAATATTCGTTTGTATAATAAACTCTTTAATAAGCTGCATATATTCGGTAACAGACCAAGGCGTTGCAGGAGGCGCAGTATTTCCAAACCCTGGAAAGTCAACGACAGTTACTCTATAGTTCTTTGAAAGCTCTTTAGTAACAGGCAAAAAACTATCTATAGATCCGCCCCATCCATGCAATAGCAAAACGTCTTTGCCATTACCTTCAACAATATAATGCAGGTCTATCCCACCAATACAAATATCCATCTAAACTTTCACCTGCTTCTCCATGCTGATAAACATTATATACTAGATTATTACTAAGTTGCAATTAAGCAAATAGTTAATTAGTAATTATTAAACGAATCTAATGTAGATGCTATATCCCTGTTCCACATTATTATTGCATCTTCACCGTTGTTTGAATAATACCCTTTTCTTACTCCGCTCCAGCTAAATCCAAGCTTTTCATATAATCGTATCGCTGCTATATTACTTTTTCTAACTTCCAGCGTCATGGTAGGCATTCCACTAACTAACGCGAGGCGCATCATCTCAAGCATAATGGTTTGCCCATATCCATTTTTGCGTTCATTAGGATGCACAGCAACATTTGTAATATGAGCTTCGTCGATTATCAGCCACATTCCAGCATATGCTATTAATGACGATTCCCGCTCCATAATAGTATAATACGCACATTTGTTTTTTAATTCGCTTTTAAACGCATGTTTTGACCAAGGCAGATCAAAACAATCACGTTCTAAAACCTCAATGGCGCTTAAATCACTCATTTTCATGCTGCGCATAAAAACGTCTTTGCTCATGCCCTGTTCTCCTTTTGCTTCTGCCTATATTCTCGCTCAGCCTGGGGTAAACGCAGATAAAACGGTTCAAGCTCTATTGACGTTTGCATGGGCATGCCTTCCTTTATCTTTGATAGAGCGAACGTAGCAACAGATGATGCACGTTGTTTAAGCATATTGCTCTTAGCAATAGAAACATTATTATCTTGCAACCAAAAATCTTTATAAGCAATTGCGCCGTCGCCAACTAGTTTAGCACTCTTATCATTTACCCACATATCTTTGCATTTTTGGATGGTGACAGCACAATAATCCCTTTTCTGTGAAATACTGTTGCCGTCAGATTCATACAACGCAGTATATACCTGATCGCATCTAGCGTCTATCATTGCACAAATTGTTCCAACGTGCATTATAGAATTATATGCTAAAGCATCCAAAGTATTAACTCCAAACGTAGGGATTCCCATGGCGTAAGCAATTGCTTTTACGGTACTAACACCAATTCTAACGCCAGTAAATGATCCCGGGCCGATAGTGCTAACAATGCAATCTAAGTTATCTAAAGTAGTTTTAGTTGCATCCATAGCATCTTCAATCATAGGCATTAGTATTTGCGAATGCGTTTTTTTATGATCAAGGTAGGATTCAAATTTTAAAATGTCATCCAGTATCAGAGCAACCGATGCTACGCTTCCTGATGTATCAACTGCTAGTATATTCAAATGCCGACCTCCTCTAATAATTTTAAATATCTATCACCATGTGCGCTTATCGAAATAATCCTTAAAGATTCTGTATCTCCATGGGCTATCTTTATATCAACACGTTCTTTGGGTATTAATGCGCTAATATTTTCTGCCCATTCAACCACAGTAACCCCATCACCAAAGAAGTAATCCTCATATCCCAGCGCCTCAAGCTCATCTTCCATCTCTAGTCTATAAGCATCAAAATGATAAAAAGGTATCCTTGCGTTATCATAAATATTCATAATAGTAAATGTAGGACTTGAAACAGGTTCACTTATACCTAACCCGCGTGCAATGCCACGCGCAAAGACGCTCTTGCCTGCGCCAAGATCACCGTTCAACGCAAAAAAAGCGCCCGATTCTGCTTTTGCACCAAACCGAATGCCTAAATTAAGTGTCATATCCTGTGATGTGCTAACTATCTCTGGCAAATAACCACCTCATCAATGTTTTTGCTACGGATACTATTATATATCAATATTATAAAAAGCTAAACCCGTTAATATCATATTACCGACTTTCCTTTGGGAACGATTCCAATCGTTGAGCCAAATTCAATTACGCCAACGATTTGCTTATTAAGCCTACTGTAGTACATCCCCTCAGAATTGTTGATAACATTAACGTCACGTTCTTCTTTGTCAAGTTGAATACATAACGCTACCCTTTTATTCTCAGCAAACTCATATCTGCCTTCGGGCATAATAGTATATTTTTCTTCAAGCTGATCGTCAACTATCATCATGAAGTATTGCTTATCTTTATACTCAAATAGCCCTCTAATGCGTTTTTTTTGTTTGTTGAACTCTTCACCTTCAAATTTAACGCTTATTATGAGCCAATCCGCTTCAATCATTAGTATTGAGGAATCAATATCATCCGCATCTTGAACCGGGACGATATCATTTTGCCCGATATCAGAACTAAAATCATCGATCCATAGTTCATCAACGTCTGTATCAAAAAAATTCTCAATAAAATCTTCGTTTAAAACGCCACTAAGTTTCCAACGCGGTACAAACATCCTATTTTCGACTTGATGTCCTTCGATTGCAGGCTTACCAATCTCCATTTCAACAATATCTAGCTTTGTTGGTAGCATTGGGTAACATTTAGCACATTCGCACTCGCACTCTCTTAAACATTCATCTTTTTTTGTAAGCGATTCATCCTTTTTATCGCTAACCATTCTAATCCATTTATTGGTTTCGAGGTCTTTGCCGATAAAACAACTGCCAAATGTTTTTTTATAGTGTCCAAAACAAACAACGTCTCTTCTCATTAATGCCTACTCCAACTTAGTTTTCTCAATCCAAATCTACCCACGTTGCAATATATTTGAATTCTTTAGGAACTTTTACATCATAAACACCATTATAAATGAATTTTCCATTTAAGCCAATATCTATTGCTGTTGCTTCAAAGTTGAACATAGCTATCCCCATGTCTATTATGTGTATATCAAAAACACCATTGTCAGATTTTAGGCGTGTTTTGGTTTTGAAAAAATGGAAGCTATCACCGTCTTTTACGATAGCCCAGGGTTGTTTATTTATTGCAGATGGTGCAATACGTAACATTTCTAGAGGAACACAATATTTCATTCCATCTATGCTTTTTATTGGATTGTAAAGACTATTATCAAAAAACATATCAGAATAATGTTTGCGGATCCTTTTACCTTTTCTGTGCATAGCATAACTAATAATGCTCCTTTTCTTGCTAGGATATCCAAGCGATAAGACAATACGTATCTTTTCATTTTCAGATAGGCTACAAACTTTAGCAAAATCTTCTTGGCTATATGTTCCTCCTAGCCAACATGTGCCTAATCCAAGCGAAGTCAAGTAACATACCAGTGCTTGAATCATATATCCAGCTCTTGTTAACGAACAGTCATTTTTAAATACTACAGAAATAAAAGAAGGGGCATTCTTGATGATACCATATGTGCCTAATTTAATACCGCCTATAGAAGTTACTGTTGATTTATCAAGATACACAAACCTTAATTCATTAGACATTTCGGTCTCTAGTAGTTTAGAATATGATTCGATTTTTGCAACCAAATCATCTGACAAGGTGTTGCCATCATATGATCTAACAGAAATACGCTTCTCAAGGATATCTTTGATAGGTTGATTATATTTGTAAATTTCTTTCATAGCTTTTTAATCACCTCAACATTTTTCCGAGTTCTTCACTAAAGCGTTGATTATCTACTTTTTTTCTTTTAGATGGACCCTTTGTCTTATGTCCACTCTTTCTTTGCTTTGCACTTATATGCCTAGCAAAAAGTAGTTCGTCAATATTATCGTTTGAATACACAAAACCATTTTGATTTATTGCTTTAGCACCTTTGCCCAAAACCATAGTAGCAACTCCATAATCCTGAGTCACTACAATATCGTTTAGGGTTATCATGTTAAATATAGCAATATCAACACTTTCGGCGCCCTGGTCAACAGTGATCACTTGGCTATAACCATCTTCAATAACGTGACTTAAATCACTTACCATAACAACTTGGATATCATGCTGTTTGGCTAGCGCAACAATTTCAGATTTAACTGGGCAAGCATCGGCATCAACAATAATTTTCATTAAGCACCATCATAAATACATTATTTTAACTAAAAATATTCCCGTTTTTGTCTTAAATATTTTTTCTAATGAGATTTCTATTGACTGCTTACTTAATTCATCTTCAAAAGCGTTTACAATAAAATCAGCCTCCACGAGTATTTGAAAATCGATCCCGTCAATTTTATTGTAGCTATGATGATTCCCGATTAAATATAATATTCTATCTAAAGCATCTTCATTTAAATCATATTTGTCCAACAACTCTTTAGCAACGGTGGGGCCTTCCATCTCCTGATATTTGCCTGCGTTTGATCCATGAATTTCTTCGGCACGATGTATCCCGATATCATGTAATATTGCAGCAATCTCAAGATTTGTTAACGCATCGTAACTTATTTTTTCCTTTTCACCAATACACTTTGAAAAATTCCATACCTTTAAGGCGTGATTTATACGCTTTGTATCATTACCAAAGTATTTTATCATATCAAAAGTAATACCTACTGTCATTAGTTCACCTCAAAAATATAACATTCTCATCATAATAACACATTGTGAATAATAGTACATGTTTTTTGTGTATTATAAAAATAAATATTTTTGTTGCAATTTAGTAATTTTCTAATGTTGAGTTAAAACCCAAATAACATCAGAAGTTTATCTAAAAATGAAGGCTCTGGTTCTGGTTCACTTTCTTTAGCAACAGATTCAGGGATGCTGATTGCATCAGTTGCAATAACAAACTGCACGCTGTTTATGTTGGTATTCTTCACAGAAACAAACGAAACCATGTCAAAATCATCTGTTTGATATTTAGCCAACATATCATCAATCTGCGACTGCATTAGCTCATCCATGTTTTGTGTTTCGCTATTAAGTTGATCTGTTCCGTATGCTAATTTATCTGCACCACTATGTAAGTCGCCAATACCGGAATCAAGATTTAAGCTGCCATTAACTAAGCTTTGCAGACCTGTTTCCAACTGATCAAGACCTGAATATATGTCTTTGACTCCATCTAAATATGTAACGAGTCCTTCATCAAATTCATCATAATTATCAACTAACTGTTTTATTCCTTCTTTTAGTTCACTCATACCAGAAAGTATATCGCTAAATTGATCAGGTAGATTTTGAATAGCTGTATCAAATTCAACGTACTTTGTGCTTAATAAACTGGCTGCTTTTGCTAGCCCAGGATTACTAGCAGTGCCATCGCCTCTTATCGCAGAATCAAAACCGTTAATAAGATCACTATCAAGGGTTAGTGTTGTTACCGCAAGAGTAAGAGCTTGTATCTCATCAGCATTTGCAACAGGATCCGCTGCCGTTAGATCAGAAATCCTCTGTTGCAATTGTGCAATAACATTTTGGTTTGCATTTTTTACGCTTGAATATGGAGTAGTAGACTTAACGGCAGCGTCAGCATTATCAAGGCTTTGTTTTAACGATGATAACCCCCCGTTAATAGAGTTAATCGCACCTAATATTTCGGTTGAGCCCTGTGTTAGCTGGTCTATATCGTCCATTGAAAAATTGATTTTGCTTAAGCTATCATCAATATTTTTAAGAGCATCATTTATTTGAGTTGAAGCACCCTTAAGCTTTTTATTACTGCTGACTAATTTCCCGAATGGGGTTGTGATATCACCCAAGCTATTACTAATTGTACCTAGTCCGGTGGACAAGTCGCTAGAACCATCTTTTATTTGAGACAAACCGTTTTCAATACTTTGTGCCCCGTCATTGACATCTCTTATTCCGTTTTGCAACTTAATAATATCGTCATTGATATCGCTTGTATCAGGCAAATCAAAATTTATGGATAATGGCACTCCATTAATTTGAATACCATCCATTTCGAAATCAACAACATTCATATTGATTGTGTAATCCCCATCGCTTCCAGGCAACTTAGTAAACGTAATTACCTTATTCTGACCTGCATAAGCAATGGTGCCGTCATCAGCTTCTATTTCAGAGCAAATATCAGCATCTAATGTTAAACCTATTTGCAAAGCAAAATTCTCGTAAAATATTTTGTTTGCATTAGTATTATCGTTAATTTTGATATGTATTTTTATGTTACCAGTCGCTCCAGCCAATTTATCCTTTGGAATTTGTTCTCCATTTAAATAATAGTCAATATTAATGTTCCAAGGCAATTGTGCTTTGCTATAATCTCCTTGATAATAAAACTTACCTTTAGTTACGTCAAAAGTCACTTTATCTTCATCAATACTTGCTTTTTCATCAGATGTAAGATTTGTAACACTATTATAGCTCCCATAGTCAATAATTTTTCCATCTTGTTCAGCTTGAAAAACATTAACTACATATGCATCATTAAAACTTCCATCACATGAGAGCTTTGCATAGACCACTTCATCTTTGACGGCATTTAAAGTATCTGCTTCAGCAAACGAGCTAACTCCTGAAAAACATAAAACTAAAGCAAATACTATAGCAATTGATAATGATTTTAAAATCTTTTGTCTCATAACGATTCCTCCTTCTTTTTAAGTGACAACCTAAAATTAGTTTTTTGAATTACTTTATCAAATATTCTGAGTAAGGCTGGCAAGAACAACAAAACCATTGAGGCGGATATTAAAGCACCTCTACCTAGAATAATCCCCATTTGTTGAATTATGCCGTTTGTTGATATAATGCCAAGACTCATTCCCGCTATCGCTAGAATTAACGCAGGAGTCATTATAGAAGCAGCTGTGTCAGAAATAGTTTTTTGTGACGCAGCTTTTGCATCTAGCATTTCCCTGTTATTAAGATATCGCTTAGCAAATAAGATGCCATAGTCAACGGTAGCACCGAGCTGAACTGCTGAAATAATCTGGTACCCAATATAATTCATAGTATCGCCTGTAAAATAGGGCAAAGCCATATTAATCCATATCGCGCCCTCTATAGTTAACAGAAGTATAAGAGGCATGGACCACGACTTAAACATGAATAATATCACTAATCCAACGGCAATTATTGCGCCCAAAGTAACAATTAAATTGTCCCCAGTAATGGTATTTTTCAAGTCATAGTTGACTACACTTTGCCCAACTAAGTAATAATCATCCTGATAATATTTGTGCGCCGTACTCCTAATATCTTCAACAGCAACAAAAGCAGCATCACTTTCGTCGTCCGAAGTAACATTTAGTATTATTCGACTGTATCCATTAGACACAAACTGTGACAACTGCTTTTCGCTTAACATATCTTTAGGAATATCTTTTCCTACCATGGTAGAATACGATATTACTGAGTCAACATTATCTACTTCTTTTAGCGCATTACAAAGTTGACTTTCTTTTGCGATATCGTTCTCAGGGACTAAAATAACCATTTGCATATTTTGAGAGAACTTCTTAGATACCAAGTTCGCCTGTATCTTTTCTTGAGATTCATCGCTAAGCATGGCCGAAGCACCATATACAAATTCATTATTTTGCTGTGCCAAAAAAGTGGGGACGATTAATATAAATACTATTATCGAGATTGGAATGCAGACTTTTGTTATAAAGCTTGCTAGCTTTTTAAAAGAAGGTAGTAGAGGCCTATGCCTTGTCTTGTCTAACACTTTTGTGAAAAGCAATGCGAGCACTGGTAATAGCACCGTTACAGAGACAAAGCTTATGAAAACACCTTTGCAAAGCACAACGCCTAAGTCTGCACCAATTTTAAATCTCATTAATGCAAGCGATAAAAAGCCAATCATCGTGGTTAATGCACTGGCTGTAATAACGGGGAACGATCTTTTCATGGCATTATGCATTGCATTTTTTAATTCCATGCCTTCTTCTCTACAGTCTGAATAACTGTGTAAAAGGAATACCGCATAATCCATAGATACAGCTAGTTGTAAGACAGCACTAGTTGCCCTAGTAATAAACGAGATTTCGCCTAAGAATATATTTGTTCCTTCGTTAATTAAAACTGCTATTCCTATCGTGATTAAGAATAATATCGGTTCTATCCATGAACTAGTTGAAATCATTAGAATAATAATTGCTAAAGGAAATATAAGCATAATGATAGTAGGTATCTGGGTCATCAATGTTCCTTGTGCAGCTGCAACATTTACTGCATCACCTTTAATTGCATCATTTGGGTCCATGATTTCCCTTATTTTTGCTATTGTACCTACAGAATCATCCTCATTTACCGTAATTGAGAATAGTGCAGTGTCATCCTTATACCAGCTTTCAACCGTTGTTTGATCTATCATGTCTATAGGCAGGTATATGTCTACAACGTCATCTAACCATAGCACATTATCAACGCCATCTATTGTTAAAAGACGTTCCTTATATTCAAGTGCTTCGGGGATAGTTACATCTTGTACCATCAATGATGCGTTTGGTAAAGCATCATCAAAACTATCTTTCATAACGTTCATAGCTTTTGTAGATGGAGCATCATTAGGCAAATAATCAGCTAAATTATAGTTTATCCCTACCCCTATCATTAAAATTGCGCAGACTATGGCAACCACTAGAAAACTCAATAAGACTTTACGTCTATTGTTAATTATCGTATCCGTAATCTTATCTAATTTCATAAATACCTCAAACCTTTTATATTAATCGTTATAACGATCGATAATGGACAACACGTTGATTTTTAACCTAATCTATATTATAATCATTAGCAAATAGTGATACAATAATCAAAATCACTTGATTTTGATCATTAATAGACATAGGAAAAATATCTGTTGATTAACTGTGAGGTGATTAATGATAATTTCAGATCGTAGAATTAAAAAAACAAAAGCTGCATTAAAATTAGCACTGGTAAAAATGTTATTGGAACATGATTTAAGCGAAATTTCTGTTAGTAAACTTTCAGAGCAGGCTGATATTAATAGAGGAACATTCTATCTTCATTATCAGACTGTACCTGACCTATTTAAAGAGATTGAAGATGAAATATTGAATGATTTCTATAAAATGGTACAAGAACATGATTCAGATCCATCCTCCATAATTAATATTTTGGATGCAATATTTAACTATATAGTCGAACATGCTGATTTGTTAGTAGCATTTTTGCATACAGATCAGACAAAATTTCTACAACGTGCAGTTGAATCATTAAAACCCCAGACCAAAAGCGGATGGATTCAATTATTTGGTGATCTTCCAGAAAACAAATATGAATATTACTATTGTTTTTTAACTAATGGTGCTATTGAAGTAGTTCGAAAATGGGTACTAAACGGTATGAAAGAAGATGTTAAAGAAATGGTTGATATAGTTTCCAAGGTAATGAAAGGTAGCATTCAGAGCATAATAATTTATGAAGGATCGGAAAACAATATCGAAAGGAAAATGTAAGATGGATATTAGAGAAAAATTTAACGGCGTCTTTGCCCCAATAACTACACCGTTTGATGAACGTGATCACGTTTCAATACCGTCATTAATTTCTAACATATATAAGTATAATGAGACCGACTTAAAAGGATATATGCCACTGGGCAGTAATGGAGAATTTCAAGGGCTGACCGATGAGGAGTCTCTTGCGATTTTAAAGGCGGTTCAACAATGTAAATCTAAGGATAAAACAATAGTAGCAGGTTGTGGACGCGAATCATCGTACAAAACGATTGAATTTTTGAAACAGGTTGCAGACTATGGACTTGATATGGGATTTGTTATTCCCCCACATTATTTTGCTTCAAGGATGACGAATGATGCTTTAAAAGCATATTACTTTGCTGTAGCAGATAAATCTCCTATTCCGATTGTAGCTTATAACGCACCCAAATTTGCATTTAATTTAATAATTAATGTTGATTTAATGCTAGAACTAGCATCTCATCCTAATATCGTGGCTATGAAGAATTCATCACTTGAACCAAACAAGACTTATATTACCGCACTAGGAGATAGGACTGATTTCCACATAATTGCAGGTAATATAAAAACCTTTTATCCTGGTATGTGTGATGGTACAATAGGCGGAGTATTATCAACTGCTAGCTATCTACCAGAATATTGTTGTAATTTATATAAGCATTTTATTAACGGAAATCAAAAAGGAGCACAGAAACTACATGAATTTCTAAACAAACTATCATCTGATACTATTGGGATGCATGGAGTTGCTGGAGTAAAACTTGGATTGGATTATCGTGGATTAATTGGTGGTGATACTCGCTTACCTTTGCTTCCTATACCAAACGAGGAAAAACGACGCATAATGCAATATCTTGAAGAGTTAGGCATAGGACAGCTCTAAAAAAACGATGAACAAAAACACCCTCTAACTTATTGCTAGGGGGTGTTTTATAATGCCTACAAGCTTTTAATGTCTTCTTTTAGTCCGCAAAAGATAATCTTCAAGATCGTCTTCATGCTCAATTTCATCAGCTAAAATTGAGTTTACCGTTGTAACTTTTACAAGTTTTTCATATCTCCGAATTGCACATCTTTCACCTTCAACATTCTGCTTAAAAATATCTTTAATGTAAAAATCTGTAGGTACTACATTTTTTGGGCAAATATTCACAGTAAATACAGCATTACTATTCAGCAGGAGTACTTGATGGCTCAGTATCTATTCTAATGTCATCAAACAACGAAATAGCAGCGTTTAATTGATGATCATTTACTCTAGTCAAGGTGGACATATCTTTCTTTTGAGCCTCATCTAGATCAACAGCAATATCTGGCCAAACACCTTCGCCATTAATCTTTGAGCCATTTGGCGAGAAATATTCGGATGTTGTGAGCTTAAGACCTCCTCCATTGTTTAACGAAGTAATTGTTTGAACTACGCCTTTACCGTAGGTAGTCTCCCCTACAACTTTAGCTAATCTTGAGTCCTTTACGGCACCCGCTACAATCTCAGATGCACTTGCGCTATATTCATTCACAATAACTGCATAAGGCAATTCCACATAACTTGCATCAGAGTCCCAAACCTCTTCTTTGCCATTTTTATCCTTGGTGGAAACTATTCGTTTTTCATCAAGAAGGGAATCGCAAATGGATATTGCCTCGTTAAAATATCCACCTGGATTATTTCTAATATCAATAATAAGTCCAACTGCACCCTTAGATTTCAAATCACTAACAGCAGCATCAAATGAATCAGCACATCCTTCTCCAAATTGAAATATAGAAATATAACCTATTTTTCCATCAAGCATCTCATGATCTACATATTCGATTGTAATTTCTTCACGAACAATATCTTTTTTAATCACCTTACCATCTCTTTCAATAGTAAGCTCAACATGAGTGCCAGGTTCACCCTTCATTAAATTGACAGCAACTTCAATCTTAGTACCGTCTAAAGCTGTATCATCAGCCATTAAAAGAATATCCCCTGGTTTAATGCCAGCATCTTTAGCTGGGGAATCATTCATAACACTAGAAACAACTAGTTTACCAGTGTCCTGGTTATTGGAAACAACCATACCTAACCCAGAATAACTGTTACTTAAGTCATCAAGTCGTTGTTGATATTCTTCGGGAGAATAATAAACTGAGTATGGATCATTAAGACTGGACACCATTCCCTTAATGGCAGCCTCAATAGAGTTCATCATCGTTTGCGGACAAATAGTATTGATCATCAATAATATTTTTGACCTGTTCAAATTCCTCGTAGTTGCTCCACGCTTTGTATTGTTGGTCATTTAATACATATCCATCACGAACGTTACCAAGTCCTCCGCTAACAGCCAAGGTCAGTATGCACGTAATGAAAGCAAACTGTTAATACAAGGATAACCCCATAGATTTTTAAATTCCTTTCTATCTATCATTTATTCCTCCAAGGCAAATCAAAATAAACATTTTATTTACACAATAATATTTAATAACATAATATCAAAATGATAACATAACCGTCAAACTACGATATTGCCAAAACCCTACAAAAACCATAAATATAGTGTGATTAAGTGCTCTTTGATTCAATAACCTTTCTAAGTTTTTTCAAATCCTGGTTGTAGATTTCACGAAGTGATCTATTATAGATGATACTGGCAGGATGGTAAAGTGGAAATAATAATATTCTTTTTCCTGACTTTAGTTCAATGTCAAAAAATTTTCCATGCATATTACCCACAGTTGAATGTCTATCCTGTGTTAGAGCCTGTAAGGCGGTATTACCTAGTGATACAACAATTTGAGGTTTAACAAGATCAATTTCTTTCAATAAAAAAGGCAAACATAAATTCACCTCTTGTTTAGTTGGTGGGCGGTTTGACAGCCTCCCTGTTTTCTCACTCTTTTTTACTGGTCTAAACTTTACAACGTTTGTAACATACATTTTTCCCCTATTTAAACCTAACACATCAATAAAAGCATCTAGGTTCTTTCCAGCCTTACCAACAAATGGACGTTGTTTTATCGTTTCATCTTTTCCCGGCGCCTCACCAACTAACATTAAACATGAGCCAACGTTTCCTTCACCAAATACAAAAATTCGTTCTTCTGGTGCATAAACTTCTTTTAAATGATCAAAGCAATCTTTTTTTAGCTTAACTAGCTTTTTGTTTTCCATAATAATCCTTCTTCATCATTCGTAATTATTTTTTTGTGTTTGTCCTTAATACCTTTAAAGGCTTACCATGTATTCTCCTTTTTTAAATCAGCATTAAACAACATAATTAAAAAAGTGAAATTTCCCCACTCCCCATAAAATAAATATATTCAATTCCAAAAACAAATATAAACATTAATTTTATCATCACAATATATTTATATAGCTCATTTAGACAAAATGGGAGCATCTTTTCATAATATTATACATTATATAACCGAGCATAAGCACATTAATTAAATTAGACGTATGCATTTATACTAAAATTACTTGAAGAATAAGCATAAGAATTACTCCTGGCACTCCTAGAAAACCTGCAATTAAAGCTGTTACAGGATTAATTGCAATACTTACACCAATTCCAGTACCTAAGATATTCAATATCCCAAAGTAATATCCCACCAAGAACACCATTAGCTAAAAGCTTTAAGATTAATTTTAGGGGCGTAAGAAGTGCCCATCCAAGTAGATAGAGTAAAACTAATCCAGCCAAAAAAGCAATAATTACATCGATACTAAACTCCATAGCATTTGGCCCCTTCCCATACAACAACTAGAATAATTTATTGCGCTTGTTCAATTTGTACCGATGTTTTTCCACGTTGTTTTTTAATCAAATAATCATACACTGGCTTTTTGCAGCATTAATGCTATAAATTGCATAATCTACCATATCAGGATCAGATACTTGCTCAAAATAATCAACTGCCATCTTCCAATCTAACAAAGCTTGATTAATCTGCTGTATCTCTGTTTGTTTTTGATTATTTTCACGTTTAATAGCGTTCCACCATTTCATGGCATTGTTTTCCTCCTAATACATATTATGATAATATTATGCACAGATTAGCTGACAATATTCTTATTACATGCTATATAGTGTTAATTGTGGTATAAAAAACGCATCATTTTTTTATGATGCGTTTATAAATATTCGTATTGTGTTTTAAACAATAATGCTAGTTAAAATATTTTTAGCCAGTCAGAAATTATTTGTTCAAAATAATACATTAACGTACTCGATTGAACACTTTCTTTTACTGTAAGTGGAACAGATAATATTGTCTCGCCGTCCTTTTTAACCTGAACCTGCCCAATTTCTTCCCCTGCCGTCAATGGTGCTGTCAATTCAGAGTTGAAAACAACGTCGGTAGTGATTTTTCCTTCTTCACCTTTTTCCAAAAGCATAACCACATCTTCACTACTAACAACATCTACAGTAGGTTCTACCCCACCTTTAACTGCAACATTACGCTTCATTATTTGACCTTCTCTAACAATTTTAAGAGAAGAAAAATTTGCAAATCCATATTCAAATAATTCTTTTGAATCAGATTGCCTTGCCTCTGAATTTTGTGCGCCAATAATAACGCAAACTAGCCTTAATCCAGACTGTTGTGCAGTGCCTGCGATACAATACCCTGTGCTAGTTGATGACCCTGTTTGCAGTCCATCGCATGCATCGTAGAATCTTATCAATTTGTTTGCGTTAGTAAGCTCTGTCTCACGACCACCATTATGCACAAGTGTATCCATCCAAATGTCACAATATGTTAGTAATTGTGAATGCTTTATTGTCTGACATGCAATAATACCAACATCTTTTGCGCTTAGCATGTTCCCATCTTCGCCCAAGCCGGTACAGTTACTAAAAGTTACATCATTAATCCCAAGCTCTTTAGCTCTTTGATTCATCTTCTGTACAAACACTTCTTCAGAACCACACAATTTTTCTGCAAGAGCCATGCATGCATCATTTGCCGATGTCATACAAACAGACTTCAGTAATTGCTCAACTGTGTATTTAGATCCACTATCTAAAAAAGCGGTAGACCCACTTAACTGAGCAGCATTTTTACTAATAGTAACTTCGGTATCTAGCTTCCATTCACCCGACTCGATAGCTTCAGCAAACAATAATAACGACATTGTTTTAGTTACGGTCCCGATACTTTGTTTTACGTCAGCATCTTTTTGATAGATTATCTCCCCTGTATCTGCATCAATTAATATTGCATAAGGCGCAGACACATCCAAAACGTTTTCGTCACTAACGGGTTCTGCAAGCGCAGTAGAAAATACAGGCAAAGTTAGCAAAAACGCTAGCAATCCTACTATAATTTTTCGATAATTATTAAACATTCAATCACTCTCCTGACCTTTTTCTTAGTTTTCCACTGCAGGAGAGCAATATGCATGTTAATTATTTAGTTTTATTAAACTGTAAAATGATTCGCCGTTTATCCATTCTAATTCTAACCAGTCCATAATTGTAGCTGCTATATCGGCAAATGATTTTCTTGTTCCTAAGTTGATCCCTTGATTAATCTTCTTGCCGCAAACAATTATTGGAATAAATTCCCTAGAATGGTCAGTGCTTGCAGTTGTGGGATCACATCCATGATCAGCAGTAATAATCAGCAGATCATCTTCGCCTAAAGCATCTATTACCGCTGGAATATGACTATCAAACTGTTCAAGTGCCTTTGCATAACCTTCGGTATCATTTCTATGTCCATATAAAGCATCAAATTCAACAAGATTTGCAAATACTAACCCACTAAAATCTTGTTTTAAATAATCAATAGTTGCCATTACGCCCTCGGTGTTACTATGAGTATGATTTGATTTTGTCAATCCTCGATAAGAGAAAATATCTTCGATTTTTCCAACGCCTGCAACTTCTAAGCCTTTACGAGATATTTCATCTAGTATGGTTTCACCCAAAGGTTCAACAGAAAAATCTTTACGGTTATCTGTGCGAGTAAACTTCCCTGGTTGTCCAATAAATGGCCTAATAATTACCCTGCCAACAGCATTTTTGCCAGTTAGCATGTCCCTAGCAATTTTACCGATTTCCAGTTGTTGTTCAATTGGGATAATCTCTTCATGCATAGCAATTTGAAAAACGCTATCAGCAGAAGTATACACAATTAAATCTCCAGTTTGCATATGCTCTTGTCCGAGTTCTTCGATTATTTGTGTTCCCGAAGCAACGCAATTTCCTAAAACTTTTCTTCCTACTTTATTTTCGAATTCCTTTATAATTTCATCAGGAAATCCGTGTGGAAAAAGCGGAAGAGGTTCATTTAATATAAGTCCAGCAATCTCCCAATGTCCTCCTGTCGAATCTTTCCCAGGGAAAAGCTCCATAGCACGACCAAAACAACCCTTGGGTTGAGCTTTTTTTAAACCGGAAAATGAAACTGAATCAATATTAGCAAGCCCAAGATCTAAAAGGTTTGGAATGTTTAAATTACCTCGATAACGTATAATATTTCCAATAGTGTCAGATCCTGAATCACCAAACTTTTTTGCATCAGGTAGCGCACCAATCCCAGCGCTATCCATAACAATAATACAAACTTTTTTATTCATAATACACCTCATCTGGAATTATTATATCAAACAATTATATATAATAACCTCTTTTTTTTGAATCAAACTATAATGCTTGCAAAAAAATGCATTAAAATTGGTGAAACTATTCCTTCAATTAAAACGGCTACTAAAACTATAATACCCAGCTGTACCCAGCTATTACTCATTCTCCCCATTCTTTCTTTAATGGGAAGTCTATTACGCCTAGCAATTTCTTCTCTTAAACGGCTACTATCCTCAATAGCGAGATTTGTTGAATATAAAAATGTGATGAAAAATATCATTGCCGAAAAGATGTTGCCAAGTAACACGGCAAATGCTTTAAGTCCAACGCTTGAAAATAAAAGAGATGCAGAAAAGCCTATTGAAAAACCGTTTATTAAAAGAAAAATTGTGGAAGCTATTGATCCTAAACATAATACTGATCCAACATATAAAAACAAAAGTCCCCCTACTCTTAATAATAATGATGATAAGATTGATGATAGTAAATTAGGCATATTCTGTGCTAAAGAACTTAGCATTAAAACAGTGTATTGTCTGGAAGACTCAAATCCTGTATCTGGCAAGGCGGAAACTGAAAAAACACCACACAAAGCACCTGTGAAAAAAACAAATATTAAACAGATGTATCTGGTAAAATGAGTTTTTATATGCGCATTTATCTTACGCTTTGTCTTTTGCGACACAAAACAACCTCCCAATATAATTATCATTATTAATCAATATGATTTTTGCTAGAAAGTATGTATAATATATTAAAAAATTAATCCTTAAATTATCACAACAAACTATTTATCAAATTGAATGCTGGGAAAACTTAGTATATAATTGAAAAAATAAAATAATTGCATAAGAAGGAATTCACTAATGAAAAGTAAGCTTTCTCGTATACTGTTAGTTTTTTTGACGGCCATTCTGTTATCAGCCTGTAGTCCACAGCAACCAGAGGTCACACAGACACCTACTCAAACTATTAAACCAACTTTAAAACCAACCCCATCAATTCTTTCCAAAACCACTGGATTACCAATACCAAATGAGCGCGAATATAAACCTGTAGCAGTAATGATTGAAAACTCGCCTGCATGTAGACCTCAAACAGGATTGCAAGCTGCCGATGTAGTCTATGAAGCGCCTGTTGAAGGGTGCACAAGATTCATGTGTATTTATAATGATAATCTTCCCGAAAAGGTTGGGCCTGTACGTTCAGCAAGGATATATTTCATAAAGGCGCAACAAGAATGGGATAGTGCATATGTACATTTTGGTGGTGCTAGCAGCGGACAAGCAAATGTTTATGGTTCATCATCAAGCCATATAAATACTCGTATTGATTTTATAAAAGGAAATTATAATAGCTATTATTGGAGATCAAGGGAAAAAAGTTCACCCCATAATGTTTTTACCAATGTTGAAAAATGTCAAAGCCTAATGAAGGAAGAATCTACTGGTCGTACTCTTACATTTGACCAAGACAAGGTTTATGAAGGCAAGAGCATCACTGAAGTGACTTTACCCTTTTATTCTGGTGAAGTTACATATAAATATGATTCAAAAAAAGATAAATTAATTAGATATATGAATGGCAAGGAATTTATTGATGCTGCAACGGATTCGGCTGTTGAAGTGCAAAATTTAGTTGTTCAGTATCATAAATTCTATCATGGGAATGAACTTTATGGACGATGGCTTTGCGATCAATTAGGTAGTGGTAAGGCAGATTTCTTTATCGGTGGCGTCCATATTGAAGGAACTTGGTCGCGTAAGAGTTATGATTCTCCAACCATATATAAAGACAGCGAAGGGAATGAAATTGTATTGAAGCGGGCAATACATGGATTGCATTACATCCAAATAAAGATATTAGTATTACATATGATTCAAAATAATAATTAAATACATAAATTAAAATGTATTATATACATACTAGTTCTACCAAATATTTTTGCATAATAAAAGCATCGTTAATCAATATTAGCGATGCTTTTTCAGACTAAGTTGATGGTGCGAGGGATGGGAATCGAACCCACATGGAGATTAATCCACACGGCCCTCAACCGTGCGCGTCTGCCTGTTCCGCCACCCTCGCATATTTCTTTATTGTTTGCACAAAATAAAAATCAGAGTGTCACATATATAGCAACATTCCGCTTAGAGATTATAACTTATAATACATTAAATTGCAAGAAGTTGATCTTAAAAAGCGTATATTACTTTTTCATATTAATATTAGGCCCACTGAACATAAAACAGCCTGATTTTTACAGGCTGTCAATAGAATATCATCTTACATTTATTCGCTAGAGATATACCATCCTTCAACACCGTCATAATAGTTTAAATATGATATACCTCCAATACCTTGTACGCTTATATCACTAACTAAACAATATTCTCTAAAGCATACACTGATTATTGGCAATTCATTTAATATTATTTGTTGAAGCTCACTATGCGCAAGCTGTCGTTTTGTATAATCGGTTTCTTTTACGGTTGAATCAAGGGCACTGTTCATGCTCATAGAACCATAGTTTGCATAGTTGATGCTTCCTGACGAATCTAAGATTTCGCGCAGGTCAAAGCTTCCATTCAAGTTGAAGCCGCAAATAGCTAAATCAAATGTCCCTTTATCAAGTGCCTCTAAATATTCATCCCAGTCCTTTAAAACAACATTTACTTCTATGCCTACTTCTTCAAGTTGACTTTTTATGGTGTCAGCCGCATCTTTTCTAATTGTATTTTTAGGGTTGTTATACACTAGCAGACGCAAACTAAGTTTTGCCCCAGAACCGTTTGTTCTAATTGTATCTACAGTGCCATCTGATTGCTCTTTTAAAGTCCAGCCCGTTTCATCCAGCATATCATTAGCTAATACAGGCTTGTATTCGTATGTATCAAGAGTTGCATCAAACAAGTAGCTATGCGGTGATACCGGCGTTTCTACGGCAATAGCGTCACCAACATATGCCCGTTCTATTATTTTTTGCGTATCTAAAGAATAAGCAATCGCCTTACGCATTTTTACGCTAGCAAGCTTTGTAGAATAATGATTAGGGACCAAACATTCATAATAATTAGTAGGAATGTCGCTAAGATTCACATTTTCATTATACTCTAACCTCTGTGTTGAGGCTTCTTTAATAGGTACTACAGATAGTTTCCCTTTATCAAATAACTTCAAAGCATTATCTTCATCAGTAACTTTTGTTACTTTGATACTATTAAGATATGGGCGCTGTTTCCACCAGTTTTCATTGGCTTTTAAAATCATTCCATCTGAGTCTTTTGAATCTGCATAAAATGGTCCAGTACCATGAGGCAATGCATTATCTATATTTCTTGTTGAACAATAGCTTTTTGAAAGTATTGGAAACATTAACGCGTCAAAAACAGCGTTACCGCTTTCCTTGGCTGTAACGGTTA
Organism: Christensenellaceae bacterium; assembly: GCA_963675355.2. Taxonomy (GTDB): domain Bacteria; phylum Bacillota; class Clostridia; order Christensenellales; family UBA1431. The sequence continues at coordinate 41,201 of CAXXMZ010000015.1, forward strand.
TCGAATAGTCATTAACAACTTCAATTTTTTCAATCGTACTGACAACATCTTTAGTATACTTACATTCATCACTAGAATAGTCTTTAATTAATTCATAAGTATACAAAATATCATTGGCAGTCAACTCGCCACCGTTATGCCATTTAACGCCTTTTTTAATCTTTAAAGTCCATGTTTTATTATCATCACTATTATAGTCTTCGCATAACCCATTGACAATTCGTCCCTGACTATCATATTTAAGTAAGCTCTCATATGAAAGCCAGCCAATGCTAATCAAATCTGCGGTCATAGCTTTTAGTGGATTATAAGTTTCAACTGTGCCATAAACAGGAATACTAATACTTGAACCATATACGGGTTGTTCTTCATTAGTAGGCAGCGGAGATTCAGAAACGGGTGGTTCAGTAGTTTTATTTGAGCTACATGCCTGAGTTATAACAAGTACTAAACAAATTATTACAGCAAGCGCAATTATACCAACAATTTTATACGGTTTTTTACTATTTGAAACCCAACCTCTAATAGGCGGGATAGAGTTTTTGATATTGTCCATAAGCCTCCAACACTTTTTCTACGTAATTTTTTGTTTCATCTACTGGAATAACATCAAGTGTTTTTCCATCACTGCTATACTCTGAATTATCTAGCCAGCTATCCACATTCCCCTGCCCTGCGTTATACGCACTTAATAGCAATTCTACATCACCATCAAATCGATCATATAAGAATCTTAGATACCAACACCCCATCATCAGGTTTTTTGAGGGCTGAAAAAGCATATCATGAGAATAATCTTCTAAACCTAGCTTTCCAGCTATCCATTCTCCAGTATCGGGAAGAACTTGCATTAATCCCCTTGCATCGTGACTAGAAACAGCGTTTTCATTATAGTCACTTTCGATTTTTACCACTGCTGCAACTAAATAAACATCTAAATTATATTCTTCAGCAGTTTCTTTCACTAAGTCAATATGTTCTTGTTTGTACATCATTCTGGCAAAAAAGTCTTCAGCTTGCATAAAAAAGAGTCCAGCTGCAACACAAAGTAACACTAAGAGTATTACCCAAAAAATCGATTTATTTTTTTTACTTAGTCTTTTCATTTATTTATTGACCTTTTCACTAGAATAGAGCCTATCCCATTGCTCTTTGACTTTGCTTAAAATATCATCAACGCTCGTATCATTGACAAAAACCACATCCGCTAATTTTATTTTTTCTTCATCGGATAATTGACTATCTATTCTATCATATGCAAGATCAATACTAATACTATCTCTCTTAGCTATTCTTAATGCACGCGTATCTCTTTTTGCTGTCACTAGCCAAACTTCATCGACTAAGTCAACCATGTTAGCCTCAATCAATAGCGCTGCATCAACGATCGCAATAGAAACACCTTTATCACGCCACGAGTCTAAGATGCTACTTATCATATCAACGATTATTGGATGCAGTATAGAGTTAAGCAACAAACGTTTTTCTTCCGATTTAAAAATTATTTCAGCTAGCGCCTTACGGTTAAGTTCACCTGAACTAAAAAAAACTTCATTACCAAATTCAGATCTGATTTCTTTTGCACCACGGCTACCTTTTAAGACAGCTTGCCTAGCAACATGATCAGCACAAATCACCTTAGCTCCCAATATTTTAAGTTCGTCCGATATGAGGCTCTTGCCAGACGCGATTCCACCTGTTAAACCAATTATATACATATCTTCCTCAACACACTATTTTGTTTCATACCATGACTCTCCACATTTAACGTCAACAGTCAATGGTACGTTTAATTTTACGACGTTTTCCATACTATCCTTTAATATCTTAGAAGCCAAATCGACTTCATTTTTAGGACATTCAAGTATCAGTTCATCGTGTACCTGTAAGATAAGTTTTGCTCTAAGTCCATTATTACGTAATGAGTCAGATACATTAATCATAGCAATTTTAATGATATCAGCTGCACTTCCTTGAATTGGAGTATTTAAAGCAATTCGTTTGCCAAATGATCGAACGTTATAATTAGATGAAGCAAGTTCCGGAATATATCGTCGACGACCAAATATTGTTGTCACAAATTTATCGTTCTTGCCTTGCTCAACAACCTCTTCCATATACTTACTAACGCCAGTATATCGAGCAAAATATCTTTCGATATATTCTTTAGCTTCTTTTCTGCTAATACCGATATTTCTTGCTAGTCCAAAATCACTTACTCCATATACGATACCAAAGTTTACTGCTTTTGCACTTGATCTCATTTTTTCGGTTACTTCCTCAAGACTAACATCAAAAACTTCAGAAGCTGTCCGAGTATGGATGTCTTCACCCTTATTAAATGAATCGATCAACACGCTATCGTTTGAAATATGCGCAAGAACTCTAAGCTCAATTTGAGAATAATCAGCTCCAACCAACAGATAATCACTATCACCTGTAATGAAGGCTTTTCTTAGCTCTCTGCCCATATCAGTTCTGATTGGAATATTTTGTAGATTTGGTTCGATGGAACTTATCCTGCCAGTTGCAGTAACCGTCTGCTTAAAATTCGTATGTACTCTATTTGTAGATTTATCAGCCGCCCTCATTAAGCCAATAACATAAGTGCTATTTAACTTATGCACCTTTCGATACTCGATAATTAGCGGAATGATCTCATGATCTTCAACAATCGCTTCTAAGGATTCTATATCTGTGGAATAACCTGTTTTTGTCTTTTTAACGTACTTTAAACCTAGCTTATCAAAAAGCACCTCCCCCAACTGCTTAGGAGAATTGATATTGAATTTTTGATCAGCCAAAACATAGACCTTTTCGGTGATATCACTTAGTGTTGCATCAAACTTTTCTTTTAATTGTTTAAGCAGCTCAACGTCAACGCAGAACCCATACTCCTCCATGTCTTTAAGAACGCAAGCAAGCGGCATTTCAACGTCAAAGTATAAGCTTTTCATGCCATCTCTATCAATTTTAGGCATTGCTATGTTTTTAATTGTATGTAAAACTGCTGCATCCTCCCTATCTTCATCAATAAACATTTGAGATAGGGTTTTAATATCGTTAATAGTACGCGTAGGTTCCAGCAAATAAGATGCTATCATTAGATCAATAATGCAACCTTTAATAGTTACACCTTGCTTGTTTAATGAGTGGTCCATTGTCTTATAGTCAAAAACTATTTTTTTAATGCTCTCATCACTCAGCACGCTACCTAAGAGCTCAAACATTATTTTGTGATCTATTCCTGGCTCTAAAAGGGTATGCGTTTCAGCGACTCGATAAAAAAGCTTATCATTAACAGAAATCGTTATGTTAGGCCAAAGAGTAATTGCAATCTTTTCTTCTTTTTTTACTAAATCAATGACGTTTTTCAATTCATCAATATCAGTAATATCTATGCAATCAGCTGTAGCATAATTCTGATCATTGACATCATTATCATTGATTGAGTTAGCCATCGACAACATGTTTCTGTATGCTGTTTTTAGCTCGAATTTATCAAATGCATCCTTAATACTGTTTGGAGTAGGCAATGAAAACAACAGTTTATCAGCAGTTATATCAAGATCAATATCGCACTTAATTGTACCCAACCATTTACTAACTAAAGCTTGTTCCTTAAATTCAACGAGCTTATCTTTGATTTTGCTAGCTTTTAGCTCGTCCATCTTCTCATACATGTTTTCAATGGTTCCGAATTGGCCAATAAGCTTTAGCGCTGTTTTTTCACCAACACCAGGTACCCCGGGGATATTATCAGAAGAATCTCCCATTAATCCTTTTACTTCAATTAAAGCTTTAGGTTCTATCCCATATTCTTCTTCTATTCTTTTAACATCATATCTTTCAATATTTGATATTCCTCTCTTTGTGAGAGCAACTTCTATGCCATTATCAACTAATTGCAACGCATCTCTATCACCAGTCACAATAACAACATCTATTGAATTATTCTTTGCAATAGACGCAATTGTGCCAATAACATCATCGCCTTCATAACCTTCTGACGCTACAACTGGAATATCCATAGAAAGAAGCAATGATTTAATATTATCAACTTGTTCCAATAGTTCATGTGGAGTAGGCTTTCGATTCGCTTTATAATCTGAGAATTTATCACTTCTAAATGTTGGACCTTTTAAATCAAACGCAACTGCAACATGAGTAGGTGATTCGTCCTTTAGGCATTTAAACACCATATTTAAAAACCCATGAATAGCGTTTGTATGTAATCCATCAATAGTCGTCATAGGCGGAAGCGCATAGAACGCCCTAAACATTAAACTATGACCGTCAAATATAACACATTTTGGAGTATCCATAATTCCCCCCTAAGCATAATAACCACTTAAAGGTAGCATATTATATGAATAATTGCAAACTAGCAATCCGCCCTGAAACCTCATTATTTTACTGAATAAACAGCCGAAACATTTGCAACTATTGTCAACTCCCCACTTTCGACAGGAACGCTACTACCAGAGGTTATGCTTTCGGTATCATACATCGTTTTATTTGAATATGTACTTGAATAATAACTTTCTTGAATGCTTAACATATCACCCAGACCTTTGCCCGCTGCATCTACGATGGTTTGTGCTTTGCCTTTTGCGTCTTCAACAGCTAATTTTAACGCATTATTATAAGCAGTTTTTTCGTCCTGCAAACCAAATGAAATATTAAAATTAGTGTTAGCGCCCGCATCTCCTGCTGCTTGTAAAATTTCCCCTGCTTTTGAAACATCAGTCGTTTCAAACATGATTACATTAGTTACAGAAAAACTCGCTATTTTCGTGTATGCCTCATTATATTCGGGATTAACATCATAACTGACGGTTTTAATAGTGTTTTCATCAACACCCTTAGATTTTACTGCGTTCAACACGTTGTTCATACCCTGAGAATTACTATTTTGTGCGTCACTAGCCTCAGCTTTTTGTGTTTTAACGCCAACAGTAATAATGGCTTTATCGGGAGATACATTGATCTCACCAGTACCACTTACTTCAACACCGTTAGTCTGTGTATCACTAATGACAATGTTTTGCTGTCCATCTCCAGGACTGCAAGCAAGAACAACAACGACACATATAGCTACTATTAAAGCTAACCACCACCACTTATTATTCGTCATAATATACTCTCCTTATCATTACATTAATTCCCAATTATATATGTTATGACGAAAAACAATCTGTTAAGTTCCATACAAATCAATTGCTTCTTGTAATATGCTTCTTGCTCTATTAATCCTCGATTTTACTGTACCAATATTAGTTTGAGTGATCTCAGAAATCTCTTGATATGAAAAGCCTTGAACATCCCGAAGTATTATTACGATTTGATACTTTTCATTTAGTGTGTTGATAGCCTTCATAACGCAGCTAAGTAATTCTTTATTTTCTAGTTTATCGTATGGCGTTAGGTTCTCATCAATAAAATCATTACATGCAGAATCGGTAATATCAACCAACACCTGCTTATTCCTTTTTCGCTTCCTAAGTTCATCTAAACATGTGTTAACAGTGATTCTATATATCCAACTAGAAAACAAACACGTTTTTCTAAATGACTTGATATTTCTAAAAGCCTTAATAATCGACTCCTGAGCCATGTCTTGAGCATCATGTTTGTTATGCATTATCCTATATGCAATATTATATATATTCTTCTCATGTATGATTATAAGCTTTTCAAACGCAGTAGCATCATCTTGTGCGGTCTCAATCAAAGCTTTTTCTTCATCCATTATGGGTTACCTCCTAGCTAGTTTACGTAACTCAACTAGCGATGAGTATATTGTAGTGAATTAATTAAGTTTTGTAAACACAATCGATCATTAAACAAAATTTCATATAATATTTAGCTTATTATTGTTGTATTATTTATCCTAATATGCTAAAATAAATTCATTCGTGCCGAAGTGGTGGAATTGGCAGACGCGCTGGACTCAAAATCCAGTATGGGCGACCATGTGTGGGTTCGAGTCCCACCTTCGGCACCATTAATACCTGGTTTTGCATCAAGTTTAGATATCTTGTTGAAGTTACTGGAAAAACATCAGGTAAAAAGTTTTTAAAAGCCGTTGAATTATTTCAACGGCTTTTTTCCTTTCTCTGGACAACATCCGCCCCTACTTTGCACCCACATTTTGAGCAAAATTTCTAGTGTTCCTGCTCTGGCGTACCGCACTTGGAGCAAATCTCTTCACCATCTACAAATGATATCCCGCAATTAGAACAAGTATACAAAGTGTTTGTACCTTGTATCTCATCGCTTTGCTCTGAGCAACCCAATGTAGTACACCCTTTATTTTTCCCCAGCTTCGTGATGAGGAATATCGCAAGAAGGGCATACGAATTTTCATCCTATTTTACCACTACATCAGCTAGTTTCAGTATTCACAACAAACACCTTCAGAACAATAGCTAGAAAATACTACTGAGAAACTATACTAAAATTTACATAATTGTTATATTTTATATTGTCATAATGTCAACAATGTGATAAAAAGGATGCAATTGTATACAAGAAAAAAATCAAACAGCTTTCAAATTCAGCATTGGCGACGTGTGGGCCGAACCCTCCTTCTCCTCCAGCTAAAGAATATGAAAGGCATGCTCACAACAAACCCAACTTACCCATAAAACGAATGGATAAATTGGGTTTTGTTTTTGTATATTATTATAGTTTTATCCAAGCCTATATATTGGCATCCTAAATGATAGATTTATACCAAACATTCATACTTTCTATGTTCCCACTAATATTTGTATTGTTTGTTAACGTTCCAGCAAAGGCATAACCTGCTTTTGCAAACGTAATATTCATACCAAAAGAATACGCTCTTGCAATAGTATATGCTGTATAAATATCTCTTTGCTTAAGCTCATTTTCCATCTCAGCTAAAAGATTTAACGAGAGATTCTGCCCCCTATATTGGGGAATTGTTGCAAAATCCGTCATTTCTGCATTAGATTGATCGCAATATAGTTCGCATGAAGATAGTGCCACAAGAGTTCCATCATGCCAAACCCCAAAATAAACAACATCATTCTTTAAAGTTTGTAACAAATAATCTTTATCATGGATTGGAAAAGGATACGTTTTAAAAACTGTTTTATATAGTTTAGCCATTTCATCCGTATCTTTTGGTGTCGCTTTTCTTATTAAATATTTAGATTCTAATACATGAGGCAAAACAGATTTAAAATGTGCTTTATTCAGTATTTCTTTAACCTTATATGAATCTACTTCTTTTTTTCGTTGTTCAGTAAAAAATTTACCTAAAAAACAACAATCCTGACCTTGATTATAAAATTTCGGGATATACGCTTCTTGTATATATCCATCACTCATAAAAAAATCTTTAGCAATACACGGTATCTTGGCAAACACCTTAGTATATCCAAATTCCATAGATAATTTATTAACATCTTCAATAATTGTTGGAATATCATTCATTGATAGCTTCATTAAATATACACGATTATTCTCCTTGCCGTGTTGAATAATCGACTCCCCAACCCTAATGATCTTATCACTCATCTATATTCCTTTTTGTCCTCTCTAAATCATTTGGTGTTATTGTAATTGATTCATCTGTATCAGATAATAGCTTTGCTATTCCAACCGATTTTGTTTCTTCTGATTCTTCAAGGTTTAAATCCAAGTCACATCGATCACATTCTAAGTCGCAAACAATATTATTATATTTGTCTGGTTCCTTGTATGTGGTTATTACACCTTCGTAATTTCTTAATACTGCTTTATTCGTAGATCTGGATATTAGATAATTTGGCATAACAGGAATCTTGCCACCGCCACCAGGGGCATCAATAACGTAGGTTGGTATTGCAAATCCGCTGGTATGACCAATCAAACTTTCCATAATCTCTATACCTTTTCCAACTGGGGTCCTGAAATGCTCTAATCCTTCGGATAAGTCACATTGGTACAAATAATATGGTCTTACTCTGTTTTGAACAAGTTTGTGGACAAGTTTTTTAATTATTCGCGGACAATCATTGATATCTGAAAGAAGAACAGTTTGATTCCCAAGTGGAATGCCAGCAAACGCTAACTTTTTTAGAGCCTCTTTTGATGACTTTGTGATTTCTCTTGGATGATTAAAATGCGTGTTTATCCATAACGTACCATGCTTTTTCAAAACAGCAATCAAAGAATCGGTAATTCTATATGGTAATACAACCGGTGTTCTAGTACCAATTCTTACTACTTCTACATGAGGGATTTTATCTATCTCGCCAAGTATCCAATCAAGATAATGATCTGATAACATGAAAGGATCTCCTCCCGATAACAAAACGTCACGAATTGCGGGAGTATTTCGGATATATTCTAATCCTTCTTCAATAATGTCTTTTGATGGTATGCAATCAACGTCTCCTACTTTTCTTTTACGTGTACAATGCCTGCAGTACATAGCGCAAACATTACTGATATGAAAAAGCACTCTATCTGGATAGCGATGGGTAATTCCCGCAACGGGACTATCTTTATCTTCAGACAGTGGATCCGCCATATCACCTTCTTTAATAATTAATTCCCTTTCATCTGGAAATGCTTGTTTAAAAATGGGGTCATTTTCATAATTATTAGCATCAACCAAAGATAAATAATATGGTGTAATAGAAACAGGAAATTTCTCAATAGTCTTTTCAATTTGTTCTCTTTTTTTATCGTTAAATTTAATATTTAATATTTTTTCAACCGTCTTAGCATCTTTAATACAATGCTTTACTTGCCATTTCCAGTCTTCCCATTTTTGTATTAACTTTTCTTCCCCTTTTTCGTCATTAAGATGACTTCTAGTCATACTAACCATTTGTTCCATAAAAAACTCCTTCTTGATAAATAATTTGCTCAATTTATTTGAATTTATCCAAATAAAAACACCCCAACTCTATTATTATAGAGTTAGAGTGTTGTATTCAAAATGAACTATGCGTAACGCATACTATATCACCATTTGGTCCTATAGCAACCCCAGTTCTACGACGTGTTTTTCACAATTAATTTCATGTCAAATTACTCATAATCGCTACTTTACATACAGAATAATATCATATTTAGGGTAAAGAATCAAATTATCACACCAATACAATCAACTTGTAAAATATTCTTTTTATTATAAAGCACGCCATAATAATAATGGCGTGCTTAAAAAACCTATTAATTTATCTTTATTTTATTTTGAACGTCAGCAATAATATATATGCTTCTAGCATTTTAGTCTATCTTACAGGAGCACCACGATCCCCGCCCTGCATATCATTATTCATGCCTCTGCTGCCATTACGTCCGCCCATGCCACCGGTGTATTGAGTAGCATTTCCATCAGGATCTATGAACAATATCGAATCACTCAAGGTAAAGCTTGCTGTACTTGTCTCGCTCGAAACTGTTGCATCAGTATATAGAGTATTATCAACTGTTTGCCCGTTGATTGTTCCTCCGTATAAGATATTATATACGTTGCTTTCAGATAATTCAGGGCTGCTTATCATTATGCTTGAATATGTTTTTAATGGATCAATCGAGAACAGTATATTTCCGTTACTATCAGTAATCGTAACAACATCGTCACCCGTTTGCGTTGAATCGTATAGTATAGTTACAACTGGTTGGCTTGCCTGTGTTGGGGAAGCTAGCATTCCAGAAGAACCAATTGCGATTAGAGTTCCACCTGATATGGTAAAGCTACCCGAATCAAAGTCCATTGCTGCATTTCCATCATTTTCTGGGCCGTTTACCACAACTGTTCCATCATACAAAGTAATGCTGCCATTAGAATCTACACCGTCTCCCCCTGCGTTCACATAGATACTACCGCCACCAATAGATATGGTATAGCTTCCTGCATCATTAAAGTTATCACCAGGCATCATATCGCCATCACTACCACCTGCTGCATTTAATCCATCGTCTTCTGCTTCTACAGAAATACTGCCACCGCCAATAGCAATGTTTGCGCCTTCTAGACCTTCGTAACTCGATAACACATTAATCGCGCCATCAGTAACTGCTAGACAGTTATCAGCATGTATACCATCATCCCCAGCTGTAAGCGTAATATCTCCACCTGAAATCCAAATACTGCCATTACAGTGAAGAGTATCATTCGTGGTAGTGATATTAAACGTACCACTTGTTATCAACATACCAGTTTGTGCTTGAATACCGTTATTTTCTGCTTCAATATTATAGGTGCCGCCATCTATTGATACCCAACCGCTTGCATCTTCCTCGTCGTTGTTAGATTTGATTCCATCTCCTCCTGCTTTAATAGTGATATCCCCATCAAGTATAAATACCGAATCCTTAACTCTCATTCCTTCTTCAACTGCAGTAATTACCAACTTACCGCCTGTAACAACCAAATCATCTACTGTTTTGATGCCATGCTTGTAGTTGCCGTTCACAATAAGAGTCCCACTACCATTAATTGTTAGATCATCACCTGCATAGATTGCGGCGTCTGGGTCATCGTCCCCAGTATTAGCATAATTCGCTCCATCGCTAATGGTATTTCCACTACCTTCAGCCAATGTTACTATTGCTTTCTCAGCCTGCTTGACATAAATTGCACTTCCATCATCACATGTAATGTTTGCGTTATTTAGCACAATTTGTACTGTATCTACTGTCGTTGTATCTACAATTAGCTGACCATCTGATAACGTGCCACTAACAATATAAGTGCCTGCTTGATTAATTGTTACCGTATTAACACTAACTGTTGCTCCATCACCGTCGACTGACGAACTTCCGTCGGAAAGCGTAATTATTGTTGCCGTACTTTCGTCATAAGTGCTATCTTTATCTTTGTCAGAATATTCAACAGTAAAACCATTTAAATCTTCGTTTCCAGTTGTGCTTTGTTCAATTGCTGAGTCCCAACTGCTTGTGTTTACAGTTTGATTACCATTATCATTATTTGATGTATCCGTACTACTACATCCTGTAAACAAAGCAGAGAGCGTTAGCATTGCAACAAGCAATAATATTATACGTTTTTTCTTCACTTCTTACCTCCTAAAGTACTTCACTCGAGTTAGACATATGTCCGCAAATAATGTCAAGGTTCCCATTCCTACACCTTAACTTGTCAATAAACTCTTTTTCTTTTCCTTCATTTTTTAAAATGATATTATAATGCAGCTGAAACAAACTTCCCATATTCGTTGTTCTTACCTTTTTCAGCTGACTTAATTCCGTATATTCACTAAACAAATCATCAAATAATCCTGCATAATCTAAGTTCTCGGGTATTGTTATTTTAAGCTGTTTTTTTATAAGTCTTTGCTCGCCAAACTTGCTTTGGAATAGTAGCAATGATGCCAATCCAACAAGCAAGGTAAATACAACTGCATATGGGATATACCCCATTCCTGTCGCAAGACCAACTGCCATTGAAAAGAATATAAATCCAATATCTTTAGCCGTTCCTGGTATAGAACGGAATCTTACTAAGCTGAAAGCGCCCATAACCGCAACTCCAGTCCCAAGATTGCCATTAACAATCGATATTACTGCGCCTACAATTGCTGGCAACAGTACCAACGTAACAACAAATTGCTTATTATAATTGCTTTTAAACATATAAAACGTAGCAATTATTATGCCCAGTAACAGTGACACTCCTATTCGAATCAATGTAGTCACTAAATCAAAATTATCAAACATTATTTTCTCCTAGTTAATTCAATCTATTTTTAAGCCGCAGGCTGATTATCATCATTTGTTTTTGATACATTAAAACCCATAAAATTTTGATAACAGTACCCATATTTCGAAAATGATATTGGGAAAATTTGCTCCTCATTTAGCATACGACTTAACCAGATAGGCATTGCTTCGTTTATTTTTACTTCCATTAAATATTGACCTTCTGGTAATATTTGTGTCCCGTAATCACCTTTGCTCAAGCTAAGGTCATCATTTCTAAAACGAATATTTTCATCAAATGTAATCCTGAGTGAACTGTCCTCCTTCCCAACAAGTGCAGTACGCTCATATGCAATAAAAATTGCTGGATGTGGATTATACAACGATTTAAAATACTCAATTTCATCCATAACCTGCTTAGCACCTTCCGGATATGACCCGCATTTTAAATAGTTGTCAAATTCTTCAGCGCTTAACGACACACGTCTTTTAAACACTTCCCTATTAAATTTTTTCTTTAGTTCAAAAAAAACTTGATCATCTCTTTCAGGTGTTCCATAACTCCTTAACCTAAGCTTTTCTTTAAATACAGGTTTATCAATTGAGCGTCTAATTATTTCATATGTATCTGTATCATAATAAATATTGCAGATAGTGTATTTATCGAAACGATTAGGTTTCATGTAACGTTCTAGTTTCTTGCTAATTGAAAGAAATTGATCGTTGTTGAGCATAAATTTTTTTTCGTATCTTTTAAATGTGCTCGTAGTTTTTGACATTTTCCTGCCTCCTATTTTTTTATTGCGCAAAGTATATCGCAACACTCTGAAACTAGTCTGAAACCATTATTTCAGGTTTTTTTAAGTATGTTATAGTAAGTTATTTGCGAGGATAAATTATTATATATATAATGAAACTTAGCTTATTACTTTCAAAAATTCAAGAAATAAGGTGCGTAAGGTGAAGATTTTAATAGTAGAGGACGATTTGCATTTGTCGCAAGCACTTCAGCAGATCATGAAAGAACAAGACTATTTTGTTGATGCAGTATTCGATGGTATAGATGGTCTATATTACGCTGCAAACAACGATTATGATGTGATTGTGCTAGATGTAATGCTCCCTAAAATGAACGGTTATGATGTGATAAAAACATTACGCAAACAAAAAAATGCAACCCCCACCATTATGCTAACCGCAAAAAGCGAAGTTGAAGATAGAGTCACAGGTTTGGATGCTGGAGCGGACGATTATATGATTAAGCCTTTTTCTCCACAGGAGCTACTTGCACGTGTTAGAGCGCTATCTAGAAGAATTGGAGAAGTAGTGGTAGATGAGCTAACATTTCGTGATATAGTTCTTAATCTAAATACTTACACTCTATCATATAGCATAAAATCGGTTAAACTAAGCAACAAAGAATTCCAAATAATGAGTATTTTGATGACTAATGCGAATACTATCATATCCAAAGAAAGCTTGATTGTAAAAGTTTGGGGTGCTGACTCGGATACAGAAGATAACAATGTAGAAGCATATATTTCTTTCTTAAGAAAGAAATTGAGTTACATAAATGCTTCTATATGTATTCGTACTGTTCGTATGGCTGGATATATGCTTGAGGAGATATAAAGTGTTAGGAAAACTGCAAAAAAGATTTGTGTTAATAAATATGTGTCTTGTAAGTGCTGTTCTGCTGGTAACGTTTGCCTCGTTGATTATTTCTTCTGCTAATAGACTAGAAAGCGATAGTTATCATAGTCTTGAAGAAGACTATGCACGTATATATTCATACGATCAATCTGGATTATCACAAGATACAACGCAACTTGATGAAGGAATCGATCCTTTGGACAACCCCAAAAAGACACCATTTGATAAACAATCATCTTTTCGTTCTTTTTTTGTTACGCTTGATAGTGATGGAAATATAATAAGTACAAACGACATGAACAATGCACTTACTGAAGATGCTGCCCAAAAGGCGGTCACCGCAGCCCTATCTCAGGATAAAACCAATGGCGTATTAAATGACTTGAGCTTAAGATATATGGTGAAACTAAATGAGAATGATGAACCAGTTATTGGATTTATTGATATCACCTTTGAAAAAACTTTTATTAGTCAGCAGATACTTAATTATTCATTGATTGGGGTTGGTAGCCTAATTTGTTTCTTTTTTATCAGCCTCTTATTATCGCACATCGCAATTAAACCTATTGCAAAGGCGTGGAAACAGCAACAACAGTTTGTAGCAGATGCATCGCACGAGCTAAAAACTCCAATTACTGTGATGTTAGCTAATACATCGATTTTGCTTTCTGGGAAAAAACTAAAAGATGACGAGAGACTCAAGTGGATACATAATATTGATTTGGAATCTAAACATATGAAAAAGCTAGTTGAGGATTTATTATTCTTAGCGCGTGTAGATTCTATTGAAAAAGAAAAATTCCATAGTAAAATAAATTTAAATGACATTACGTATGAAAGTGCTTTGCCTTTTGAGGCAGTGATGTTTGAATCAGGCAAACAGCTTGAAATAGATATTGCCCCTGAAATCCATATTAATGGTGATCCTATTCAAATAAAACAACTGGTCTCTATCCTACTGGACAATGCTCAGAAATATGCTTATGAAAACTCAAAAGTTACAATACAGCTACGTAAAGAAAACAACAAGGCTATTTTATCTGTTAAAAATTTATGTGAACCAATTGCTCAGGAAGATTTGCCGTATATTTTCGACCGCTTCTATAGAATTGATAAAGCGAGAACCCGTGATAAAAAGAGTTACGGTTTAGGGCTCGCCATTGCAAAAGAAATAGTTGAAGTACATAATGGAAAGATATTTATAAGTAGCACTAATAAATCAGGAACTACATTTACAATTTCGTTACCATTGGTATAATAATTATAGTTATCATAATTAAAGAGCGGTATATTTCATACCACTCTTTTTCTATTTCATACCATATATTTTACTTACATATATTTTCTTGAAAACCTAATGTTAAGAAACAGGGTTGCTTTTATTCTTCTGTTTATCTTTATACAGCATTTTATCTGACCTGTGAATTAACTGCTCGACAGATTCATTAGTGTTGTATTGAACGACTCCCGTACTAAGCTTCACTGATTCGTCTATATTATCAAATCTTATATTTTTAATTAAACTTTTAATTTTATCTGCCACAAGATTGGCTTCATCTTGATCAGTATTAGGAAGCAAGAGAAGAAATTCATCTCCACCATATCTAAATAAAATATCATTTATTCTTATATTTGCTAAAATCACTCTACTAATTCGTTTTAACACTTTATCTCCAAAAACATGTCCATATGTATCATTTACTTCTTTAAAATTATCTACATCAAAAAGAATGATTGAAAACACAATATTATACCTAATATTTCTTTGTACCTCATGTTCAATTAATTTGTATAATTTATTTCTATTATATGCACCCGTCAATTGATCATAATATGTCATCTTTTCCATCTTAAATCTATTTTTTACTAATATTAATACTATGCTTCCCACCATTATCAACATAAAAGATAGGATTATACTTTGAATGTTAAATAGGTTTTCGTTACTATAAAAATGCGTACAATCATTAATAAAAATGAGATATCCCGCATGATCTCCTAAAACGTTTTCGATCCTTAAAAATACGACACTATAATAATTTTCCTTATAAGATAAGCTTATAAAGAAAGTATCTCCATTAAGCTTTGATTTACCGCCTTCGTTTAGATTACCATCATCAATCAGTTTTAAAATATTTGATTCACAATAGTTTTCTACTTGGATCCTTGTTTCAGTATCGACATAATATTCACTTGAAAAAGATGTTGGTTCGTACAATATTTTTAAATATTCTTCATCAATTTTATCTTCAATAATCGAGCGACGTATTATTAAACTACATCTAGTATTAAAAAAATCGCCCATTAATTTCGTTATAGACGAAATTGAAAGACTTATTTCGACACACCCTACGCCTTTTCCTTTATAAAATAATGGAAATACAAATCTATAGCTGTTTGACGTTATCCCTTGTTCAAAACCTTCCACGTATCTGCCATCTTCATTTGCAATTCTAATACTATCGCGTACTTTATATAAATCATCTCCAAATTTATCGGGTGTGTGCATACGCAAGAAGCTTGTACCATCAACAAGTGCAAAATGATAATACCTGAACCCATTACTAAGTGCACTGTCATAGTTTGCAAACGATAATTGCATTAATTCATCCCTAAGAATGTTTTTCTCTTCTTCGTTAGCATGATTAGCCTGCCACATTATTTTTGATATACGATTATCTGATTCAATTCTTTCAAAATAGGATCTGGCAAGTTGCCGATAACCATGTATTAGTGTTACATATTGCTCGTTATATTTTTTTATGGTTTCATTTTCCAATATGGTTATATTGTCATAAAATTCACTTCTTAATAACACAAATATTGAAACACATGTAGCTATTATAATTATAATGATAGTTGATACTAATATAATTATTTTTTTTTGATTATGTCTAGTTTTTAATGCCATTATTAATTCCTATTTTAAGATGTATTATTAAAAAATAAATTATTTAAAACACTTTATTTTTGCCAACTATTAAAGATTTCTTCTTACATTAGCTTAATTATATATAGGGATTAATAAACACTACGATTAGTATTTAAACTATATTCAAGACAAAAAAACAATAGATCGTAAAGAGTGCATTCCATTATACATTCAGTTTTTATAACTATCATCATGACCAGGCATTTTCTAACACATTAATCTATAACATATAAATTAATATAAATACTACCCTATATGGATAGTATCATATTTTCCTATATTTGATTCTAGAACGCATTAATTTTTGGTATCGTTTGTCAGTGTATGTCGAATACTTTATCATAGTTATTCGCAATAATACCTATTATAATACTCCATGTACTCCCCGCTCCTAACCGAGTCCAACCATGATTGGTTATCCAAATACCATTTTATAGTAGCTTCCATTCCGTTTTCAAACGAATAAACAGGTGACCACTCTAGCTCGGTAGAAATTTTAGTGTTATCTATTGCATATCTTCTGTCGTGACCCAATCTGTCTTTAACATATTTTATTAATTTATCCGTTTTACCAAGCTTTTGAATTATTAGGTTCACTATCTCAATATTCGCTTTTTCGTTATTCCCACCAATATTATATATGTGCCCTGATTTACCTTTTTGAAGTACCACTTCAATAGCACTACAGTGGTCACTAACATGCAACCAATCACGCACTTGCATTCCATCTCCATATACTGGCAATGATTTTTCTTCCAAAGCGTTTCCTATCATAAGCGGAATTAGTTTTTCTGGGAACTGATACGGTCCATAATTATTTGAACATCTAGTTATATTTATTGGAAGCTTAAACGTATTATTATATGCTCTTACTAATAAATCTGCCGATGCTTTGCTTGCTGAATAAGGACTATTAGGAGCGATTGGGGTTTCTTCTGTAAAAAATCCTGTTTTGCCTAAGGCTCCATATACCTCATCTGTAGATACCTGTAAAAACTTAACTCCAGCTTTATATGTAGGGTACCCATCTTCATCTTTTCCCGTCTGCCAATATTGCTTTGCTAAATCGAGTAAACACTGCGTACCAAACACGTTAGTTTTTAAGAAAATTTCTGGTTCTTCTATACTTCGATCTACATGGCTTTCTGCTGCAAAATTGATTACATAATCGAAATTATATTTTTCAAACAACTCCGCTACTAAAGCTCTATCCATGATATCGCCGTTAACAAAAAAATGATTATTAGATTTCTCAATATCCTTTAAGTTTTCAAGATTTCCCGCATATGTAAGTACGTCTAAATTAACAAACGACCATTCTTCATGGCGTTCAATCATGTATTTAATAAAATTTGAACCAATAAATCCTGCCCCACCTGTAACCAGCGCACTTTTCATATATTACATTCTCCCCTTGCAATAGCTAAAAAAGATGTTTCACATCCATCTAACTATGCTTCCCCTCTAGCAATCAAATCTATGTATTTTCCATAATCCGTTTTGATCAAATTTTTAGCTAAACTCTTCAACTGAGCTTCATCAATATAACCCATCCTATATGCAATTTCCTCGATGCAAGATACATAAAGCCCTTGTCTTTTTTGAATTGTTGCGACAAAATTTGATGCGGATAACAAATCGTCTTGAGTCCCTGTGTCCAGCCATGCAATACCTCGTCCAAACTTTTCTACTTTCAACTCATTAATTTCAAGATATGCCTGGTTAACGGACGTAATTTCAAGTTCACCTCGAGCTGAATGGGTAATATTTTTTGCGATTTCAATAACTTTATTATCATAAAAATATAACCCTGGTACTGCATAATGTGATTTAGGATGATCTGGTTTTTCTTCTATAGAAATCACATGATCATTTTGACCAAACTCAACCACTCCATAAGCCTGTGGATCCTTTACATAATACCCAAATACAACTGCGCCACGCTCTAAACTAGCTGCATTTTGTACACTGTCTGTCAATCCATTCCCATAAAAAATATTATCACCAAGTACCAGCGCACATTTATCAACTCCAATAAACTCTTCGCCAATAATAAACGCTTCTGCTAATCCATTTGGTTTCTCCTGCACCATATATGTGAACTTCATCCCTAGTTCGTTACCACTTCCAAACAACTTTTCATAAAGTGGTAAATCCTCTGGCGTAGAGATAATTAAAATATCTTTTATCCCAGCTAACATTAACGCTGATAGCGGATAATATATCATAGGCTTATCGTATATTGGCAACAACTGTTTTGTTACTGCTCTAGTTATTGGATATAGCCTTGTACCCGATCCGCCCGCAAGTATTATTCCTTTCATTATATCCTCCTAACATAAAGTCAAAAACATATTTAAACAGTACAATAAACTAAGTATAACATTTTGCTTATATATCAATTCATAAGGTAGATTATAGCAATATATATTGTAGCAAGTCAATCATTAAAAGCATAATAAACAAGCCTTTATCCCATAATTAAGGTATATTAATTGATTCTATTAATAATAATTTGATTAAATAAATTATATTTCATAATTATACATTAAAAACAAGTGTACGCCTTAATTAATAAAAAAAATTAATCAGCTCTTTTATGGTAGAAATAAATTTTATGACAGTAAATATATACATGGTTCAATAAATGTCTTTTTTTGTAAAGTGTTCAATGATATAATATCATAAATGCTAAAATGCATATTGTAAGAAAATGCTGGAATCTATAAATTACTTGGTAGTTTATTTCCTGATATTTTCAGCTTTCTGTGTTTTTTGTTTTTTAATTTGAGAATAGAAACAAGAGCCCATAAAACTTGGAGATATTACTTTATTAGAACACTTTATATTATTATATAAAATAAAAATTATGGATAATGAGGTAAAAATGATACGAGTACTTTCCGTCTTCGGGACAAGACCTGAAGCAATTAAAATGGCCCCTTTATTAAAAAAGCTAGAATCTCATAGTGATATTGAAAGCATAGTATGCACAACATCTCAGCATAAAGAGATGATCCAATCGGTGTTAGACACTTTTAATATTGTCCCTGATTTTGATTTAGAAATTATGACTCCTAATCAAACAATAATAGATATTATCACTAAAACCTTTAACAGATTAGATAAAATAATAAAGGATGTTCAACCTCAAATTGTTCTTGTTCATGGGGATACAACGACGGCTAGCACTTCTGCTCAAGTTGCGTTTTTAAACCAAATTCCTGTTGGACATGTTGAAGCCGGTCTTAGGACTAATAATAAATACTCACCTTTTCCTGAGGAAATAAACAGACGAATAATAAGTATAATTGCAGACTTTCATTTTGCGCCTACTCTTAAAAATGCCCAGCAGCTTAATGACGAAAGTATTAAAGAAAACGTTTTTGTTACTGGAAATACAGTAATTGATGCTCTAATGATGGTCTCTAAAGAAAATTATGTCTTTGAAAATAATAAATTAAATACTTTAGATTTTGATAATAAAAAGGTTTGTCTATTTACTTGTCACAGGAGAGAAAACCTTGGATTACCTATGACAAACATATTCTCTGCGATTAAAGATATTGTTTTAGAAAATAAAGACGTTGAAATAGTATTCCCTATCCACATGAATCCTAAAATTAGAATAATTGCAAACAAGGTTTTTGATGGCATTGAGCGTATTAATTTAATTGAACCACTAAACTACGTTGAGTTTAGTAATTTAATGAATAAATGCTATTTAGTGGTTACAGACTCAGGAGGGATTCAAGAGGAAGCACCTAGCCTTGGGAAGCCTGTATTAGTAGTACGTACTGAAACTGAACGCCCAGAAGCTGTCGAGGCTGGCACCGTAAAAATAATAGGTGTTGATTATGATAATGTTAAACGAGAAATCGAAAACGTGCTTTTTAATGAATCAGTTTATAATAGTATGTGTAACGCAACTAACCCTTATGGTGATGGCAATGCTTCTGCTCGCATAATTGACGCAATCGTTAATAGTGAACTATAAACATCATTTGACTAATGTTGCTTAGCCAACATTAGTCAAATATTCTGAATTATCTTTGCAAATTCTACCACTTCTTACCCAATATCACCCCAAAAATTTTCTGGAGCATATAATCACGACTTTAACTTTGTGTTTTTTGTTCTTTTGGGCACTTCATCTCCATCGTCTTCTACCAACTAATATAAAAAAAGCCAGACATTCACAAGCGTCCGACTTTAACAATTTATTATTTATAGATATAAGTGTAATCTGTATCATATTCTTCAGGATTAACCAGTCTTGCATGAACTACAAATCTATAATTACTATCATGCCTATTTGTACAAGTCGATAGTGTTAAAACTACATCGTCCTTTGTAAGCTCAATATCGGTACTAAACATACTTTTGCTTTGAAGTTCTTCAATAAATTCCAACCATTCATCATTAGAATTAAATTCTGTATTTATATAATAATATGAAATTGGTGATTCATGTACTGAAAATATTTCAAACTGATAATCACCGTATATCGTGTTTAAAGTAATATAACTATGATCTTTAAAAAACTGCTCATCTTCATATCGGGTTAACGTTTGAAACATCGAACCGTTATTCATATTATGTCCATATATAATTTGATGCGCCGACTTAAACATATTTGTTATATCACAGCGATAATCCAAAAATATGCTCCCTGCTCCAAAGTATTCTTTATCAAAACTTCTTTTCATATAATATTCATTATCGTCTGCCTGCATAACAGGATAATCAACATCTGTGCCGTCAACAATAATCCACCCAACAAAATCTTTGTTTTTCTCATATAGCTCTTTAAACTTTTCTTGTATGACAAGAGGTTTAGGTGATTCTTCTAATACTTTTGGCGAAGTACTTACGGTGCTTATAGTATTTTTAAGTTCTTGTATTCTATTTGCATACAATGCATTATTCATTGGTCCTAAAAGAAATATACAAGCAAAAGCTATTACTACTAAAATACTTGCAAAAATAATTATTTTCTTTTGGTTCTTTTTGCAAAAAGCTTTTAAATTATCAAGATTATTAATCTTTTTATTATTAGGTTCCATATTATACTTACTCCTTTTACAATCATTATCCATTATATATTATTTTTTGTATTTATACACTAAGCTTTACACTTTCTCTTAGAAACTTTAGTCTTTCGACATGCTTACTAATTATGAATATACAAAACAAGCCGCATGCTCTTTGCATACGGCTTGTTATTATTTAATTAGTTTCTATTCTCCGTCCTCCATCTCTTGTCTTAGCTTCTCAATCAGCTTCTCAGAAATGTTTGCGGGAACCTCATCATAACGATCGAATTCCATTGTAAACGAACCACGAGCTTGTGACATAGACCGTAAGTCAGTTGCATATTTAAACATTTCGCTCAGTGGAACATCAGCAACTACTTCTTGTAATCCATCCTTAGGATTCATTCCCATAACGCGCCCACGACGCCTATTTAGATCTCCAATAATATCTCCCATATATTCGTCAGGAATTAGTATTTCAACCCTGTAAACAGGCTCTAATAAGATTGGGTTTGCTGCAGCGCACCCTTTCTTGAAGGCACCCTTTGCAGCCGTTTTAAACGCCATTTCTGATGAGTCAACGCTATGGAACGATCCATCATACAGCGTACAACGAAGGTTAACAACCGGATAACCCGCAATTGTTCCTTTAACAATACTTTCCCTTAAACCCTTTTCAACAGCAGGGATATATTGCTTTGGAACGACACCGCCGACCACCTTATCGACAAACTCGAAATCAGCTGATCCGTCCATAATAGGCTCAAACTCAATCCAGCAATGTCCATACTGTCCATGTCCACCACTTTGTTTTTTATGTTTACCTTCTGCTTTAACAGACGAACGAATGGTCTCTCTATAAGGGATCTTAGGATCTTTCAGCTCCGCTTCAACACTAAACTTGTTTTTCAACTTACGACATAAAACTTCAAGATGCAACTCGCCAAGACCTTGCATTAGCATATCGCCAGTTTCAACCTGTTTTTCTATCTTGAATGTAGGATCCTCTTCTGTCAAACGATATAATCCAGTAAACACCTTATCTTCTTCGCCTTCTTTTTTAGCTGTTACAGCTAAAGAAATACAAGGCTTAGGGAAATTGATTTCAGGGAATATAACAGGGTTAGCTGCATCACATAACGTTTGTCCTGTCATTGTATATTGTAGCTTTGCAACGGCGCCAATATCGCCTGCCTGTAGCTTATCTACACCTATCTGTTTCTTTCCACGCATTATGTAAAGTGTACCCACTTTTTCGTTCTTTTCAGCATGTGGATTGTACATTGTCATGTCAGGAGTCAATATGCCACTATAAATTTTAAATATCGATAGTTTTCCAACAAACGGGTCCGCCACAGTCTTTATAACTTGCGCTGCAAACGATTTTGAAGCATCATAATTAAGCTCGATATCCTCATCCGTCTTCACATTCTTACAGACAACAGCTGGCATATCATCCGGAGAAGGCATATACGATACTATACTATTTGTCAACTCTGTAACATTTAGGTTGCGAGTGGCTGAAGTACACATTACTGGGTATACATTTCCTGCTAGCACTCCAAGCTTTAGTCCTTTATTTATCTCGTCAACTGATAGTTCGCCTTCTTCGAAGAACTTCTCAAGTAACGCTTCATCATTTTCTGCTGACGCTTCAATTATTGATTCACGATACTCTTCTACCAAGTCACTAAGGTTGTCTGGGATATCAGCATCATTTAACTTGCCTTTATCTGCAAATATCTTTGCTTTTTGTTTTATTACATCAACAAAACCAACAAACTCATCGCCATCAAATATTGGCAACTGCAAGGGAATAACACCACTACCATATTTATCTTGTAATTGTGATAAGACTTTATTAAAGTCAGCGTTTTCGCGGCCCATTTGATTTAAAACAAACATTCTTGGCATAGAGCTAGCAACGCAATTATCCCATGCTTTCTCTGTTCCAACTATCATTCCTGATACTGCACCAACTACTATTATTGCACCGTCAGCAAGTTTTAAAGCCGCAGTTGATTCACCGATAAAATCGAAGAATCCTGGAACGTCGATCAAATTGATCTTATGGTTATTCCACTCTATTGGAGCAACTGATGTACTAATAGAAATTTTACGTTTAATCTCTTCCGGATCATAGTCCGTAGTTGTTGATCCGTCCTCCACCCTGCCAACGCGATCTGTCAAACCAGCGTTATACAGCATAGCCTCTACTAGTGAAGTCTTCCCTTCACCACCATGCCCAATAAAGCAGACATTTTTTATCTGCTTAGCCTTATAGTCCTTCATGTACCTTTCCTCCTCATTTGTTTTGCATAACCAAATTGATTTAAAATCCGCACACTTTATTAAACGATGGCTAAACCACCCAATATATTTAAGATAATTAATGTATGTTTTCTTTAACTAAAATTCAACATCTATTATATTCTATCAGAAACGTTGTGAAAATGAAATATTAATATTTAGTAAAAAGCGCCTAATATATAGACGCTTTTGGATTGTTAATAATACATATTCTATTGTTGCACTATCGAGATAATTAAGTATTTGCTTTCAATCTTATCTTTCCATTCTGATCCATAACATAACGCCCAATCCTTCAAGGGAGAAATGTTGTTTTCATCTCCTAATACGATTAGAGCTTCATCTGATTCACACTCATACTTAGTTCCGTTTTCCTTAACTATTTCCATAAGCTCGCCTTTTGTTCTTGAAACATCGTTTGTGAATATCTTAAGTTCATAATTTCCAGCGTATTGATCAATGCTTCTAGATTCAGATGAATCATATGACATCATTGGCAAATCCTGCGCTTGTACATTATAAGCCTCACCGCTTATTATCTCATTAGTTGCGCTTTGAGAAGATAACTTACTGCTGTCTGTTCCTGCTGATACACTAATTTTAGCTTGTTGGCTATCAACTTTAGAAATTTCATTAACGACGTTATCTTTTGCCTGCGTAGATAAGTTTGGGCTATTCATAAGAGCTACAGCCCCAACCAAACACACAAACGCAGCTGCACATGCCGATACCGTAGCCCAAAGACGTTTTTGCTTCCGTTGTGCTTTTATTTTCGAAACCTCATTTACCCAACCTTGGTGAAATTCATCAGGCACCTCAATTTCGGCAATAGCTCCCCTTATCTCGTTAAGTATCTTTCTACGATTTTTCAACATATCGTTGCATATTTTACACTTTACAGCATGTTGTTCTATCGCTTTACTATCTTCATAGCTAAGTTCATTATCAAGATAAGCATCGACGTTTTCATTGAATACGTTGCAGTCCATGAGTCCATCCCCTGTCATTTATTGTCCTCTCAATAGCTATGACGAGGTATTATCAAAATTGTTTCAAATAATTTTAAAGTATTAGCCACATTTTGAGAATCCACAAGATCTACATACCATGCATCCACCTTCATGTTCTACAACACTTCCACAATCAGGACAAATACCGCTATTTTGCTCATCGTTCTCGCTATCAACTCCAGCTCCATTAACCTGCTTGATATTAGATGGTAATGTCTGAACAACTTTTTCAAGCACCTTGCCAATAGCATCGGGGCACGACAAAACCTTTAACCCGTTCTTTCTCAAAGTAGAGTGACAACGTATTCCCTTTAACTGATCAATTAATATTTGTACATCCATACCTGAACGCAAAGCCATAGAAACTAGTCTACCAGTAGCTTCTGATTGTGAAGGACATCCTCCAGCTCTGCCTAGATTAGTAAACACCTCGCATATTCCTTGATCATCATAGTTCACCGTAATGTAAAGGTTGCCACAGCCTATACGAACTTTTTCTGTAATTCCACTCGTCATATCCGGACGCTGCCTAGGTTGTATGCATGTGATTGTCTGTTCTGTCTTTTTTTCTTCTTTTTCTTCAGTAGCACCAGTGTTTAACACTTGTGCGTCTCTACTTCCGTCTCTATATATAGTTACGCCTTTGCAGTCAAGGCTAAATGCTTTAAGATACACTTCTCGCACGTCTTCTTTTGTAGCCGTGTTTGAAAAATTAACCGTTTTTGATACAGCGTTATCCGTAAATTTTTGGAACGCGGCTTGCATTTTTATATGGTATTCGGGCGTAATATCATGTGCAGTTACAAATATTTTTTTAATATCTTCAGGTATTTCGTCTATATGTGCAAGCGTTCCTTCTTTAGCTATACGCATCATTAACTCGTCACTATATAGTCCTCGCTCTGTTAACACTTCTTTAAAATATGGATGAACCTCTATTAACTTATCATCATCCATAACGTTTCTTATAAACGATACTGCAAATAACGGCTCAATTCCGCTAGATGCTGAACAAATTATTGAAATAGTACCGGTGGGAGCAATTGTTGTATTTGTAGCATTCCTTGTAGGGATAGATTTAGGCAATGTGCTTTCTTCAAATAACGGGAAAGTTCCACGCTCTTTTGCTAACTCTTGAGAAGCTTTTTGGGAACGTTCTTGAATAAACCTCATTATATTCTCGGCTAGCATGATAGCTTCATCTGAATTATAAGGGATGCCCAACTTAAACAAAATATCGGCAAAGCCCATTAGTCCTAGACCAATTTTCCTTGTTTGTTTAGTCATAAAATCGATTTGCTCAAGCGGATACTTGTTTGCATCAATAACGTCATCTAAGAATCTTGTAGCTATATCTACTACTCTTCCCAGCTCATTATAGTCGATTTCATAACCATCTTCGTCCCCTTTTAAGACCTCATTTAGGTTGATAGATCCAAGGTTACATGATTCGTTAGGCAAAAGTGGTTGTTCTCCACAAGGATTTGTACTTTCAATTTCACCAACTGAGGGTACCACGTTATCTCTATTTAATCTATCCAAAAAGATTATTCCTGGTTCACCATTAAGCCAGGCCATCTCTACTATTAGCTCAAATACTTCCGACGCATTAAGTTGTCCAACTTCTTGTTTGGTTTTTGGGTCAATAAGCGAATAATCCTCATTATTCTCAACAGCATACATAAAAGCTTCCGTTAATCCTACACTAATATTAAAGTTTGTTAAATCAGAAGTGTCCCTTTTACACTCAATAAACTCTAGTATGTCAGGATGATCAACGCGAAGTATGCCCATGTTTGCTCCACGACGTGTACCACCCTGCTTTACAGCTTCAGTCGCCGAATTAAACACTCGCATAAAACTAACAGGGCCTGAAGCGACTCCGCCAGTTGATTGTACTGCATCACCGTTTGATCTTAACCTTGAAAAGCTAAACCCTGTTCCGCCACCGCTTTTGTGAATCAATGCAGCATTTTTTACCGAGTCGAATATACCTTCCATGCTATCTTCTACTGGTAAGACAAAACATGCTGCCAATTGACCTAATGGTCGACCTGCATTCATTAGCGTTGGCGAGTTTGGCATAAACTTTAAGCTGGTCATCAGTTCATAAAACTCATTTTCAATATTTTGGACGTCAACATCTTTATCATAATTGATTTCCACTGCCGCAATAGCTTTTGCAACTCTTTTAAATAACCCTTCAACACTTTCAGTTATGTTGCCATTAACGTCCTTACTTAAATAACGGCGCTCAAGTACCGTTATAGCATTTTCGCTTAATCCCATGACCATTCCTCCAAAAATCTTTTGTGCAAAATAAAAAATAAATCTAGACATACTATATGTAGTGTCAAAAATTTATAAGCCTACTATATATTGTAAACACGTAAGAAGAAAATGCAACATGAATTTTTGGCTATAAACGGATGTATTTTAAATTTACACGCAACAATTTAGATGTTTTTACTGGATTATGCAAATTATATTATTGTATTTGCGAAAACACGCGCTTTAAAAAAGAAACATCTTTAGATGAAAAAAATTTTATGCTACCATTCTCATTAGTTTGATTCAACATATTATTCTGCTTTAAAATGTTTGTTAAACGCTTAACTGTGCCCTGATTACCATGAACTATCTTTGGCTGATCAAATAATTTATTGCATACCCTCTCAATTGTTTTTTTGATTATAACAAAATGCGTACATCCAAGAACTATGCAATCAATTTTTTTTTCTGTGTGCGGCAAAAAAAGGTTTAAGATATATTCATCAATTTCTTGAGAATCAAATTCACCTTTTTCAATTAGCTCAACTAAATTTGGGCAAGGCAACAATAACGCCTCATTCTTTGGATCTATCCTTCTTCTCAATTTTATGAAGCGTGGCTGTTTCAGCGTCGCAGGTGTCGCCATTACTGCAACCAGTCCATTTTTTTTCATTTCAAACGCAGGCTTAATGGCTGGTTCCATGCTGATTATAGGTATGTCCAGCCATTCTCTAAGCTTAACTATGGCTACGCTTGTCGCAGTATTACAAGCTATCACCAGCGCTTTCATATCCATGTCAACCAATTTCTCTATGCATTCAATCGTATATTGTGCAATCTTTTCAGGAGGAAGTTCTCCATAAGGAGCTCTTGCATTGTCCCCGTAGTATACAAAATCCTCATTTGGTAGCATTTTTTGTGCCGTAGATAAAACGCTTAACCCGCCTATACCTGAATCAAAAAAACCAATTGGTCGCATATTATTCCTCCGAATTAATTCCCACAGTTTTACAGCAAGTTATTATACCATAAAACACATAATATTCCACGACTAATAGAATCATTTTAGCGACTCAGCAATACATTTCGCCAAATAAGGCACCGTGTTTAGCGCTTGTTCCAAAGTATTATAGTTATGACCAACCTCAATTAACATGCTCGCATTAGATAAATGCTGATTGTATCTTCCTGTTTTAACACGAACATCTCGGGCTAGCTTAGGGTTGATTTTTTGCAATTTGCTCGTCACAGATTTTGCTAAACTATAGTTTGATTTCCAATCTGGTCTAATATCAAATCCGTTTCCAGTCTTACCTTCGCCTGTACCTACAACAAACATCACCCTAGCTAATGACTTACCGTCTACTTCAACACAATCTGCCTTTCCTGATTCAAGTTCGTATGCATCGCGGTGCAGGTCAATAAATACTGGGATATCTCCATATTTCTTTTCATATTTTTGCATTGTAACTAACGACCTTTCATATGCCGTTCCTAGCTTTGGCGGCTCATGATTTGTTGTATCATGTACTACGTTTAAGCCAAGACTTTTTAGTTCCTTTGCAAGCTCATCACCTACCCTAGCCACACTTTGAGAAAAATCCGTAGTGCGCCAATCACCTGACGCAACATATTTTGCATCCGCCGTCTGGGTGTAAGCTTCGCATGTGTGTGTATGATAAATTAAAACGTCTATCCCATCTCCAGAGGTATCAGGGGCAACAAAGTCTTCTTCGTCTATATTCGTAATTTCAATTTTTATATCATCTCCTACCTCAGGATCGATCAACTCATTATCAGGGGTCTTAACATCTGCTTGCGCTACAGTAGCTACGCTATCTACCCCGTCAACGGTTACACTAGATAACGCCGGCATTGATGATGACATCAAAAAGCCTGGCGATATCAAGCTCCCGACTAACCAATTGGTTAGCATGTCCGATGTTTCGTCGCCCTGTGTTTGAGAATTACTTAAATCAACATCTATACTATCTGTATCTTGTTGTGAGGAAGCGCAACCCTGAAATAATGAAAAAACTAGCGCAACCGTCATCAAAATTGCAACTATTAAACGTTTTAAAGATACGCTACTTCTTGCGTTTCTCCTTTTCATTAGCAAACACGCCCTTTCGTATATATACATATTCAAACGAAAAAGGCATTATGCTGTTTACGTTTAGCATTACATAAATCTTTTTACCTCGTTAAGAGTCGTATCTGGATGTATTGCCATATTAATTGCATCCGCTACCATATCAGCACATCCGTTTACGAACTGGTCAACATCTTTGGGTGCAACTACTAAATTGTCGATTCGATTATTAGCATTATTCTGCATAAATTGAAGCATTGTATCGGCTTGCCCTTTTTCTATCTTCAAATCTTTTAATACTTGCTCCATCATGTCATGAGTTATGGTAGATGCAAAAACAACCATTGGTACGCCAATTGCAATCACTGGAACTCCCATGGTCTCTTGAGTTATCCCCTTACGCTTGTTTCCAAGCCCTGAGCCTGGATTTATCCCAGTATCGCTAACCTGCATGGACGATACTATCCTATCTATGCTTCGAGCTGCCAGTGAGTCTATTGCAATAATAAACTCAGGTTTAATTTTATCAATTATTCCACGCACTACCTCGGCTGTCTCAATCCCAGTTACCCCAAGCACACCTGGAGCAATTGCGCACACAGATTCTAATCCTCCTATTAACTCGTCAGGAAGATTATCTTTAATATGTCTTGTTACCAGCATCCTATCAATAACTTTAGGCCCGAGTGAATCTGCAGTTACATCTTTGTTTCCAAGCCCAACTACTAATATAGTTGATTCGTGCTTTATAAGAGGACTAATAATGCTCTTGATCTGGGATGCAAATTGTGTGCTTGATTTTTCTAAAAACTGCTTTTCTTGATCAAACGGTTTCTTCAGGTCCATAGTAATATACTTACCTTTTTTCTTGCCAATAGTTTCACCTGCTGCATCTGTTTTGATATTAACAATGTTAATGCAGATACCTTTTTCCGGTCGTAATTCTTGTTGCTCGATACCACTTAAGTCCTGAGTTTCTTTGTTAATTTGTATAGCTTCAACAGCTAAGTCTGTTCGTATTCCGCCCATAGTTCACTCCTGTTTTTTTCTTAGTGTGTTTCTTTGTAAGAAGTGATATACTAAAAGCAGGAAAAAAATTTAAAAACCATTATCCTTTTGCACTTTCAGCCTTGCACAAAGTCCTGAATTATGCTAAAATGCAATTTGTGATTATAATTTGGAGGGGAATAGATTGCCTAATATAAAATCTGCTAAGAAACGTGTTCGCACGTCGGAAACTCGTAATTTGCGTAACCGCATAATTAAAAGCCAGATGAAAACTAGTATTAAAAAGCTAAATGAAGCTATTAGCGAGGGTGACTTAACTTATGCTGAGACTATGTTTAAATCTACAATAAGTATGCTGGATAAGGCTGTATTAAAAGGCACAATACATAAAAATGTTGCCAATCGCAAAAAAGCTCAGCTTTCGATTGTATTTAACAGCGCTAAAGCTCAGGCTTAGCATCTAAACGACAGAGTTCAGATATTTAAAAGCTTTCAGCAACTTGAAAGCTTTTTTGTGTATCCTTTTTTATTTATTAAACATCTTAACCAACGCATACTCTAGTGCCATTTTCTGCGGCATCTTCCCTGTTTTCACGTTTTTATCGCAATCCAAAAGTATTTCTATACATTCAGTCAACTTAGTAAAACTAAACTTACTACTTGCTGCCACAGCTTTTTTCGCAGCATAAGCACTACCCCCTAATGCTTTTATAACTGCAGCTTCGCTACCTCCTGACTGCAACAAAGACTTAGCCCTGATCATACTTCTGAACCGACCAGCTAATAGGTTGCATAATCCTATCGGTGATTCACCAGCATCTAGCATTTTTTCAAGCAGTTTTATTCCCTCCTGATATTTTTGGTTTAAAAACGCATCTATCATAGTAAACACATTATACTCGGATGAAGCCATCACAACATCATTTAGCATAAAATCGCTAATAATACCGCTTTGTTTTGCATAATGACACAGCTTATCTAGTTCATTTTCTGACCTCAAAGGATCGTTTCCAGTCATCCTAAACAGGTTAACTGCCGTTTTAAGAGGTAATTCTACCCCCACATTTGTTGCTTTCTTGCACAAGAACTTTCCCATTTGGGTTTCGTCTACGGCACTAAACTCCACCACCGTTACATTATCCTTAATCTTTTTTGGTATTCTGGATTTCTCATCTTGAACAACCAATACAAGACAACATGTTTCTGGCAGCATTTTAAGATACTCGCACAGCTGTTTTTCTTCTTTAGAAATAAGTGTATCGGCTACACAAACAACCATACGTTTTTCACACATCATAGGCAGCGTATCACAAGCTTCTTTCATTTGAATAATTGAAGTAGAATCTCCTAACTCCGTATAACCAAAAACATCCAAACCATTAGGCATTAACGCTTGCTTTAATTGATTAAGAGCCCTGTCTTTTGCCCATTTTTCCTTGCCGAAAAAAATATATGCTCTTTCAGTCGTTTTGTTTTTTATTTGTTTTAATAATTCACTATGATTCAATTTTGGCTCCTTTATTCTATACTCTCTCTATTCAAGATTATTTGATAATCTTCCTTAGTACATACGACCTCAATGCATCCATCTTGATCCGTTCTGAACAAGTCGATCCCTCTGCCTACTATTCTATCTATTGTCTCTTTGTTTGGCAATCCATATGAGTTTGATCCAACTGAAATCAAAACAACCTCAGGTGATATGGCATTCAATAGTTCATAAGACGTTGAATTCTTACTCCCGTGATGCCCTGCTTTTAATACATCAACATCTTTCACTTTATTTAAAAACGTATATTCCTGCTCGAATCCGGCATCCCCGGTAAACATCATAGAAAAGTCACCATAATCAAGAGTAAATATTAGGCACTCCTCGTTTCCTTCTCCATCACCTTCGCTGATTACTTCAATAATAACATCAGAGCCTAAATTAATAATCTGCCCTTCATTAGTTTTTTTGATTTGCGTCTCACATTTAATATCGTCCGCTTCTTTTAACCCGCCTCCAACCATTACCCATTCTGGATTAAATACTTGCTCAATGTATGCTAGTCCATAAGTATGATCTGCATGTGCGTGCGAAAGAATTATGCCTTCAAGCTTGTTAATTCCATTTTTTAAAAGATATTCCGTGATTTGACTATCGTCCTCGTCTTGGTGAATGTAGTCAACTCCACAATCGATTAGGTATGCTTTATGGTCAGGAGTTGTAACAACTATACATTCAGCCATACCTACATCAAGCATTACAATCTTTAACCTGTTAGGTAAAATCCACCCCATACCCAACACAAAAATAGTGGTAATTATAATTATGCATGCCGCCTTAACACGCCTTTTCATGATCATTGAACTACTGTTTGATAGAATAAATATTGTAATCATCCATAAAGCGCATACCCAGATTGGCCAAGAGACCATGTTTATTGCAGCAAAGTCTATGCTTGCCATCGCATTAACAAAATACAATATCCATTCGCATATCCAACTACATATTGCCGATATCCACGCCGCAAGAGTATTAAATATTGCAAAAACAAATATGCTTAGCCATCCACCTGCCACCAAAAACATAATCAGTGGCAATATTAGCAAATTAGCTAATACTGTTATTAGAGAATAACTGTTAAACGTGTTTATCATGATAGGCGCAATTCCGATCTGTGCCGATAAACAAACAGCAATGCTCTGAGAAAAGTACTTTGGCATCCATTTAAAAAGATCTAAGATGGCTCTATACAAAAGCAATATTCCTAAAGTTGCCCCAAATGATAATTGGAACCCTGCCGTCAAAAGATCCAACGGATTAATCAATAGCATTATTATCATCGCAACGCCTAAAGATAGCAGTCCATCTTGTCTGTGGCCAAAAAACCTTGCATACAACACCACCATAGCCATTATCGACGCCCTAAGGACAGATGGTGTAAACGACACCATCATACAATAAAACAACAGTATTACAAGTACTATCCACCACTGTGCAATACTTCTCACTCGTAAAAGCTTTAGTAGCATTAAAAGAATTAAAATAATCAATCCAACATGCAATCCTGATACCGCTAAAACATGAGCAATACCTGTATCCTTAAAAGCTTGATAACTCTGATCAGACAGCTCATACTCTTCGCCTAGCGTTATCCCTTTTATTACGCTTGCTACATCACCTGAGTATAGTGCATCTATTGACGCTTCAACGCTTTCTCTAGCTTTGCTCGCCCAAAACATCGGATTAATTGTAGATGGTGTTTCAATCAACTCAACCCCATACTCGTCAGCGTATGCAATATAAAGTATACCTTGTGCTTGTAGATATGTTCGATAGTCAAATCCACCAATATAAGATTGCGTCTTAGGGATACTAAGTTTAGCCTTCAACTTAACTATGCTGCCATATTCAATTTCATCGGTTAAT
The DNA here is from genome assembly GCA_963675355.2 of Christensenellaceae bacterium. Taxonomy (GTDB): domain Bacteria; phylum Bacillota; class Clostridia; order Christensenellales; family UBA1431. Next base: position 74,622 of record CAXXMZ010000015.1, read on the forward strand.
TCTCCATCGATACTAACCTTAACATTGCCATTTAAACTGTACCCTTTCCCATCCCTACTAACATACACACCATACAACACTATCTGAGCCTTGTCATCGTATTTAATTGGCGACTGACAAACAATCCCTTGCATAGTAACCACATCATTGTCATATGGAATATATGAATGCTTAGCAGGACAGACAAGACTGATTCGCAATCCTCCAACAAAAAATGCTAATATTAGTATAAATAATATGGATACATGCTTTTTCTCCGTTTTCAACCAAAGCAATCGCAAAACTATTATGGATACAACGCCGATGCACCATACCCATATTGGCAGGCTGATAAAAAATCCTAAACATATTCCTAACGCAAACAAAAGAGCGCATGCAAAAATTGTCCTTTTTGCAAACGCCCTAAAAATATCTTTTATGTAATTTACTATGTTAACAAGCTGGTTTTTCACTCGACATTCACGCCTATAAACAATATGTTTCCATCTCTTTAACGACAATTGTATCTTTATGTTGCTCTAGTGCTTCATTCAACATGTCTTGCTCAGAGTTTTTCGGGCTAATGTGTGTTAACGCCAGACGCCCAACACCTGCTGCCTTTGCTATATTCGCTGCTTGCAAAACAGTTAGATGTGGAACGCTTTGTCCTTTTTTAACCTGTGCATTTAAAAATGCAGCATCACAAAGGAAAAAAGACGCGTCCTTAATAAACGGAACAATCCTATCATTTTGATTTGTATCTCCAGAGTAAACAAAAACTCCGTTTTCATGCTCAATCCTATAAGAATAGCTTTCAACTGGATGAGACATTATTCTGCTCTCGATCTCAATATCCTTGATCTTTATTTTACTTTTATCAGTTACTATATGCATATCAAAAAGATCTTCGTTCTCTAATAAGTTAAAAAACAAGTCAGGAGTATTCGGAGCATATACCCTTAATGGAGTATTCCTAATATTCTTTGCATAACGCATTACTAATAAGTCAGCCATATGGTCGGAATGAAGATGCGATAACACAACTGCATCCAAACAATCTAAATTTACATATTCTTGCATTCTCGAAAACACACCACTACCGCAATCAAGAAGGATCTTTGTGCCTTTTTCCTCAATTAAGTATCCAGAACATGCACCTTTTGCCGCAGGATATGGACCGTATTTCCCTAATACTGTTAACTTCATAAATGCGACCTCCTACAAAACTTGTTTAAACTGCGATGTAAGGTTCATAACAGGAATAGCAACAAGAATGCATATTGCCGCTTCTATAGCCCTAAATACAATGCCGCCCAAAGCAATCCCCATACCATATTTCGTCAATTCAAATATAAAGTACCCAGCCAACATCCAAGCGGATGCAACCACTAAAGGCATTAGTAACTCCTTAACGGGCACTTCCTCACTAAGCTTTTTCAACCAAATACCTGCAACTAACGCCATAACACCTTTTACAAAAATAGTCACAGCAACATAATCAGGACTGCCAGCTAAAAGATCTCCTAACAAACACGATATCGCTGCAACCACAGTCCCAAAAAACGGTCCTAATAAATAGGCTCCAACAAATACTGCTGAATTTCCTAAGCTGATATATCCACCCTGCTCAAAAGGCATAGGAAGCTTAATCAACGCCGATAAGGCTACAATTGCTACCGCCACAATCCCCATTAAAGCAAATTTCTTTTTCATTTGTGCATCAGTATTCATAATTAATCTCCTTTTTGCATTATCAGTAATTAACTATCCCAACATTAGGCATTAACGGATTAGAAATAGTTATATTACCACCTAAAGATGTAACTTTTTTACCTTCTACTAAGATTTGAACTCTTTTAATTCCGTTCATTTCACATAATGTATTAACTGTTGAATACACAAAAACTGCTTCTTTTTCAATAGTCCATCTCGATTTTTGGCATAATCCAAACACCTCTTGAGAAAAATCAACTACTGCAAGATCATTATCAACATATACATCTAAAACATCTGCTTGATCTAAATCATTTGGAAAGCTAGGCCAAACATTTTCGTTCTCACCTGCAAGAGGGCCGATTATCAATTCTTGAACCAATCGTTTACCGGTCGTCTCTTCATTGGACGGTATTGCACGAGTCACTTTAACCAAAGCATCTCCTTTTTGATTCTTGAAATATAACGAGATTTTATTGCTTTCAAATTTAGACATCATTTGTCTAGTGATTATTCCGTCAACTGGCAATTTCATGTTTCCAATTTGTTTGACTATATTACCGTCTGCTAAAAATACAACTCCATTAATATTAGGCATTGCACTAGTAATACTGTATACTATAGCAGCATAAGGAGCTGCCTCGTACCCTTTAACGATATTCAAGCCATAGCCAGGCATGTTCGACATTTCAATCTTAACGATTTTTTTATTATCTGCTGTTGTAATAGTTGAAACATTTGTAACTGTTACAGATAATTCGTCAACAACTTGGTTTTGCATCTGCTCATCTGATGGCCCTTTTAACAACTCGTTTACAATTACAGCTGCTAAATCGTCATCAAAGGAACTACAACTTCGTACTTCTGGAAGAATCTGCATGTTACGCTTATCTAAGAAGTATAATGGTATATCCATCAATTCTTTTTCAGTTAACTTCTCCTCGTTTGCAGCACTTAGCTGCTTAGAAAAATCATCATCATATTGTAAATGTGCTTGCGGTTCATTAAACTCAGCATATCCACTCCCACCATATATTCCGACATATTTAATATCTTGTAGCGAACAAAGCGAATTCGTTATTGCCACCCTTGCCCTTAGCTCGTCATCCACTGAAAGCTCACTAAATCCACCAGATAAATAAACGTTAGCTAGACCATTAGCAATAACAACTTTGTCTATAATAGTATTGGTAGGCAAAACCGCAATATTGTCTTTGTCATTAGGGCCAGAAATCAACTCCCTAATTGTCATTTCTGCCCAAGATGTATCCGCTGGCACATCCACGGTTCGCGTCTCTATGGCCCAATCAGCATCATTATTCTCCAAAAAATACAACTGTAAGTTTACAGACTGACTATTTGAAATAGGCTCTATTGTCTGTAGTGATTCGTCCTTCTCAGAAACATTTTGAGAACATCCTGAAAATACGAACATGATTAGTAACAAAATTATTATAATTGATGAATAATATCGCTTTGCATTAATACTCATAAATCATTACCAAAGATGAATAGCATATTTTCCATTCATCGTTTTCTTTTATCATCTTTACAGGTATTACAGTACGTTCAACTTCCGTTCCATTGCCATATTTTAATGTAACATTTATTACTACAACCGCCGTTGTACAATCCATGGATATAGTTTCATACAATACTTTATAGGTACTTAAACTTCTATCATTTCCACTCAACAATGAAAAGAAATCATCTTCATTGTAAAACACATTGCCTTCACTAGTATTATATTGAATGTACTTCTCCGCCTGAGATGTATTTCCAGCGATAATCATATCTAAAACCTGCGTTAAACAATTATCAGGTGTTAGAATTATACTACCATCTCTCATCAACGGTTCTAATGGTTGATCTAAGCTATCACCAACATTAAACCCAAACTCTTGTCTGTTTAGCCTTTGACCATTCCCTGTATTATCAACATCTATTAATATTTGTACCCTTGAACAGATCCCGAGTTCTGTTAAGGAATTTACTATTGAATATACTGCAATTTTTATATCTTCTTTATTGTTTTGAATAGATGACTGTGTTTCTAATCCACTAATCGGTTCCAAAAAGTCGCTACTTAGCGTTACAAAATAACAATCCTTATTTTTTGTAACACTTTCAACAATCGTATCCGGATTGATTGCATATGTAGCTGATTTGTTTTGCGGGCCAGCAATAAGTTGCTTTACTATTGCCTTTTCTAACGACTCATTTGAATTAACATCTATTTGTCGTAACTCAGATACCAAAAAATTCCCACCCAATGAACTATCATTATACTTATAATATAAAACAGCAGCGCTTGAATTAGCATTAGAATCAGCAACAGGATTGATTTCATAAACCATATTCTCATCCGAGTCATTGCTAATAAACTTATTGGACCCTCCAAATAATAACACGCAAACAAATGCAACAACCAATAGATATGACAAGTAATTTATAACTTTTTCTATTTTATCTGATGTCATCATTATTGCACCTCCTTATCTTCATCTATGAATTTGGGCAAAATAATGTCGATAGTTGTTCCAACACCCTCTTCACTAGTAATACTAAACGCTCCATTGTGTAACTTAACTATTCTTTCAACAATACTCAATCCAAGTCCAGTCCCCCCGGCTTCACGAGAGCGAGCCTTTTCAACCCGATAAAAACGTTCAGTAAGATGAGAGATATCTTTTTCAGGTATTCCAATGCCTGTATCCGCTACTCTAACTACAACGCTTAATTCTTTTTCCTCTACGCTAATTTGAACTTCCCCGCCTGATAATGTATATTTAATAGCATTATCTACAAGATTAGTAACTGCTTGCTGTAATTTAATCTTATCTCCCAATACTATAGCGTCAGTATTGTCTTCGTGTATTAGCGTTATTTCTTTACGCTCAGCAATGGGTGCCATGGCCTTAACAACTAAGCTCGTTAGATTTGAAACATGCACTTTATCATAGTTAACAACAACTCTATCTTGCTCCATACTTACCATTTGCAATAAATCATTTACTATATATGAAAGACGATCTATCTCGTTATTTATATCTCCTAAAAACTCTTTATGCATTTCAATATTTCCGCTTTGATCATATATTAATGATTCTACAAGTATCTTCATTGAGCTTAATGGAGTCTTAATCTCATGCGAAACATCCGATACAAAGTTATTTCTATTTTCTTCAACTCTTTCAAGTTGCTCACTCATAGTATTAAACGCTTGTCCAAGCTGCGATAACTCAGACTTTCCTGTAACCCTGACTCGTTGATGAATCTCACCTTTGCTCATTTTTTTTATTATATGCGTTAAAGCAGTAATTGGTTTTGTTATAACCTTCGCAATTAGAAAACTTATAATAACAACAATAATACTTGCAATAAACACGACCATCATAATTTGCCCGTTGGCTTGTGCTACCTGATCGAATATATCCTGCACGGGTAACGATAAAACAATTACGCCTAGCATATTTCCATCGTATACTATCGACGACACATAATACATTACGTATATTTTCTCTTTTTTTACATCATTAGTTGTATCGCTACTTTGATTATCAACTTCGATCTCCAACTCATGTAAAGCATTAGTTGATCCTGCATTGCCGTCTAACACTTGGTCAATCTCCTCTATCTCAAGGCTAACTCCATTAAGCTTTGAAAAACTATCAGACTGAACAACGCCATATTTGTCCAAAACTAGAACGCGCCCACCTAAGTTTTGTCCATAATCTAAAGCAGTTTTATATATTTTTTGAGCATTAAAATTTTTCATACCAGGTGCAACCGATACAGCAATATCATCGGCCATGCTTATCTGCTCACGCACTCTGTGATCAATTAAAAAGCTTTGTGTAATATTGCTTACCAACGTACCAATTGAAAACATAACAATAGAAAACAAAGCTAAATATGCAAATACCATTCTTATACGAATGCTATTAAAAATGGTGTCATTTATCGGTGAAATAATATCCCACTCCCCATTTTGTTAATATGCAGGATGGCTTTGCAGGGTCGTCCTCAATTTTTTCTCGAAGCCTTCGAATATGCACATCTACCGTACGCAAATCCCCGTGCCTATTCGTTTTCTGAATATTTTCAAGCAACATCTCGCGTGTAAACACCCTGCCTTTGTTGGTCATAAACAACTTCAATAGGTTAAACTCTTTTGCAGTTAAGTTAATCTCTTGTCCGCTAATCTCAATATATCTATTATCGACATTCATTGTAATTCCACCAGCGAAAATTATTGCTTTTTGGTTTTCAGAAGCTTTAGGATTAGATCTTCTAAGAATAGATTTAATCCTGGCCTTCACCTCTAAAATATTAAATGGTTTTGTCATATAATCATCTGCGCCGTACTCAAGCCCAAGTATTTTATCCATGTCATCACCCTTAGCTGTAAGCATAATGATTGGTACGTCAGAATTTTCTCTCACACGTTGGCATACTTCAATTCCATTAATAACAGGAAGCATTACGTCAAGTAGTATAATATCAAATTTATTTTTCTGAATTTTCTCTAGAGCAATTTCACCGTCTAAAGCCTCGTCAACCTTATATCCCTCTTGTTCTAAACTGAATCTTAATCCTTTAACAATGGATGGCTCATCATCAACAACTAATATAGATTTAAGCATTTAACAAAAACCTTTCTTTAAATTACTTTCAATTATATCATAACTTTTTAGGTTAATATACCTACTATAATTATTGTAGCATCTTGTTAATAATTATTACATTTTTTGGCAATAACAATCAATTTGTTTTGGTGATATTTTCTACATTCATTTGCAAAGTTCCGAATATATTGACTTATTACCCTATAAACCCTGTACATATTGTTAAGAAATTGTTATACTATATTTGCTAATTTGTGTTAGATATTAAAAAAACTATTCATCAGAGGTGCATTAAATTTGAGAAAACTTTCGTTATATATATTATTAGTCGTATTTACAATCGTTTCATTTTTGGGTATTTCCATTCCCGCAAACAGAGTCTTAGCTGAGGCAACAGCTACCCCTGAGGTAACTCTGCCAACAGCGCCAAGCGAAAGTAGTATCAATGCACAAAGTGTTACCATGATAGACGCTGATACAGGTGCTATTGTTTACACTAAAACCCCATATAAAAAGCTTTACCCCGCAAGTGTAACCAAGCTTCTTACCGTATTAATACTACTTGAAAATTGTGACCTTGACGATATAGTGGTATGTGGTAACGAAGTCACAGGGTTTACTGCTGAAAACTGTAAAATCAACCTTCAGCCTGGTGAAAAGCTTACAGTAGAACAAATAGCGTATGCCTGCTTATTGCCTTCGGCAAATGATGCGGCAGCGGCAGCAGCAGTACATGTTGCAGGATCTATAGATGCTTTTGCAGAGATGATGAATGAACGAGCAAAACAACTTGGACTAAAAGATTCCAACTTTGTTAATCCTCATGGAATACATGATGATAACCACTACACTACAACTTGGGATATGTCACTTGTAGCTAAAGTTGCGTTAGAAAATGAAACCATTGCTAAGATTGTAAAAACAGGGACATACACTATTCCTGCAACCAACAAATCTGATGAACGCGAAATAATGAATACAAACTGTTTGATTGTTAATAACGATTCTGCTAAAGATAAGTATTTATATTCTTATGCAACTGGTATGAAGACTGGTACAACATACAAAGCTGGCACCTGCTTAGCTGCAAGCGCAAAAAAAGATGGCAAGGAATACATCGCTGTAATCTTTAACGCCCCATACAACAATGGATATGAGAGATTTAATATTGCTGCAACTTTATTTGATTATGCTTTTGCTCTAAACGATAGCGGGGTAGATCCAACTACTATCCGATTTGGTGACCCTGATGTTTATAGTGCTTTAGAAGGCATAACCTTAAAAACTCAACTTGAAAATGTTGACGAAAATGACGAATTAAACGGTATGTTAAAGCTAAATGTTGTTTTTAATGATATTGACATAAAATACATGGACAAAGCAACTAAACAAACTATAAAAGATAACGCCGACTCCATAGTTGCAAAAAAATCTTTGGTAGCGAAACCCTTATATGCACCCATTGCAATAAACACGGAGGTTGGTACTGTTTCATTCTATTATGATGATGATAAACTAATAACTGGTAAACTGGTGGCATCTCGAGATGTAGCAGGTGTCGGGGGTATGACAGCTGTTCCTGAGGAATCTCAGCCTGGATATCTTATCACACCAGAGCAAGCAGGAGATTTCCCACTACTATGGATATTGATTCCTGTGTTACTTTTGCTTATTATTTTTATCCGCATTATCTTAAAAAGAAGAATGCACCACAACCGCACTAGGCGACCGAAGCGAAGACGCACAAAATACTATAGTTTATAATATTGTTATGCTAAAAACCTCTTGCAAAGCAAGAGGTTTTTTTATTATTAAAGCTAAGTAATAAACACTGCCAAACTAAGTGTGAAAATTTTATTATATAGTTGCAGTTTTAATAGGGGGGTTTATATACTCTGCATTCTCTCCATTAATCCATAAGCGTTCAAGATTATAGAATTCTCGTTCCTCGGCGTTGAAAATGTGTACCATAATATCACCGGTATCTAATACTACCCATCTCCCGTAATCATAACCTTCCCGTCTCTTAATCTCAACTTTGTTTTCTTCTAACTTTTCTTCAACATTGTCGCAAATCGCCTGCACTTGTGCCTTTGATCGTCCACTACAAATTACAAAGAAATCCGCCAAAGAACTCATGCCTTCAATGTTTAACACCACAATATCCTCGCCCTTTTTGTCCAACATAGCCTCGCTAATTACTTTTGTTTGTTGTTTACTCTTCAAAATATCGCCTCCTAATTTAATTTTGTTTATAATAGTTTTCAACCGCTTCATTTCTTGCAATGATTGTTCGCGGATGAATAAACCTTTTTCTCCTAGTTAAATAATATATTGTATTATCGTATGCTTCTAATAATGCCTTATTGAAATCAATTTTTAGGTTAGCCCTAATCTTACCCACGTGCGAAAAAGATCTGTTTGGCTCGATATAATCAGCCAAATAAATAATTTTATCTAACTTTGTCATTCCTGCTTTCCCAGTAGTATGACACTCAATAGCAGAAAGTATTTCTTGATCAAACACATTAAACTCAGTCTTTGCAATGTACACTCCAAGTTGAGCATGCCAAAGTGCGGGTTGCCTGTAAAGCCACTTATCATTTTGAAAAATGTTAAGTTCATAGCCAAGTCTTTCCGCTGCTTCTATATCCATATTTTTTGCGCAATCATGCAATAGTGCTGCGATACTTGCTTTTGTTTCATCAACGCATAATCTATGTGCTAACTCTATAGCACAGTCTTCAACGTTAAGACTATGAATAAATCTTTTTTCGTCAATCAAGGTTGACAACTTTTCTATTATAGCTTTTCTATTAAACAACATATTCATGTTAAGATGCTACCGTACAATCCTTTCTGCTTAATATATCTACAAACTGCATCGGGCATCAATCCCCTAACACCTTTACCCTCTAATATCCTTTGTTTAATCAATGTTGAAGAAATATCCGGGCCCGAATGTGATGATAGTTTTATTTTTGCACCACAAACTTCAGCAAACACCCTGGCTTGATATTCAACTTTTTCATAGTCCTCACCTGGACGACAAAACACTAGGAAAGTGCATAGCTTAAAAACTTCTTCAATATCCTTCCATTTATGCAAGGCCATAAGTGTATCTGCTCCAATAATGTAATATAAATCACATCTATCCCCTATAGCTCTATAAAGAGCCGATAATGTGTCTATTGTATACGTTCGTCCTCTCCTGGCAACTTCAATGTCCCATGCCTCTAAACATGATCCTTGCGTCGCAAGACGAACCATCTCCATCCTTTCTTCAGCCGGAGCAATGTATTCATCTGCTTTATGTACTGGTTCACCTAAAGGCATAAGGGCTACCGTGTTTAAACTAAACAGATTTTTTGCTCGAATAGCAATATCGAGATGTCCAAAATGTACAGGATTAAACGTTCCGCCCAATATTCCAATGTTTTTTTTGTGTTGCCTTCCATCAACAAAGCATTCCGTGCTAATGCTTATTTTACACGTATTAATGTACATACTTAAGCAATTCACCTCGATAAAACAAGTATTCCGTATTAGTTTATTATTCCATAATATGGGTAAACTTTGCATAATAGGAGGTGTATTCATGGATAAACAAGAACAAATCACCCAATTATGCAAAACCCTTATGTACCAAAAACGATCAAGACTGGCTCATGCTTTTGATTTTATCGGATTACGACTGCTATCTTTACTGATACTGTTTTTCGTATTCAGTACACTATTAACCCAATTCTGGGGAGCCGTCGCATTGTCGATCATCGGTACATTAATGCTAAGTATTGTATCACATGTTAGAAATAATATACGTGTTAATACATTTACCAAACAAACGACCGATGAGATCACAAAACGCATCTTGCTCGATCAATTAATATTGATGAACAAGGAAGATACGATAAAATGGTGCTCACGATTAGCATGGCGAATCGGTGGTTACACCGTAGTCAGATACACTCCAAATGGCATAATCGTAAGACGCGGCAGTCAAACCATTTTGTTCGCCTTAAAACAACGTCATTATGATAATCTTATTATGCCACAAGATATTCTAGATTTCTATCATGCAGTTATGCGCTTAAACACAGATGCTGGTGTTTTACTTAGCACAGCACCGACAAGCGCTGAATGCTCTAGCTTTCTATCTAGAATAGATGCTGACATAACATTATGCGGTCCTGACAGGGTGCTTAAGCTTGCAAAAGACTCCAGAATGCTAACTAAAGATAGAGATATAGAAGATATTGTCATTAAAGAGCTTAACAAAGATATCGAATTAAACAAAAAGCGATTCGATAACTTTAAAAAGCAAATACTGCTACCAGCAAAATCAAAGCGCTACGCAATGTGCGGGTTAATAATACTAATCGGCGGTTTAATAATTGGACAACCTCTATATTACACCATCTTTTCATCAGCATGCTTTGGTCTAGCAATATTTACTTTTTTCAGTGGTCAAAGAAAACGTGCTTGATGATTATTCAATCTCGGGTAAGTCTGAATTGCGCCTATACAATACAAACTTCCGTCCCATTGCCATAATAACCTCTGCACCCGTGGCCGAAGCAAGTATATCACAAGCTTCCTTAGCAGTAACATCACTGTTTTGCTGCACGCTGCCTTTAATTAGTTGGCGTGCTAGCAAAGCTTCATCAACTAGCTGTATCGTCCCATCAATAACACCCTCTTTTCCAACATAAATAATTGGATCTATAGTGCTTGCAATAGCTTTTAGCCTTGCCCTTCTTTTACTCGTCATTTAATATATATTCTCCCTTATACGTGTACTATTCAACAAAATCAAATTCCCAACCACCAAGGTTGACAACATCACCATCATTAGCGCCAGCTTTTCTAAGACTATCAATGATACCATAATTAACTAACCGCTGCTGAAAATATCTCATAGATTCTTCATCAAAAGCATCTGTTTCCCGAAGGATTCTATCTATCAGCGATCCACTAACAACATAACTATCATCTTCAAACGTTACTTCATACGTTTCTTTCTCATTAATGACACCAACTTCTATCTCTCGCTCATAAGGCTGTGGTGCAGGCAAAGTATCAATAATTTTCGCTACCTGCCTAAACAACTCGTTAACACCTTGCGTTGTTGCAGCCGAGATAGGATATACCTCAATACCATCTGCTTTTACATATTCTTTTAATCGTTCTATATTATCCTGTGCAGATGGAATATCCGTTTTGTTTGCAGCGATGATCTGTGGACGCTTCATTAATTCAGCACTATAATGCTCAAGTTCAGCGTTTATCATATCATAGTCCTCGAGTGGATCTCGCCCCTCAACCCCCGACACATCTATTACATGAACAAGCATTCGTGTTCGTTCCACATGTCGCAAGAACTCCTGTCCTAACCCAGCTCCAAGATGAGCTCCTTCTATTAGTCCTGGAATATCTGCAACTACAAAACTCTTGCCATCTACTGCCGCAACCCCAAGATTTGGTGCAAGCGTAGTAAAATGATAATTTGCAACCTTAGGCCTTGCATGTGATATCACAGACAACAATGTACTTTTGCCAACATTGGGAAATCCAACTAATCCTACATCCGCTATAGTTTTTAGTTCAAGAATAACCTCATATTCTTTGCGCTTTTGCCCAGCTTGAGCAAATCTAGGTGCTTGCCTGGTGCTTGTTGCAAACCTTGAGTTTCCTTTACCGCCGTTGCCACCACTTAAGACTATCTTCTTTTCATTTTCGTGGAAAAGGTCAGCTATTACTTTGCCAGTTTCGGCTTCCCTGATTAAAGTGCCAGGCGGGACATCAATGACTAATGGTTGTCCATCTTTACCCGTCATCATGTTACCTAATCCCTTTTCACCGCTCTGAGCTTTATAACTACGCTTATACCTAAAATCTAATAGCGTACGCATTGAAGGGTTAGCTCTAAACACAATATTTCCACCTCTTCCGCCGTCACCGCCATCTGGTCCACCTTTGTTTACATATTTCTCTCGATGGAAAGCGACGCATCCGTCACCGCCATCCCCTGCTTTTATGCGAATTCGCACTTGATCTACGAACATATTATCTCCTTAATCGTTAATAACAGCTTCTTCTGTTTTATTCGATGCATAATATAGACACTCTTGCTTAAGTGTACAAATATCACACTTGGGTCTTTGTGATGAACAAACCTTTCGTCCATGCCAGATCATCCAATGGTGTGCATCAGACCATTTTTCTTCTGGAATATTCTTCATTAGTTGCTTCTCGGTTTTTAAAACATCCTTAGCTTGAGCTAGTCCTAATCTGTTGGATACACGAAACACATGCGTATCAACTGCAATTGCCGCAACTCCAAATGCATTTGATAATACCACATTCGCTGTCTTTCTACCTACGCCAGGCAACTTAATCAATGCATCAAAATCATTTGGCACACGAGCTTGATACTTGTCAACTAAAATCTTACACGTCGCCGAAATATTTTTTGCCTTATTGCGATACACCCCGCAACTTTTTATATAAGGCTCAATCTGCTCTGGAGTTAATGTAGCCATACTCGTTGCATCCGGATAATCAGCAAACAATGCTTTTGTTATCTTATTGACCTGTTTGTCCGTTGTTTGAGCCGAAAGAATGGTTGCGATCAGCAATTCAAACGGATTAGAAAAGTCTAGTCCTGCTCTTACATCAGGGTAAGTTTGCTCTAGCAGATCTAAAATTTTATTATAATTAGGCAAAAAATCGGTATTGTTAATTTTAGTTTCTATGGTTACATTCTCCTGAAAAATATTCTTCTACCTATTATAATCATTTTCATAGCTTCTTCGCAACCATTGAGCTTTTTAAACCCTAAGTTATTAAATTATTGTTTTTCTAGCATATCTAACATAGATTGCATCTTTCGTTTTTGATCATTATTCAGCATAGGCCAAACGTTTTTCCTAAACTCAGCAATTTTATTGCTATTAAGTTCTCCTGACTGTTTTTGTTCCTTTGCCATTCTAAGTAAATCGCCCATCATAGCATCTTCGCTTTTACCTTCGTATTTTTTTATTTCTTCATTTAAGTTCAAAGCAGTTCTAGTTTGTTCGTCGTTAGCCCCCATTTTTTTTGCTTGCTCAATTAATTCTTTCTGATCCATTTTTCTGTTTCGTCCGGGTTTAAATGATCTTAAATCTTTTTTTCTTGCCATATTCCTTACCTCCATTATCTACTCCATTATGTCTATGCTGTTATTTGTCATTTTGTTCACTTTTTATTATTTGCTAGCATATGATGCAATAATCATAAAAGAGAAAGTAGGGAATTATATGCACCCGTTTTCTTATCAACGAATGGCGAGAAATAATTATCCTCAAAAAAATAGTAATATGGATCAAGCTGCTACGGCCAGACCTTCAATCGATGATCAACAAGCAAACATGCAGACACAGAACCAAGAGCTTGCTCAACAACCCTCGCAACAAATGGATTATACTCAAATGATGAATATGATTCAGTCGATGCAAAACAATGGCGATAATGCTAACAACGGTAACCCGTCAATGGCAAATATGATGAACATGATGAATATGATTCAATCAATGCAAGGGAATTCCTCAGGTGGAATGAATCTGCAAAGTATGCTACCTCTACTCTCAACCTTAGGCAACAATGGCAATGGCATGGATATGGGGCAGTTACTTAGTTCAATGGGAGGCTCAAATATGAACCCAATGATGAGCATGCTTCAGGGAATGATGGCTAACCAAGGTTCACAAAACAATTCTTCTGGACGAAATGAGTAACATAATTTAAATAAAACATCAGACTAAGTTGTAATCATTACATCATAGTCTGTTTTTTTATCTTTCCCAAAACGTTGTAGCCGATATCAAATTTCAGTGTAAGATTAAAAAGATAGAATGCGTAGTATTCTATCTCAATTAATCACGTACATCGTACGAAAACTTTTCGTAAAATTAATCATGCGTGTAATCAAGAATCCTAATATCACTGCCAACTGCATTCCTAACGGCGTGTATCATTTTTTTTGCAAAGGGACAAGCATATCCAATTGGCGTTCCCCTACTTATGCACGAGGTAAACACTATTGTATCTGCCCCACGGTTAACCATATTTAATGCTCTAGGAACAGCCCGTTTACCCGGGCATCCGCCACATGAAATAAACCCAATGACTTCTATATCTCCTTCAACGCCTTTAAACGCATCACATTTTTCTCGTATTACTTCAAAATCAGCAGTTCCAGCACACATATCTTCGGTCTGCATACATCTTATCATTCCAACTTTCATATATACCTCTTAAAAAAATTTATATTAATCTTGCTTTTTAAATCTGTTACCTTGTAAACACACCAACAGATTTTTCTAAAAACATTACAAATTCTGCTATTTATTTCATGTTTGATTTTACCAAACTATACATCCTCATATCAATTATCTTATCGTTTTTGACTGCATTTTTCCTCAAAACACCTTCACAAACGAAACCAGATTTTTCAAGAATACGACAAGAAGCAATATTATCAGCAAAAGGCTCTGCATAAATTCTGATAATGTCTGTATGCATAAAAATGTAACTGCATACTTGTTTAACTGCGCTCGTCCCAATTCCTCTTCCCCAATATTGCTCAGCAATATAGTATCCCATTTCCGCAGTTCTGAAATGAATATTATCCTTACGAAAAACACCAATACTTCCAACAGCTTTATCATTGACCGTTATAGCAAACGTAAAAGTTCTATCAATGTTTGAGTTCAACATGGCCATAATAAATTCTTCTGCATGTTCAACTGTATACGGAAACGGTAATCCATCCCGTAGCTTATCATGAATCTTTTTGTTGTTTAAAGCTTTGGCAAGGTATGGCGCGTCTTCAATTCTCCAAAAACGTATTTTACACTCCATATTAACGCCACCCCAAAATAATATATACTGGTATTATTATATAATATATACTTTCAATTAGCAGCTGTTTAGTACAAAATAAGGAAAGGCATATACTGCCCTTCCTTAATAATAAAGATAAATTAATCTGCTGATTAATTATGGTCGTGATCGTGATCACAAACAGCCCCTGTTGATTTTAGAGCTCCTTGCAAATATGCTTCAACTGCTTTTTTAGCATCACCACCTGCCCCTACGATAACCTCAATACCTTTTTCATTGAATATATCAACAGCGCCACCGCCCATTCCACCTGAAATAATTACATTAACTCCCTTATCGTTTAGGAAATTCGGTAAAAATCCTGGTTTATGTCCTGGATTCGGTATCGTCTCACTCTTAACAATTTCCCCATTGTCAGCATCGAAAATCATAAAACTTTCGCAATGTCCAAAATGCTCTGTTACTGATCCACCATTTTCACTCGCAACTGCAATTTTTATCATTTCTTTTACCTCAGAATCTTCTAGTATTTGTGCAACTGGATCAAGCCAGTTACCGTTGAATAGTTCTATCATGCCTTTATCGCATCCAGCAGATATTTTTGGATCAATAGGTATTTTTGCAAGAACCTTTAAATCGTGCTTATTAGCAATCTCTTCAATATGACTATCGCCAAAGATCTTGTAGTCCTTTCCGTTATCTGGACATTTAAAATATGACATGTTTTCAACTAGCCCAAGTATTGGGATATTCATCATCTCTGCCATTCTTACTGCCTTAGATACAATCATTGAAACAAGTTCCTGTGGTGAAGTTACAATGATTATCCCATCGACAGGTATAGATTGAAATACTGTAAGCGGAACATCGCCTGTACCTGGCGGCATGTCTATGAACATAAAATCTATATCTTTCCAGATAACATCTGTCCAGAATTGTTTAACTGTACCAGCAATAATTGGTCCTCTCCAGACAACTGGATCAGTATCATTTTCCAAAAGCAAATTAATAGACATAATATCGATGCCTGTTTTACTTTTTACAGGGAAAAGACCCGCTTCATTTCCTTGCGCTTTGTCTGTAATACCGAACGCCTTTGGAATTGAAGGTCCTGTAACATCCGCATCAAGAATCGCAGAGTTATAACCCATCCTATTCATCGTAACCGCGAGCATAGAAGTAACAAGTGACTTACCAACCCCGCCTTTTCCACTAACAACGCCTATAACCTTTTTTATGTTGCTTAACTCATGGGGTTTTTCAGAAAAATCAGTTTGCTGTTCCTTTCTTTCTCCACAGTCCTCAGAGCAACTGCTGCAGCTTTGATTGCAATTTTCGCTCATAATATTAACTCCTTTATGTTTAAATTATTATGTTACTGCCTGTTGGCAGATAATCAATACTTTCACCCATAACAGCTTTGAGCCTGTTATATGGTTCTAACCCTGTACAGTGGCAAGTATAATATTTTGCCCCTGTATATAACAAATATTTACCGATTCTGTCTATGGCCTCAGGGTTGTCATTGCCACCTGACGAACGACTAGATAGATGAAACCCGCCTATAACATAATCAGGCATACGTCCTCGCAGTTTTTGGAAGTGCTCTAATATATTAACAATACCATTGTGGGCACATCCTGTTATCAAAAGCATCTTTCCATCTTCTTCTATTAAAAGATTTTGTTCATGGGCAAAAACGTCCTTCATCTTTTTCCCATTTCGTTCCGCAACCAATCCATTGTTTGATTTGGGACTAGGCTCATTTTGAATTATATTGGAGAATACTTGGATTCCCTTACTAATGAAAAATCTATCTGATGTAAGTACAATTTTTTTGTTCTGCATCAACTCTTCTTCTAGTCCAATAAATTCTAATTTGCCATTTTGACGCTGAGCATAATGCTTTTCAAAAGCTTGTTTATGTAAAAACACCTCAGCTTTATCATTTTGCTCAAAAAAAGTTTTAAGTCCTCCACCATGGTCATAATGTCCATGCGAGATTACAAGAAAATCTACATCAGCAATGTTTACATCTAATTTTTTTGCATTTTCAAGAAATAACCCACTTGCTCCAACATCGAACAAAATCTTACTATTCTCTGTTTGTATATATAAGCTAAGCCCGTGTTCGTTACTCAAATCCTTAGATATTGACGTATTTTCTACTAATGCTTTGATAATCATGACCTAAACTCACCTTCTTTAAAAAGTAATTCCATAGTCTTATTATACACCGCTTTTGCTGCTTTGCCCGACGCACAATTAATATCTACAATAGTATGTCCGTCATTAATTGCCTTTACCGCATTAGGATCAAAAGGAATTCTTCCTATAAAAGGCAACCCATGTTCTATACAGAAAAGCTCAATCTTTTCGGTATTTTCAATGTTGGTGTTAAATTTGTTAATACATACAGCTATTTTAACACCAAATCTTGCCGCTGTTTCTATTATTCGCTCCATATCACTAATGCCTGATATTGAGGGTTCAGCTACGATCAACACCATATCAACCCCACTAAGCGATGCTATTACCGGACATCCTATCCCTGGAGAACCATCAATAATTGCAAACTCAACACCATCTACTGCCGATTTCATCTGCTTTTTTACTTCAGTAACCAGCATCCCCGAAGTACCACTTCCCATTTTAAGTTGTGCTGTTGAAAAGACTCTATCTTTATTGGTATATAGCATTAATTCACCAGCTGTTGCGGGTTTCATAGATATTGCTTTTACCGGACAAACAGCTTCACAAACACTGCATCCTTCACAAGCGAAATAATCAACCGTATATTTATTATCTGCAATAATTGCATCAAACCTACAATTTTCTCTGCACTGACCACATCCGATACACAACTCCGTGTTTATCTCTGCTTTTGGAAGCCCATAATAGTCAGACTTTCCCGGTTTTGTGTTTTGTCCAGTAATCAAATGTAAATTTGGCGCATCCACATCACAATCAGCATATGCCCTAGCGTTAGAAAGCTTTATAAATGCACTGGCTATTGTGGTTTTTCCAGTACCGCCTTTTCCGCTAAGAATCAAAAGTTGTTTCATGTTGCACCTCCTTTATCACAGTATCTAGCAAGGAAGAAAATAAATGTTTGTATTTTTCATTTACTCTAGCTACAATTTCTGCATTTGAATTAATCATTCCAAGCTGTTCGTCAAAAGGAATTCGCCCTATAATTTTTATGTTTTCTTCAAGACAAAATTCCTCTGCAGGATTTTTCCCATCTAAGCATTTATTAAGTACAACACCAAACGGCTTTTCAAATAGCTTCACAAGTTCATAAACCATACTTAAATTATGAACGCCAAATAAAGTAGGCTCAGCAACTAAAACACAATAATCTGCATCCTTTATACTTTCCATAACAATACAAGCGCTGCCAGGGGGACAATCTATGAAAGTCGGAATTCTAGTTTTGTTACCAATATCGTCTAATAGTTTTTTGATAATTGGAATTCCCGAAGCTTCACCTGTATTCAATATCCCTGTATTTACAAATACCTGATCCGATGTCCCCTTTTGAACTTTGCCAATAACTTTTTCTTTCTCGGATAAAGCGTTTTGAGGGCAAAGCATCATACAGCCCCCACAAGAATGACAAATCTCATCGAAAATAATTACTTTATCTTTTATATATGCAAGTGCATTAAACTTGCAAAAATCAACACACTTTCGACATCCATTGCAAAGCTTATTATCTAATAAAGGAATTTTGACCGATATTTCTTCCTCTTGTATGTGCTCAGGTTTGAAGAACAAATGTCCATTTGGTTCTTCAACATCGCAGTCTATATATACAGACTTACTTGCTACCGCAGCTAAATTCACCGATACTAGCGTTTTCCCTGTGCCTCCCTTGCCGCTAAGCACAGCTATCCTCATATTATTTGCCTCCGTGTCCATGAAATCCTGCATGTATTTCTTCTAGTAAAGAAAGTTTACCTTCAATAAAAGCGTCAATATTTTCCTTAGCAGAACCATCTGCTGTCTTATATAATTTGATTTCTGCAGCTAATAATACATCAGCAGCATTTTGGCCGCATCGTGGGGTTAACATTATATTAGTTTCATTATCAACTATTATCTGTGCGGCTTTAATTCCAGCACCACCTGCGCTATTTGCAGCTGTGTTTTTAATAAACAAGCTTTCCTTTGTTTCTGTATCATAGATAAGAAAATAAGGAGTGCGTCCAAATGACATGCATACGCCTGTTTCTAAGTCTTTTTCATCTACCGGTATTGCTATTTTCATATTAATCCTCCGTTTTATTTTTGTTCAAATAATCCTTTATTGCACTTCGCAGTGCGCTCACTCCAAGATTTGAGCAATGTACCTTGTTTGGGGGGAGCCCATCCAAAGCCTTAATTATATCCTCTTCAGTAATCTTCAATGCTTCATCCAAGGTTTTACCTTTTGCTAGCACAGAGGTCATACTTGATGTTGCAATTGACGCGCTGCACCCAAATACAAGATAACTTATTTCTTCAATGCGGTTATCTTTTACTTTTAAATAAACGGTTAAATAATCTCCGCATGAAGGATCTCCAAAGTTTCCCTGAGCATCAGCATCTGGCATGCTATATGCATTTTGGGGGCACATAAAATGTTCCAATACTTTATCCGAATAAATAAGCCTTCACCTCAGTCTTTATTACCCTTAATATCCCTGCCAAGCCTACGCCTATGACAACCAACACCACGACAAGAGTCTCCGCCCCCGTCACACAGCCGGTATTCTCCGCCTTCAATCAATAACACTTTACCATTCACCAATGATTCGGCAAGTTTTTTCCTTGCTTCGTTATAAATTCCTTGTACGGTTGTACGTGCAACACTCATCTGGCTGGCGCACTCTTCCTGAGTATACCCTTCAAGGTCAATAAGCCTTATCGTTTCATATTCATCAACTGTCATAATCACATGATTCTCAGAATCTACGGGAGAATCAAGAGGCCCAAATCTGTTACTTTGAGGTAGACAGCATACTTTTCTCCATTTAATCGGTCTAGGCATGTTCCTTCACCTCGATCTTGAATAGAAATAACCGGAGCGTCCTCCAGTTACCTCTTACACCCACTATAGGCTTTCCAATTGCTTATCAATAACCTCAAGTCGGTTTTGTAGCAAATCCTTTTGTTCTTCAAGCAATTCTTTTTGCGTTTTATCAGAATTTTGATTTGCATCAAAACATCTTCCAAAGCCTCTTTTTAGAGCCACCGCCGTATCCACGTCTACAAGCAAGACCAAGTCCTGCTCCCATTCCAAGACCTACACTATTTTTTACTGTATTTTCAGTGCAAGGTCCCATACCTCTTCCAGTCATCGCTCCAGCGCTCATTGGTCCAGATCCATCTCTTTTAGGCATACGATTCACCTCCTTTAGTTTCCGACATATGTCACTTACAATTTTTATTATACTCCGTTTCTGACATATGTCAATAAAGAATTTAGTTTTTTTCTAAAATCTTTATAATTAAATACCCATTTTGTACTACTTATATTTTATCCTACTTATTTTTAACTACTCTTGACAAAGATACAATACGCTACTTTTGGCATTACATATATTCAAACTCTTTAAATAACTCATTTATTTTAGTTGATATTTATAAAATAAACCGTTAAAAAACATATTTATCTGTTTAATTTCAAGTAATGATATTTACAATATATAGATGCAATGTTATAATGAACCACAATATATAGTATGAATCAGGGGAAGTCAGGTGCGAATCCTGCACAGAGACGCTACGGTGTATTGCTCAGCAACAAGTCCGATTACCTGTTCTTACTAAGCATCAAAACTTCTTCGATACTAGGAAGTGGTGTTAATCGTACTAAGGTGATTATTAGCCATGTTCTATCGAAGAACGTGGCTATTTTTATTTAAAGAGGTATTCAAATTATGCAAATTGCAGGGCTAGCAAAACTCACTTTAATTGATTATCCAGGCAAATTAGCCTCAACAATATTTACATCTGGTTGCCAATTGCGTTGTCCGTTTTGTCATAACTCACAGCTTGCACTTACAAGCCCCACTGGCAAAACAAAACATGCCGTTCCTGACATCCTTGCCTACCTAAAAAAAAGATCTAATGTTCTTGAAGCAGTTTGCATCAGTGGTGGAGAACCACTGATGCAAGATAATCTAGACGAATTTGCCTGGATCTTAAAAACTTGGGGCTATTTGATCAAAATTGATACAAATGGTGGTTTTCCAAATCGGCTAAAACGCCTATTAGATCTTGATCTAATAGATTATGTGGCTATGGATGTTAAAAATTGTCCAGTAAGATATGCTGAAACATGTGGCCAAAAAAAATTAGATTTATCTCCGTTTCGAAAAACCATTGATTTGCTCCAAGAAAGCAAAATAAGCTATGAATTTAGGACAACGGTTGTCCGAGAATTCCATAGTAAGGAGGATATCTTACAACTAAACGAATGGAGTATTGGTAACTCATATCTCTTTTTACAAAGCTACAAGGATTCCAGCAATGTATTAACACCTGGACTACATGGTTACACCGAAGATGAAATGAACGAATTAAGGCAAAGTGTATTGCCGCTAATACCAAACACTAAGGTGCGTAGTTAATACAGCTTCCCCCACAAAAATTTGAATATAGAGATATTTGTATAGGATTACGAAGCAAATTATCTATGTAAATAAATATTTCATATAAAAGAAAGGATCCAATCAAAATATGTATCAAGTAAAAAAAAGAGACAGTTCTATTGCTAACTTTAAACTAGATAAAATCTCTACGGCAATAATAAAAGCGTTTAAATCAAGAAATCGGATTTATGATGAAAACGTTATAGACTTTATGGCCCTAAAAGTGACTGCAGACTTTGAACCAAAAATTCAAAACGGATTTATTCAAGTTGAGGACATTCAAGACAGCGTTGAAAGTGTGCTGATTCAAACTGGATACGCTGACGTCGCACGTGCATACATTCTCTATAGAAAACAGCATGAGAATATGCGTAATATTAAATCATCCATGCTGAATTACAAAGATTTAGTAAATAATTATGTAAAAGCTAGCGATTGGCGTGTTAAAGAAAATTCAACGGTAATATATTCAGTCGGCGGATTAATTCTTAGTAATTCTGGTGCTATTACAGCAAATTACTGGTTATCGGAAATCTATGATGAAGAGATTGCAAACGCTCACCGTAACTGTGATCTTCACATACATGATTTATCTATGTTAACTGGTTATTGCGCTGGTTGGTCATTAAAAAGTCTAATTTTAGAAGGACTTGGCGGCATACCAGGAAAAATCACTTCATCCCCTGCTAGCCATCTAGCTACTATTTGTAATCAAATGGTCAATTTTCTTGGAATCATGCAAAATGAATGGGCAGGTGCTCAAGCTTTTTCCTCCTTTGACACATATCTTGCCCCTTTTATAAAAAAGGATGGATTAAACTATAACCAAGTTGAAAAGTGCATCGAGTCATTCATCTATGGAGTTAACACTCCTAGTCGTTGGGGATCTCAAGCTCCATTTACTAATATAACATTAGATTGGAAAGTGCCTAATGATCTTGCCAATGAACGTGCAATCGTTGGCGGAAAAGAAATGGATTTCTATTACAAAGACTGTCAATTAGAGATGGATATGGTTAACAAAGCTTTTATTCAAGTAATGGTAAAAGGAGATGCTAATGGTCGTGGATTTCAATACCCAATTCCAACCTATTCTATTACAAAAGATTTTGATTGGTCAGATAACGAAAATAACCGCCTACTTTTTGAAATGACATCCAAGTACGGAACCCCCTATTTTTCTAATTATATTAACAGCGATATGGAGCCAAGTGATGTACGAAGCATGTGTTGTAGGCTTAGGCTGGATTTGAGAGAATTGCGAAAAAAAGCTGGTGGATTCTTTGGTAGCGGAGAAAGTACAGGCTCAATAGGTGTTGTCACCATAAATTTACCTAAAATCGCATACGTTTCAAAAGATGAAACAGAGTTTTATAAGAAGCTGGATAATCTTATGGATCTTTCAGCTCGTTCTCTAAAAACAAAACGAACCGTAATTGCTCGTCTTTTAGAAGCTGGACTCTACCCTTATACAAAGTATTATCTTGGAACTTTTAACAGCCACTTTTCAACTATCGGTATTGTTGGGATGAATGAAGCGGCCTTAAACGCAAAGTGGCTAAAGAAAGATTTAAGCCATCCACAATCTGTTGAGTTTGCAAAAGAAATTCTTGATCATATGCGTGAACGCCTAAAGGATTATCAAGAAAAATATGGTGATCTTTATAATTTGGAAGCAACTCCAGCGGAATCAACCTCGTATCGCTTAGCAAAACACGATGTGGAACAATTTCCAGAAATTATTACAGCCTCTGAGAACACAGATAGTCCTTATTACACAAATAGCTCACATCTCCCTGTAGGCTATACCGACGATCTATTTGAAGCTTTGGATATCCAAGACGAGCTACAAACCCTATACACATCTGGTACGGTATTTCACGCCTTCCTTGGCGAAAAACTTACCGGATGGAAATCAGCTGCCAAACTAGTTCGGACTATTTCAGGAAACTATAAACTGCCATACTATACTCTCTCCCCCACTTATTCTGTGTGTTCTGATCACGGATACCTTCCTGGAGAACAGTTTAAATGCCCTATATGCGGTAAAACTGCCGAGGTATATAGCAGGATTACAGGATACTATAGACCAGTGCAAAATTGGAATGCTGGAAAACTGGAAGAATTTCAATCAAGAGAGGTATATAATGTAAATGAACTGCAAGAATTCAAACAAAATAATGAGTCTTCCCAACAGCAAGAATGTGAGGATAACATTGATTTATCTATTATAAGAGGAGTTGAAAATATTTCCTCCCATGTTCAAGGAGAGAATAATAGTATAGATAAAGAAGTTTTGTTATTTACGACACCTGCTTGTCCTAACTGTAAAATAGCTCAAAAAATATTAGATCAAGCAAAGGTTCAATACTCTAATGTTGATGCAACCGACGAACTATCACTAACCAAACAATATAGGGTTATGTCAGCACCAACTTTGATAATCAGAGAGAGTAACGGGAAACTGATTAACCATATACCTACGCTCTCACAAATTCAAACTTATATCAAAAAATATTCCTAGAAAACTAGCAATGACGTCGATAACAAATGATATTTGACGTCATTGCTTATTTTCATGCAATACTATACAATCATAGTATTAAACTATAGGTAGTGAGTAATTATGACTCTTAGACAGCTTAAATACATTATAAAAATAGTGGAGTGTGGTTCTATTACTGAAGCCGCAAAACAACTCTTTATATCCCAACCAAGTCTTTCAACTGCGGTAAAAGAACTGGAAACTGAGATGGGTATAGAGATATTTTTTCGGACAACTAAAGGGATATCATTGTCTCTTGACGGTACAGAATTCCTTTCTTACGCGCGTCAGATTGTTGAACAAACGCAACTTATGGAACAACGCTATACTGGTAAAAAACCATCAAAACAGCTATGTTCTGTATCAACACAACATTATGCTTTTGCTGTCAATGCCTTTGTAAATCTTCTTTTATCCTTAGATGTTGACGAATACGAGTTTACCCTTCGCGAAGCAAGAACATATGAAATAATTGAAGATGTGAAAAATTTGCGTAGCGAACTTGGAATAATATATTTCAGTGATTTTAATGAGAAAGTACTAAAAAAACTACTTGTTGAAAATCACCTAGTATTTAACCCTCTTTTCCAGGCTGAGCCCCCACGTTTTTATTAGCTCAAATCATCCGCTTGCTCAAAACAGAAAAGTTACCCTTGAAGAATTAGAAAACTACCCATTTCTTGCTTTTGAACAAGGAGAATATAATTCGTTTTACTTCTCTGAGGAAATCCTGAGTACTATTCCTCATAAGAAGACGATACACGTTAGTGACCGTGCTACTCTTTTTAATCTTTTGATTGGATTAAATGGATACACAATATGTACAGGGGTTTTAAGTAGTGATTTAAATGGAGATAATATTGTTTCTGTGCCGCTAATTACGGATGAGAAAATGCTTGTCGGTTGGATCGCTAACGAAAAATCCAGCCTAAGTTCAATAGCTCAAGATTATATTACTAAACTAAAGCAACTGATCCATGAATATGGCTATACTTTAAAATAAAAAAGTGCCTCCGTTTATTTAAGGGAGGCACTGTTATTATGCTGCAAGCAAAGTATTTATTGCTGCATAAATCCTATTCGCTATATATGGATTATTCATTGTATATAGATGTATCCCGTCAACACCATTCGTAATCAAATCAACAATTTGGTCAATTGCGTATGCAATTCCAGCATCACGCATTGCTTCAGGGCTGTTTTCATACCTCTCCATTATCGATATGAATTTTTTAGGAAGATGTACACCGCAAAGAGTGACCATTCGTTCAATCTGTTTTTTGTTTACGACCGGCATTATTCCCGCTTCAATCGGGACGTCTATCCCCACTATAGATGCTCTCTCCTTAAAAGAATAAAAATAGTTATTATCAAAGAATAACTGTGTTATCAATTGTTCAACCCCAGCATCAACTTTGATTTTCAAATTACGAATATCCTCCACAACGCTTGAACATTCGTTATGACCTTCAGGATAGCAAGCTCCTATTATGTTAAAATCTCCGTTTTCTTTAATAAAAGAAACAAGATCGCTAGAATATTTAAAATCATTCTCTGGTGTGAAATCAGGATTAACATCTCCACGTAATGCAAGAATATTCTCAATACCTGCACCTTTAAAATCCTCCAACATTCTCAAGACATCCCTTTTAGTTAAATTGATACAAGGAAGATGTGGAACACTTTCAATTCCATGAGTTTCCTTGATATAAGAAGCTATTTTTAATGTTTGCGTGTTGCTTTCACTCCCACCCGCACCATATGTTACGCTTATAAAATCAGGGGTTAACCCCTTAAGTTCATCAACTGTGTCATAAATTGTATTTACAGGGGATGTTCGTTTGGGTGGAAATATTTCAAATGACATACCCCTTTTTGTTTTAAAAATTTCAGATGTTTTCATAACAACAATTCCTTTCTGACATCCTTTGCTGCAGCAACTAAATTCTTGAGGCTAGTAACCGTTTCTGCATTTCCTCTTGTCTTTAGTCCACAATCGGGATTAATCCATAGTTTTTCCTTTGGTAATTTTTTCAAGCATTTTGAATATAACTTCTTTTAGTTCTGATATGCTTGGGATCCTAGGTGAATGTATATCATAAACACCAGGACCTACTTCCGTTATAAAGTTAGATTCTTTTAGTGTATCAATTATAGTTAGATCAGAACGTGAAGCTTCAAATGTTATGACATCTGCATCCATATTTTCAATATCTTCAATAATATCTGAAAACTCACTATAACACATATGTGTATGGATTTGCGTTGTCGGCTTCACTCCGCTATGAACAAGCCTAAATGCAGAAATCGCCCAATCTAAATAATCGCTGTGCCAATCACTTTTTCTAAGCGGTAATTTTTCCCTCAAAGCTGCTTCATCTATTTGAATAATTTTTATTCCATTTGCTTCAAGGTCAAGTACTTCCTCTCTTATTGCAAGCGCAATTTGATAAGCACATTCATTTAACGAAATATCTTCACGAGGGAACGACCAGTTTAAAATAGTAACTGGACCTGTTAGCATACCTTTCATATATTTTGTCGTAAGCGACTGCGCATACACGGAATAATCTACTGTCATCGGCATACATCTTGAAATATCTCCCCATATTATTGGTGGCTTAACGCATCTTGTGCCATAAGATTGTACCCATGCTTTTTCTGTAAATATAAATCCTTCTAGATTTTCGCCGAAGTATTCAACCATATCATTGCGCTCAAATTCTCCATGTACTAATACGTCAATCCCAATTTCCTCTTGTAACGTAACACATTCTGCAATTTTATCCTTGTTAAATTTAGTGTACTGATCAAGTGATATATTGCCTTTTTTAAAATTAGATCTATTTGACTTTACATCTGATGTTTGCGGAAAAGAACCGATTGTAGTTGTTGGGAGCAGTGGCAGATTTAGCTCAGCTCTTTGAATAGCTTCTCGCTTAGTAAAGTTTGGTGTTCTTATAAAATCATTCTTAGATAGGTCCTTTATCGTTGCATTAATACTCATATTTTTACAGTCTCTAATTTCATTAAAAAGCTTTTGGTTTTTAAAATATTCAGGTATTTCGTTAATATCGTTGCTTAATAATATCTTTTTTATATCGTATAATTCCTCTAGTTTTTCCACTGCAAAAGCAAAATACTTTTTATAATCATCGGATAACTTTATCTCATTGCTTAGTGTATAAGGGACATGGAGCAACGAGCATGATGTGCTAAAAACAATACTTCTACAATACTTTTTTAGTTCATCTATCAAGCGTAGCGTGTTACCATAGTTGTTTCTCCATATATTTTTCCCATTAACCACACCTGCAAAAAAAGTCTTATTCTCAGGAAATCCAAACTTATAAACCAGCTCTAACGACTTTTCACCCTCTATAAAATCAATACCAATCCCATCAAACGGCAAATCAACAACTTCAGTATAACAGTCCCTAATATCACCAAAGTATGTTTGTAAAAGCACTTTTGTCTTACCCTTATGCAAAAGAATATCACTGTATAGTCTATTAAAAAGAGCTACATCCTCTTTAGATAAATCCATAACAAGTGCCGGTTCATCAAATTGAATCCATTGAGCTTCCAAAGCATCAAAATTTGCAAGAATATCCGAATACGCCTTAACTATATCAGAAATAAAATCTTCATTGCTTTTATCCCCTGTAAATCTTGCAAGCTTTAAAAATGTAAATGCTCCGATTATTACTGGTTTTGTTTTAATCCCAAGCTTTTCTGCTTCTAGAAACTCATTAAATGGTTTTGTCCCAACAAGAGAGATTTTTGTATCATCCTCAATCTCTGGCACCATATAATGATAATTTGTATTGAACCATTTTTTCATTGCAAGTGCCTTAACATCTCCATTTTCGCCTTGATATCCTCTTGCCATTGCAAAATATTCATCGATCGTCTCAAGTTGTAAAACCTTATATCTCTTAGGAACAACGTTTAGCAAAGCAGCAGTATCTAGCATATTATCATAAAACGAGAAATCGTTTGAAGGTATAAAATCAACCTCGTTTTCCACTTGAGATTCCCAATGTGTTTTTCTTAGATTATAAGCTGTGGCTTGAAGTTCTTCTATAGGCATAATACCCTTAAAATACTTCTCTGTATTGAATTTTAATTCTCTTAAAGCTCCCACTCTAGGGTAGCCAACTACAGACGTTTTCATAAAAAATCTACCTTTCAAAATTTATAGATATGATTCTATCACGAAAGCCAAGCCATAGCGTAATGCTTAATATTTATGCTTTGGCATAGATATTAACTATGGGCATAAAATCAAAAAGCCCCACCATCATAATTGTTCATAATGGTGGGGCAAAGATTATTACTTACCCATAAATAGCTCAATGTCTGCATCTACTTCACCGATGCCAGCAATGCCAAATTTCTCAACCAAAACATTAGCAACATTCGATGACAAAAATCCTGGAAGAGTTGGTCCAAGATGAATGTTTTTTACTCCTAGATATAGTAATGCTAAAAGAACAATTACAGCTTTTTGCTCATACCAAGAAATATTAAATGCAATCGGCAGCTCATTTATATCATCCAATTCAAATACTTCCTTTAGCTTCAATGCAATAACTGCAAGTGAATATGAGTCATTACACTGGCCTGCATCTAAAACTCTAGGAATACCACCTATATCTCCTAACTTAAGCTTGTTATATCGGTATTTTGCACAACCTGCCGTCAATATCACAGTATCCTTTGGAAGCTTCTCAGCAAACTCAGTATAATATTCTCTGGACTTCATACGACCGTCACATCCAGCCATAACAAAAAATTTCTTTATTGCTCCAGACTTTACGGCGTCAACAATCTTGTCAGCAAGAGCAATTACTTGATTGTGTGCAAATCCACCTACAATGGTCCCTGTCTCAATTTCGTCAGGAGATGGCAGTGTTTTTGCTATCTCAATTATTTGAGAGAAATCCTTTTTACCATTTGCATCTGCCGTAATATGAGAACAGCCTGGGAATCCTGTAGATCCTGTAGTAAAGATTCTATTTTTAACTTCTTCACTTTTCGGTGGTACAATACAGTTGGTGGTAAACAAAATTGGACCATGGAATGATTCAAATTCACCAATCTGCTTCCACCAAGCGTTTCCATAATTACCCACAAAGTTATCATACTTTTTAAATGCGGGATAATAATGTGCAGGGAGCATCTCACTATGCGTATAAACATCCACTCCCGTCCCCTTTGTTTGCTTCAAAAGCTGTTCCAAATCAGTTAAATCATGTCCTGAAATAAGGATAGCGGGATTTTTCCTGACACCAATATTTACTTCAGTAATCTCTGGATTGCCATACTTAGCGGTGTTGGCTTCATCTAGAAGTGCCATCACCTTAACTCCATATTCGCCTGTTTTCATTGTAAGCGCAACAAGCTCATCTGCAGAAAGTGCATCATTAAGCGTTGCTGCCAGTCCTTCGTATACAAATGCGTTTATCTCAAGATTTTCTTTCCCAATATTTTTCGCATGCTCAGCATAGGCGGCAATACCTTTAATTCCATATATAATCATCTCTCTTAGTGATCGCACATCTTCGTTTTGGGTGGATAGAACCCCTATTGAGCTTGCCTTATTTAACATGGACTCTCTAGAGCTCACCTCAAATGTTGCAGCATCATTAAGCTCACTCACAATTACTGATTTTTTTAGATCATTTCTAACAGCAATCATTTTTAAGATTCGTTTTTCGATTGCAACGGCGTCAAAATTAGCGTTAGTGATGGTTGAAAACAAACTGCTAAGCACCTCATAATTTGTTTCATCCAACTTACTAATATCAACTTTGCCTTTGATAATAATGTCCGATATTCCCTTTAAAGTATAAATCAGAAGATCCTGAAGCTTTGCAACTTCCTCGGTTTTCCCGCAAATTCCTCGAGCCTCACATCCAGTTCCTCTAGCCGTTTCCTGACATTGATAACAAAACATACTCATTATATTACTCCTTCTTTCTCATTTTTCTATAACCTGAAAGTTTTTGTCCAACAAAACATAAACTCCCTGACAATTATTAAGAGTATTATTTTAGCTCTTTGGTGCTGGAGCTTTTACGACAATCAGCTCTAATGTTTCAGAGTGAAGATTTTTTACATTCATCTTCGTATTAGATGGGATTTTCAGTAAAACTCCTGCTTCATACTCATGGATATCCTGATCGCCAAGACCTATAGAAAGTCTCCCGCTTATAACGGTCATATACACATTTGAATTAGAAAAGTGCTCAGTAAGCCCCTCCCCTTTTTTAAACACCATATGGATATAATGGACGTTTTCATCAGCAATAACTTTTTGGATAGTCTTCTCTTCCTTAGTCGATAATCTGAATTCTTGTTCTATCATACAAATACCCCCTATGATTCTAAAATTTTTCCATCAGATGAAATAACAATTACCTGCCATGGAATGAATTTTTCGCTATTTTGAAGTGCTTTTTTTACTGCATCTTCCATACCGCCGCAGCAAGGAACATCCATTCGCACTAAAGTAACACTTTTTATGCTATTATTCTTTATAATAGCAATAAGTTTATCAGTATAATCTACATCATCAAGCTTTGGACATCCTATTAAAGTTATTCTGTTCTTTATAAATTTATTGTGAAAGTCGCCATACGCATATGCTGTACAATCCGCTGCAATTAGCAAATTAGCATTTGAAAAATATGGAGCGTTCACAGGTGCAAGCTTTATTTGTACTGGCCATTGCGACAATCTACTATGTCTATCATCGTCCAAATATGTAGCATTCTGTTTATTATCACTTGCAATCGCTTTGGGTTGTATTCCCGGACATGCACAAGAAAGCTCTTGCTCACTATTTTTTGACATATTCTTCTTTACCGCGGCCTCATCATATTGTGCTGCTTCGCGCTCCTCAAAACTAATTGCTCCAGTTGGACATGCCGGTAAACAGTCTCCCAGACCATCGCAATAATCGTCACGCAACAACTCTGCCTTTCCGTCTGCCATACCGATTGCACCTTCATGACAAGCTTCAGCACATAATCCGCACCCATTGCATTTATATTTTTATCAATTTTTATTATTCTTCTAATCATTTGTTCCACCTACCTTCTTAAATGTAAATATTCTCTTGTATTGAATTTACAACTTAAGTCTACTATAATAAAAACAATAAGTATGTTGTAATTCCAACAAAAGGGGCTTTTATGAATAAATATTTAAATACGTTAGAATCGGTTGGTCTGTTTAAAGGCATTAATAAATCTGACATGCAGTCGCTTTTAGCTTGCTTGTCTGCTAGAACCACACATTATGGTAAAAATGAAATTGTTTTTTTAAGAGGCGAAAAAATAGAAAGTTTTGGAATTGTCTTATCAGGGCAAGTTCAAATTATCCATGAAGACTATTATGGTAATAGAAGCATTCTTGCTAAATTAGACGCAGGGAATCTGTTTGGGGAATCATTCGCCCTAGCTGATATAAAAACACTTCCTGTCAGCGTTATTTCAACCACAGAAAGTGAACTTTTGTTTATTGAATGCCACAAGCTTTCTACCCCATGTACAAACGCATGCGCGTTTCATAGCAAGCTAATTCAAAATATGTTAAGCATTGTGTCAAAAAGCAACATATCGCTTACAAAAAAAATTGAATATTCTTCAAAGCGTACCACACGTGAAAAACTGCTTGCTTATCTTTCATCCGAAGCTCAAAAAGCTGATAATAACAAATTTAGTATTCCATTTAACCGCCAAGAGTTAGCGGATTATCTATCTGTTGATCGCAGTGCGATGTCCGCGGAGCTGGGAAAGTTAAGGAATGACGGGATAATAAGTTTTAGTAAAAACAACTTTGAACTGTTATTAAGTAAAAATTAAGCAGACATTTTTATTAAAAAAACAGAGACATCAATTATTTATGTCTCTGTTTTCTAATTAAGCTTATTCTACCCACTTCATTAAATATTCTGTTTCCAACGTGTTCCTATCAGTTTGTGTTTTTTTAATTATAAAACCCTCTCGTTCATAAAACCTTATTGCTCGTTTGTTATTCTTATAAACGCATAATGATAGATTTTTATAAAGGCTTTTGCATTTTTTTATCAACAATTCTCCGATGCCTTTAGAACGCATGTTTTCAGAAACGAATATACCTAAAACGTGTCCATTGTCAATACCAACAAATGCTACTACTTGATTTTTCTTTTCAAATACATACACTTCTGATTTAGGTAATATTTCTTTTACGATATTAAAGTATCTATTCCAATAACTCTTTGGGATAAAGTAATGAGTCTCTATATTAGAATTTAACCAAATTCCCATGATAGTATCTAAATCACTGACAATGAATTTTCTAATCATAATGCTCCCTACAACAAGAATTAGGATGACCATCCGTTTAGTTTGCAAATCATTAAATATTCTTTCTTAAGTTCTTTTATTATCTCAAACCCTACTTTATTATACATTTTAACAGCAAAATTATCTTTCTGTACTGCCAAAGACGTTTTTTTATATCCACCTTTTTTTAATAATTGTAACATTGATTTCATTAATGCCGTTCCAATGCCACGATTCCTGTAATTCTCATACAATGAAATTGCAAACTCAGGTGTTGAATCATCAACATATCCATATCCTTTAATTTGATCAGATAATACTCTCGTCCATACTGCTCCAACTACTTGCCCGTCACATTCTGCAACAAGACAATGGTCATCTTTTTTACCAAAATCATCAATATATATACTCAGTTCAGGTTGTTTAATTACATCTCTTGGTAATAAATTACTTTTATCACATTGAAAAATTGCTTCATATAAAAAATACTCCAAAAGATGTAATTCTGACTTTTTTTATTTCCCTAATAGTATAATT
Source organism: Christensenellaceae bacterium (assembly GCA_963675355.2). Taxonomy (GTDB): domain Bacteria; phylum Bacillota; class Clostridia; order Christensenellales; family UBA1431. Next base: position 107,887 of record CAXXMZ010000015.1, read on the forward strand.
TCCCATATATTCTCCATAAATTTAATTACAAATACACTAAGATTATATTCTTGTACCAAAAATACATGGTAACACGGCATCCACTTACTCAATCCAAATAAAGCAAAAAACTCTAGCATTTTTATTAAAATGGATTACGAAAAACATAACATTGAAAGTAGCTAAGGCTCAACTAATCCCCCTAATAATTTATGGAATTAATATAAAAAGTGTATAATGGCCACAAAATATTGTCAACACGCAAAATTTATAATTTTAAAAAACAGATGCGATTTAAACCGCATCTGCTAATAAAATATATTACTCAGTTTCTCTCTAAAAATTAAAACTAATTTATAAAAAGCTTTTTTTGATATTATATCTCTAATCTCTCCACCTTTTCTCCTTGTTCTAATGCGTCAACTATCTCATCCACGTCATCTATTGAAACATTTCCCGTACCAAGTTTGTTCAGGATAAATCATTACAATTGGCCCCATAGTACAAAGCCCAGCGCACCCCATATGAGTAACCATAATCTCGTCTTCTAATTCTCTGTCATTTATTTCTTCAACTAAGTCTTGAAGTATCTGTTGTCCTTCCTTTTTTGAACATACCCCTTGAACTGTGCCATTTAACCTTGTGCTACAACAAACAAATAAATGATGCTTTGGTTTATCCAATTTTACTTCCCCCTCTTTTACACAGTATTAATAATATAATTCTTAATCTTTTCATTTTCAACTCGTTCTATATCTATGTTATATAAATTGTGTATCATCTCGCTACTATCAAGTAAGCTAATATCTCCATTTAAAAAAACTTGACCATCTTTTATTAGCAATACTTTATCCGCAAAAACCTTTGCCTGTCTGGGTGAATGAGTAGTTATAAGCAGTGAGAAATTTTCTTCCTTCAACCTAAGTATTTCAGTGAGCACAACTATAGAGTTGTTAAAATCTAAGCTTGCTGTTGGTTCATCCATTATTAAAATCTTTGGCTTTTGAACTAGCGCTCTAGCAATCAAAACAAGTTGTTTTTCTCCTCCGCTTAGGCTTTTGAACCTTCTTTTTGATAAATATTCTATATTTAATTTCTTTAATGCTTCATTCGCTAAGATATAATCTTTTTCCTTGGGCTCTTCAAACATACGCATTCTACAATGTCTGCCCATTGTAACCATTTCTAAAACACTAAATGGAAAAGTACAGTTACTGCTCTGTGGCACATAAGCAACTATTTTTGACAACTCTTTTCTTGAGATTGAAGATGCATCCTGCCCTTCTATATATACATTACCGTTACTTGGTTTTATAAAGTTCAGTATTGCTCGAAACAATGTTGTCTTTCCTACACCATTGCTTCCCAGCACCGCGATAATCTCACCTTGCTTTATATCTAAATTTATATTACTTAGAACTTTTTTTTCACCATAATCTACACAAAGGTTTTTAATCGTTAAGCACATAAAAAACCTCCTTTACCAACTTTTCTTGCCCCTCATCATTAAATAAATAAAAAATGGTGTTCCAAGCAATGATGTCAAAATCCCAAGCGGAACTTCTGCTACAAACAACGCTCTTGAAATATTATCAAGCAATAGCATGAATATCGCTCCAAGTGCAATAGACACGGGCAAAGCCCTTTTATAATCAGGGCCAACAATCATTCTTGAAATATGCGGAATAACAAGCCCAACCCAAGATATCATTCCACTAACAGATACTACTGCAGCCGTTATTACTGTGGCTGCTAAAATTACTATCCCTCTTATCTTGTTAGTTTGGACTCCTAAAGACATCGCCTCATCTTCATCAAGAGTCATTATGTTCATCTTCCACTTAATTGCCCATAAAACGGATATCCCAAGTATTACAGGTATGGATATGATTAAAATATCATTTAAGCTTACACCCGATATACTACCAAGCGTCCAAAATGTAATAGCTGGAAGATCATTATATGGGTCGCCTACATATTTTAACAGTGATAACAAAGATACAAACAAACTACTTACTACAATGCCTGTTAATACGAGCGACAACGTTTGATCCATTTTCTTAGAAATCAACTTACTAACAAGATAAACGATTGCAACTGCGATGAGTCCAAATACAAATGCCATGCCCTGTATTGCGACACCGCCCATATCTAAGATGATACCTAGGGCTGCGCCAAATCCTGCACCGGCGGATACTCCTAATAACGAGGGAGAAACCATCGGGTTTTTAAAAATCCCTTGATAGCTTGAACCGGCTGCGGATAGGGCGCTTCCTAGAAGAACTGCCATTATAATCCTTGGCAATCTAACGTTAACCACTATATTAGAGACAAAAGCTCCCGACTCATTCGTTGAGCCGCCATTAAATATAGCCTGTAGTACCTGAGATACTGATAATGGATATCTACCTAAACAAAGAGATATGACCACCATAATTATTACTGTCAAAAACAACATATATATAGTTAAGTTACTTCTCTTTGATCCCATTAAACACTTTATCCAATCAACTTATTTGCCTCATCATCTGTTAACTCATATCCATAAAACAGTTTAAAGAATTCTTTTGCTTCTGATACCATATCGTAGTCATATACTTCGGGATATAACTTATTAGCAAGCCATTTTACTCCTATTATCCTATTTACAGAAGGTGGCCTGTCAAACCAGTTAAATGGCAGACTAGGAGTATTGAATACTAATTCGTTTTTTACAGCATTTATTTCTTCCCAGTTTTTATTTGTGGTTATTAACTGATAAGCTTTACTCTCACTAGCACCAATATGCCCAACTATTATGACGTCTGGATTCCAAACAAGCACCTGCTCTATAGATACCTCTGACTCTGTTTCCTTCCCGCTTGCTTTGGCAACATTAGTTGCTCCCACCAATTCAATTAATTCAGCATTCTCTGATCCAGCGAACTCAGTTGTGAGACCATTGTCCATTCTCGCGTAATAAACTTCCACTTTTTCTTCTATACTCTTACTTTTTTCCTTAACATCATCTATGGTTCCCTTAAAATAAGCAGAAAGCTTTGACGCCTTTTCTTCTTTGTCCAAAACCTCACCTAAAAATTCATATGCCACATCATAATTCGTCACGTCACATATTAGTACCACGACTGGAATACCCATTTTTGTCTGTAACTCATCAGCAGCCTCAACAACTTTATCATTAAGCACGGTATCGGCTAATAATACTACATCTGGACTATACTTTAATATTTCTTCAGCATTGGCCTTCTTCCCGCTCCCATACATATTTCCCAATACTGGCAGCTCTGTAGCATCTTCATCAATATATTTTTTTGCCGCACTACTTAGTTCTAAATTCCAGCCTATCATTTTCTCAGGTGCTAAAGTATAAAGCATTATTGAGCTGTTGTTATTTGTTCCATATACTTTTTGTATATCTGTAGGAACCGTAATTTCTCTTCCTGCCATATCTGTTATTGTAGCCTCAGTTGCTGTTTCTACAGGATCTTCGCTACTACACCCGGCTAAGCTTATTAATGCAATAAGCAACATTAGCAGCACTATAAATAATCGTTTTCTAATCATAACCAAATCCCCCAATCATTAATCCCCTCTTACTCTTTTTGAGTTACATTACTAATTCAAAATCTTCCTCTTCGCATTCTCTATCATACTTATCTAAGAAAGCGGTGCTTATTTTTTCTATTAGCCTTATAGCTCCAGTGTATCCAACACTTGGGAAGAAGCTATGCCCTACTCTGTCTAAGATTGGAAACCCTATTCTCACCAGCGGTACATTTTCTGCTCTAGCTATATACTTTCCATAGGTGTTTCCAATAAGCATATCTACTGGATCGTTCTTAATCCACTGATGCAATGTCATTAAATCAGCTGAGTTCTCTACAAAAGATCCTTCGATTCCAGCTTCATCCAGTAGCTCATTTACTTTCTTATCAAAAGCTTTTCCAGGAGTGCCTGTTAAAATATACTTTGGAACCATACCCAAGCTAATCACTAATTCTGTCATGGAGATAACAGTATCAGGGTCTCCAAATATTGCGACCTTTTTACCATGATAGTGGTTATGAATATCTACCATTAAATCTACTAATTGGCCGCGCTCTTCCTCTAACTCTTTTGGCACTTGTGTTCCGGTATATTCAATAACACGCATAATAAATTCATCGGTTGCTTTGATTCCTATAGGCAGTTCCAAAACACGCGACGGAACTTCACACTTCTTTTCTAACTCATAAGCACCATCTTTTGATGAAAAACTGCCAAGCGCAAGCGTTACTTTAGAGTCCCCGCTCTTTTCAATGTCTTTAATTCGTGTTCCACCATCAGGATACATCTGATACCTACCCGTCATAGGCGCGTTTACAACTCCGCTTGTATCCGGAAACATAATAAACTTTGCCCCAAGCAAATTCATGATTCTCTTTATTTCTTTCATGTCGCTTGGCTCTACAAATCCAGGAATAATGTTTATAGTATTATTCTTAATTTCAGAACTATTCTTAGCTAAATACGTTATCATGGCTTTTACCATGTTAGAAAAGCCCGTTACATGCGATCCTGTATAACTTGGTGTGTTT